>CAMAXP010000015.1 GCA_945862265.1 Bordetella parapertussis
CTGCAATCGGGCCCGTGCCCGCCAGACCGCCTTGCGCCTCTGCCGGCAACTGCTTGACCCATTTGCGCAGCACGTTCTCGTGTACCCCAAGGTCGCGTGCCGCCTGCGCTACAGAAACGCCGCGTCCCTTGACCAGTTGGACTGCTTCAGGCTTGAACTCCTGGCCGAACCGCCTTCTCGTAACCATGACCCACCTCCAGTTTCATTGGACACCTTAACAAAATGTCCACGAAACCGGCAGCAGCCCAATAGTACCCGCCACTCGCAGTGCCCACCCGGCCGCATTCCGTTCCACTACCCTGCCAGAGGCCATGGCCCACTTCCAGCCTCCCGACCCCATGCGAACACGGATCTCGGCTTCGAACGAGGGCGCCTCGCCCTTGAGGGCGCTACGCGAGGCCTGCAGGACAGCATCCTTGTCCAGCGCATGCACATACTCCGCCATATCCGACAACTGCAACCATTGCTCGCCGACCGACTCACCGAGGAACTGCGCCCAACCTTCGCTCAGGAATATGCGGCCGGAGGCCAGGTCGGCATCCCAAATCGCGAGGGCCCCCGAGTGCAACGCGAGCTCGAGGCGGTCCTTGGCAGAGGACAGTGCAGTCGCTGCCCGCTTGTCCTCCGTGACGTCGCGACCCACACCGCGATAGCCCAGAAAAAGACCCTCCGGGTCGAAACGCGGCTCACCGGAAATCCTGTGGTGCTCGGTCGCCCCTGCTCGACCCGGCCGGCAGAGTTCAAACTCGTGGAATGGCCGCTGAGCCTGAAGGGCGACCAGATGCGCCGCCAAGGCGTCCTCAGGCACGTCAATGCCCGGGATTTCCCAGACGCGTCGCCCATAGGCGAGCTCGGACCCAAACAGCTTGAGCATCGACTGCCCCCCGGCAATCCAGCTGATCCTGTGCTCTGAGTCGCTCTCCCAGAACCAGTCCGCGGAGAGTGTCGTCAGGCTTCGGAAGCGCTCCTCGCTGTTTGCCAGTGCGACGCTCGCCTGCTCCCGGTCCTCGACTGCCCCCTGGAACAGGAAGAACACGAAAACCCCGACCAACGCCGCGATGGCAAGTGCGTTGACGACCGCAAAGCCGGGGCGGTCGCCCCCTTGCACGACTATCTGATCGATCGCGAACTCGCTCGCCAGCACCAGCCCGACGACAATCACCAGATAGACAGCCGCCGAACGCCGCAGTCCAAAGCGCTGCACGCGAAACACGAGCGCTTGCAGTGCCCTCATGCCTTCGCGGACTCCGCGGGACGCAGTGCATCGCGCGAAGGCGGCGCGACTTTGGCGACCTCCTCGATGGTCGTCAGCCCGGCCGCCACCTTGAGGGCGCCGCTCAACCGCAGGGGCCGCATTCCCTCCTTCAATGCGAGCTGGCGGATCTTCGCTTCGTTGCCACCTTCGGAAATGAGTTCCTTGATTTCCGGCGAGCAGGTAAGCACCTCATAGATACCGACCCGGCCGAGGAACCCCGTCATCCGGCACTCGAGGCAACCGACCGGCTTGTAAATCGCGGCGGGTCGATTGGTCTTCCAGGGCGACACCAGCCCATCCCAGGCCGCGACGTCCTCCACACGGTTGAGGTCGACCTTCTGCTTGCAGGCGGGACACAGGATGCGCACGAGGCGTTGCGCCATCACCCCGTTGATGGTTGCCACCAGCAGGTACGGCGCCACACCGAGTTCGAGCAACCGGGTCACCGCCGTGGGGGCGTCGTTCGTGTGCAGCGTGGAGAGGACCAAGTGGCCGGTCAATGCCGCCTGGACCGCCATTTCGGCCGTTTCGAGGTCGCGGATCTCACCTACCATGATGATGTCGGGGTCCTGCCGCATCAGTGCCCTCAGGCCCTCGGCAAACCCCAGGTCGATGTTCTGCAGGACCTGCATCTGATTGAAGGTGCCCTCGACCATTTCGATCGGATCTTCCACGGTGCAGACGTTCACCTCCGGCGTGGCGAGCGTCTTCAGCGTCGAGTACAGCGTAGTGGTCTTTCCGGAGCCCGTAGGCCCCGTGACAAGGACGATGCCGTTCGGCCGTTCGGTCATCTGCTTCCAGCGGCCGTGGTCTTCCACGGAAAAGCCCAGCTCCGCAAAATCGCGCACCAGCACTTCCGGGTCGAAAATGCGCATTACAAGCTTCTCCCCGAATGCCGTCGGCAGTGTGGACAAGCGCAATTCAATTTCCTGGCCATCGAGCGTGCGCGTCTTGATGCGCCCGTCCTGCGGCCTGCGCTTCTCGACAACATCCATGCGGCCCAGGATCTTGATGCGGCTGGTCATCGCAGCCTGCACGACCGCTGGAATCTGGTACACCTGATGCAGCACTCCGTCGATCCGGAATCGCACGATGCCCAGTTCCCGGCGCGGCTCGATGTGTATGTCGCTCGCCCTTTGCTCAAAAGCGTACTGCCAGAGCCAGTCCACGATCCGGACAATATGGGCGTCGTTTGCGTCGAATTGCTTGTTGGCCGCGCCAAGCTCGACGAGTTGCTCGAAGTTGCCAAGTCCCGATGCAGTGGCTCCGGACTTGTTCGCCCCCTTGATCGACTTGGCCAGGTTGTAGAACTCGACCTGGTAGCGGTCGATATCCACGGGATTGGCGATCACTCGCCGGACTTCGAGCTTGAGGATCTTGGCGAGCTCGCGTTCCCAGTCGCGCATGTAAGGCTCGGCGGTGGCGATTACCGCCTCCTTCGTGTTCACGCTCACCGGCAGGACATGGAAGCGGGTCGCGTAGGCCGAGGACATCACTTCGGTCACCGCCGAAAAATCTATTTTCAGCGGATCGATGTGCATGTACTCAAGGCCGACCCGCCGGGCCATCCACTCAGTGAGGGATTCGACCGAATGCAGCCTGTGCGGCGCCTGCAGGCTCTTCCACTTCTGGTCTGCGATCATCAGGAGCGGATGCGAGGACCCTTTGTAGTACCTGCGCTCCTTCTTGAGCTGGTCGGCCACCTCACCTGCCACCAGGCCATCCTCTACCAGCCAGTCAAGCACCTCCGCAAGGCTGAGTCGGTGCTCGACAATCGTGGGTTTGACTGCTGCCATCAGGTGGCTCCGCTGGGAATCGTGTGACTATAGCAGCGCTGCCTGTAGGGACTCAACGCGACCGCCGCCTGAGGTATTATCCCGGCTCGTTTTTCCACCCTCCCAAGGAGAACCAGATGACCATCAAAGTCGGCGACCGGCTGCCGGACGGCAAGCTGTCCGAATCCATCGAATTCGACGCGGCCTGCCCGCTGCCCCCCAAGGACGTCAACGTAGCCGAAGCCACCAAGGGCAAGAAAGTCGTGATTTTTGCGCTGCCTGGCGCATTCACGCCGACCTGCTCCGCCAAGCACGTGCCTGGATACGTCTCAAGCATCGACAAGCTCAAGGAAAAGAAGGTCGACGAGGTATGGTGCGTAGCCACCAATGACGGCTTCGTCATGGCCGCCTGGGGTCGCGACCAGAAGGCGATCGGCAAGGTCCGCATGCTGGGTGACGGCTCGGCACTCTGGACCAAGGCACTGGGCTTGGAGCTCGACCTGACGGCGCGCGGGATGGGTGTTCGCTCGCAGCGCTACTCAATGCTTGTGGAAGACGGCGTAGTGAAGAGCCTCAACGTCGAAGGCCCGGGCAAGTTCGAGGTCAGCGATGCGGACACGATGCTGAAGCAGCTGGGCTGATTCCGCCATTCGTTCTGGGTAAAAGGGGGCGCTCCGGCGCCCCCTTTTCTTTGTTACACGCGGATACAAAACCTTACAGCGTGAATGGCCTTGCCCCCCTAGCCTTCAACTTGCTGTCCATCCACCTGGAGACCCCAATGAACGCACGCATGCTACTAGGCAGTCTGATTCTCGCCGCAAGCACCTCCCTTTTCGCCCAGGCACAACCAGCCCCATCGCGATCGGACGGCCCCAAAGCCGGGCACGAGGGCAGGATGCCCCCCTGCGCCCAGGAGTCCGACCCGGCCAAATGTGAAGCCCAGCGCAAGGAAATGCGCGAAAAGATGCGCGGCAATATGAAGGAGGCGCGCGAAGCCTGCAAAGGGAAGGAAGGACCGGAGCGTGGCAAGTGCATGGCGCAGACGATGTGCGCCAAGGCGCCCGACCGCGCCAACTGTGAGTCGCACGCCAAGCAGCGCATGGAAAAGCGCCATGAAATGCACGAGAAGCACGAAAAGGAAAAAGGCCCGGCTGCGCCTGCGCCGAAGACCTGATCACCCCGCCTTAGCGCCTCACGCGGAGAGCTCCATCAGCAATCCGTTGAGGCGCTTCACGAAACCCGCGGGATCCTCCAACTCCCCGCCCTCCGCAAGAAGGGCCTGCTCGAACAGGAGCGCCGCCCAATCGTCGAAGCGCTTGTCCTCGTGCTTCAGCCGGAGCACGATCGGATGGGACGGATTGACCTCGAGGATCGGGGGCGAGTCCGGAGTCTTCTGGCCCGCAGCCCGAAGAATCCGGGCAAGGTTGCCACCAATGTCGTGTTCGTCGGCGACGAGGCACGCCGGTGATTCGGTCAGGCGCATTGTGACCCTCACGTCCTTCACACGTTCCCCGAGGGCGGCCTTGATCCTGCCGGTCAATTCGCCGAACTCCTTGCCCTTTTCCTCCGCCTCCTTCTTCTCTGCCTCGTCGCCGAGGTCGAGCCCACCGCGCGCAACCGATGCCAGTGCCTTGCCGTCGAACTCGGGCAGGTTGCCGACCAGCCACTCGTCAACGCGATCGTGCATCAACAAGACCTCGATACCCTTCTTGCGGAAAACCTCAAGGTGCGGGCTCGAACGTGCCGCACTGAAGCTCTCTGCAGTCACGAAGTAGATCTTGTCCTGCCCCGGCTGCATGCGCGCCACATATTCCGCAAGCGATACCGATTCTTCTTGGGTGTCGGCCTTCGTGGATGCGAAGCGCAGCAGCTTGGCCACCCGCTCGCGATTGGCGAAATCCTCCCCGAGACCTTCCTTGAGCACGCGCCCGAACTCCTTCCAGAAGGTCGCGTACTTTTCCCCCTGGTTTTCGGCCAGCTCTTCAAGCAGCGCAAGGACCCGGCGCGTTGCACCGGCCCGGATCGACTCGACGTCCCTGCTCTCCTGGAGGATTTCGCGCGAAACGTTGAGGGGCAGATCGTTCGAATCGATTACTCCGCGCACGAATCGGAGGTAGCCCGGCATCAGGTGCTCGGCATCCTCCATGATGAATACGCGGCGAACATAGAGTTTGACCCCACGCCGATTCTGGCGATCAAACAAGTCAAACGGGGCGCGAGCAGGGATGTACAGCAGCTGTGTGTATTCCTGCCTGCCCTCCACTCGACCGTGGGTCCAGGCAAGGGGCGGCTCCGGATCGTGCGCAACGTGCCCATAGAACTCCTTGTACTGCTCCTCCGTCACTTCAGACTTGTTGCGTGCCCAGAGAGCACTGGCCTGGTTGATCGGCGCATCCTCCCCGGCGAGCAGGATAGGCAGGCTGATGTGGTCCGAATACTTGCGGACGGTGGCCTTGACCTTCCAGGCCTCGAGCAGGTCGTCCTCCCCCTCGCGCAGGTGCATGACGATCTCCGTGCCGCGCTCCGCCCGGGTAACCGTCTCAAGCGCGTATTCCCCGCCGCCATCGGACTCCCACCGCACCGCGGCTTCGGGCGGCAGGCCCGCGCGACGCGTCGTGAGGGTTACCTTGTCCGCAACGATGAAGGACGAATAGAACCCGACGCCGAACTGCCCGATCAGGTTGGCATCCTTCTTCTGGTCGCCGGTCAGCCGATCCAGGAACTCGCGCGTCCCGGACCGGGCGATCGTGCCGATATTGGCTATTACCTCGTCGCGGGACATCCCGATCCCGTTGTCGGCAATGGTGATGGTGCGAGCATCCTTGTCCACCGTGACCCGGATCTTCAGGTCCGGGTCGGCTTCGTACAGCGTATTGTCGGCCAGCGCTTCAAAGCGAAGCTTGTCTGCAGCGTCCGAGGCGTTGGATACCAACTCCCGCAGGAAGATCTCCTTGTTGCTGTACAGCGAGTGGATCATCAGCTTCAGGAGCTGCTTCACCTCGGCCTGGAATCCCAGCGTCTGCCTGGCCCCGTTGTCCCCGGTTGCGGTCTGCGTCATCGTGATTGCCCTTCTGTGGTGGGTACGGACGTAATTGTTCCCAACGAGTTTGGGGCGGCAAATGGCGATTTCAAGGGGTTTACCCGTTAAAATCCCGCCACCAGTGACTACCCACCAACGCATCGAATTCGGCGCCGGATTGCGCGCCTCCCTGCCGGTACTGCTCGGGATCTTCCCATTCGGGGTGGTGACTGGGGTGGCCATGGCCGCCGGCGGCATTCCGCCGCTCGAGGCGATCCTCATGTCGGTGATCGTTTTTGCCGGTGCTTCCCAGCTTGCCGCCACCCAGTTGCTGGGTGCCGCCGCCCCCTTGGGCGTGATTTTCGTGACCGTCTTCTTCATCAACCTGCGCTTTGTCATGTACAGCGCATCGATGCGCACACACCTGGCGGGCCTGCCCTTGCGCTGGCGGCTGGGGCTGGGCTACCTGCTCGCGGATAACGCCTACGCCCTGTGCATTACCCGCTATACGCAGCACCCGGAGGCAACGGACAAGCATTGGTATTGTCTGGGCGTTTCCCTGCCCGTGTGGCTCACCTGGCAGGGCGCGACCATCCTCGGCGTCATCGCGGGAGCATCAGTTCCCCGCGACTGGCAGTTGGAATTCGCCGCACCGCTCGCCTTCATAGCGCTGTCGGTCCCACTCCTGCGTGACCGCGCCATGGTCGCCGCCGCACTCGCTGCCGGGACAACCGTGGTACTCGCCCACCCCCTGCCACTTCGAATCGGCCTCGTTCTGGCCGCTGTAGCCGGCATCAGCGCAGGCCTGCTGGCCGAAAGACGGACAAAATGAGCCTCCTCTCGATCTGGGTTGCCATGCTTGGCATGGGTCTGATCACCTTGCTGCTCAGGTCCTCGTTCCTGCTGCTTCCGGACCACCTGCACCTGCCCCCGCTGTTGCGTCGCGCCCTGCGCTACGTCCCTGCCGCAGTCCTTACTGCCATCTATGCCCCTGAGTTGCTGGTAAAGTCCGGGGCGATTGACGCTTCACTGCTCAATGCGAGGCTGCTGGCAGGTGTTGTGGCCATCGTAGTGGCCTGGCGGCTGCGCCGGACCTTTTTCACGATTGTGGCCGGAATGCTCGCGCTGCACAGTTTCGGAGCCGCCATCGCCAGCCTGCAGATTTGAACCTCTTCCGGAACTGACGATCAAATGCACTCCCACTCACCGAGCCGACCGCGATGACCCTGACTCGAGCCCTCTTCCGATGCGCTGTGGCCATGTTCGCAGCCTTTGCATTCGCATCGGCACTCGCCGCCCCTCCGAAAAAGGTCACCAGCGTCGAAGGGGTGACCGAATACCAGCTGGACAACGGATTGCGTGTCCTGCTCGTGCCAGACACGTCTATAGACACGTTCATGGTCCACATCACCTACCTCGTCGGGTCGCGCCACGAGGGGTACGGCGAGAAGGGCATGGCGCACCTGCTGGAGCACATGTTGTTCAAGGGAACGGCCCGCCACGCGAATCCGAAGGAGGCGTTGGCCAAGCGGGGGGCACGCTACAACGGCACCACGTCCTACGACCGGACCAATTACTATGAAACGCTCTCGGCATCGCGGGATAACCTCGACTGGACACTGGGACTCGAAGCCGACCGGATGGTGAACGCATTGGTGCGCCAGCAGGATCTCGTAAGCGAGATGACCGTCGTTCGCAATGAGTTCGAGTCCGGCGAGAACAGTTCAGGCCGCGTGCTGCACCAGCGCATGATGCAACTCGCTTTTCCATGGCACAACTATGGAAATTCAGTCATCGGCTCGCGTTCCGACATCGAAAACGTCCCCATCGAGCGGCTGCGTGACTTCTACCGGCGGTACTACCAGCCGGACAATGCCATCCTGCAGATCGGCGGAAAGTTCGACGACAAGACCGCACTCGCGCTGGTCGAAAAGCACTTCGGTTCGATTCCCAGGCCGACGCGGATCCTGCCCCGCCTCTACACCGCCGAGCCCACCCAGGACGGTGAGCGTAGCGTGGTGCTGCGGCGTGCCGGCGATACCCAGCTGGTCAGTGCGATGTATCGAATTCCCTCCGGCGGGCATCCTGACTATCCGGCGGTAGACATCCTGACGCAAGTCATGTCAACCCAGCCTACCGGGCGCCTCCACCGCGCCCTGGTCCAGAAAAGCCTGGCCACCGCGATCTGGGGAAACGAGAGTGCGCTGCATGACCCCGGGGTGATGTATTTCGGCGCAAGCCTGTCGAAATCCCAGCCGCTCGAACCAGCCCGCGCCGCATTGCTTGAGACCCTCGAAAGCGTGGCACGGGAGCCGGTCACGGCAGAAGAGGTCAATCGCGCCAAAACCGCCATGCTCAATGACTTCGAAAAAATCCAGATCGATACCCTGGCGCTCGTGCCGACGCTGTCGGAGTTCATCGCGACCGGGGATTGGCGCCTCTTTTTCCTGTATCGGGACCGCGTGCGCAAAGTGACCCCGGCGGACGTGCAGCGCATGGCCACGGCTTACATCTTGCCGGCCAACCGGGTGCTGGGCTCTTTCGTGCCCACGGAGCAACCGGCACGCGCGGAAATCCCTCCCACCCCGGACCTGCTCGCCGCACTTGCCGGCTACAGCGGAGGCAAGTCGCCCGAGGCCGGCGAGGTATTCGACCCGTCGCCCGCGAACATCGAATCGCGAACCGTGCGCCGTACCCTGCCTAACGGCATACGCGTCGCACTCCTGCCGAAAAAGACACGGGGCGGCAACGTAGTGGCGAAATTTACGCTTCATTGGGGCGACGAATCGAGCCTGACCAACCGCATTACCGCGTGCTCGCTGGCAGGCGGCATGCTCATGCGGGGAACCCAGAAACGCTCGCGCGCGCAACTGCAGGAGGCGTTCCAGAAGCTCAACGCGATCGTATCCGTCGATGGCGGTGGCTCGCAGATCGACACCCAGCGCCCGCAGTTCGCAGACACGCTGCGCCTGGTCGCCGAGGTGCTTCGGGAGCCGTCGTTCCCCGATTCCGAATTTGTAGAAATGAAGCAGGCCGCCATCACAAGCGCCGAAGCGCAGCGCAGCGATCCGGGCGCACTCGCAGCCGAACGCCTGTCGCGCCACCTGTCCCAGTACCCGAAAGGGCACTGGCTCTATCCCCTCGCCATAGAAGAACGGATTGCAGCACTCCAGCAAACCACCTTGGATGAAGTCCGTAGCTGCTACTCGGGCTTCTTCGGTGCAACCCGTGCGGAGTTTGCGGCGGTCGGCGACTTCGACCCGGAAGCAGTCATGAAACAGGTTGAAGAACTGTTCGGCAGCTGGAAATCGCCAGTGCCCTACCAAAGGATCCAGGGGAGACACTTCGAGGTTCCGGGTGCAAACACCGAGATTCGCACGCCCGACAAGGCCAATGCCGTATTGCGGATCGGCGCGAACCTGAAGCTTCGCGACGATCACCCCGATTTTCCTGCGCTGATCCTGGGAAACTACTTGTTTGGCGGCACTGGAACAGCCCGGCTCGGCGCGCGCATCCGTGAAAAGGAGGGACTCTCCTATGGCGTGTACTCGTCCTTCTCGGCATCGCAGTTGGACGAAGTCGCCGGCCTGGGGGTGTCGGCAATCTATGCCCCGCAAAACAAACGGAAGGTCGAAACGGCGGTGCGAGAGGAAATCGCCCGCGTGCTGAGCGACGGCTTCACTGCCGAGGAAGTTTCCGCAGGCAAGAACGCCATACTCGAGGCCCGCCGGAATGCCCGAACCCAGGACAGGGACCTGGTCGGGCGAATGGCGCTCTACCTCTTTGTGGGCCGAACCTTCTCCTGGGACATCGACTTCGAGAAGAAGATTGCGGCACTCACCCCCACCGAGATCCGGGACGCGCTGCGCAGGCACATCGACCCGGCAAAGTTCGCCGTCATGAAGGCCGGCGACTTCAAGGAATAGCGCCCTACTTCTTCAGCAAGTCGCGGATTTCCTCGAGCAGGACTTCCTGGCGGGGAGGCGCAGCCGGGGCGGCGGGCTCGGCCGGTTCCTCGCGTTTGAGCCGGTTGATGAGCTTGACCGCGATGAAGATCGCCCAGGCAATGATCAGGAAGTCGACGCAGGTCTGCAGGAACTTCCCGTACTTGAGCGTCGCTTCCCCTATCTTGACCGTAAGGCTGACAAAGTTCAGCCCGCCCAGCAGGGTGCCCACGAGGGGCATGACGACGTCCTCCACCAGAGAGGAGACGATCTTTCCAAAGGCACCTCCGATGATCACGCCAACGGCGAGATCGACGACATTGCCTTTCATTGCGAATTCCTTGAACTCCTTTACCACGCTCATTGCCCTTCCCCCTTTTTGGTCCTGCATTCAGTCAAGGTCAACGTACTTCACATCCAGAATCTCAAGGGCCTCGTCGCCGCCAGGCGTACGCAAAGCAACGACGTCGCCCTCGCGGGCCTTGATCAGCGCCTTGGCGATCGGCGACACCCAGGACACTCGACCCCGCGACAGGTCGACCTCGTCGAGTCCCACGATCGTCACCGATCGCTCCCCTCCCTCGGCTGAGCGTACCGTGACAGTTGCCCCGAAAAACACCTGGTCCGACTCACGGCCGGCCGAACGCACGACCTCGGAATTCTCCAGTCGCCGGATCAGGAACCTGACCCGCCGGTCGATCTCGCGCAAGCGGCGCTTGCCGTAGATATAGTCGCCATTCTCGGAACGGTCGCCGTTGGATGCCGCCCAGGAAACGGTGCGCACCACCTCTGGCCGCTCGACCTCAACCAGCGACTTCAGTTCCGCACGCAGGCGATCATAGCCCGCCGGGGTCATGTAATAGCGGCTGACTGTCGGCTCAGAAGGCGCTGCCGGCTCATCCTCCTCGGCATCGTCGTTCTCTCGGGTAAATGCCTTCGACATGGGTCGATTCTACCTTGCCTCCTTGGGGCCACCCCGCCTGCAACAGGCCACTTGCCATAGGTGCAAGGCTTGCCCAGAATGGGAGACTTATTATAAAAAAGCAGGGGAGCCCCCATGCCTAAAGACAAGGACGATCTGCTCGCGCGGGTGCGGATACGCGAGTGGCTGCTGATGACCCTGATTGCGCTCACTGCGGTGTTGGCGAACCTGCCGCGGGAGTTGATCGAAAAATTCGGCATCAACCCGGATTACCTGATCGCCGCCCTTGGTTGCACGGTGATCTTCGGGCTGTTCCTGTACCTGAAATTCTTCTTCCTCGCCGTCGTCCTGCTGATTGCCGGCGCCAACATGCCCGAGCAGATCGCCGACCGGTTCAACGTATCCAAGGTGCCCCTGATTCTCGCCCTCGTGGTCCTGGTCGGGATTTCACTCATCAACTACGTCGTGAAGCTCCTCCCAACCGGACTGGAACCGAAGACCAAGGACAAGAGCCCGGAGGGGGTGCGCGCGATGTTCTACGCCATTGAAAAGGGCAACCTGGTCTATGCTCAGAAGGTGATCAGCATGGAGTTCGACCCGAACCTGCACCATGACAACGGCTATACGCCCCTTGCCTATGCTGCGATGAAGGGCAACCCCCAGATGGTGGAGTTGTTCCTGCGCAACGGCGCAAACCCGATGATGACCACGAAGGAAGGCGATACCCCGGTCGAATTGGCGCTGCGATTCGGCCATGGTGAAGTGGCCGACGTACTGAAGAAAGCCCGCCAGGAGCTCGAGGCACGAACGGCACAAGGCGGCAACGCCCCCGCCGCCGAACCGCCACAGTCTGCGGCCGCCTAGCCGGGCGCGACTGGCTCGGTGATGACCTCCCGGCCGACGAACTGAACCATGCGCCTCGTGCAGGCATGCACTTCGGTTTTCCCTATTGCCACCAGGGCAACCTCTTACGAGCCCTTCACGGAAGGGTGGCTGGAAGGGGAATCCGCATGGGGTCGAAAAAAGGGGGGAGAATGAAGCAGAAAAAGCGCCTAGAATCCTCTTCCCCGCTCCACTAACTGTATAAAATAACAGCAAAATGACCCATACAGCCGCCATCCCGCTTGCCACCCCGGCCGAACAGGAAGTCTGCCGCGAGGTACTCATCGAAAAGTACGCCAAGGACCAGGAAACCACGATAGGCGAGGTCCGGACGCGCGTTGCACGTGCCCTCGCCCAGGTCGAGCCTGAAGAGCGCCGCCAGGCGTGGGAACGAAAGTTCCATCAGGCGCTGGAAGACGGATTCATCCCGGCGGGCCGGATCAATTCGGCAGCAGGCATCCAGATGCAGGCAACGCTGATCAACTGCTTCGTGCAACCCGTAGGCGACTCCATTTCCGAACTCGTCGATGGACGCCCGGGAATCTACACGGCCCTTCAGGAGGCCGCCGAGACCATGCGTCGCGGGGGCGGCGTCGGCTATGACTTCTCTTCAATCCGCCCCAAGGGGGCGGAGGTCAAAGGTACAAAGTCCCGTGCGAGCGGACCGGTGTCCTACATGCGCGTCTTCGACCGCTCGTGCGAAACCGTCGAATCGGCGGGCGCACGCCGAGGCGCCCAAATGGGCGTGCTGCGCTGCGACCACCCGGACGTGGAGGAATTCATCCATGCCAAGGACAAAGGCGAGTTGACCAACTTCAACATTTCCGTCGGCGTAACGGACGCGTTCATGCTGGCCGTTGAGCACGATGGCGACGTCGAACTTGCCCACAAGTCCCGTCCGGGACATGAGCAAATGGCCGCTGGTGCATACCAGCGCGCAGACGGCAGCTGGGTGTACCGCAAGGTCCGCGCGCGCGACCTGTGGGACCAGGTGATGCGTTCGACCTACGACCACGCGGAACCGGGCATCCTGTTCCTCGACCGGATGAACCGGGACAACAACCTCAACTACTGCGAGACGATCGAGAGCACCAACCCCTGCGCCGAACAGCCACTGCCGCCGTACGGCTGCTGCTGCCTGGGTTCGATCGACCTGACGAAGTTCGTGCAATCGCCGTTCGACGAAAAGGCTTCATTCGATTTCGCCGCGTTCGGCAAAGTGGTCGAAGTATCGATCCGAATGCTCGACAACGTGCTCGAAGTCACGGCATGGCCGCTCGAGCAGCAGCACCAGGAAGCCATGGCAAAGCGTCGCGTAGGGCTCGGATTCACGGGCCTGGGCGACGCACTCATCATGCTGCGCCTGCGCTATGACACCCCCGAGGCTCGCGCCATGGCCGCGAAGATTTCCGAGGCGATGCGCGATTACGCCTACAGGGCTTCGGTCGAAATCGCGCGCGAACGCGGTGCCTTCCCGTTGTTCAACGCGGACCTCTACCTCTCCGGCACCAGCTTTTCCGCCCGCCTGCCGGATGAAATCAAGGCACTCATCCGCCGCCACGGGATCCGCAACTCGCACCTCCTTTCGATTGCCCCCACGGGCACCATCAGCCTCGCCTTCGCCGACAATGCATCAAACGGCATCGAGCCGCCGTTCTCGTGGACCTACACGCGCAAGAAGCGCATGCCCGACGGCACGCTCAAGGAGTTCCCGGTCGAGGACCACGCTTGGCGCGCCTACCGCGCCTTGGGCGGAGACACCTCCAAGCTTCCGCCCTGGTTTGTCACGGCGCTGGAATTGTCCGCTTCGGCACATGAGGAAATGGTGGCCGCTGTCGCGCCTTTCGTTGACACGAGCATTTCCAAGACCGTGAACGTTCCGGAGGACTATCCCTACGGCGAGTTCCAGGACCTGTACTTCAAGGCATGGAAATCGGGTCTCAAGGGCCTCGCCACCTACCGGCCCAACAGCGTGCTCGGCTCGATCCTCTCGGTCGACAAGCCCGCCGAAAAGGAAAAGCCGCAGGACTTCCGCCAGGACGACCGCAACCGCCGTATCGAAATCAAGTCGGTGCCCGCGCCGGTGCTTTCGAGCCTGGCATGGCCTGGACGCCCCAACTTGTCCGGCGGCAACCCCGCCTGGACGTACATGATCGAACACCCGCACGGCACGTTTGCCGTCTTCGTCGGCCACGTCGAGGCCGATGGCACCGAATCCACCCGTCCGCATGCATTCGAAGTCTGGGTCAACGGCGCCGAGCAGCCTCGCGGCATCGGCGCGCTGGCAAAAACCCTGTCGATGGACATGCGCGCCAACGACGCGGGCTGGCTCAAGCTCAAGCTCGAGTCCCTCGCCAAAGCGGCCGGCGACGACGCCTTCGACATGGCCTTCCCCCCCAACGGCGAACGAAAGCGCATGCCTTCGGTTGTTTCGGCGCTTGCGCAGGTCGTCCGCTGGCGCGTGGAACACCTCGGTGCGCTCAGCGATGGCGCGGCCACGCCGCTTCTCGATGCGATGTTCAGCCTCAAAGAGCCCAAGACCGGCACCGACGGCACGATGTCCTGGACGGTCGACGTCCTGAACCCCGGCACTGGTGACGACTTCGTACTGGGCCTCAAGGAAATCACCCTGCCCGACGGCGTGACCCGTCCCTACTCCATGTGGCTCGCGGGCGAATACCCGCGCGCACTCGACGGCCTGTGCAAGATCCTGTCGCTCGACATGCGCGTGGCCGATCCCGCCTGGATCGGGATGAAGCTGAGGAAGCTGATCGCCTACCCCGAGCCGCTGGGGGATTTCATGGCCTTCGTACCCGGGGAAAAGCGCCAGCAGACCTGGCCTTCGACAGTGGCCTACCTGGCGCGGCTGATCATCCACCGCTACGCGATGCTGGGAATCCTGCGTGAAGACGGTACGCCGGTGACGCAAGCCGGACTCATTGAAGAAAAGGCGGCAGACGGCACAACGCCAGTCATGAAGGGCGCAGCGTGCCCGGAGTGCGGAAACCACACCATGATTCGCAAGGACGGGTGCGATTACTGCACGGCGTGCGGTTATGTGGGGGTTTGCGGGTAGGCGTTTCGTTCAACGCTCCCGTGCCGCCTCGTGCACGGCTTTCTGCACGGGAGATAGCAGGTATTCCAGCAGGGTTCGCTCGCCGAGCTTGATCTCGGCGACGACCTGCATTCCCGGCTTCAGCAGAAAGCGCGAATCCCCTGCATCGAGGTGCTGGGTTGCCAGTTCCACCACTGCGCGAAAGGCCAGCGGCCCCATCGGCCGGTCCCGCCCGAAGAGCGCGTCCGAGCGGGTATTCGCGCTGGGAGCCTCAGTGGCGTCCGCACTCACCTGCACGACTCTGGCGTCGACCATCCCATATTTCTGGAACGGGTAGGCCGCAAGCTTCACCTTCGCCTGCTGGCCGATCCGGACGAACCCGACATCCTGGTTGGAGACCCACACTTCCGCGCGCAATGACTCCCCATGTGGCACCAGTGTCATCAGGATCGTGCCAGGTGACACAACCGTGCCGGGAGTATGGGTCGCGAGGTCCTTGATCAGCCCGGCCTGCGGTGACCTGAGTTCCAGAAGGCTTTGCCTGTGCTCGACTTTGGCCAGCTCCTGGCGCGCCTTTTCCAGTTGGACCGCGACTTCGCTGCGCTCAGCCTGAAGCTGGCGGCGATAGTCCACGGTCAACTGCGCAATCCTCCTTTCCGACTGCTCGATGAGTGCGGCATTCGATTGCACGATGAACTGCTGTGCCTTGAAGTCCTGCTCCTTTTCAATCCGCTCCCGTGCCTTGTCTGTGGCCAGGAGCTTGCCCGCGTACCCACCTCGAGCAAGCTTGTCAAAGGCGGCCTCCTGCTCCCGGTAGTGTGGCAGCACGCCCAGCAGCTTGTCGTGCACCTCCCGGGCGCCGGCAAGGTCATGGCGCGCCTTCACCAGCAGCGCCTGCTCCTGGGCGACGGCATTCTGCCAGGCCGCGATATTGGCGTTGTACTGCGCTAGGGCCGAGGAGAACGCTTCCTCCGGGTCCGCCGGCCCCTGGCGCATGGCCCCTCCGGCAAGCTGGGCATCTACCCTCCGGAGTGCTAACCGCTTCGCGTGGAAGTCACTGGACAGCGTACGGACGTCCGCGGTCGCAAGAACAGCGTCCATCCGGACCAGGACCTGCCCGGCCGCGACCTGCCCACCCTCCTCCACCAGGATTTCACGAACTACCCCCCTGCTCAGTCGGCTGGACGATCTTGAGGTAACTCGCGGGAACGAGCTTGCCGTCAGAAACGGCAACGATGTCAAGGCGCGCAAATACCGACCAGGCCAGAATCGCCGCCAGCATTGCAAGCAGTGCCTTGAGGACAGCACCGGGCAGGGGGGATGGAGGCGTGGACTGGAGACGCAACAGGGCGGGCGCGAAATCTTCGGGATGGGCGTTCCGGATCAGGCTCATGGTCTGAATGTCCCTTTGTAGTCTACTGTCAGCTCAGGGCAACCTTCTGGTCCACATGCAGGCCCGGAGGCACCTCATGGGCGATGAAAAGCATCGTGACCTTGTCGCGCAACCGGTTGACGGTCCTCGCGAATCGCTCCGCCGTAGGCGCGTCAAGGCTGGCGGTTGCTTCATCGAACACGAGAATTTTCGGCTTCTTCAGCAAGGCCCGGGCGATCGCGATCCTTTGCTTCTGGCCGCCTGACAGGCCGACGCCATGCTCGCCAATCCGGCTGTTATAGCCCTGTGGGAGGACTGCAATGGTGTCGTGGATTTCGGCCACACGGCAGGCATCCACGACATCGTCAAATCCGGCATGCGGGTTGGCGGCGATAAGGTTTTCGTAAATGCTCCCGCTGAACAGCACCGTTTCCTGGGGGACGAACCCGAAATAGTGACGAAGCTCGTTCGGGCAGAAATGGGCGATGTCCTGCCCGTCAATTCGAATGCCCCCCTCAAGCGGAGGGTAGTAACCCAGCAGGAGCTTGGCCAGGGTGCTTTTCCCGGTTCCTGAGGCACCGGTGAGAACCGTGATGCAACCGGGCTCCAGCGCGATGGAAAGATTGCGAAATAACCAGGGTTGGTCGGGTCCGTATCGGAACGAAAGCTGGTTGATCCGGACCTGCCCTGCCCCCTTGGGATCCCGGGAAGGCTGCAACGCCATGGTTTCGGCCGGGGCGTCCATGATGTCGCCCAGCCGACGTACCGCAATCGCTGCCTGCTGGAATTCCTGCCATAAGCCGGAGAGCCGCAGCATGGGCTGGGACAGCCTACTCGCAAACATCTGGAAGGCCACCAACATGCCGATAGTGAAGCCGTCGTTCCGCATCACCAGCAACGCGCCCACGCACAGGATCACAAGGGTCATCGCTTGCTCAAGGGCATTCGCGAGGACGCTGTATGTATTGGAAACCTGCCTGGTGGAAAATCCAGCCGAAAGATAGCTCGCCAGGAATTCATCATACCGACCCCGCAGGTGCGGCTCCATCTGCAGCGCCTTCACGGTTTCCATGCCAGCAACGTATTCAGTCACGAATGCCTGATTGCGTGCGCCCAGCAGGAATTGCTGGTTCAGGCGCGACCTGAGCAACGGCGTGACGAGCGCACTCAAAAGTGCCATGAGCACCAAGCCAACAACTGCAATCAGCGTCAGCGGCCCGCTGTACCAGACCATCAGCGCGAGGAGAATTATCAGGAATGGGAAATCGAGAAGCAGGGATACGGCGGCGCCGGCCAGGAACTCCCGGATCGTTTCAACCGCCTGCAGTCGGGCAACCAGCGTACCTGTCGGGCGATGCTCGAAATAGGGCATCGGCAGGCGCAGGAGGTGCCAGAAGACGTGGCTGCCCAGGACTGCGTCGACTCGATTTCCCGTGTGCAGGACCAGGTATTGTCGCAACCAGGTCATGCCGGCCGAGAAAATCATGAAGATCGCCAGTCCAACCGCTATCAGCGACAGCGTGCTCGTGGTTTGGTGAACGACGACCTTGTCGATGATCACTTGCGTGAAGAGGGGCGTTGCGACACCGACCACCTGCAATGCTAGCGAAGCTGCCAGCACGTTGCGCCATATCGACCTGTGCTTCAGGAGTTCGGTCGCGAACCAGCGAAACCCGAACGCCTCACTTGTCGGTCGATCGCGCTCTCCCTCGGCGCCCTCCGGTTGGTCACGGGCCACCAGCAGGAATTGCGTTGCGCAACGTTTGGAAAATTCACCACTGGATTCTATGTGCGGCTCATGCGAGCCCGCTTCAAAGTAGAGGACCCTGCCTTCATCGGCTTTGGCGACCAGGGCCGGGCGAACCAGCCCATCCTCCGTCCGCAGGGCCACAAGAGGAAAGCTTGCCTTCGACCAATCCAGCCTGGACGCATCCGCCTCACCGAAGCGAAACCCGTACTCAGCGCCCGCTTCCTGCAGAGTTCGAACAGAGTAAGGTGGCGGGAATCGCTGGAGCGCGAGTGCCGGATCCCATGCCAAACGGTATGCCTGGCACAGGCTGCCAAGCAGCCACATGAAATCCGCCGTTGAAAGCGAAACGCCCGAAGCTGACCCTGGCCCCATGCCACTCCCCCGAGTTCGGCACCGAGGCCATTCTTGCGGAGCGGAAGGCGAAAGGGTATTGCCTGAACGTTCTAGACCGGGCTCACGCTGTTCCGATCCCGAGCCGCGCTGCGGCAATGATCGCCTGCGCCCGGGTATTCACGTTGAGCGCCTGGAACACGGCGTGCGTATGCTGCTTCGCCGTGTTGTCCGCGATCCCCAGGGCCTGGGCTATATCGCGGTTCGATGCCCCCTTGGTGATCAGCATCAGGACTTCGATCTGCCTTCCCGTAAGGGTCGGCACCTCCGCGACATCCGGCAGGATCTGCGGAGGGATATAGGTGCCGCCGGCCACGATCACCTTCAGTGCGGCGACGATGAGGTTCGGAGAGGACGTCTTTGGAATGTAGCCCGCCGCCCCAGTCTTAAGCGCCGCCGCAACCAGGACACTGCTTTCCGTTGCCGACACTACAACGACCACCATCTGCGGAAAAGCAGATCGGAACCGTTTGAGTACATCCATCCCTGAGCCTTCGGGCAGGCCGAGATCGAGAAGCACCAGCGAATCCTTGGCGAGCCCTTCGGCGATCTCCAGCGCCTCGGTCAGGTTGAATGCCACATGCTGGCGCGCTTCGGGCAATACGGCGCCGACCGCGATGCCCAGCGTTTGGTGAACGATCGGATGATCATCGACAATCAGGACGTCCACAGTGCCTCAGCCAGTGTCGGCCCGAAACCGGGCGATCGCACAATCGTACGTGAAGAATTTACCTACTTTGTCAGATAAGGAACGTATTTTTCAATTCTTGCAAATCTTTACGATGCCCTAGACACCGGATTTCAAAACCCTCAAGCAGGGATTGGCTCCCATTGCATAGGCCAATTCGGCAGGCGCATCGACCTTCCACAACACCAAATCCGCAACCTTCCCCACCTCAATCGTCCCATGAGTGACTCCCATTCCCAACGCCTTGGCCCCATTTCGCGTAATGCCGGCGAGCGCCTCTTCAGGAGTCAACCGAAAAATCGTGCACCCGAAATTCAGCGCCAGCAGGATCGATACCAGTGGGGATGACCCAGGGTTGCTGTCGGTGGCCAAAGCCATGTCGAGACCGTGCCGGCGCATGGCAGCAATGTCCGGCAGATGGTCTTCGCGCAAAAAATAGTAGGCCCCGGGCAGGAGCACCCCAACGGTACCCGCGGCAGCCATGGCTGCAATCCCGGCCTCGTTCGAGTATTCGATATGGTCAGCGGACAGCGCACCGTACTTCGCTGCCAGTCCCGCCCCACCGGTGTCAGTCCGCTGGTCTGCGTGCAGCTTGACCGGCAAGCCCAGCGCCTTGGCTGCATCGAAGACGCGCATGGTCTGCTCCGGCGTGAACCCGATGTTCTCGCAGAAACAATCCACCGCATCGGCGAGCCCAGCGCTGGCGACTGCGGGCAGTACCTCATTGACGACAAAGTCGATGTACGCATCCGCCCGGCCCTTGAACTCCGCAGGCACCGCATGTGCGCCCAGAAAGGTCGTCTTCACTGTCACCGGGGCAGTGTCGCCGAGCAACCGTGCGATCCGCAGCATCCGGAGTTCTGTCGCCAGATCGAGCCCGTACCCCGACTTGATCTCCACCGTAGTAACACCCTCGGAGAGCAAGGTCTTCAGCCGTCCCGAGGCACTGGTCGCAAGCTCATTATCGGAGGCGTCTCTTGTCGTAAGCACCGTGGACACGATCCCGCCGCCTGCGCGCGCAATCTCCTCGTAGCTCGCGCCATTGAGCCGCATCTCGAATTCGGCGGCACGATTTCCGCCGTAGACCAAGTGCGTGTGGCAATCCACCAGGCCGGGCGTGACCCACGCCCTTTCTGCATCCAGTACCTCTGTCGCCAGAGACTCCGGCGTGGCGGACAGGTCGTCGCGCGGCCCGACCCACTCGATGCGTCCGGCAGTGATGCCGATGGCGCCGTCCCGGATCGCACCATAGGGCGCGCCGCCGGCGCGCATCGTTGCGAGATTCGCATTTACGAGGAGAGTATCGAACATGCGGATATGATATCAGCCAGCCATGATAACCTATTACGCTGAACATGCCCTCTTGCCCGACGGATGGGCCACGCGCGTCCGCTTGGACGTCGATGCCGGCGGATCGATCTCCGCAGTCCTCGCAAACGCGGATGCCGCAGGCGCAGAGCGCCTTTCGGGCCCCCTGCTTCCCGGCATGCCCAACCTGCATTCGCACGCCTTCCAGCGCGCGATGGCCGGCCTCGGAGAGGTCCGCGGCTCGCCCGACGACGATTTCTGGAGCTGGCGCGAACTGATGTACAAGTTCGCAGGTCGCATTACCCCGCAGCAGTCGATGACCGTTGCGCGCCACCTGTACATCGAGATGCTCAAGTCCGGTTACACGGCGGTGGCCGAGTTCCACTACGTGCACAACGACCCGACCGGCCAGCCGTATGCAAACCCGGCCGAGATGTCGCTCGCCCATGTCGCCGCCGCAAGCGAAGCCGGAATCGCCATCACGATGCTTCCGGTCCTGTACAGCCACGGCAATTTCGGCGCCGCACCGCTGGGGCCACGCCAGCAGCGGTTCCGAACGGGCCCGGAGGACATCCTCGCCACCGTTCGCGCAGTCCGCAAAGCAGCTGCGGGCCACGCGGATCTCAACTGCGGCGTCGCGCCCCATTCTTTGCGCGCTGCCGGCCTAGACGGGTTGCGTGACCTCCTCTCCGGGCTCGAAGCGATCGACGCCTCGGCCCCGATCCACATCCACATCGCGGAGCAGACGCGCGAGGTTGACGACAGCCTCGCGTTCAGCGGCCAACGCCCGGTGGCGTGGCTGCTCGAGCACCTGCCCGTCGATCACCGTTGGTGCCTCGTACATGCGACGCACCTGAACAACAACGAAATGCTCGCGCTTGCGCGAAGCGGGGCGATCGCCGGTCTGTGCCCCACCACTGAGGGCAACCTCGGCGACGGCATCTTTCCGCTGCCGGACTACCGCGCGGCGGGCGGACGTTACGGTATCGGAAGCGACAGCCACGTCTCGCGCAACCCGCTTGAGGAGTTGCGCCTCCTCGAATATGTGCAGAGACTCGTCCTGCGAAAAAGGAACCTCGTCGTCGGGAACGTCAGTGCCGCTGTCGGCACCACTCTGTGGCTTGAAGCGGCCGCAGGGGGAGCGCAGGCGATGGGCAGGAAGATGGGGGCTCTCGCAGCCGGGCAGCGCGCGGATTTCGTCGTGCTGGATGGCGAGCAACCCGACATAGCCGGAAAATCTGGCGACATGATCGCCAATGCGGCAATCTTTTGCGGCACCCCGGGTCTTGTGCGCGACGTGATGGTCGGCGGCCGCTGGCAGGTGCGCGACGGGCGCCACGCCCTGGAGGACAGCGCCTCCAGGGACTACGGCAAGGCTGTAAAAGCCCTGCTGGCTTAGCCTAGTGCGGAGACGTCGACCGGCGCGCCGGTCTTCGCCGCGATCTCGTCCAGCGTCACGCCAGGCGCCAGCTCCACCAGCTTCAGGCCCTTGGGCGTGACGTCCAGAACGCCAAGATCGGTAATGATGCGATTGACCACCCCGGCCCCGGTCAGGGGCAACGTGCACTGCTTCAGGATCTTGTGCTCGCCATCCTTGGCCGTATGCTCCATCAGCACGATTACGCGCTCCACGCCGGCCACGAGGTCCATCGCCCCCCCCATGCCCTTGACCATCTTGCCGGGAATCATCCAGTTGGCGAGATCGCCCTCCATGGACACTTGCATGCCCCCGAGGATCGCCAGGTGGATGTGCCCGCCGCGAATCATCGCGAACGAGTCGGCGCTCGAGAAAAAGCTGCTGCCCGGCAGCGTTGTGACGGTCTGCTTGCCTGCGTTGATGAGGTCCGGATCCACATCCGCCTCGAGCGGGAACGGGCCGATGCCGAGCAGGCCGTTCTCAGACTGCAGCCAGACATCCATTCCGGGCGGGATGTGGTTCGATACGAGCGTGGGCAGGCCGATGCCGAGGTTGACGTAGTAGCCGTCCTGCAGCTCCTTGCCCGCGCGCTGGGCCATTTCATTGCGGTTCCAAGCCATGGTCAGCCCTTCCTCGTGGTGCGTTGCTCGATGCGCTTCTCGGGATTCGGGTTGTGCACGATCCGCTGCACGAAGATGCCCGGCGTGTGGATCTGGTCAGCATCCAACTCGCCGGTCTCGACGAGGATCTCCACTTCCGCCACGGTCGTGCGTCCGGCCATCGCCACCACCGGGTTGAAGTTGCGCGCCGCCATCCGGTAGACCAGGTTGCCGGCCTTGTCACCCTTCCAGGCCTTGACGAGGCTGATGTCCGCGGTCAGAGAACGCTCCATCACGTATTTATTCCCGTCGAACTCGCGCACCTCTTTGCCTTCAGCGACGACCGTGCCCAGGCCCGTCTTGGTGAAGAATGCCGGGATCCCCGAGCCGCCGGCGCGCAGTTTCTCCGCCAGCGTGCCCTGCGGCGTGAATTCGAGCTCGAGTTCGCCGGCCAGGAACTGGCGCTCGAACTCGGCGTTCTCGCCGACATAGCTCGCGATCATTTTGCGGATCTGGCGCGTGGCGAGCAGCTTGCCAAGACCGAACCCGTCGACACCGGCATTGTTGCTGATCGCAGTGAGGTTCTTCTTGCCGGACTTCTCGATCGCATCGATCAGGGCTTCGGGAATCCCGCACAGGCCAAAACCGCCGACGGCGAGCGTCTGGCCGTCCTGGATCAGGTCGGCCAGGGCCGCAGCAGCGCTGGGGTAGGTCTTGTTCATGGGCACATCCTCGTTGAAACGCGCGGAGGCATTATATGTCGCACTGCATCATGCGGGCTATCACGCGGCCAGTTCGGGCAGGTTCCGGTACAGGTTGAGGGCCTCGGGGTTGGCCAGTGCCTCAAGGTTCTTGACCGTGCGGCCATGCACGATGTCGCGCACCGCGAGTTCGACGATCTTACCGCTCCGGGTGCGCGGGATGGCCTCCACCTGGACTACTTTATCGGGCACATGGTGGGGCGTCGTGTGGGTGCGGATCTGCTGCTTGATGCGCGCGACCAGGGTTTCTTCCAGCGCAATGCCCTCCTTCAGCTGCACAAAGAGCACGACCCGCACATCCTTGGGCTTTTCCGGCGGCCAGTCCTGCCCGATGACCAGCGCCTCGACAACCTCGTCCAGTTGCTCGACCTGCCGGTAGATCTCGGCCGTGCCGATCCTGACTCCGCCCGGGTTCAGCACAGCGTCCGAGCGGCCATAGATGATGAGGCCGCCATGGGCCGTGATCTCACACCAGTCGCCATGCCGCCAGACGTTGGGATAGGTTTCGAAATACGCCGCCCGATACTTGGCGCCCCCGGGGTCGTTCCAGAACCCGATCGGCATCGAAGGGAAAGGCCGGGTGCACACCAGCTCGCCCGTGGCGCCATGCAGCGGCTGGCCGTGCTCGTCGAAGACTTCGATCCGAAGCCCCAGGCCCGGCG
This sequence comes from Bordetella parapertussis, assembly GCA_945862265.1. Taxonomy (GTDB): domain Bacteria; phylum Pseudomonadota; class Gammaproteobacteria; order Burkholderiales; family SG8-39; genus SZAS-79. Next base: position 23,800 of record CAMAXP010000015.1, read on the forward strand.
ACTGGATCTCGCCTCGCCACACCGGTAGCATAGGGTTGCCGAGCACGAAGCACGAAACAATGTCGGTCCCGCCGGAGATCGACGACAGGCAGACGTCGGACTTCACATCGCGGTAAACGTAGTCGAAACTCTCCGCACCTAGCGGCGAACCCGTGGACAGGATCGCGCGGATCGATCCGAGGTCGTGCGTCTCGCGCGGCTTGAGCCGGATCTTGGCGATCGCATCGATGAACTTGGCCGATGTCCCGAAGTGCGTCATGCCCTCGGCCTGCGCGTAGTCGAACGTCACCTTCCCGCGGTTCACGAAGGGCGACCCGTCGTAGAGCAGAAGAGTCGCCTCCGCAGCGAGGCCGGACGCGAGCCAGTTCCACATCATCCAGCCCAGGGTCGTGAAGTAGAACACCCGGTCCCCGGGCTTCACGTCCGAGTGGAGCATGTGTTCCTTCATGTGCTGCAGCAGCGTGCCGCCCGTGCCGTGCACGATGCACTTGGGCACCCCGGTCGTTCCGGACGAGTACAGGATGTAGAGCGGATGGTTGAATTCCACCGGCTCGAATTCGATCGCTCGCGTAGCGAACGGCGCAATGAAATCTTCGAGCAGGACCGCATTGCGAAGGCCTTTGGTGTCCGGTGCCTCGCCAAGATACGGGACCACCACCACCCGCTGCAGCGTCGGCAAGCGATCCACGATGGCGCGCGCATCGGGCAGCGATTCCACCTGCTTGCCCGCGAAAAGGTATCCGTCGGCGCACAGCATCACCTTGGCTTCAATCTGCCCGAAGCGGTCGACCACGCCCTGTACGCCGAAATCCGGCGAACAGGAGGACCAGACAGCCCCGATGCTCGATGTAGCCAGCATTGCAGCGATTGATTCCGGCAGGTTGGGCAGGTAGCCGCAGACGCGGTCGCCCTTGCCTACGCCCTCTGCCCGGAGCGCCTGCGCGAGCCGCGACACGAGGGCATGCAACTGGTCCCAGGACAGGCGACGCTTGATGCGATCCTCACCCCAGAAAACGAGCGCGTCATCCGCACCACGGCGACGCAACAGGTTTTCGGCGAAATTGAGTCGCGCGTCCGGGAACCACTGCGCGCCGGGCATCCGGCCCCCATCGAGGAGCGTGCGCGACCCGCGCACGCCCTTTACCCCGCCGAACTCCCACATCAGCGACCAGAAATCCGCGCTGCACTCCGTGGACCATCGATGCAGCTCGTCATAGCTGGAAAATGTCCGGCCGGCACGCTCGCCGGCCAGCGCACTGAATTTCGCCAGAAGCGAGTTCGCGGCCCGCTCCGCCGCCGGCACCCACAGCGGATGGTCGTCGCGCGCGTCGTGCGTCACGAGGCCGACATCCGCATTTCCATGTCCCCCCAGCGGATGGAAATGAGTTCCGTATGTAGCAGCTGTGGCTGCGAATCCTGGGGTTTGGCGGCGTTCATGGCCGGGCGATTATAATTGCTGCCATGACACGCGAATCCATGGAATACGATGTTGTCGTAGTCGGCGGGGGCCCGGCGGGCCTCTCCGGCGCGATCCGGCTCAAACAACTTGCAGCGGAGCGCGGCAAAGACGTCAGCGTCTGCGTCCTGGAAAAAGGCTCCGAGATCGGCGCCCACATCCTGTCGGGGGCCGTCATGGACCCGCGCGCAATGGACGAGCTATTCCCCGACTGGAAAAGCATGGGCGCCCCGCTCACGACGCCGGTCTCCGAGGACCGGTTCATGTTCCTCACCGAGACCGGGGCGACGAAGACCCCGAACTGGATGCTGCCTGGATGCTTCCAGAACCATGGGAATTACATCATCAGCCTGGCCAACGTGACCCGCTGGCTGGGCCAGCAGGCCGAGGCGCTGGGTGTGGAGATCTTCCCGGGCTTTGCCGCCGCCGAGGTGCTCTACCACGAGGACGGCTCGGTCAAGGGCGTGGCCACTGGCGACATGGGCGTGGGCCGCGACGGCAAGCAGACCGACGCCTACCAGCAGGGCATGGAACTGCATGCCCGGTACACATTCTTTGCCGAAGGCTGCCGCGGCAACCTCGGCAAGCAACTCGAAGCCAAGTTCAACCTGCGCAAGGACGCCGACCCGCAGGTGTACGGCATCGGTCTCAAGGAGCTCTGGGAGATCCCGCCAGAGAAGCATAAGCCAGGACTGGTCGTTCACACGGCCGGGTGGCCTCTGGACGCGCACACCTATGGCGGTTCCTTCCTGTATCACATGGAGAATAACCAGGTGGCGGTTGGCTTCGTGGTGGGCCTGGGCTACACGAACCCCTACCTTTCCCCGTACGAAGAATTCCAGCGCTACAAGACGCACGCATCGATCCGCGGCTTCTTCGAAGGCGGCAAGCGCATCGCCTACGGCGCCCGCGCCATTGCGGCAGGCGGCCTGCAGTCGCTCCCGAAACTGACTTTCCCGGGCGGTGCGCTGCTCGGCGACGATGCAGGGTTCCTGAACGCCTCGCGCATCAAGGGCAGCCACTGTGCGATCAAGTCCGGGATGATGGCGGCGGAGGCTGCCTTTGACGCCGTGGTGGCAGATCGTCGGTCGGACGAACTCACCGCTTATCCCGAGGCCTACAGCAAATCGTGGCTGTTCGACGAACTCTATCGCGCCCGCAACTTCAAGCCGTGGATGGCCAAGGGCCTTTACCTGGGCACGCTGATGGTCGGCGTCGACCAGGTCGTGTTCGGCGGCAAGGCGCCGTGGACGCTGCACCACGACCACTCAGACCACGAAACGCTGAAGAAGAAAACCGAAGTCGAGCCCATCAAGTACCCAAAGCCGGACGGGGTGCTCACCTTCGACCGCCTGTCCTCGGTCTTCATCTCCAACACCAACCACACTGAAGACCAGCCGATCCACCTGACGCTCAAGGACGCGAGCGTTCCGGTCAACGTCAACCTCGAACTTTACGACGCGCCCGAGCAGCGCTACTGCCCGGCCGGCGTCTACGAGATCATGCGCGACGACAACGGCGCCAATCCGCGCCTGCAGATCAACGCGCAGAACTGCGTGCACTGCAAGACCTGCGACATCAAGGACCCGACCCAGAACATCGTCTGGGTCACGCCCGAGGGCGGCGGCGGGCCGAACTACCCGAACATGTGAGCAAGGAGGCCGGCGTGGCAGCGGATGCGGGCACAGGACCGAAAAAATACGCGAGCATGGCGGAGTTCTACCCGTTCTACAGCTTTGCAGGCGACTGGGTGATGTGGTCGGAGATCCTGCGCGGCAAGATCAAGTTCTGATCAAGGCTGCTACACCAGCATCCGACAGTACGCCCGCGCTTCGTCATGGCCGGGTCGTCCTTGGCTCAAGCCGCTACACGGTGCGCATCAGCATCCAGGCGATGAAGCGCATCAGGAACTCCGGCATCAGGGTGTAGATGTAGATTGCGACCAGTGCATTGAGGACGCCCACCACCAGGTAGAGCTGAGGCAGCGTGAGGCCGGCGTGCAGCAGTACTGCTGCCATCACGGAAGCCACGACCATGAACAGCGCATTGAGGATGTTGTTCGCCGCGATGATGCGTGCCCGGTGCGAAGGCTCGCAACGTATCTGAATGAGGGCGTACAACGGCACGCTGTAGAACCCGCCGAACATGGCCAGCAGGAAAAGGTCGGCCATGATCCGCCAGTGTGAGTGGTCGGCCATGAACGCCCCCAACCCTTCCATGCCGCCCGACGGCGCCAGCCCGCTGCTCGCGAACCACAGGTCAATAGCGAAGACCGTCATGCCGATCGACCCGAACGGCACCAGCCCGATCTCCACCTTGTGCCCGGACATGCGCTCACAGAGCAACGACCCGATGCCGATCCCGATCGAAAAGATCGCGAGAAGCAGTGTCACCACGTTCTGGTCGCCACCGAGCGTCTCCTTGGCGAAGCCCGTGAAGCTGGTGAGGAAGATCGAGCCGAAGAACCACAGCCATGAGATCCCCAATAGTGAAAGAAAAACGCTGCGGTTCGTGCGCGCGTGTCCCAGGTTCGCGAGGGTTTCCGTGACCGGGTTCCAGTTGACCTTCAGGCCGGGCTCCGCAGCGGGCGAGACAGGCACAAACCCCGCTGCCACCCGGCCGACCACAGCCAGCAGAATCGACACCAGCGCCACCCAGTGCGGCCCCGTCCCGGGAATCCCGACCAGGACGCCGCCGGCAATCGTGCCGAGGAGGATCGCGACAAACGTGCCCATCTCGACCATGCCGTTGCCGCCAGTGAGTTCCTCCTCGCGCAGGTGCTGCGGCAGGTAGGCGTACTTCACCGGGCCGAACAGCGTCGAATGCAGGCCCATCAGGAACACGCCTGCGAGAAGGAGCGGCACGATCTTCCAGAAGAATCCCGCGGCGATCGCCAGCATGATCGCGATCTCGAGGTTCTTCACCAGGCGGATCAGAGCCGCCTTGTCGTACTTGTCGGCGAGCTGGCCCGCGGTGGCCGAGAACAGTACAAAGGGCAGGATGAAGATGCCGCCGATCACCGCGCCCGCGGATTTCGGGTCCATGCCGCCCCACTCCGCCGCACTGTAGGTGGCGAGCACGGTAAAGGCGAACTTGAATACGTTGTCGTTCCCCGCCCCGAAAAACTGGGTCAGGAAGAACGGCAGGAAGCGCCGCTCCTTCAGCAGTGCGAACTGGCTGTTTGTGCCCAAGGGCGGGCGCCTCAGGCGGCCAGCATGTCCTCTTCGGACACCGCCATGACTCCGGCGGAGCCGCTCACCATGGTCGCCGCGAGACCGGGCGCCTGCACTAGGACGTGGTCCGCATAGAAGCGGGCCGTGGTGATCTTGGTCTTGTAGAACGCGGCATCCCCCCCACCCTCGGCCAGCTTCTTCTCGGCCACCAGCGCCGAGCGGGCCATCTGCCAGCCGCCGCAGACGATGCCCATGAGCTTGAGGAAAGGCACGGCGCCGGAAAACACCGCCTTGGGATCGGTGCCTGCGGTCGCAACGATGTAGTCCACGCATTCGCCTACCGCCTTCGTGCCGGCAGCCAGCGTCGCGCGGACGACCGCCACGTCCGCATTCTTCGAGGCGGCCAGCTTGGCGTCGAGCGCCGTCATCATCTGCAGCCAGCCCTTGATCGTCACTCCGCCTTCGCGGGCGATCTTGCGGCCGACCAGGTCATTGGCCTGGATGCCGGTGGTGCCTTCGTAGATCGTCGTGATGCGCGCATCACGCAGGTGCTGCGCGGCGCCGGTTTCCTCGATGAAGCCCATGCCGCCGTGGATCTGCACGCCGAGCGACGCGACATCAATGCCGGTCTCGGTGCTCCAGCCCTTGACCACCGGGATCATCAGTTCGGCAAATGCCTGGTTCTGCTGGCGTGTCGCCTTGTCCGGATGGCGGTGAGCCGCATCCATCGCGCCCGCGACCACATAGGCCAGCGCGCGCATCGCCTCGGTCTGCGACTTCATCAGCATCAGCATGCGGCGCACATCGGGGTGGTTGATGATCGCCACCGTCTTCGCGCCACCGGCGAGGTCGTTGCCCTGCATGCGATCCTTCGAGTAGGCGAGCGCCCGCTGGTAGGCGCGCTCGGCAATCGCCACGCCTTCCATGCCCACGCCAAAGCGTGCGGCATTCATCATGACGAACATGTACGACAGGCCCTTGTTCTCCTCGCCCACGAGGTAGCCCACTGCGTTGTCGAACACCATCACCGCCGTCGGGCTCGCATGAATGCCGAGCTTGTGCTCGATCGAGGCACATACAGCCGTATTGCGCTCTCCGAGCGAGCCGTCCGGTTTGACCATGAACTTGGGCACCACGAAGAGCGAGATCCCCTTGACCCCCGGAGGCGCATCCGGCGTGCGCGCGAGCACGAGATGCACGATGTTCTCCGTCATGTCGTGCTCGCCGTACGTGATGAAGATCTTCTGGCCGCTGATGCGGTAGTGGTCCCCTTCCCTCACCGCCTTGGAGCGCAGCAGCGCGAGGTCGGAGCCCGCCTGCGGCTCGGTCAGGTTCATCGTGCCCGTCCAGGCGCCCGACACCATCTTGTCGAGGAAGGTCTTCTTCAGCTGGTCGCTGCCGCAGAGCAGCAACGCCTCGATTGCGCCCTGCGTGAGCAGCGGGCAGAGCGAGAACGCCATGTTGGCCGAGGTCACCATCTCGGTCACCGGCGTGGAGACGAGCTTGGGCAGGCCCTGCCCGCCCCACTCGGGATCCAGCGGCAGGCCGTTCCAGCCGCCTTCGACGAACTGCTTGTAGGCTTCCTTGAAACCCTTGGGCGTCTTCACCGCGCCGTCCTTCCACTGCGACCCCTCCTGGTCGCCCGTCCAGTTCAGTGGGTCGAGCACCTCTGTGGTGAACTTGGCCGCTTCCTCCAGGATGGCGTCGACGGTGTCCGGCGTGGCGTCCTCGCATCCCGGGAGTTTGGCCACCTCGGCCATCCCGGCGAGTTCGTTCAGGACGAACTTCATGTCTTTGAGTGGGGCGGTGTAGGCGCTCATCTGTGCACTCCTAAAAGAACGACCGGGGAGGTCTGAGGAGGGGCACAGCGCCCCTCTTCTCGTCTCGTCTACTTGTTCAGTTCCTCGATCACCTGCGGCACGACCTGGAAAAGGTCGCCCACGATGCCGTAGTCGGCCACCGAGAAGATCGGCGCTTCTTCGTCCTTGTTGATGCAGACGATCACGCGGCTGTCCTTCATGCCGGCGAGGTGCTGGATCGCGCCCGAGATGCCGACAGCGATGTACAGGTCCGGCGCCACGATCTTGCCGGTCTGCCCCACCTGCCAGTCGTTCGGCACGAAGCCTGCATCCACGGCGGCGCGCGAGGCGCCCATCGCGGCGCCCAGCTTGTCTGCCAGCGGTTCGAGGATCTTGAAGTTGTCGCCCGAGCCCATGCCGCGCCCGCCCGAGACGATGATCTTCGCCGCAGTGAGTTCCGGACGCTCGGACTTGGACACCTCGCGGCTGATGAACGAGGACAACCCGCTGTCCGCGGCCGCCGCAACGCTTTCCACCGCGGCACTGCCGCCTTCGGCCGCCACCGCATCGAACCCGGTGGTGCGCACCGTGATGACCTTGATGGCGTCGGACGATTGCACCGTCGCGAGCGCGTTGCCGGCGTAGATCGGCCGCACGAACGTGTCGGGCGACTCGACCGCGACGATCTCGGAGATCTGCTGCATGTCGAGCAGCGCAGCGACGCGCGGCATCACGTTCTTGCCGTTGGACGTCGCGGGCGCGAGAACGTGCGAGTAGCCTTTGGCCAGGCCCACCACCACCGCCGCGACGTTCTCAGCGAGGAAATCGGCGAGCTGCGGGGCATCCGCGTGCAGCACCTTGGTGACACCGGGGATCTTCGCCGCGGCCGCCGCCGCGCCGGCCGAACCGCCGCCGGCCACCAGCACGTGCACTTCGCCGCCGATCTTCGCCGCAGCGGCCACCGTGTTGAGCGTTGCGACCTTGATCGACGCGTTGTCGTGTTCCGCAATGACCAGGCAGCTCATGAAATCACCTTCGCTTCGTTACGCAGTTTGGCGACCAGCGCGGCCGCGTCGGGCACCTTGATGCCGGCATTGCGCTTGGCTGGCTCGACGACCTTCAGCGTCTTCAGGCGCGGCGCGACGTCCACGCCGAGCGCATCGGGCTTGATTTTCTCGAGCGTCTTCTTCTTCGCCTTCATGATGTTCGGCAGCGTCACGTAGCGCGGCTCGTTGAGGCGCAGGTCGGTGGTGACGATCGCCGGCAGCTTGATCGAGATCGTCTCCAGGCCGCCGTCCACTTCGCGCGTCACCTGGGCCTTGCCGTCGGCCACGGTGAGCTTCGAAGCGAAGGTCGCCTGCGACCAGCCCATCAGCGCGCCCAGCATCTGGCCGGTCTGGTTGGAATCGTCGTCGATGGCCTGCTTGCCGAGGATCACCAGCTGCGGCGACTCCTTGGCGCAGACGGCCTTGAGCAGTTTCGCCACGGCCAGCGGCTGCAGTTCGACGTCGGTCTCGACCAGGATCGCACGATCCGCGCCGATCGCAAGCGCCGTGCGCAGGGTTTCCTGGCAGGCCAGCGGCCCGCACGAGACGGCGATGATCTCGGTCGCGACACCGGCTTCCTTGAGCCGGACGGCCTCCTCGATCGCGATTTCGTCGAAGGGGTTCATGGACATCTTCACGTTCGCGGTCTCGACGCCGGTGCCGTCGGACTTCACGCGCACCTTGACGTTGTAATCCACCACGCGCTTCACGCTGACGAGGACTTTCATGTTTTTTTGGGGAGGGAAAAGGTTAAGGGTTGCGAAAAAATCAGGCCACGGATTATACCGCCCGGGGTGCCCGGCGGCGCGTTTCAAACGCCCCTCATTTGCCCCGCGCGGTGTCCATGACAAGCCGGGTCAGCAGGTACAGCCGGGGCTCCACCGTGTCGAGGTCCACGTACTCCTTCTCCGAGGGGTGGTACCCGTACCCTGCCAGCCCGAAACTCTCGACCGTGGCCGAACAGCAGGGCAAGCAGGGTCGCACTGATTCGCACTTCCGAATTCATGGGATTCTCTCCCGCTGGAATTGCGATTATAGTGCTGCGACCCTTCCTAACGTGCCCTCCTCCATGCCGACGCCAGGACCTGAACAAACCTACAAGGACAAGCTCGCCCAGGGCGCATTCGAAATCCAGAAATGCGCCGGCTGCGGGCAGCACGTCTTCTACCCGCGTGTCGTCTGCCCGCACTGCGGCGTGGACAAGCTGGACTGGGTCAAGGCCAGCGGCTCGGGCACCGTGTACTCGACCACCGTCGTGCGCCGAAAGCCCGAGGCCGGCGGCGATTACAACGTCGCCCTCATCGACCTTGCGGAAGGCCCGCGCATGATGAGCCGCGTGGTGGGCGTGGAGCCCACCGCTGTCAAAATCGGCATGAAAGTCCGGGCGCGCATCGCCCCCGAGACCCTTGTCGAATTCACCCCGGACCAGCCCTGATGCCAAACACCAAGGATCTGCGCGGCTCGGTCGCGATTGCCGGAGTCGGCCTTGCCGCCTGCGGCGAAGCCCCCGGCTGGACCGAAAACGAAATCATGGCCGCGGCCGCGCAAGCCGCCCTCGCCGACGCCGGCCTCACCACGCGGGATGTGGACGGCCTCGTCTGCGCGAGCGTCAACGGCTTTCTCACCGGGTTGTCGGTGGCCGAGCAGCTCGGCATCCACCCGAAATTCACCGATTCCACCTGTGTGGGCGGCTCCTCCTTCGTGGGCCACCTGCTGCCCGCGGCGATGGCGCTCAACTACGGCCTGTGCGACGTGGTGCTGGTCACCTATGGGTCGAACCAGCGCACTGGTGTGGGCCGGGGGGAAGGCGGCAAGTACAAGATGGCGCTCGACCCGCAGGCCTTCGAGCACCCGTACAAGCCGTTCAACCCGATGTCTTCCTACGCATTGGCTGCGGCCCGCCACATGCACCAGTACGGCACGACGCGCACGCATCTCGCCGAAGTGGCCGTGGCCGCGCGCAAGTGGGCGCAGCTGAACCCCGAAGCCTTCTCGCGCGACCCGCTGTCGATCGAAGACGTGCTGAAGGCGCGCATGGTGTCGGACCCGCTCAGCGTCCGCGATGCGTGCCTGGTCACCGACGGCGGCGGCGCCTACGTGCTCGTGCGTGCAGACCGTGCGAAGAGCCTGAAGAAAAAGCCCGTCTACATGCTTGGCTGTGGCTCGGCGCACTGGCACCGCCAGATCTCCTCGATGCCCGACCTCACGGTGACTGCGGCCTCGGAGTCGGGCCCCCGTGCGTTCGAGATGGCCGGCCTCAAGCCCTCGGATGTCGACTTGCTTGAACTCTACGACGCGTTCACCATCAACACGATCCTGTTCCTCGAGGACCTGGGCTTCTGCAAGAAGGGCGAAGGCGGCGCGTTTGTCTCCGGCGGGCGCATCGCCCCCGGTGGCAGCCTGCCGGTCAACACCAACGGTGGCGGCCTTTCGTGCGTGCACCCCGGCATGTACGGCATGTTCCTGATCGTCGAAGCGGTGCGCCAGTTGCGCGGCGAAGCCGGCGACCGCCAGGTAAAGAATCCCGAAGTCGCCCTTGCCCACGGCAACGGCGGCGTCCTTTCAAGCCAGATCACTGCACTCTTCGGTACGGAGGCAACGCTATGACCGACCTTTCCAACGTCAAGATCCCCTCGCTGCGCTCAAAAGTCAGCGAGTCCGAATGGCAGGCCCGCATAGACCTGGCAGCCTGCTACCGCCTGATCGCGCACTTCGACATGAACGACCTGATCTACAACCACGCCACCGCGCGTGTGCCGGGCGAGGAAGGCCACTTCCTGATCAATGCGTATGGCTACGCCTACGAGGAAGTCACCGCGTCGTCGCTGGTCAAGATCGACTTCGACGGCAACATCGTGCACGACTCCGGAACGGGCTACGGCATCAACCAGGCCGGGTTCGTGATCCACAGCGCGGTCCACCGCGCCCGCCAGGACGTGGGCTGCGTGATCCACACGCATTCGCCGGCCGGCATGGCCATCTCCGCGCTCGAGTGCGGGCTTCTGCCGATCACGCAGAACGCGATGTTCTTCGGCCAGGTGGGATACCACGACTACGAAGGCCCCGCCATTGATCTGGACGAGCAGAAGCGGCTGGTCCGCGACCTCGGCACGGCCTCCACCCTGATCCTGCGCAACCACGGCCTGCTGACCGCCGGCACCACGGTGTGCGAAGCCTTCGTCGTCATGCACTGGCTGGAAAAGGCCTGCCAGGCGCAGGTCATGGCGATGTCCTGCCAGAGTCCGATGAACAAGGTGAAGGACGCCGTCGTGAAACTCACCAACGACCGCTACGCCCCGGGCCAGCGGCGCAAGATCACCGAACTGGAATGGCCGGCCCTGCTGCGCATGCTCGACCGCCGCGATCCTTCTTTCAGGGGCTAGGCTTTTGGAGAACGGAAACATGCTCAAGGACAAGGTCATCGTAGTCACGGGCGCGGGGGGCGGCATCGGCCGCGACTTCGCGCATGCCATGGCGGCCAAGGGCGCCAAGGTCGTCGTCAATGACGTCGGCGCCTCGGTCTCTGGCGAGGGCAAGGATGTGGGCCCCGCGCAGCGGGTGGTCGACGAGATCAAGGCCAAGGGCGGCGTGGCCGTCGCAAACACCGACAGCGTGGCGGAGTGGGAGGCCGCCAACCGGATCATCAAGACCGCGATTGACGCCTTCGGGCGCATCGACGTGGTGGTGAACAATGCCGGGATCCTGCGCGACCGGTTCTTTTTCAACATGTCGATCGAGGAATGGAAGGCCGTGATCGACGTGCACCTGAACGGCAGCTTCTACGTGGCGCGCGCAGCGGCCCCCTACTTCAAGAGCCAGGCCTCGGGCCGCTACATCAACATGACCTCCACCTCCGGGCTGGTGGGCAACTTCGGCCAGGCCAATTACTCGGCCGCCAAGATGGGCATCGTGGGGCTGTCGAAATCCATGGCGCTCGACATGGCCAAGTACAACGTCACCTCCAACTGCATCTCGCCGTTTGCGTGGAGCCGCATGATCGGCACCATCCCCGCCGAGACGCCCGACCAGCAGGCGCGCGTCGAAAAGCTCAAGTCGATGGAAACCGCCAAGATCGCCCCGCTTGCCGTCTACCTCGCGAGTGACGCCTCGCAGGCCGTCACCGGGCAGATCTTCGCCGTGCGCGCCAACGAGATCTTCCTGATGAGCCAGAGCCGGCCGCTGCGTTCGGTGCACCGCTCGGAGGGCTGGACGCCGGAGACCATCGCCGAGCACGCCATTCCGGCGATGCAGGCGCACTTCTACAAGCTCGACCGCTCGCAGGACGTCTTCAGCTGGGATCCCACGTGATCGACTACGCAAAACTCAAGGCACGGCCCTTTCCCGACACGGTGCAGACGTACACCGCCAAGGACACCATGCTCTACGCGCTGGGCCTGGGCTACGGCCACGACCCGATGGACGAGCAGCAACTGCAGTTCGTCTACGAGAAGAACCTGAAATCGCTGCCCACGATGGCCGTGGTGATCGGCTACCCCGGCTTCTGGATGAAGAACCCCGACTCCGGCATCGACTGGGTGAGGCTGGTGCACGGCGAGCAGTCCCTGACCGTCCACAAACCGCTGCCCATCGCCGGCACGGTCATCGGCACCAACCGGATCACGGCAGTGGTCGACAAGGGCCAGGGCAAAGGCGCGCTGGTGTACCAAGAGCGCACGCTGACCGACAAGGCCACCGGGGACCTGCTCGCCACCATCAACCACCTGACCTTCTGCCGCGCAGATGGCGGCTTCAGCGAGCAACCTGGCAACGGCCCCAAGGGCGGCGACCCGATGCCCGCGCCCAAGCCCGCAGTGCCGGACACTGCGCCGCAGCTGGTCTGCGACCTGCCCACGCTGCCGCAGGCGGCCCTGATCTATCGACTCTGCGCGGACGACAACCCGCTGCACGCCGAACCCGCCGTGGCCAAGGCCGCCGGGTTCCACCAGCCTATCCTGCACGGCTTGGCGACCTATGGCGTCGCCGGCCACGCGCTCCTCAAGACCTGCTGCGACTACGACCCCACGCGCCTGAAATCGCTGTCGGTGCGGTTCTCCTCGCCCGTGTTCCCCGGCGAGACCATCCGCACCGAGATCTGGCGCGAAGGAAACTGCGTGCAGTTCCGCGCCCGCTCCGTGCAGCGCGACATCGTGGTGCTGTCGCACGGCACGGCTGAGATCGGGTAAAAGCCCAGCTTCATGCGGGTGTTGATGCTCGGGACCGGTGCGTTGGGCGGATTGTTCGCCCACCACCTCCTGCTTGGCGGCGCGGAAGTCTGCGCGCTCGACATCTGGCAGGAGCACGTCGAGGCAATCTCCCGCGACGGCCTGCGCCTCCAGGTCGACGGCCGGGAGATCGTGTCGCCGCTCAGGCGCGCCACGACCTCGCCTCAGGACGCAGGCATCGCAGACCTGGTCGTGCTTTTCGTGAAGGGCTACGACTCACGCGAGGCGCTCGCCTCCGTACGCCCTGCCGTCGCGCCGCATACGGCCTTCGTGACGCTGCAAAACGGGTTGGGCAACCCACAACTCGTCCGCGAAATGTTTCCCGCAAACCCTGTGCTGTTCGGGCTGACCACGCTTACGAGCGATGTGCTCGGTCCGGGCCGGATCGAACCGCGCTCCACGGCCTCCGGCGTGACCGATGTCTGGGCACTCGATGCCGGCGACACCGCGCCCCTGCAGTCGTTCGTTGCCCTGCTCAACCGCGGCGGCATCAGCGCGCGCGTAAATCCCCAGATCGAGCTCAGCGTCTGGAAAAAACTGGTCGTGAACTGCGCGCTGAACGGGTTGTGCGCGGTCACGGACCTCAACTGCGGCCAGATGGATGACGAGGAAGCCATGCGCCAAGTGCTCGACGGCATTGCCGACGAGGTCTCGCTGCTGGCACGCAGCAAGGGTATAGCCCTCGACGCGGCGCTCGCTCGCAGCTTCCTCAAGGAAGTCACCGAAGCCTCGCGCGAGCACTATCCATCAATGGTGTACGACGTCCGCCGCCGCCGGCGAACGGAAATCGAGAACATGAACGGCGCGATCGTTCGCGAATCCGAGCAGCGCGGGCTGGCTGCCCCGTTCAACCGTGTGGTGTACGGATTGGTCCGGGCCGTGGAGGGCAGCTATACGTCAACGCGAGCTCGCCACCCGGCCGAATTCGGGTGACGCGCAAGATCCACCTCACTACGTTCCATTAGAATCGGACCATGGGCGGTTTCAGGGAATTCGATGCGTAAGGCACTACTCCTCGCGGTCGGCGCGTCGCTGTTGATGGCGTTCGTGCTCGGCGCCCTGCTCCTCAAGAGCGAGAAGGCGCCGCCCGAGCCCGCTGCCCGCAACAGCGCCAACAAGCCTTGCCTGTAGACGCTCCCGGGGGAGTTTTTATGCGCGAAATGGAAACTCCTTGAGATGCCCGGCTGGCGCAGCCTCTCGCTCCCCGCCCTTGCGCTGGCCGTGGGCGTGGCGGCCTGGACCGACGGCGATACGCCGGCTCTGGCGATCTGCGCCCTGAGCTTCTGGCACTACTACCTGTACTGGCTGGCCTACCGCTACGGCGCGGTTCCGATGGCCGATTTCCAGCGTGACGCAGTCGCCGCCAAGACCGTCTCACTCCTTGCGCTCGGGTATGCCTACTTCACCGCGCCGCTGGACTTAGTCTCGCTGGCCGTGGTCGGAGGGGGATTCCTCCTGAATGCCGTGGCCGCCCGCGCCCTCGGTCGGGATCGAACCTACTATGGCTACGAACTCGGTGGCGTGCCGCAACAGCACGTCGCGGCCTTCCCATACTCCTGGATCCCGCATCCCATGCTGCTGGGAAACATGGCCGCTTTCGGCGGCACGCTGCTCAACGCGGGATTCTGTGAGCAGTGGTGGCCCCTGGCCGGCGCCCACGTGGCCCTGAACCTGGGGTTGCTGGTCATGGAGGCGGTGGTCACACCCCTGCGCGGTACGGTGCCCCCCGCTACGCGCCATCCCCTGCCGGCGACCGGCCTGGCTGCGGCCGCGGGAGCGGCGGCCGGCGCGGCGGGCGCGTCCCTGGCGGACGCCGCCCTCTGGACCGGGGCGGTCGTCGGCGCGGCCGCAGGCGCACATGCAACTGTCATGTACTTCTGGTATTCCTCGCCGCCATCGAAAGGAGGAATCCCATGAGTGATGCAGCGCGACTCGACAAGGTGGACACTTACCCGGCAGGACGCCCGAAAGCAATGAAGCGATTCCCGGCCACTTTAGGCCGGTTCAACACCCCTGAAGCCCGCGCGACCATGGACGCCTTGGTGGCGTGGATCGAGGAGTGCTACCGGGAAGACCTCCTGCTGCGGCCCTCGAAGCACGTCTATGTCCGCAAACTGCCCGCCGAAGTCATCGCGCAGGTCGACCGGCTGCGCAACAGCGACGTGATCCGGGACGCCATCCTCGGGCAGTTCGACCCCGACAGCGTGATTACTCCGATGCCGCACACCGACGAACTGTATCTCTCCCACTACAACAAGGACTTCGGCGGCGACCAGGGGCTCTACAGCAAGCACTACGACGGCAACCTGCGCTTCGTCCCCCTCGGCGCCGTCGTCCGCGCGCTGATCTACCTGCAGTCCGACGCGACCTACAAGGTGGTCTTCGGCGACAGCAAGGTCGAGAAGGCGTTCACGACCTACGAGTTCGGGTTGCTCGACTTCCACCGCGAGTTGCACTGGGTCGAAGGCGAGTACAACCCCGACGACCAGCAGCGCATCCTGCTCAAGTGCAACTACATGATCGCCCCGCGCAACGCAGGCTTCCTCGCCCGCGCCGTACTCGCCGCCAACACCGGCGTGTTCTACGTGGTGAAGGCGGCGATGGAGTACTCCAAGAGCCCGAAGAACCCGCTGCAGGTCTTCGTGGGCCTGCTGTGCAACGTGTTCCGTGTACTGAACAACGTCCACCCGCTCGTTCCGCTCGCGTTGATCGCCGCGGTCGTGGCCGGACTGTGCTGGGGGATGGGGCGCCTGCTAAGCTAGCCGCCCATGATCTGCGATTCCTGGAAAATTGATGCGCAAGCCACTGCTCTTCGCCGCCGGCGCTGTCCTGCTGCTCGCCTTCGTGCTCGGCGCCCTGCTCCTCAAGAGCGAGAAGGTGCCGCCCGAGCCCACTGCCCACAACAGCGCCAACCTCGTGCGCATGCATTCGCCCACGCTGGGCAACGCCGATGCGCCGGTCGTGATCGTGGAGTTCCTCGATCCCGCCTGCGAAACCTGCAAGGCGTTCTACCCCGTGGTCAAGAAGCTGATGCAGGACAACCCCGGCCGGATCCGGCTGGTGCTGCGCTACGCCCCCTTCCACAAGGGCTCCGACAAGGTGGTTGCGATGCTGGAAGGCGCGCGCAAACAGGGCAAGTTCTGGCCCGCTCTGGAAGCCCTGCTGGCGACGCAGGCCGACTGGGCGCCGCATCACACGGCCCAGCCGGACCTGGCCTGGCGGCACTTGGAGGGCCTGGGCCTGGACCTCGCGCAGGTGCGTGCAGACATGGCCTCCCCCGGCGTCGCCCAGGTGATCGCCCAGGACCTGGCCGACAGCCGGGCGCTCGACGTCACCATGACCCCGGAGTTTTTCGTCAACGGCCAGCCGCTGCCCAGTTTCGGCTACGAGCAGCTGCGCAAGCAGGTCGAAGCGGCGCTCGCCGCGTCCCGCCGCTAGCCGTGGACATCGAACGCTTCAAGCTGCAGGACGACATCACGCTCACCTACGAGGTGCTGGAGGCGAAGTTCGAGCAAGAGCTCTGCCGCGTATGCCGCCTCTGGTGGCAAAGCCTGCCGGTCGCACCATGACCGCTTACGTTCAAACTTCGGAGCAGCCCAAGCCATGGCCCGCATAGCAATCGGTGGCTTTCACCACGAAACCAACTGCTTTGTCGACTCGCGCACCGACTTCGCCTATTTCGCCTCCCACCGCGACCGGCCGCCTCTCGTGTATGCCGAAGACATCGTCAAGTGGCTCACCGGGACCACATTCGCCATGGCCGGGTTCATGCAGGACATGCAGTCGCGCCACATGCTGGTGCCCCTGCTGTGGACCAGCGGGGGAGCGGGCGGCATGGTGACCCGCGACGCCTTCGAGCGCATCGCCTGCAGCCTGGTGGGCTGCCTGTCGCAGGCCATGCCGGTGGACGCGGTGTACCTGGACCTGCATGGCGCGATGGTCACGGAGGACTTCGAGGACGGCGAGGGTGAACTCCTGCGCCGCGTGCGCGCAGCGGTCGGACCCGGCGTCCCCGTCGCGGTCAGCCTGGACTACCACGCCAACGTCACGCCCCAGATGGTCGAGTTCTCGGATGCGATGATCGCGTATCGCACCTATCCCCACGTAGATCGCGTTGAGACTGGCCAATACGCGGCCAAGGCGACGGAGGCCCTCCTCGAACGAGGGCGGCCCGTGGGCCGGGCACTGCGCAAAGCCCCCTTCCTGATCCCGCTGAACGGACAGTGCACCCTCGTCGAGCCGTCGCAGGGCATCGTCGCGCACTCGCACGTCGTTGAGGACGGGCTGGTCAACCTGTCCTACTTGGCGGGCTTCCCGCCCTCAGACCTGCACTGGTGCGGCCCGTCGGTGGTCGCCCACGCTTGGACCCAGGCCGCTGCCGATGACGCTGCGGACCGAATGCTGGAGGCAATCGTCGCGGAGGAAGCGAACTTCGCGGAAACGATGGTCACTCCCGAAGAAGGCGTGGCGCGGGCGATTCGCACGGCGCGCACCGCGGCCCGTCCGGTGGTCCTCGCGGACACTCAGGACAATCCCGGTTGCGGCGGTACCGCCGATGCAACCGGCCTGCTCAAGGCACTGGTGTCGGCCGATGCGCAAGGTGCGGTCCTGGGCTTCCTGTGCGACGCGCAGGCGGCTGCTGCGGCACATGCCGCCGGCCAGGGCGCGAAGGTGTCGCTGGCGCTGGGTGGCCGCTCCGGTCCGGCGGGTGTGACACCGATGGAAGCGGAGTTCACGGTGACGCGACTCGGCGACGGCCGGTTCAGGACCGACGGTGCGGTATCGGGCGGCAGGGACATCGATGTCGGCCCCATGGCCCTGCTCACGCTGGGTGGCGTCAGCATTGCAGTGACCAGCAAGCGCCTGCAAGCCTACGACCAGGCGGGGTTTCGCCACGTCGGCATCGAACCGTCGGCGCAGAAGATCCTCGCGCTGAAAAGCACCTGCCACTATCGGGCGGAGTTCGAGCCGATCGCCGAGGAAGTGATCGTAGTGCTGGCGCCCGGCTACTACCTCGCCGATCCGACCCTCTATCCATTCGCCAGGCTGCGCCCGGGCGTGCGCCTCAAGCCGCTCGGCCAGGTGTTTGCGGGACCTGTTCGGGCCTAGCCCAGTCGCGCCAGCGCGTCGTCGATGATCGCGAGCGCCTCCGCCAGGGTGTCGGAAACACGGTTGCGGTCGCGCACCGACTGGGTCTCGAGCATCCAACGCTCCTCGCCTTCGCCAAGCCTGGCCAGGCGCTCGAGGTCGTAGAGTCCCGGAATCATCGTGGTCTGGGGCGTATACCCATAGGGGTCGTGCCCGTACTTTCCGATTGCGGAACTCATCAGCGGCACAGTCAACCGGCTGATTCGTTTCATCGCCCGGTTAAGCAGCAACGCCGCCACCTCATTCCCGGCGCCGCCCTCGAACGCAGCACGCACACCCGCCGCCCTGGCGTCGAATCGCCGCGCGGCCTCGCTGAAGGCCTGTGCGCACTCCAGAACACGGGCGAGGCCGACCGACGAGCCGGACTTTTCGAGTTCCTGCAGCCGCTTCACCACCTGCTCGGCGACCGGCAGATACGTGAACGGGAGCACCGGCGCCGTGCACAGCTCCCACAGGTACGCCGCATAGACGCGCATGTGCGGCTGCATGAAGTCCCAGTCGAGCTTGTCGACGGTGCACTCGATGGAGTGGTGCCACCAGCCGCGCGTCGCGAGCGCCGTAGCCTTCAGCTCCACCTCGGTGAAGGCGCCCTCGCCCTGGAACATCGGGACACCGATGCCGATGAAAGATGCGTCGCCGCTCTTGGCCACCCGCTTCCACGAAATCTCGCGCTCGCCGAGGAGGGATCGCTCCTCGCGCTGGTGGAAGCTCTTCAGTTCGGCATTCGAAGTGGTGTGCCAAATCGTCGTGCCGAAGCACGACGGCTGGTCGATCTGCAGGTAGGCGCAGGCATGGTCGCGCAGCTTGTCCCAGTGGTGGTCCGCGAACCAGGCCGACCCGGCCATCGTGCCGGTCTCGTGTGCCGTCCAGAACCCGAACAAGAGGCCGCGGCGCAGCTTGCTTTCGTGCTTCTTGAACACGCGTGCGAGCTCGATCATGCAGGAATTCCCCGCCGCATTGTCGGTCGCCGCCTCTCCCGGCCAGGAGTCCTGGTGCCCGCCGACCATGACGAAGTCGCCGGGCTCAGGGCTGTTCGGGGCGGGCAGTTCCGCCACCGTGATCTGGACCGGGCGCCAGCCGTTGACCACGTGGGTACGAAACCAAACCTTCACGGGGCCCGCGGCGCACATCTCCTTGAGCTTCAATCCCGCTACGCGCGCAATGCCTATGCACGGGATGGTCGGCATTTCGTCCTTGAAATTGCCGGGCGTGGGGTTGCCCCAAACCGGCTTGACCGAACCGAACGGGACCGCCTCGTTTTCCGGGCCGCCCCAGTTCATCATCACTGCGCCGATGGCACCCTTGATGCCGGCGATGCGCTGCTTCTCGTGCCGCGCAGGCGAGTAAGACAACTCGGTGAGGACGATCTTGCCGCGTACGTCCACGCCCTCGAAGTCGGCGTAACTCCCCGAGCCCACGTACACCAACTCTCCCGAAAGGCCCTCGGGCATGGTCTCGAGGCTGTGGCCCAGGGTATTGGCCTGGATCGTGATTGCATTCGGCGACTGGACGCGAAACTCCGCATGTTCCGGGAAGCTGACAATGGCGGGCAATTCATGGATGACCGTATCGGCGATGCCGACTTCCAGCATCGCGTCGCGACTGTACTCGGCCATGCGCCGGCCGTTCACGGACCCGGCCGCGCGATGCGGGATATCGCGAACGATCCTCTCCACGTTGGCGCGCACATGGGCCGCCGAGACTTCCTCGATCACCTGCGCCTTCGACATTGTTTCTCCTTGATTGCCTTCTGGTTACTTCGCCGGCGGGAATGCCGCCGCGAGTTTCGGGCCGATGTTCTTCTCGAAATTGCGCATGCTTTCCCTGATCGCCTCCGGGCCGGTGAACACGGGCTGGTACGCGAGCCTCTTCGACGCTTCGACGAATTCCGGATCCTTGACCGCCTGCTCGATGGCCGTCGAGATGCGCCTGGCAAGTTCGGGAGGCATGTTGGGCGGCCCCCAGAAATCAAAGCCGAACACGGGGATGTCGTACATGATTCCGAGTTCGACGAACGTCGGCACATCGGGCATCTCGGGCACGCGGTTGGGGAAGGCGACTGCAAGGCCGCGGGTCTTCCCGGCGCGCAGGTTGGGGAAGACCTCGGAAGGTTGCGCAACCCGGTATTCGACGTGACCGCCGAGCAATGCGGTGCCGCTCGGACCGCCGCCGGCAAACGGCACGTACGTGACGTCAATCCCGGCGCTCCTCGCGGTTTCAATGACGATGAGGTTCATCATGCCGCCGGGCGCCGGCCCGCCGACGCTCAGTTTCCCCGGGTTTTTCTTTGCGTAAGCCACCAACTCGACCCAGTTCTTGAACGGCGCGTCCGCGCGCGCCTCCAGCATTCCCCACGGCATCCGGCCGGTCTGGCCGAGGATGGTCAGTTGATCCCAGATCTTGGCGTCGTAGATCCCGGAGTAGTAGTAGCCCATCAGCGCCACGTGTCCGGCGAGCATCAGGGTATGGCCGTCCGGCGCAGCCTTCATCAGGTCATTGACCGCGATCTTGGTGGAGGCACCCGCGAGGTTCTCGACCACGACCGTGCCTCCCAGGACCTTGCCCAGCGGCCGCTGGATGGCGCGCGCGGACAGGTCGTTGGCGCCGGCGGCGGCGAAAGGCACGATGACCCGGATAGGCTTACCCGGATAGCCCTGGGCCAGGCAGGCGTGCGCAGATCCCCACAAAATGGCGCCGGCCAGCGCGATACGCAATGTCTTGCAGACTTTCATGGCAATTCCCTTGGGTCAGGTGGTGAGAACGATCTTGCCGACGTGAACACCGCTGTCGAAATACTCGTGCACCCTCGCCGCCTCGTGAAGAGGATGTACCGAGTCGATCAGGGGTGCAATCGGATTGCGCGCAGGCAATTTGGGCCAGACCTGTTCGAGGAGATCGCTGGCAATCACGCCTTTCTCGTCCGGGGTCCGCCAGCGCAGGCTCGCCCCGAAGATCGTGCCGCGCTTTTTCAGGAGCGTGCTCATGTCCAGCGCCGCATGCTTGTCGGAGCCCTGGGTCGCGAGGTGAACCAGCCTGCCCTCCACCGCCATGCAATCCAGGCAGCGCTGGACGTAGTCCCGGCCCACGATGTCGACGATGACGTCCGCGCCACGTCCGCCGGTGATTTCGAGCACCCGTGAAACGAAATCCTCACACTTGTAGTCGATCGCATGGCTCGCGCCGATGGAAACGCAGGCCGCGCACTTTGCCTCGCCGCCCGCAGTCGCAATCACCGTCGCGCCGAAAGCCCTGCCGAGCATTGTCGCCGTCGAACCGATGCCGCTGGTACCGCCGTGCACGAGCAGCGTCTCGCCGGCCGACAGGCGCGCGCGCCGAAAGACGCTGTCCCACACGGTGAACATGTTCTCAGGCAGGCCCGCTGCCTCGACTGCAGTCCATCCGGCGGGGATGGGCAGCACCTGCTGCACTGGCGCGGTGGCGTACTCGGCATAGCCGCCGCCCGCCAGCAGCGCGCACACGGGATCGCCGACCCGCCACCGCGTCACCGCCGTGCCAACGGCCGCGACTGTACCTGCGACTTCGAGACCGGGGATATCCGAAGCGCCCGGAGGCGGGGGATGGAACCCGCGGCGCTGCAGCGAATCGGGGCGACTAACTCCGCTCGCCTCGACCCGGATCAGGATTTCGCCTGCGGCCGGAACAGGCACCGGGCGCGTAACGGAGCGCAGCACGTCCGGCGGCCCGAAGCGCGCCATCTCCACGACTTGCATCGTTTCCGGAAGAACCATCGGCAAAACTCCCGCCAATCCACTCACGACAGAGCGCGGTGCGTTTTTTGATCCTATCTCATTGGTTCGCACGGGTGTTACCCGTTTTGCAGGAACGGCAGATATACCCGTATCCGGGGAGTAGAATCTTTTCGTGAAACCGCTCTTTGCCGTCCACCAACCTCTTCCCTTCCGTCGCACGGTATTGGCGTGTGTTGCTATTGCGCTAGCGCTCGCAGCAGGGCCGGCTCTGCCGCAATCGAGAGCAGAGACACCGGAAGCGTGGCCGACCAAGCCGGTGAGATTCATTGTGCCGTTTGCCGCGGGCGGCGGCACCGATATCGTCGCTCGCCTGCTGGGCAGTGCACTTGAGGGACAGCTGGGCCAAAGGGTCCTGGTGGAAAACCGGGTCGGGGCCCAGGGCGCCCTTGGAGCGCAGGCCGTGGCCAAGGCGCCGCCCGACGGCTATACGGTTCTGGTCGGGTCGATCGGCACGCAAGCGGTAAACCAGTATCTCTACCCGAGCCTGCCCTATGACCCGGTTCGCGATTTCGCGCCGGTGACCGTGCTGACGAAGACCAATACCGTGCTCACCGTCTCGTCGAACGCCCCGTTCAAGACGCTCGCTGAACTGATCCAATACGCGAAGGCGAACCCGGGGAAGCTGAACTACGGCATCCCGGCCGTGGGGGATGCTGGCCACCTGGCTTTCGAGCAGTTGAAGCACGATGCGAACATTCCCGCCATGGGGATTCCGTACAACGGCGTGCCGGCGGCCATGACGGATGTGGTCGGCGGCCGGCTCGATTTTCTCGTCACGGCCGTGGTGGCGCAGAACGCGCTGATCTCCGCGGGCAAGCTGCGCGCGCTCGCCGTCACCGGGGCCGAGCGCTCGCCCGCCCTGCCCGATGTGCCGACCATTGCGGAGTCCGGATTTCCCGGCTTCGAGGCCAGCAGCTGGTCGGGGCTGTTCATGCCGGCAGGCACGCCTCCTGCCATCGTCGCCAGGCTTTCGGCGGCGGTTGCGCAGGCCTACAGGCAGCCCGAACTCCTCGCAAGCATGAAAGCCCGCGGGTTCGAGCTCGCTTCGCTGACGCCGGAAGAGTTCACCTCGTTCGTCGCCGCGCAACGCGTCAAATGGTCGAAAGTCATTCGGGATGCCAGGATCAAAATTGAACAATAGCAAGGTCGTCCCATGCCCGTGAGTGCGCCTTCCGCTGCCGACACCATCCTCGTCTGGGGCGGCGGCGCCATCGGCGGGACACTGGCCGCCTACTGGGCGCGCGCCGGTGTGCCGGTCGTCCTTGTCGACATCGTCGAAGCACATGTCGAGGCGTGCCGAACCGGCGGGCTGCAGATCGAAGGATCGATCGAGAATTTCACCGTCCGGGTTCCCGCGGCAACGCCCGCGGAGTTGAAAGGCGTCTATTCCCGCATCGTCCTCGCGGTGAAGGCGCAGCACACTGCGGCAGCGCTTGAGGACCTGCTTCCCCACCTCGCCGCGGACGGCTTCATCCTCTCGGCGCAAAACGGGCTGAACGAGATCCTCATCGCCGAGAAGGCGGGCAGCGAACGGACCATGGGCTGCTTCGTCAATTTCGGCGCCGACTGGCTCGGGCCGGGAAAGATCATGTATGGCGGTCGGGGCGAGGTCGTCGTCGGCGAAATCGACGGCCGGACGCGGCCGCGCACGGTCGAGATGCATCGCCTGTTGTCGATCTTCGAGCCCGACGCGGTCCTGACCGACAACATCTACGGCCACCTCTGGGGCAAGCTCGCCTTTGCGGCCATGCTTTTCGCAACGGCACTCAACAACGACACAATGGACGACAACTTTGGTGACCCGGCCCGCTTCCCGGTGTTTGACGCGCTCGGGCGCGAAGTCATGGCCGTCGCGCGCGCGCGCGGCATCACAGCCATGCCCCTGACCGGGTTCGATCCGGCCGCCTTCGCCGCCGGCAGCCCGGAATCGGCCGCGCGCGCCTGCATTGCGGTGCTTTCGCAGCGCCGGCGCAACAGCGCCAAGAAGCACTCCGGGTTCTGGCGCGACCTCTCGGTCCGCAAGCGCCGCACCGAGATCGACCAGTTGATGGGCGCGGTAACCGCACTTGGCGACGAAACAGGGGTTCCCACGCCGGCAATTCAAACCCTGATCGGGCTGGTTCACGACATCGAGGACGGCCGCCGCGAACTGTCCGCGTCCACCTTCGGGGGCCTGCTCGCCCAGTGCACCCCAAAGGCGAGGGCCTGACCATGGCGACACACACAAAACTGCCCGACGAATTCCGCTGCGCGGTCACGCTCGGTGTCGACTTCGACGGCCCCAGCCACGAGGTCGGGCGCGGCATCGCGCCCCTGGGCACGCACTCGTGGGGTCGTTATTCGGCGCGGTGCGGCATCCCCCGCCACATCGAAATGCTGACCCGCCAGGGCGTACCCTGCACCTTCTTCGTGCCGGGCTACGACGCGCAATGCCATCCGGACACCGTGCGTGCGATCGACGCCGCAGGCTTCGAGGTCGCCGCCCACGGATACCTGCACGAAGCCTGGGACCTCGGCGCGGAAGAGGAAACCCTGCTCCTGCACCGGACCGACGAAATCCTGAGGGATCTCCTCGGCAAGCCGATCCTCGGCTGGCGCTCGCCGTCCGGCCGCAAGACCGCCAATACCATGCGCGTCCTCAAGGCCCTGGGCTACCTCTACGACTCGAGCGACAAGGACTACGACCTGCCCTACCGGCTGCGCTTTGGCGAGGCCGGGGAAGACTGCATCCTGGAACTCCCGAACAATACCTACAGCCTCGACGATTTCCCGTTCTTCAAATTCAGCTTCACGCCGCCCTCTGAAGTGCTGGCACAATGGAAATCCGAGTTCGACGCCATCTACGCCTCCGACCGGTTCATGGTGCTGACGGTGCATCCGCGCTCGGGCTGGGGTTCGGGCACGCCTGCACGCACCTGGATCCTCGAACAGATGATCAGCTACATGAAGGAACACGCGGGCGTCCGCTTTTTTTCTTCCGGCCAATTCGCACGCTGGTGCATCGATCATCCGCAGCACCTCGAAGAGGTACGCGTCCCATGAAGCCCCATCCCTGGCCAGGTGACACCCGCTGCGTGGTGTTCGTCTCCGTCAACTTCGATGCCGAGGCTTTCGACCTCAAAACGACCAGCGAGGATCGCCTGTACGGGCGTTTCTCCTACGGCCGCTATGGCGTGCGCGCAGGCCTGCCGCGCCTGCTGAAGATGCTCGAGCGCCGCTCGATTGCGGCCACCGCGTTCGTCACCGCGAGCGACGCCACGCGCCATCCCGAAGCAATCCACGCCCTGCGAGACGCCGGTCACGAGATCGCCTCACGCGGCGCGGACCTCACCCCCCTGACCGAACTCAAGGACAAGGAACGCGACGCACTGCAAGAAGGGCGTGACGTGCTGGCGCGGATCGCCGGGCGCCCGCCCCGCGGATTCCGGGCGCCAGGAGGAGAACTCGGTCCCCGCAGCCTCGCGCTGCTTGCGGAACTCGGCTTTGCGTACGACTCGTCGTTCCAGGACGACGACCATCCCTATGTGATCGCACCGACCGGCTCGACCCGACTGGCCGAATTGCCGACCGTGCAGGCGCTGGACGATTCGTTCGTGTTCTCTGCGCGCCATACGCACGCACGGGTCATGAAGATCTGGCGGGAGGAGTTCGACGCGCTGTACCGTGAAAACTGCCTCGTACCGCTCACGCTGCACCTGCGCGGCGACGTTGGGTCCACCCGGGCGGCGCGCATCGCGGCGCTGGAGGAGTTGCTTGCCTACATGGCCAGCCGGCCCGGCGTGCGATTCATGACCGGCGGGCAACTCGCAGACCTGGCGCTCGCCTCCACCGCGTCCGCCGAGGATGACCCGCTCGCACCGCACGCGGCGACTCTCGCCGTAACACCGTACCGCGGCGATCTGGCCGTCAAGCCGATCTGATGCGCATGCACGGCCGAAAAGTGCTGGTGACGGGAGGCGCCTCCGGCATCGGCCTCGCGACCGCGCGCCGCTTCGTCACAGAGGGCGCGCGGGTGGCGCTGCTCGATCGCGACGCGGGGCGGCTCGCCGAAGCGGCCCGCGAACTGGGCGACGCGGCCTTCACGGCCTGCGCCGACGTCACAAGCGAGGCGGAAGTACAGGCTGCGGTCGATGCCTCCGTCCGGGCGCTTCAGGGCCTCGACGGCCTCGTCAACGCGGCGGGCATAAGCATCTGGCGCGCGTTCGCAGAACTCACCCACGCCGAATGGAGGAAGGTGCTTTCGATCAACCTCGACGGCCCGTTCATCGTGTCCCACGCGGCCCTGCCGGCCCTGAAGGCGGCGGGACGGGCGACCATCGTGAACATCGCCTCCGGTGCGGGCCTGCAGCCGCGCCAGAACTTCAGCGCCTACTGCGCGTCGAAGGGCGGACTGGTGATGTTTACCAAAGCGATCGCAATGGACCTGGCGGCGGACAACATCCGCGTGAACGCCGTATGCCCGGGAATCGTGATGACGCCGCTGGTGGAGCGCAATCTCGCCCTGAACGCGGATCCCGAAGCCGCCTACCAGCGCTACATCTCGCGCAACCTGATGAAGCGGTTCGGCACCGCGGAGGAGGTCGCCGACGCGGTACTGTTTCTCAGCGGGCCCGAATCCTCATTCATCACCGGCTCGGCCCTCAGCCTGGACGGCGGCTCGGTCTTCCACTGACCCGCCGGGGCGCTTCAGCCCGCGGCAGCCGCTTTCGGGGCCGCCGCATCGGGCAACCCCACCAACTGGTATTCCGATTGCGTGGGCGGACCGGCTGCGATGTGCAGCGCGTCGTTCTTCGGGTCGAAGATCAGAGACGCGATGGTCATGGTCGGTTCGTGTCCTGGATAGTCGTGCGGCGTGCGGCAGATCGCCCGCGGTGCGCCGAATTCGTCACGCAGCACCGCCTTGATGTCCTCGATCGTGATCGCGCCGATCTTCGGCTCGAGCAGCTGGCGCGCGCGGAAATCCCGGTAGAGCGTATCGCCCGTGTAGAACTTGGTCGCGCCGGTCGCCTGCGCCACCACCGACTGGAAGTGGTTCGAGTGCGTCAGCAACCCGCGTTCCGGGTACACGACGTACACGTTGTCCGGCGTGGTCTCGAAATCGATCGCGACGCCATCGCGGTGTGCGATCAGGTAGTTGCCCGAGGCGCCGCGCGGCGCGAGCGCGAGCGAGTCGATGGCCTCGTAGTAATGCCGGGAATGCAGGATCCTGCGTCGCAGGATCGGAATCGGTACCCCAGCGCGGCCGCGGTCGTGCGTCGACACCAGCAGGTTGCCGCACACCAGGACACCGTGCTCGTTGAACCCGTCGCGACCCACCATGCCGGCCTCGACGACCATGGTCAGCGCCGGTTTATCCTTCTGTCGCACACGCAGCACGACGACCGACTCGATGGCCGGGCAGCGCCAATCCCAGTTCTTGCCGATCAGGATGTTTCCATCCCGGGTCGCCTCCGGCAACGCCACCACGGTCGTGCATTCGGTGGCCGGCTTTGTGCCGCCCAGGCTGCCGTACAGGATCTCGGTCCGGCAATTGACTGCGATCACGTGCTCGAGGCTTTGCTTCGATCCTGCGGCAATCCCTTTCAGTTCGAGCATGATGTCTGCATCGATCGACTCGATTTGAGCACCGTAAGCACGCGCCCTCTCACCGACCTCTTCGAGCGTGAGCTTTGCCTGGCGGACAAACGCCGGCAGGTAATGCTCCACCGTCTTGGCAACTCGATCCGCGGCCGCTGCACCATGCTGGCGCCCGCATTCGTAAGCGTCGCCCTCGAGGCTGAATACCGGAAAAGGCTGGTGCATGTCTGCATCCTGTTGACTGTCCAGCCTTCATTGAAGCACCATCGGCTGTAGTTGTCATGATTCAACGACGTTTTCAGGCCTCCACCATGACCACCCGCAAAGAGCTGGAAGAAGACCTGGCAAGGGCCAAAGCCGCCTACGACAAGGCGGTGACCAACCTTGACGCCACTTCCACCCGCATGAGCGCCCTCGCCGCCCGCAACAAGGCGGCCGACGCGCTGGCGAGCCTCGCCGCAGGGGCCTCTTCGCCCGAGATCGAGCGCAGGCAGCTCGGTGCGGACCGCCGCAAGGCCGTGTCCGACTGGTCCAAGGCCGTCGAAGACCGCAGGAAGGCGCTCTACGACCGGCGCAATCCCGGCGCTGACCTCGCGCAGGCCGAGCGCGACCTTCAGAAGGCCGACGATGACCTGCGGCGCGCCACCGAAGTCCTCGAGCAGCTCGAGCGCGAGTTGGGGCCGGGCTGATCCCCTTCGCGCTTTCCCCCCCGCCGGCTGCGGCCGTGGAGCCCCAGCGCGCAGGCCGGCGCACGGTCATCGTCACCCTGTTTCCGCAGCCGGGCAGCCTGCCCGACGAGATCCGCCCGATGTACTTCGCGTGCTGCTACCTCGTCGAGTCGCGCCGGTTCGACTTCATCGATCCGCGCGACAAGAAGGACGTGGCACGCCTGGTGGCGCGCCTCAAGGACGCGACCGAAGTTGTGACGCATGGCGGGGAGGATTTCACGCTGCGCGTCCTGCGCGAGCACCACGGGCTCGCCGGCCCCGTACCGGCAAAAGGACGCCACACGGACCTTGCCACCGTCCCGGGCGTCCCTCCCCTCAGGATCGGTGCCGGTGTATCGGCCTACGACCCCGAAAACCGCCGGCACGCGCGCGAGGCGTGCCAGGCCAGCGCCCGCCAGCTCCTCCAACTGTGGCTGCGCCAACGGGCCGGGGTGCTGCGCTAGCCTTACAATTGCAGTCCTGACGATCCGGCCGCAGAGCCCGGACCCGTACCCCATAGGAGGAGACCATGAAGACCCTGATCCGTACGACTGCGGGCGTGACCGCAGCACTCGCTACGCTTGCGCTGCTTTCCGGCCCGGCGTTTTCGCAGGCCTTTCCATCCAAGCCGATCAAGTACATCGTCCCCTTCGCCCCGGGCGGCCCGACCGACACGTTCTCGCGCGCGCTCACCGGGCGCCTCGCCGAGCAGATGGGCCAGCCGGTCGTGGTGGAAAACATTCCCGGCGCCGGCGCCGCGATCGGCATGGACCGCGTGGCCAAGTCCGCACCGGACGGCTACACCATCGGCCTTGCCACCACAGGCACGCACGCCATCAACCCGGCGCTCTACGGCCCGCGCCTATCCTACAACGCGCTGAAGGACTTCAGCCCGCTGTCGATCGCGGTCGGCTACATCAACATCCTCGTCGTGAACCCGAACGTCCCGGTGAAGTCGGTGGGCGAACTCGTCGCCTACGCCAAGGCCAACCCGGGCAAGGTCAACTTCGGCTCCGCCGGCAACGGTTCCTCCAACCACCTCTCGGGCGAGCTGCTCAAGTCGCTGACCAGCGCGCCGATGCAGCACATCCCCTACAAGGGCTCGGGCCCTGCGCTGGTGGACGTGATCGGCGGGCAGCTCACCTTCATGTTCGATTCGCCCTCCACGGTCGTCCCGCAGCTGCGCGGCGGCAAGATCCGCGCGTTGGCTGTCACGACGGCAAAGCGCAGCGCCCACGTGCCGGAGATCCCCACCATGGACGAGTCCGGCTTGCCCGGCTATTCGGAGGCCGGCAGCGACCTCTGGTACGGCATCGTCGGCCCGGCCGGCATCCCACGCCCCGTCGTGGACAAGCTCAACGCCGAGATCGTCAAGGCGCTGCGCTCGCCCGAGCTGGCCGAGCGCCTCAAGGTGCAGTTCCTCGACGCGTGGCCCACCACGCCGGAGGAATTCCAGAAGGTGATCGAATCCGACTATGCCAAGTGGGGCAAGATCGTCCGGGCCTCGGGCGCCAAAGTCGACTGATGGCCGCCAACCCGATCCACCTGCATTCGGCCGCGTCCGCGGAGCAGCCACTGCTGCCTGACGCGCACGGCGCCAACCTCTTCTCGGCCGACCCGTCGTATCGCAGCCTGCTCGCGCTCTACCTCGAGCCGAAGCTGCTCGCCCACCTGCTGCCGCACTTCGAACGACTGGGCGCACTGGCGGGCGGACCGCTCGACGATTTCGCGCTCACCGCCGACAAGAACCCGCCGGTCCTGCACCACCGCAGGCGCAACGGCGAGATGGCGCAGTGGATCGAGAAGCACCCGAGCTACGGCAGCCTCGAGGAGGTTGCGTTCGGCGAGTACGGTCTGGCGGCGATGTCGCATCGCGGCGGCGTGCTGGGCTGGCCCGACAAGATGCCGCCCGCGGTCAAATATGCGCTGACCTACGTCTACGTGCAGGCCGAATTCGGGGTGTGCTGCCCGCTGTCGATGACCGACGCCGCCGCGCGCACGATCTCCAAGTTCGCGGACCCGGCGCTCGCCGCGCGCTACCTGCCGGGCCTCACCGCGCAGGACATGGATCTACTGACGCAAGGCTCGATGTTCATGACCGAACAGGGCGCGGGCTCGGATGTGGGCGCCACGCTGACGCGCGCGGTGCCCTCGGGAAAGAACTGGCTGCTCTACGGCGACAAGTGGTTCTGCTCGAATGCCGATGCGGGCGTGGCCCTCGTTCTTGCGCGCCCCGATGGCGCGCCGGCCGGCACCAAGGGCTTGTCGCTGTTCCTCCTGCCGCGGCTGCTGCCCGACGGCACGCCCAACAACTACACCATCGTCCGCCTCAAGGAAAAACTCGGCACCCGCGCGATGCCCAGCGGCGAAATCACGCTGCAGGGCGCCACCGCCTACATGGTGGGCGACCCGCAACGGGGTTTCGTGCAGATGGCGGACATGATCAACATGTCCCGGCTCTCGAACGGCATGCGCGCCGCAGGCATGATGCGCCGCGCGCTGACCGAAGCGCTGTATATCTCCAATCATCGCAGCGCTTTCGGCAAGACCTTGATTGAACTGCCGCTCATGCGCCGCCAGCTGATGAAGCTGATGCTGCCCACCGAGGCCGCGCGCTCGGTGATGTTCTATACCGCAGCGGAACTGGCCAAGGCCGATGCCGGCGACGAGGCAGCCCGCAAACGCGTGCGCATCCTCACGCCACTCATCAAGTTCCGCGCCTGCCGCGACGTGCGGCGCGTGACCGGCGACGCGATGGAAGTACGCGGGGGCGCGGGCTACATCGAGGAATGGAGCGACGCGCGGCTGGTACGCGACGCCCACCTCGGCTCGATCTGGGAAGGCACCAGCAACATCGTCGCGCAGGACGTACTGCGCGCTGTCAAACGCGAAGGCGCACTGGAGGCCTTGCGTCCCGTGCTCGAAGCGATGGTTGCCGGTGTAGAGAACGCCGCGCTGCGTTCGACCCTCGCCGGGGCCGTCGCCCGCGCCTGCGATTTCGCCGCTGCGACCGCCGCCTCAAACGACGCCGCCCACGCGCGCCAGGCCGCCACCGGCCTCTACTACGCCGCGGCCGCCGCGATCCTCGCATCCGAAGGCACGCAACTCGCCAGGAACGGTGACGCCCGCCGGCTGCTCCTCGCAGCGCTGGCCAACGAGCATCGCCTGCGCGCGCGCGACCCGCTCCGGGCCACGCGCGGCGCCTTCGAAGGCCTCGTCGCCGACGCGCTGCTGCCCGAAACACCTGTCGCACCGAGTACGGTCGACACCCTGCTCAACGAATTCAAACTCTGAAACCAAAGAAGATGCCTGGCCCACTTTCGCATATCCGCGTACTCGACCTTTCCCGCGTGCTGGCCGGCCCCTGGGCCGCGCAGAACCTCGCCGACCTCGGCGCCGAAGTCATCAAGGTGGAGCGCCCCGGAACGGGCGACGACACACGTGCCTGGGGCCCGCCCTACATCAAGGATGCCCACGGCAACGACACGCCCGAGGCCGCCTACTACTCCTCGGTGAACCGCAACAAGAAGTCCGTGACCCTCGACATCGGCAAACCCGAAGGCCAGGCCATCATCCGCGAGCTCGCCGCCAAGTGCGACGTGCTGATCGAGAACTACAAGCTCGGCACGCTGAAGCGCTACGGCCTGGGGTACGAAGACCTGAAGGCAACCAATCCGCGCCTGATCTACTGCTCGGTCACCGGCTTCGGCCAGGACGGCCCCTATGCGCCGCGCCCCGGCTACGACTTCATCTTCCAGGGCATGGGCGGGCTGATGAGCATCACGGGCGAGCGCGACGGCGAGGTCGGCGCGGGCCCGATGAAGGTCGGCATCGCGATCACCGATGTGCTGACCGGCATGTACGCGAGCCTCGCGATCAGCGCGGCGATCACGCATGTGGAGCGCACGGGACAAGGCCAGTACATCGACACCGCACTGCTCGACACGCTGGTGGCCTTCAACGCCAACCAGGTGGTGTCCTACCTCGCCTCCGGCGTGATTCCGCAGCGCTGGGGCAACGCGCACCCGCAGGTGGTGCCGTACGAAGTCTTCGCGACCTCGGACGGCCACCTGATCCTCGCAGTAGGCAACGACGGCCAGCACGCGCGCTTCTGGAAAGTCGCGGGCCGCCCCGAGATCGCAGAGGATCCCCTGTTCAAGACCAACTCGCTGCGCATCATCAACCGCAAGGCGCTGATCCCGCTGATCGCCGAGGTCATGAAGACGCGTACGAAGAATGAATGGCTCGAACTGCTCGAGTCCGCGACCGTCCCCTGCGGCCCGATCAATAACATGAAGGAAGTCTTCGAGGATCCGCAGGTACAGCATCGCAAGCTCCGCGTCGACATGCCGCATGCGCTTGGTGGCATCGCACCTGTCGTGGCGAGCCCGATGCGCTTTTCGGAGACGCCGGTCGAGTACCGCATCGCCCCGCCGCTGCTCGGGTCCTTCAACGAGGAGGTCTACCAGGGCCTGCTCGGCAAGACCGC
Organism: Bordetella parapertussis; assembly: GCA_945862265.1. GTDB lineage: Bacteria > Pseudomonadota > Gammaproteobacteria > Burkholderiales > SG8-39 > SZAS-79. The sequence continues at coordinate 56,187 of CAMAXP010000015.1, forward strand.
GGCGGAAATGGAAAAGCTCAAAGCCGCAGGCATCGTATGACGGATTCGCTCCCCTACGCGGGCCTTCGCGTCCTCGACATTTCCCAGGGCCTCGCGGGCCCCTACTGCGCGGGACTGCTCGGCGCGCAGGGCGCCGAGGTCACCAAGATCGAACCACCTTCGGGCGACTGGATCCGCAACGCAGGTGGCGGCAAGGAAGGCATGACTTCGCTCGCCATCATGGGCAGCGCGGGCAAGCGCTCCGCCTGCATCGACGCCACCAAGCCCGAAGGCCGCGCGTTGATCCTGAAGATGGCGCGGCAGGCCGACGTGTTCGTGCAGAACTTCCGTCCGGGCGTGATCGAGCGCCTCGGGTTCGCCTACGATGTGCTGTCGAAGGACAACCCCAAGCTCGTCTACGTGTCGATCACGGGCTTTGGCGGCAGCGGCCCGGATGCGAAGAAGCCCGCCACCGACTCCGTGCTGCAGGCCTTCACCGGCATTGCGCGCATCAACCGGGACGCCGACGGGACGCCGCGGCGCATCCCCTTCCTCGTGCCAGACACGGTCACCGGCGTCTACGCTGCGCAGGCCACCGGCGCGGCGCTGTTTGCGGCCGCGCGCACCGGTCGCGGCCGGCACGTGCAGGTTTCGCTGATGGACGCATGCGCCGCGCTGCAGAGCGCGCCCATCCTCGACGCCGCACTTAGCGACGGCACGCCGCCGCTTCCGCCGACGATCCCGGCCGGGATCTTCAGGACGACGGACGGCTACATCACCGTCACCAGCATGAACGAGACCATGTTCACCTCGCTCCTCAAGGTGCTCGACATCGAGTTCCTCGCCACCGACCCTCGCGTGGCGCAGATGGCGGAGCGGCAGAAGAACGGGCCGCTCGTGAACCTCGAGGTCTCCAAGCGGCTCGCCACCGGGACCACGGCGCACTGGATAAAGGTGCTGGCCGAGGCCGACGTGCTCTGCGCCGAGGCGCAGGACTACGCCGGCTTTCGCGCTTCGCCGCAGGCCGTGCACATGGGGACGTTTCTCTCCGTGGACCAGCCGCCGTACGGCCCCGTGCCGCTGCCGCGCATGCCCGGCGGCCTCAGCGACTGGCCGATGGGGCCTGCGCCACGCGCAGGTGAGCACACCTTCGAGATCCTGGCAGAGGCTGGGGTGTCCGAGGCTGAGTGCCAGGCGCTCGCCGCGGCGGGTGTAGTCAGGCAGGCCCAATAGAGATGCGTGCACTGGTCTGCAAGGCGTTCGGCGATTACCACTCCGCGGTCACGGTGGAAGACATCCCCGCACCGGCGCTGCCAGCACGCGGCGTGCGCGTGGCGGTGGACTATGCCTCCGTGTCGTTTGCGATGAGCCTGTGGATCGCGGGCAAGTACCAGCGCAAACCCCCGCTCCCCTTCACGCCCGGCACCGAAGTCACCGGCACCGTGCTCGAAACCGCGCCCGGCGTCACGGCGTGCAAGGCCGGCGACCGCGTGCTCGCGCTGCTCGACTGGGGCGGGTTCGCCGAAGAGGCCTGCGCGACCGAGCACACCGTCTACAAGCTGCCGGATGACATCGACACCGGCAGCGCGCTGCACCTCGGCATTTCCTATGGCACGGCCTACGGCGGTCTCGTCTGGCGCGCCAGCGTGCAACCGGGCGAGACGCTGCTGGTGCTGGGCGCCTCCGGGGCGGTGGGCCTTGCGGCGGTGGAACTGGGCAAGGCGCTCGGCGCGCGCGTGATCGGTGCCGCAGGCGGCCCGGCCAAGTGCGCCCAGGCCAGGGCCCACGGCGCGGATGTGACGATCGACTATTCGCAAGAAGACCTGCGCGAAGCAGTGCGCGCCGCCACCCAGGGCCGCGGCGTGGAGTGCGTGTTCGACCCGGTGGGCGGCGAGCACTTCGACGCGGCGCTGCGCTCGCTTGCGCTCGAGGGGCGGCTGGTGTCGATCGGGTTCGCCTCCGGCACCATCCCGCAGATCCCCGCCAACGTGCTGCTCGTCAAGAGCATCTCGGTGCTGGGATTCAATTTCGGCACCTACGTGGGCTGGTCGCCCGGCGACGGGCGCGAACTGCACGAGCCGCGCGTGCGCGCCGCTTACCGGAAGATCTTCACCTGGGCCTCCATCGGGCGGCTGTCGCCCGTGCTGGCCGAGACCTTCCCGCTCGAGCGCTATGTCGAAGCCCAGGACGCGGTGATGTCGCGCCGCGCGCTGGGCAAGGTCGCCCTGAAACTGCGGTAACGGAGGAAGTCCCCATGCGCCTGCTGCTGGTCCTGCTTATATCGACTCTGACCCCGAATTTTGCGTGGGCCCAATCGTGGCCGCAGAAACCGATAAGGATGGTGATTCCCTACCCGCCCGGCGGCCCCACCGGCGTGATGGGGCGGCTGGTCGCCACCAAGCTGCCGGAACTCCTCGGCCAGCCGGTGATCGTCGACAACAAGCCCGGCGCGAGCGGCCAGATGGGCGCGGCGGAGGTGGCCAAGGCTGCTCCCGACGGCTACACCTTCCTCACCAACGCCTCGATCCACGTGATCAACCCGCACGTGTACTCCAAGCCTATGGTCGACCCGATCCGCGAGTTCACGCCGGTCGCGCTGATCGGCGTGGTGCCGCTGGTGATGGTGGTACCGCCCATGCAGCCTGCGAAGGATGTCAAAGAGTTCATCGCCTGGGCGAAGGCCAACCCCGGCAAGGTGAACTTCGCCTCGGCCAGCTCCGCCTCCGCGCAGCACCTCGCCGGCGAGCACTTCAAGCAGGTCACCGGCATCGACATGCAGCACGTGCCCTACAACGGCAGCGGCCCGGCGCTTGCGGACCTCGTTGGTGGCCACGTGCAGCTGATGTTCGACTCGCTGCCCTCGTCGATGAGCTTCATCCGCAGCGGCAAGCTGAAGGCGCTGGGCGCCTCCAGCACCAAGAGGCTCGCGGTGCTGCCCGACGTCCCCACGCTGATCGAGGCCGGCGTGCCCGACTTCGACCTCACGACCTGGTATGGCGTCTGGGCGCCGGTCGGCACGCCGAAGGACATCGTTGCGCGCATGAACGCCGAGATCGTCCGCCTTGTGGTGATGCCCGACATGAAGGAAAAACTCGCCGGCCTGGGCGTGGAAGCTTCAGCATTCACGCCGGAGCAGTTCGCCGCCTTCAACCGCACCGAATACGAACGCTGGGGCCGCATCGTGCGCGCCGCGAACATCAAGCTCGACTGAACCCGCCTCTTCGCTGAATGGACCGCGTCCTCGTCACCGACCCGATCGACCCTGCCGGCATCGCGCTGCTGGAAAAGTCAGCTGAAGTCGTCCGCCCACCGGACACCCGCGTGGAGACCTTGCGCGCGCTGAGCCGCGAGGTCGACGCGCTGCTGATCCGCAGCAAGCTGCCCGACGACCTCTTCGACACCGCGCCGCGCATCCGTGCGGTCTGCGTGCACGGTTCGGGCACGGACCTCGTCAACCTTGCTGCCGCGAGCGAACGCGGCGTAATGGTGGCCAACGTCCCCGGCGGCAACGCGCAGTCCGTGGCGGAGTACTGCCTGATGGCGATCCTGCTGCTCGCGCGCAACTTCCGTTCCATCGACCGATCGCTGCGCAGCGAAGCCTGGGACACCGCCCGCGCCGAAGACAAGGCCGCGCTGGAGCTCGACCGCAAGACGCTCGGCATCGTCGGCGTCGGCCACATCGGCAAGCGCCTCGCGAAGATGTGCGGCCAGGGCCTCGACATGCGCGTGCTCGGCCACCAGCGCCGGCTCGACGCGCTGCCGGCCGGCGTCGAAGGCGTGCCGCTCGAGAAGCTCCTGGCCGAATCCGACTTCGTCGTGCTGACCTGCCCGCTGACGCCGCAGACGCGCCACCTGATGAACGCCACGCGCCTCGCGATGATGAAGAAGACCGCATTCCTAGTGAACGTCGGCCGCGGTCCCGTGATCGATGAGGCGGCGCTGGTCGCAGCGCTGCAGGCCAACGTCATCGCCGGTGCAATGCTCGACGTCTATGAGCACTACCGGCTCGAGCCCGGGCATCCGCTGTTATCGCTACCAAATGCGACTCTGACCCCACATCTTGCAGGCTCCACGCGCGAAGCGCGCGCCCGCGTGAGTTGCTTCGCGGCCCAAGAGGTGCTGCGCATGCTGTCGGGACAGTACCCCAGAAACCTAGTCAATCCGGAGAGGAAACCATGGCATCCAAAGACCTGAAGATCGTAGACATCAAGGCGTACCCCACGTCCTTCCCCGTCCCCAAGAGCGCGCAGGTCACACTCGGCATCGGCACCGCCATCAAGCGCGACGCAGTAGTGGTCAAGGTGACGACTGCGGGCGGCCTGGTAGGCTGGGGCGAGTCGCACCACGGCCGCGCACACACTGCGGTGGCAAAGCTGATCGAGACCACGCTGAAGCGGCTGGTGGTGGGCATGGACGCCTCCGACGTCGTTGGTGTTTGGGGCAAGATCTACAAGATGCAGCTCGGCAGCCACGGCATGGGTGCCGGATGTTGCCTTGCGATGAGCGGCATCGACTGCGCGCTGTGGGACATCCGCGGCCAGGCGGCCGGCATGCCGATCTACAAATTGATCGGTGGCGCCTATCGCGGCATCCCCGCCTACGCGGGCGGCGTGTCGCTCGGCTACCAGCCCCCGCAGGAGCTGATCGCCGAACTGAAGCCCCACCTCAAGGCCGGCTACAAGGCGGTCAAGCTGCGCATCGGCGACAACCCGAAGAACGACCTGATGCGCATCCGCGCCGTGCGCAAGGCCATCGGCGACGACATCGCGATCCTGACCGACGCCAACACCGGCTACACGGTGAACGACGCGCGCGCCGTGATGCCCGCGATGGAAGACCTGAACGTGGCCTGGCTGGAGGAGCCTTTCCCCGCGCACGACTACGCGAGCTATGCCCTTGCTGCCACGTTCTCCAGCACGCCGCTCGCGGCCGGCGAGAACCACTACACCCGCTTCGAGTTCAACCGCGTGATCGAGGACGGCTCGATCACCGTGCTGCAGCCCGACCTCTCCAAGACCGGCGGCCTCACCGAGGCGCTACGCATCGCGCACATGGCTTCGGCCTACAAGCTGTCGATCAACCCGCACAGCTCGATGACCGGCATGAACCACGCGATCAGCATCCACTTCCTCGCCGGGATCGACAACGGCGGCTACTTCGAGGGCGATGTGTCCAAGGCCAACAAGTTCCGCGACGAGCTCTGCTCCACGCCCTACAAGGTGGACAAGGACGGCAAGGTCTGGCCGCTGGACAAACCGGGCCTCGGGCTCGAGGTGGACGAGAAGTTCCTGATCAAGCACCCGCCGATCGAAGGGCCGGGTTACGTCTAGAATGACCCCATAAATACGAGAGGAGACATCATGAAACTGCACACCCTCAAGGCCCTGGGGGTCGCCACTGCGGCCCTCGCTTTCTGCGCACTGGCTTCCACCCAGGCCGCCGCGCAGGCCTGGCCGGCCAAGCCCATCCGCTGGGTCGTGCCCTACACGCCCGCCGGTATCACCGACAACGGGACGCGCATCGTGCTGCAGAAGGTGCAGGAGCAGACCGGTTGGAACTTCGCGATCGAGAACAAGCCGGGCGCGAACTCCCTCATCGGCGCGGGCGAAGTCGCCCGCGCGCCGGCGGACGGCTACACGTTCCTGACGGTGATCGGCGCGCACGCGGCCAACGCCACGCTCTATGCCGGCAAGATCCCGTTCGACCCGGTGAAAAGCTTCGCGCCGGTGTCGCTTGCCATGGTCGCACCGCTCATCATGACGGCAACCAACGCGCTGCCCGCCAAGGATCTGAAGGAGCTGATCGCCCACGCCAAGGCCAACCCGGGGAAGATATCGTTCGGCTCCTCCGGCATCGGCGCCGCGGCGCACCTGACCACGGAGTGGCTCAAGCAGATCGCCAGCGTCGACATGGTTCATGTGCCGTACAAAGGCACGGCGCCCGCGCTGCAGGACCTGATGAGCGGCAACATCCAGATCCTCGTCGACACCCCGAGTTCGCTGATGCCGCACATCAAGGGGGGCAAGATCAAGGCGCTCGGGATGTTCTCCGCGCAGCGCCTCGCCAGCGCCCCCGAAGTGCCCACGCTGGCCGAGGCCGGCGGACCGCCGATGGAATCCTCGACCTGGCTGCTGTTCCTCGCCCCGGTCGGCACGCCGCGCGACCTCGTCACGCGGCTGTCCACCGAGGTCGCCAAGGCGGTCAACGCCGCCGATGTGAAGCCGAAGCTCGAGGGCATGGGCATCATCACGGTCGGCAGCACGCCCGAGGCGGCCGGCAAGTTCCTCAACGACGAGATCGCCAAGTGGGCCAAGGTGATCCAGGTCGCCGGGGTCAAGGCAGAGCAATGATGTACTCATACCGGTACACCAACTGCCATGTGAGCGGCTCACAGGCTGGACTTTATAAACTAAAAGTCGGACTTTTGTGCCTCGCTGCCCTTGTTACCGCGCCGTTTGCGCAGGCGCAGCCCTTCCCTTCCAAGCCCATGCGGATCATCGTGCCGTTTGCTCCCGGCGGCGCTACGGACGTACTCGCGCGGATGTTCGGCGGCGAGATGCAGAAGCACTGGGGCCAGCCGGTGGTGGCCGAAAACAAGCCCGGCGCGGGCGGCAACATCGGCGCCGAACTGGGTGCCAAGGCCGCGCCCGACGGCTACACGCTCACGCTGGTGGCGCACGGCTTCATGTCGGTGAACCCGCATGTGTACAAGAGCCTCGGCTACGACTCGATCCGCGACTTCGCGCCCGTCACCCAACTGGTGGACGCGCCGCTGCTGCTGGTGGTGAACCCCTCGGTGCCGATCAAGTCGGTAAAGGAATTCGTCGACTACGGCAAGGCTAACCCCGGCAAGCTCGTGATCGGCAACGGGGGCTCCGGCACGGCGCAGCACCTCGCCGGGGAGCTGCTCACCAGCATGGCCGGCATCCAGGCCCTGCACGTGCCTTACAAGGGCAGCGCGCCCGCCACCACCGACCTCCTCGGCGGCCAGACCCAGGCCCAGCTCGACAACATGGTGACCTTCGTCTCGCACGTCAAAGCCGGGAAGCTGCGCGCCATCGGCGTGTCTTCCGCGAAGCGCGCAGAGCTCTTTCCCGACGTGCCGACAATCGCCGAGGCGGGCGTGCCGGGCTATGAGTCGGGCACCTGGTACGGCATCGCCGCCCCCGCCGGGACACCCGCCGACATCGTGGTCCGGATCAATGCCGAAATCGTGCGCACCATGAAGCAGCCCGAGATCGCGGCCAAGCTCGCCGAGATGGGGCTGGTACCGGTGGGGAACACGCCGGAGCAGTTTGCCTCATTCATCAAGGTGCAACGCGAGATGGCAGGCAAGCTCGTCAAGCAGGCCGGGTTGCCGCAGCAGTAGCCCGCCAAGGGGAATGCAATGAAACTGTCGTTTGTCACGGTGGCCCGGCTGTTTGCGGCGCTTGCCCTGTTCGCTTGTGGCACCGCGCAGGCCGCCGACGTGCGCGTGATGATCTAGGCCGGCTTCTACCACGCGTACCACGAGATGTCGCCCGCGTTCGAGAAGGCCTCCGGACAGAAGCTCGTCACCATCCGCGGGCCTTCGCTCGGTGATTCGCCAGAAGCCATCCCCAACCGCCTCAAGCGGGGCGAGGCCGTCGACGTCGTCATCATGGTCGGCGCGTCGATTGACGACCTCACGGGCCAGGGCCTCGTGCGCGCCGGCGCCGCCAAGCCGGACATCGGCAGCGTGGACGCGTTCAAGCAAACGCTGCTCGGCGCCAAGGTGGCCAATGCGGACGGCGCTGCGGCGCTAATGAAGTGCCTGGCGTCGAGCGAGGCGGCGCCCCATATGACGAAAGCTGGGTTGGGGCCGTTGGCGAAGTAGGGAATAAATATCTTTCTGCGCTCCTCAGCGCCTGCGCCGCCTCCTCCGTCGACCACTTGTGGTTTATCCGCGCATCCAGCGCTGGATCCCGGCGGGCGCTTCGTGGCACTATGGGCGCCCCTACAAACCACCCCTACCGAACATATTCAGTTTCCTGCTCAAGAAGAAGGTCGCGAACATCGCAGAAGAAGCGCAAACCATCGTGCGCCGCACGGGCGGCGCCACCGGCACCATACTGGCCCTCGGCGCCTACGACGTCGACCCGCGCCTCCTGATGTTCGTGGTCCAGGTCGCCAAGGACGCGGACCGCGAACACGAAGGCAACTGGGCATTCCGCTTCAGCTAAGCGTTACACTCTCCCCCGAGATCCGCACCAATGCGGACGCGTCAACCACCGTAGGAGAACTGCATGAAGTCCATCATCCGATTTGCCCTGGCCGCCCTGCTGGCGGCCCCGCTCGCCCTGCACGCCCAGGCCTGGCCCACGAAGCAGGTCCGGATCATCGTGCCTTTTCCTCCGGGCGGCTTCAACGACACCTTCGCACGCATCCTCGCGCAGGACCTGCCGAAGACCCTGGGCCAGCCAGTGATCGTCGAGAACAGGCCTGGCGGCGGTTCGGTCATCGGTACCGAGCTCGCCGCCAAGTCGGCCCCTGACGGTTACACGCTGTTCGTCGGCGCACTGCCCTTCTCCGTGGTGCAGAGCCTGTACAAGACATCCTTCGACGTGACAAAGGATTTCGCCCCGATCACGCTGGCTGGGGTGTCGGACAACATGCTGGTAGCGCACCCGTCCTTCCCGGTGAATTCGGTGCAGGAACTCATCAAGCTCGCGAAGGAAAAGCCCGGCCGCATCAACTACGGATCGTCCGGCGCCGGCACCTCCGTGCACCTGTGCATGGAGTTGTTCAAGTCGATGACCGGGACCTTCATGACGCACATCCCCTACAAGGGCAGCGCGCCCGTGGTCGCAGACCTCATCGGCGGGCAGGTGGACATCATGTTCGACAACCTGCCGAACGTGATCCAGCACGTGAAGGCCGGGCGCATGAAGCCGCTGGCGGTGTCAGGACCGAAGCGCTCGCCCCTCGCGCCGGAGGTGCCCACCGTGGTCGAGGCCGGCGTCCCCGGATTCGAGGTCACGGTCTGGTTCGGCCTGCTCGCCCCCGCCGGGACGCCGCGCGAGATCATCCAGCGCCTCAACGCCGAGAGCACGAGGATCATCAGTTCTCCCGAGGTCACCGACAAGTTCGTCAAGCAGGGCGTCGAGCCGCGGCCGGGCACGCCAGAACAGTTCGGCGAGCTGGTCAGGACCGAGGTCTCGCGCTGGGCCAAGGTGATCAAGGACGCCGGCATCAAGAGTGAATAGACTCAGCGAATAAATGAGCTGCCCGACATCCGGCGCCGCACCGAAGTCGAAGCCTCCGAACACCTGAAACCGAAACGGAAAGGACCATGACCGACCAGAACCACCCCGAAGTACGCGACGCAGTGCGGGCCCTGTGCAAGGAATTCGATTCCGCCTACTGGCAGAAGATCGACGCGGATCGCGCCTATCCCGAGGCCTTCGTGGATGCATTGACGAAAGCCGGCTGGATGGCTGCGCTGATCCCAGAGGAGTACGGCGGTTCGGGCCTCTCCCTCACGGAAGCCTCGGTGATCATGGAAGAGATCACCCGCACCGGCGGCAACGCGGGCTGCTGCCACGGCCAGATGTACAACATGAACACGATCCTGAGGAACGGCTCGGATGCGCAGAAGAAGAAATACCTGCCCAAGATCGCCTCGGGCGAGCTGCGCCTGCAGTCGATGGGCGTGACCGAGCCGACGGCCGGCACCGACACCACCAAGATCAAGACCGTCGCCGTGAAGAAAGGCGACAAGTACGTCATCAACGGCCAGAAGGTGTGGACCTCGCGCCTGCAGCACTCCGACTTGATGATCCTGCTCGCGCGCACCACGCCGCTGGCGGAAGTGAAGAAGAAATCCGACGGCATGTCGATCTTCCTCGTCGACGTCAAAGCCAACTGGGGCAAGGCCCTGCAGGTCACGCCGATCCGCAACATGGTGAATCACGAGACCAACACCGTGTTCATCGACAACCTCGAGGTCCCGGTCGAGAACCTGATCGGCGAAGAGGGCAAGGGCTTCAAGTACATCCTCGACGGCCTGAACGCCGAGCGCATCCTCATTGCCGCCGAGTGCATCGGCGACGGCTACTGGTTCACCGAGAAGTCGGTGAACTACTCCAAGGACCGCATTATTTTCGACCGCCCCATCGGCCAGAACCAGGGCATCCAGTTCCCGATCGCGCGCGCCTACGTGAACATCCAGGCTGCTGACCTCATGCGCTACAAAGCGTGCACGTTGTTCGACGCTAAAAAGCCGTGCGGGGCTGAGGCCAACATGGCCAAGATGCTCGCAGCAGATGCCTCATGGGAAGCGGCCAACGCCTGCCTGCAGACGCACGGCGGGTTCGGCTTTGCGGCGGAATACGACGTGGAGAGAAAGTTCCGCGAGACGCGGCTGTACCAGGTGGCGCCGATCTCGACGAACCTGATCCTGTCGTTTGTGGGCGAGCACGTCCTCGGGATGCCGAGGTCGTTCTAGTTCCCGAACCGCGCCGCTGAAAACGGCGCGGGATCTACAAAGGGCGTCTCGCCCGTCACCATCTCGGCGATCATCCGGCCGGTCACCGCGCTCAGCGTCAGCCCGTGGTGCGCGTGGCCGAAGGCGAACCACAGGTCCTTGTGCTTCGGTGCAGGGCCGATCACCGGCAGCATGTCCGGCGTGCAGGGGCGGGAGCCCATCCAAGGTTCCTTATCGATGCGCTCGGCTAACGGAAACAACTCCCTCGCGATCGGCTCGGCCCGACCCAGTTGCACGGGCGTGCGGATAGCGTCGCGCCGCGCGAACTCGGCGCCGGTGGTGAGGCGGATGCCCGCGCGCATCGGCGCGAGGAAATAGCCCCGCTCGGTGTCGAGCACCGGCATGTTCAACTTCGCATCGCCCGCCGCACGGTAATGCATGTGGTAGCCGCGCTTCACCGCCAGCGGAAAGGCGTAGCCCAGCCTGCGCGTGAGCGTGCCGGCCCAGGGCCCCAGCGCGATCACCGCCCGCCCCGCTTCGACAGGCTCCTGCGCGGTACGTAGCGTCCACCCGCCTGCGCTGCGCGCCTCGAGGGTCGCGGCATTGCCCTGCAGGAATTCGCCGCCCAGCCGCTTGAAAAGATCGAGGTAGCCCATGGACAGGCCGTGCGGATCGTCCACGCGGGTCGGGTCGGTCCAGTTCAGTGCGCCCACAAGCACAGGCGCGAGATGCGGCTCCGCCGCCTGCAGCGCGGCTGCGTCGAGCACGCGGTAGTTGAGGCCGAACTCACGGTTCCAACGCTCGGCTTCGGCCAGGCGCCGGTCGCGCTCGGCGTTGGTGCGGAAGACCTTCATCCAGCCGCCGCGCTGGATGAAGTGCGTTGCGCCCGCCTCCTCCGCCAGCGCGTCGTGTTCGGTCACGCAGTGCTCGATCAGCTTGGCGTACTTGCGCGCGACCTCGGCGTGGCGCGCCGGCCGCGAGTAATGCCAGTACTTCCAGAGGAAAGGCGCGAGTTCGGGCAGCGCGGACGGGTGGTAATGCGCGTCGATGGTCCGGTTCATGCCGTAGCGGACCAACGCGCCGTAGTCGTGCGGGAAGCCGTAGGGATAGACGCCTTCGCGCTGGATCAGGCCGGCGTTGCCGAAGGAGGTTTCCTCGCCCGCACCGCGGCGGTCGAGCAGCACGACCGAACGACCGCGCTTTTGCAGGTGAACCGCCACGCAGAGGCCGACAATGCCGGCGCCAAGGACCACTACATCGCACTGCTTCACCGCTGGGCCGCTCCCGCTGAATCGGGGACGCACCGCGCTGTCGCGGGCCCCCGGATGCTTGCGAGTCTAGCCCAGATGCCGAAAACCGGGGTCTGTCCCCGATTACTTCTTGATGCGGGCGGCGATTTCGCCGACGACGCCGCGGCGGAAGAGGAGCACGCAGATCACGAAGATGACGCCGGTGATCACGGTGACCCAGCCTTCGAGGAAGGCGAGCTGGTTCTGCAGGGTGACGACGATGAACGCGCCCACTGTCGGCCCGAGGATCGTGCCCATGCCGCCGAGCAACGTCATCAGCACCGCCTCGCCCGACATCGACCAGTGCACGTCGGTCAAAGTCTCGAACTTGAACACCAAAGCCTTGGTCGCGCCGGCGAGTCCTGACAGCGCGCACGACAGCACAAATGCGAGCAGTTTGTATTTGTCCACGTCATAGCCGAGCGATAGCGTCCTGGCCTCGTTCTCGCGGATGGCCTTGAGCACCTGGCCGAACGGCGAGTGGATCGTGCGGTAGATGATCCAGAAGCCGCCGATGACGATGGCGTAGGTGAAGTAGTACATGGCCATGTCGTCATCGAGGCTGACGAGGCCCAGCAGCGTCTGGCGCGGGATGCCCTGCAGCCCGTCCTCGCCACCGGTGAACGGCGCCTGCAGGTAGATGAAGTACAGCATCTGCGAGAAGGCCAGCGTGATCATCGCGAAGTAGATGCCCTGGCGGCGGATGGCGAGCGACCCGACGAGGTACCCCAGGCCCGCGGAAGCCGCGACGCCGGCGAGGATCCCGACCTCAGTGGGAAATCCCCAGACCTTGACCGCGTGGCCGCAGACGTAGCCCGCGGTGCCGAGGAACATCGCGTGACCGAACGACAGGAGTCCCGTGTAGCCCAGCAGCAGGTTGAAGGCGCTGGCGAAAAGCGCAAAACACAGCGCCTTCATAAGGAAGATCGGGTACACCACCGCCGGGGCCGCGAGGCCGGCGACGAACAGGATGCCGTAGAGGAGCTTCTTGTTGTTTTCCATGGCGCCCTACTTCTCCTTGCCGAACAGGCCGGCGGGCCGCACGAGCAGCACGATCGCCATGATCACGAACACCACCGTCGAGGAGGCTTCCGGGTAGAACACCTTGGTGAGGCCCTCGATCACCCCGAGGCCGAGGCCCGTCAGGATCGAGCCGAGGATCGAGCCCATGCCGCCGATCACGACCACCGCGAACACCACGATGATGATGTTGGCGCCCATCAGCGGGTTGATCTGGATGATCGGCGAGGCCAGCACACCAGCAAAGGCCGCCAGCGCCACGCCGAAGGCATAAGTGAGCGTCACCATGCGCGGGACGTTGACGCCGAAGGCCTGCGTGAGGGCGGCGTTCTCGGTGCCGGCCCGGAGGTAGGCGCCGAGCTTGGTGCGCTCGATCACGTACCAGGTGGCGAAGCACACCACCAGCGACGCGGCCACGACCCACGCGCGGTAGATCGGCAGGATCATGAAGCCGAGGTTGGTGGCGCCACGCAGCTCGTCGGGCACCTGGTAGGGCTGGCCGGAGACGCCGAACTGCTGGCGGAACAGGCCTTCAAGGATCAGCGCGAGGCCGAACGTGAGCAGCAATCCGTAAAGGTGGTCGAGCTTGTAGAGCCAGCGCAGCATGGTCTTCTCGATGACCACACCGACGACTCCGACCGCCAGCGGCGCGATGACAAGCGCGAACCAGTAGTTGAGGCCGAGGTAGTGCATTGTCATCCAGGCGCCAAAGGCGCCCAGCATGTAGAAAGTGCCGTGGGCGAAGTTCACCACGTTGAGCAGCCCGAAGATCACCGCCAGCCCGAGGCTGAGCATGGCGTAGAACGAGCCGTTCACCAGCCCGAGCAACAGCTGGGACAGGAAGGCCTGGAGCGGGATGCCGAAGATTTCAGTCATTTTCTGTACGCGCGCAAACGCGCGCGTTGAACGGCGATTTCCGTCCGTTCCAACGCGCGCAGTTCAATGGGCACGCAGTTTTCAAAGCGTGTCCCAATTGAACCTACTTCTTCACCATCGGGCAGCGCGAGGCGGACATCGGCTGGAAAGCCTCCGCCGCGGGGATCGTCGCCTTGAGGGTGTAGTAGTCCCAAGGGTACTTGGACTCGGACTGCTTCTTCACCTGCATGAGGTACATGTCGTGGATCATGCGGTTGTCGTCGCGCAGCTTGCCGTGGCGCAGGAAGAAGTCGGACACGTCCATCTTCTTCATCGCCGCAACCACCGCCACAGCGTCGTCCGTGCCGGCCGCCTTGACCGCCTTGAGGTAGTTCATGGTCGCCGAGTAGACGCCCGCGTGGATCATGCTCGGCATCTTCTTCATCTTCTCGAAGAAGCGCTTGGAGAACGCGCGGTTCTGGTCGTCCATGTCCCAGTAAAAGCCGTCGGTCAGCAGCATGCCCTGCGCCGTGTTCAGGCCCAGGCTGTGGATGTCGGTGATGAACACCAGCAATCCGGCCAGGCTCTGGTTCTTGGTGATGCCGAACTCGTTGGCGGCCTTGATCGAGTTGATCGTGTCGCCGCCGGCGTTGGCGAGGCCGACGATCTTGGCCTTGGAGCTCTGCGCCTGCAGCAGGAACGAGGAGAAGTCCGCGGCGTTGAGCGGGTGGCGCACCTGTCCGACGACCTTGCCGCCGGTGGCCTTGACCACGTTGGCCGTGTCGGATTCGAGCGAGTGGCCGAACGCGTAGTCGGCGGTCAGGAAGAACCAGGTGTCGCCGCCGGTCTTCACGATCGCCTTGCCCGTGCCGTTCGCCAGCGCGAAGGTGTCGTAGGCGTAGTGGATCGTGTGCGGGTTGCAGTCCTCGTTGGTCAGACGGGTCGAGGCGGCACCGACGTTCATGATCAGCTTTTTCTTCTCGTTGGCGACCTTGCCGGTGGCGATGCCGACCGCGGAGTTGAGCGCGTCGGTGACCATGTCCACCTGGTTGCGGTCGAACCACTCGCGCACGCGGTTGGCGCCCGTCTCGGCGTTGTTCTGGTGGTCGGCCGACACGAGCTCGATCTTCGCGCCGAGAACCGTCTTGCCGAAGTCGTCGATCGCCATCTGCGCGGCGACGGCCGAGCCCTGCCCGCCGAGGTCCGAATACAGGCCGGACATGTCGGTCAGCACGCCGATCTTCACCACGCCGTCCGACACTTTCTGTTGTGCCACCACCGGCGCGGCCAGCGCGAACGCGCCGGCGACGATTACCGTCATTAGTTTCAGTTTCATTTTCCTGCCTCCGTTGAAATTCATACGCCCAGGTACTCGTGCAGCATGCCCATCTTGGACTCCAGCTCGGCCGCCGCGAAAGTTTCGGCGATCCGGCCATGCTCCATGACGTAATGCCGGTCGGCCAGCGGCGCGGCAAACCGGAAATTCTGTTCCACGAGCACGATGGTGAATCCGCGCTCCTTCAACTGGCCGATCACCCGGCCCAGGGTCTGCACGATCACCGGGGCGAGGCCTTCGGTGATCTCGTCGAGCAGGAGCAGCCGGGCGCCCGTGCGCAGGATGCGGGCCATCGCAAGCATCTGCTGCTCGCCGCCCGACAGGCGCGTGCCCTGGCTGCCGCGCCGCTCGTACAGATTGGGGAACATCGCGTAGATCTCGTCCACCGACAGCCCGCCTTTCTGGACCTCGGGCGGAAGAAGCAGGTTCTCTTCCGCGGTGAGGCTCGAAAAAATTCCGCGTTCCTCGGGGCAGTAGCCGATGCCGAGGTGCGCGATCTGGTGCGTGGCAAGCTCGGTAGTCTCGACGCCGTTGACCTTGATGGACCCCTTGCGCTCGCCTACCAGCCCCAGGATCGATTTGAGCGTGGTCGTGCGCCCTGCGCCGTTGCGGCCGAGCAGCGTGACTACCTCGCCCTGGTGCACCGTGAGGTCCACCCCGTGCAGGATGTGCGACTCGCCGTACCAGGCGTTGAGGCCGCTGATGGAGAGGGCCGCATTTTTACCCTCCGCCATCAGTGCACCGTGCCCATGTAGGCTTCGATCACGCCCGGGTTCTTCGAGACCTCGGCATACGGCCCTTCGGCCAGCACGGCGCCGCGCTGCAGCACGGTGATCGTGTCACAAATGCCCGACACCACGCCCATGTTGTGCTCGACCATCAGGATGGTGCGTCCCACCGAGACCTTCTTGATCAGGTCTTTCACCCGTTGCACGTCCTCGTGGCCCATGCCGGCGGTGGGCTCGTCGAGCAGCATCAGCTCGGGCTCCATCGCGAGCGTCGTGGCGATTTCCAGCGCGCGCTTGCGGCCGTACGGCAGTTCCACCGTAAGCGTCTGCGCAAATGCGCCGAGGTCGACCGACTCGAGCAGGACCATCGCCTTCGCGTCGAGCGAAGACAGCACCCGCTCGGATTTCCAGAAATGGAACGAGTTGCCCATATTGCGCTGCAGGCCGATGCGGACATTCTCGAGCACCGTGAGGTGCGGGAACACGGCGGAGATCTGAAACGAACGGATGATGCCGCGGCGCGCAGTCTGCGCGGGCTTCTCGGTCGTGATGTCGACGCCGTTGTACAGGATCTGGCCGGAGGTCGGCGGCAGGAACTTGGTCAGCAGGTTGAAAAAGGTGGTCTTGCCCGCGCCATTGGGGCCGATCAGCGCGTGGATGGTCCCGCGCTTCACCTTGAGGTCGACCCCATTGACGGCGACGAAGCCCTTGAACTCCTTCGTCAACCCTCGGGTCTCGAGGATGATGTCTCCTTCCATGGTTCTCTTTTTTATACAGCGGGGAGCAACCTCCCCGGCTGGGCGCGTAGTGTGCCCGTTGCGATGCGGGAAAACAACCCTTCCAGAGGCAATTGCCGGCTACTTTTTCCAGTCCGGCGCACGCTTGCCGATAAACGCATCCATGCCCTCCCGGCCCTCGGCGTGCGCGAAGCTGGCGGCGATGACGCCGCCGGCCAATTCGTAGGCCTGGTCCACGCCCAGGTCCATCTGCCGGTAAAACGCGGCCTTGCCTGCCGAAATCGTCGCGGGCGGTTTGGCAGCGATCTTCGCAGCCAGTTCGTGCACTGCAGCATCGAGGCCGTCCGCCGGAACGACCCGGTTCACCAAGCCCCATTCCAGCGCCTTTTTGGCGTCCAGCAGGTCGCCGGTCAGAAGCATTTCCATTGCATGCTTGCGCAAGAGGTTCCGCCCGATCGGCACGCCGGGGGTAGAGCAGAAGAACCCCCAGTTCACGCCGGGAGTCGTGAATTTCGCCGATTCAGAGGCGATCGCGAGGTCGCACTGCGCGGCCAGCTGGCAGCCGGCCGCCGCGGCCGCGCCGTGCACGCGCGCGATCACCGGCTGCGGCAGGCGCTGGATGGACAGCATCATCCGGTTGCAGGTCTCGAAGAGGCTCGCGATCTTGCCTGCGTCTCCGAGGCCCTGGATTTCCTTGAGGTCGTGGCCGGCACAGAAGCCCTTGCCCGCCCCGGCCAGCACGACCACGCGCACGCTTGCGTCGCCGGCAATCGCATCGAACGCCGATTGCAGGGCGCCGAGCATCTCGAGGGTCAGCAGGTTCATCTGCGCGGGCCGGTTCAGCGTGAGGGTTGCGATGCCCTCGCGATCCTCGCGCAACAGCACGGGCGGCAGGGGTGCATTCACAGCGTTCATGGAGCCTCCCCTACTCGATCGCGGACGCGGACTTGGCCTGCGCGCGCAGCATGAATTTCTGGATCTTGCCGGTCGAGGTCTTCGGCAGCAGGCCGAACACCACCTTCTTCGGCGCCTTGAAGCGGGCCATGTACTTGCGGCAGAACTCGATGACCTCCTCTTCGGTGGCCGTCGCTCCCGTCTTGAGCTCCACGAACGCGCACGGCGTCTCGCCCCATTGGGGGTCGGGCTGCGCCACCACGGCCGCGGCCATCACCGCTGGATGCCGGTACAGCACATCCTCGACTTCGATGGACGAGATGTTCTCCCCGCCCGAAATGATGACGTCTTTCGAGCGGTCCTTGATCTTCACGTAGCCGTCGGGGTACATCACCGCGAGGTCGCCCGAATGGAACCAGCCGCCTCCGAAGGCCTCCTTCGTCGCGGCCGGGTTCTTGAGGTAGCCCTTCATCGTGATGTTGCCGCGGAACATGATCTCGCCCATGGTTTCGCCATCGGCGGGCACCGGCTGCATGGTCTCGGGGTTCATCACCGTGACGGCTTCCTGCACCACGTAGCGCACGCCCTGCCGGCCGTTCAACTGCGCCTGCTCGCCGGGCGGCAGGGCCTCCCACGACTCGTGCTTGGCGCAGACGGTCGCCGGGCCGTAGACCTCGGTCAGCCCGTACACGTGCGTGATCGAGAAACCCATCTGCTCCATCCCCTCGAGGATCGCGGCCGGCGGCGCCGCGCCCGCGACGAGGCAGCTCACCTTGTGCCGGATGCCCTTCTTCAGCTCTTCCGGCGCGTTGATCAGCGTCTGGTGCACGATCGGTGCGCCGCAGTAGTGGCTCACCTGGTGCTCGCGGATGGCGTTCAGGATCGGTGCGGCCTCGACCTTGCGCAGGCAGACGTTGGTGCCCGCGTTGGCCGCGATGGTCCACGGAAAGCACCAGCCGTTGCAGTGGAACATCGGCAGGGTCCACAGGTAGACCGCGTGGTGGGGCATGGCCCAGGTGATGATGTTGCCGAGCGCGTTGAGGTACGCGCCGCGGTGATGGGTCACTGCGCCCTTGGGGTTGCCGGTGGTGCCGGAGGTGTAGCCGAGCGCAATGGCCTGCCACTCGTCGGCCACCCCGCCCCAAGGGTGCGCGGGATCGCCCTCGGCCAGCAGGGCTTCGTAGTCCTTCTCGCCCAGCAGCTTGCCGCCGCTCGCGGCCGGGTCGTCGACGTCGATGACCACCGGGCGGTTCTTCGCCAGCGCGAGCGCCTTCTCGACGATGGGCGAATACTCCCGATCGGTGATCAGCAGCTTCGCGCCGCCGTGGTCGAGCATGAACGCGATGGATTCGGCATCCAGGCGCGTGTTGAGCGCATTGAGCACGGCGCCGGTGACCGGCACGCCAAAATGGGCCTCATACATCGGCGGCGTATTGGGCAGCATCACGGCGACGGTATCGCCCGCGCCGATGCCGCGCCTCACCAGCGCCGAGGCCAGGCGCCGGCAGCGCGTGAAGGTTTCCTTCCAGGTGTAGCGCTGGGCGCCGTGGATCACTGACGTACGGTCGGGATAGACGCCGGCCGCGCGCTCGATGAAGGTCAGCGGCGTCAGCGGCGCGTAGTTGGCCGTGTTGCGGTCGAGGTCCTGCTCATAGGGATTGCCCATGCCGATCTCCTCCTTAGTTTTCCAGAATCAACATGCCGACTTGCCGGATGATCGCTCCTGCAGCCGATCTCATTAAATAAAAGTCAGACTTTCATGCGTCCGCGCCATCCCCGCTCAGCGTGCGCCACAGCGTGCGCCCCTTGGATTCCTTGTCGATCTGGGCGAGGATCTTTTCGTGCTCGGCCAGCTCCTCCCGGCTCGCGCGCAGTACCGCCAGCTGCGAGGCGTCGAAGGTGGCGGTGCCGCCGCCGACGGTGGGCGGCGAGTCGGTCTCGACGATCAGGCTCTCCTGGCCGCGCGACATCGCGAGGAACACCTCGGCCAGCAGCGACGCGTCCAGCAGTGCGCCGTGCAGCGTGCGGTGCGAGTTGTCCACGCCATAGCGCTCGCACAGGGCGTCCAGCGTGTTCTTCTTGCCCGGATGCAGCTCCCGCGCGCGAAGCAGCGTATCAATCACGCCGGGGCAATGGTCCGATAGCTTGCCGAGCCTGGCGAGCTGCAGCTCCTGGTTGAGGAACTCCACATCGAACGACGCGTTGTGGATGATGAGCTCGGCGCCGCGAACGTACTCGACGAAATCGCGACCGATCTCGGCGAATTTCGGCTTGTCGGCGAGGAACTCGGAGGACAATCCGTGAACCCTTTCGGCGCCCGGGTCGCTGGGGCGGCCCGGGTTCAGGTAGGTGTGGAAGCGGTTCTCGGTCACGTGCCGGTCGAGGATCTCGATGCAGCCGATCTCCACCACGCGATCGCCCATGCGCGCGCTGAGGCCCGTGGTCTCGGTGTCCAGCACGACAAGGCGCAATGCCATCTCAATCGCTCCTGGGCTGTTCGATGCCCATGTTGGCCAGTTCGTCCGCGCGCTCGTTGCCTGGGTTGCCCGAATGCCCCTTCACCCAGCGCCAGTCGATTTTATGCCCCTGCGTCGCCGCGTCCAGCCGCTTCCAGAGGTCCTCGTTCTTGACCGGCTTCTTGTCGGCCGTCTTCCAGCCGCGCCGCTTCCATGAGTGTATCCACTCCGAGATGCCCTTCTGGACGTATTGCGAGTCGGTGTACAGCACCACCGTGCAATGGCGCTTCAGCGACTCCAGCGCGCTGATGACCGCCATCAGCTCCATGCGGTTGTTGGTGGTCAGCGGCTCGCCGCCGAAGAGCTCCTTTTTCTTGCCGTGGGCGGTGAGCAGTGCCCCCCACCCGCCCGGACCGGGATTGCCCTTGCAGGCGCCGTCGGCGTAGATCTCAACTGTGTCTTCAGGCGTCATGGGGCTGGTTCGCGTGTCCGTTCGAGTTGGTGACCGGCGCAAGGGCGCGCGCCTTCACGCGCTCCCGCCGCCAGGCCGGGGGGACGAGGCGCATGCCCGCCGTGCGCTTGACCGCGCGCACGACATAGACGCCGCCCGCGATCGGCCACCAGCGGGCGCCCGCCTTCTCCATGAAGGCAAACCGCGACAGCCATGTGTCGCTGGCGAGCGGCGGCGCGTAGCAGCCGAACATGCCGCCGTTGATCTCGAAGCCGAGCAGGCGCAGCCAGTCCTTGAGGCGCAGGAGCCCGATCATGTGGGCGTTCCAGGGCCGCTGCGAATCGCGCCGCGACAGCGACTGCTTCAGGCCCCACAGCGACAGCGTGTTGAAGCCGGAGATCACGACCTGGCCTTCGGGCATCAGCACCCGCTCGGCCTCGCGCAGCACGTGGTGGGGGTCGGCGGAGAACTCCAGAACGTGCGGCAGCACGAGGAGGTCGATGCTGTTGGAGGCGATGGGCATCTGCAGCGGGTCCGCGACCACCGTCGCCCCGGGTTCGAGGGCCAGCGGGAACCGGTACGAGATCCGGTTGCGGCGCAGGAAATCGATACCCGGCAGCCCGACCTGGACCGCCCGGAACCCGAAAACATCCTCTACGGCGCTGTCAATCTGGCCGAGTTCCCAGTCGAGCACATAGCGCCCCTGCGGAGTTTCGAGCCAATCCGCGAGCGCCGGGGAGACGGCGGGAGCTACAATGGGCATATGACAAATATCGTTCCGCTGAAGGCGTTCAAGGACAACTATATCTGGACGCTGCGTAGCGCCACGCACGCTGTGGTGGTCGACCCGGGTGAAGCGCAGCCCGTGCTCGACTACCTCGCAGCCGAGGGCCTGCAGCTTGCCTCCATCCTTGCCACGCACCACCACGCCGACCACGTCGGCGGGATCGCAGAACTGCTGCGTTCCCACCCCTGTCCGGTCTACGGCCCGAAAAACGAGCCGATCCCGACGCTCACGCACCCGGTGTCCGAAGGCGACCGGGTGCTCATCCCGGAAATCGGCGCCGAATTCGCGGTGCTCGACATCCCCGGGCACACCCGGGCACACATCGCCTATTATGGCTTAGAGTCCCTTTTCTGTGGCGACACGCTCTTCGCCTGTGGTTGCGGCCGCGTGTTCGAAGGCACCCCGGCGCAGATGTACGCCTCGCTCGGCAAGCTGCTTGCCCTGCCTGACGAGACGCTCGTCTACTGCGGGCACGAATACACGCTCGCCAACATGCAGTTCGCCAAGGCCGTCGAACCCGCCAACGCGGCGCTCGCCGCGCGCGAGAAGCGCGACCAGGCGCTGCGCGAGCGTGGCCTGCCGACGCTGCCCTCCAGGCTCGGCGACGAGAAGGCCACCAACCCCTTCCTGCGCTGCCGCGAGCCCGCAGTCATCGAATCCGCGAACAAGTACCTCGGCTCGCGGATGGCGGACCCGCTGAGCGTGTTCACCGCCATCCGCGAGTGGAAGAACGGGTTCTAGTGCGGGTCTCCTTCAAAGGCAGTGTCGCCCGCACTATAGGGGTGATGGCCTTCGGGGTGATGGCCTTCGCCCTGCTCGGCGGATGCGCGTCGATTCCCGAGGTCCCGGGCACACCGATCGCGCCGGTGGCAAAGAAGGAACCGCACGTTACCTTCCAGGGCGGCACCACGCCGCCGCCGGCCTTTGAGCCCACGAAGCCTCCCGTCGCGGCCCCAGATCCCAAGCCCCTCGATGCCACACGCCTGCCGCCCTTCGACGGCGAGAAGCATGTGGTCAAGGAGCCGCTGCGCGGCGTGGCCACCGTCGATCGCACGGTGCAGCCCGATGACCTGTGGGAGCGCATCCGCGCGGGCTTCTCGATGCCCAACCTCGAGGGACCGATCGTGCAGGACCGCACCGCGTGGTACGCGGCGCGCCCCGAATACCTCAAGCGTACGCTCGAGCGCAGCCGGCGCTACCTGTATCACATCGTCGAGGAGCTCGAGAAGCGCGGCATGCCCACCGAACTCGCGCTGCTGCCGATGGTGGAGAGCTCGTTCAACCCCATGGCCTACTCGCGCGCGCACGCGTCCGGCCTTTGGCAGTTCATTCCCGGCACCGGCAAGCGCTACGACCTCGCCCAGAACTGGTGGTACGACGGCCGGCGCGACATCGTCGCCTCCACCTCCGCCGCACTGGACTACCTCAAGGACATCTACGAGATGAACGGGGACTGGCACCTGGCGCTGGCGTCCTACAACTGGGGCGAGAACGCCGTGGCCAAGGCCATGGAGCGGAACCGTGCCGCCGGTCTGCCGATCGATTACTCCAGCCTGCGCATGCCGGAGGAAACCCGGTATTACGTGCCCAAGCTCCAGGCGCTGAAGAACATTGTCGCCAACCCGGCGCCGTTCGGCTTCGTGCTCGACCCGATCCCCAACCAACCCTACTTCGCCACCGTCACGCGGGAGCGCGACATGGACATCCGGCTGGCGGCGAAGCTGGCGGAGATGCCGATCGACGAGTTCCTCGCGCTGAACCCGGCGTTCAACCGCCCGATCATCCCGGCCGCGGTCAACGCCCGGATCGTGCTCCCGGCGGACAAGGTGGAGCTCTTCCACGCCAACCTGCAGAAATACGACAACAAGGCGATGGTGTCCTGGCAGGCCTACCACCCCAAGGCCGGCGAAAAGCTCGAAGCGATCGCCAAACGGTTTGGTGTCGAGGTGGCGCAACTCCGGGAGGTCAACGGGATCAACGCCCGAACCCGCGGGATGCCTGCGATCCTGGTGGTCCCGATGAATGGCGCGTCGATCGACACCGGCGCCCGGCTGCCCCTGATGTACGCGCCGCCGATCCCTGTGGTGACGCCTCGTACCCTGGTCCATACGGTCAAGGCCGGGGAAACCCTGATCTCGATCGCCGGGCGCTACAAGGTCACTCCTGACGACTTGCGGCGCTGGAACCCGATCGGCCGGCTGACGGTGGGGCAGCAACTCAGGATCCAGATGGCCAGCCCCGCACCTACCCCGGCCCCGGTGGTTCGAACCTCCAAAAAAATAACAAATAAATCCTTTCAAGTCAAAGGAAAGCCGACAACTTCTAAAGTAAAAAGTAAAGACAAAAAGCAGCCTCACTAAGCCACTGCCCGGCTCCCGCCGGGCGCAAAAACCCCTTGCAGGCCACCGGGACAAGTCTAGAATCAGTCTCCCGGTTTTCGATTTACCCCCTCCCCGACCGCCATGACTCCAGCCCTGCGCCGGACAGCTTTCCTCTTATTCACGGCTTCCTGGTCGCTGTGGCCGGCCGCGGCCAGCGCGGATCCGCTGCTCTTTTTCCTGATGAGCGCGGCCAAGCAGATTGCGTCCTCGGCCTACGACAAGGCCGCCAGGGATGCCGCAGCGGCCCCCGTGCCGAAGCCATCGACCACCTATCCGGGCACCACGGTCGAACCGGAACTGCTGCGCCGGGTCATCAACGAAAGCTTTGCCTACCTCTCCCAGTCCCGGCGAGACGAGATCTTCGACAGCCTGAATGCCAAGCTGCTCGACCCGAGCGTGGCCGGAACGCGCGCCACGCTGATCGAGTTCTTCCTCGACCGGGCGCTGGCCGTCCGGGCCGCCCAGATCGAACTTGCCAGGCTTTCGGAAGCGGACAAGCGCCGGCTTGCCCGGCAGTTCAGGCAGGAGACGGCCGGGCTCGCGGACGAGGATCGCAAGCAACTGCTCGAACTGCTGGAGCAGCACCTGCTGCCCGTCCCCGCCGACCTGAACGAGCTGCTGCTCGCGCAGCTGCAAGAGCGCTAGCGGAAGAACCCAGGCGCGCTACCGCGCCGCGCCCTCGATATCCGGTACCGAGGCGAGCAGTTCCCGCGTGTACGCATGCTGCGGCCGGAAGAGCACCTCCTGCGCCGGGCCCTGTTCTACGATCCTTCCCCTGTGCATCACGGCAACCTCGTGCGCGAGGTGCCCCACCACAGCGATGTTGTGGGTGATGAACAGGTAGGCCAGGCCCAGCCGGTCCTGCAGGTCTTTCAGCAGGTTGAGGATCTGGGCCTGCACCGATACGTCCAGGGCGCTGGTGGGCTCGTCGCAAACAATCAGCCGCGGCTCTACCGACAGCGCACGGGCAATCGCGATCCGCTGGCGCTGGCCGCCCGAGAACTCGTGCGGGTAGCGCTTGCCCGCCTCGCGCGGCAGCCCGACCTGCTCGAGCATGGCGTCGACGCGGCGGCCGATGTCCGCTGCAGTTCGCGCCACACCGAGCGAGAGCATGCCCTCGGCCAGGATATCGGTGACGCGCATGCGCGGATCGAGGGAGGCGTACGGGTCTTGGAAAACGATCTGCATTGCAGCGCGCATCGGGCGCAAGGCACTGCGCGTCAGCTGCGTGAGCTCACGGCCGTCGAACCGAACCGTGCCGGCCGTCGGCCGGATCAGCTGCAGCAGCGCCTTGCCGGCCGTGGTCTTGCCGCAGCCGGATTCACCCACCAGCGCCAGCGTCTGTCCGGCACGAATGCCGAAGGACACCCCGTCGACCGCCTTGACGTGACCGACCACGCGCCGCAGCAGCCCGCGACGGATCGGGAAATGCACCTTGAGGTCCGCCACCTCGAGCAGAAGCGGACGGGGTTCCGCGTCGGCGTGGGCCGCTGGGACGTTGCGAGCGCTGGCGCGTGCGCCGGACGGCCCGGCTTCACGCAGCAGGCAGCGCGCAAGGTGATCGGGGCCGGCCGGAACCAGCGCCGGCGGCTCCGACCTGCAGCGATCGAAAGCAAACCCGCAGCGCTCGGCGAAGCGGCAGGACCCGAAGGCCTGGGTGAGCGACGGAACCTGCCCCGGGATCACCGCCAGCGGTGTGCCGCGGCTGGCCGCGCCCGGCAGTGCCGCAAACAGCATCTGCGAATAGGGATGCTGGGGCGCGCGGAAAAACGCCTCACGCGTCGCGACCTCGACCACCTGCCCGGCATACATGACCGCGACGCGCTGCGCCATCTGGGCCACCACGGCGAGATCGTGGCTGATCAGCAGCACGGCCATGCCGCGCTCGGCCTGCAGTTTCTTCAGGAGTTGGAGGATCTGGGCCTGGATCGTGACATCGAGCGCAGTGGTCGGCTCGTCCGCCACCAGGATCTCGGGATCCGCGGCAAGCGCAGCAGCGATCATGACGCGCTGCTTCAGGCCGCCCGAGAGTTGGAACGGGTACTCGCCAAAGCGCCGTTCGCCATCGTCAATCCCGACAGCGGCGAGCAGCTCGAGCGCCCTGGCGCGGGCCGCATCGCCATAGACGGCCGTGTGCCGCTCGATCACCTCGACGATCTGGCGCCCGACAGTGAGCACGGGGTTCAGCGAGGTCGAGGGCTCCTGGAAGATCATCGCAATGCGGCGGCCGCGCACCGAGCGCATCGCGGCCTCGGGCAACGCGAGCAGGTCTTCGCCCTCGAGCCGGACAGCGCCGTCCGAAATGTGGCAGGCCTCAGGCAGGAGGCGCAGCAGCGAAAGCGCCGTCATGGACTTGCCGCATCCCGACTCGCCCACCAGCGCGAAGCATTCACCAGGCCGCAGCTCGAAGTCCACGCCGTCAACGGCGTGCAGCGGCCCCTCGGCTGTCTCGAGCCAGGTCTTCAGGCCGCTGACGTCGAGTGCGCTCATGCCCCGCCCCCGCCGACGCGGACCCGCGGATCGAATCCGTCGCGCACGGCATCGGCAAACAGGTTCGCCACCAGCACCAGCACGAACATGAACCAGAACGCGGCGGCGAGCGCCCACCAGACCATCGGCTCGCGCGCCATCTCGAGCCGGGCGTTGTTGATCATCGTGCCGAAGCTGGTGGTCGACGGATCCACACCGACCCCGACATACGACAGCACCGCTTCCGCCAGTACCAGCCCCGAGAAGTCCATCACCAGCGAGATGATGATGATGTGCATCACGTTGGGCAGGATGTGCCGGCCGATGATGCGCGTGTGGCTCACGCCGAACGCATGCGCCGCCTGGATGTACTCGAGCTCACGCAGCTTGAGGGCTTCCCCGCGCAGGAGTCGCGCAAGCCCGGTCCAGCTGGTCAGCCCGAGGATGATGCACAGGAACAGGAGGCGCAGGTCGGCGCGCTGGGCCGTGGTCGGGAACAACTCGGGGTGCGTATCGATGTAGACCTGCATCATCAGCACGCTGGCCGCGATCAGCAGCACCCCGGGGATCGAGTTGAGCGTCGTGTAGAGGTACTGGATCACGTCGTCGACCCAGCCGCGAAAGTAGCCGGCCATGATGCCTACGGCCGCGCCGAGCGGGAGCATCACCAGCGTGGTGAGGGTGCCGATCACAAGGCTCGTGCGGATGCTCTTCAGCGAGAGGTAGAACACGTCCTGGCCGACCTTGTCGGTGCCGAGCACGTGGTAGCTGCCCGACAGGGTAAAGGCCGGCGCCGCAACCGCCAGCAACAGGCCGAAGGCCAGGTACGCGGCGCCCCAGGGCACGCCGGCGTGGCGCCGCGCGAAGCCACGCAACGCCCATCCCAGCACCACCCAGCACATGAATGCCACGGCCAGCGCCCCGAAGGCCCGGGTCGCGACATCCGATCCGTGGTCGGCTTCGTCCTTGAGGTGCGCGCCGCCATGCCGCAGGCGCGGATAATCCCTCACCGACTTCCCGCCGGGAACCTCGATGAGTTCCTTTGCGTAGAGGCGCGTCGCGAACGGCGCCGAGTAGGTCTTCTCCGAGCGGGCGCGCAGCCCGCCGACGGCGAGATCCAGGAGGCTGGTCACATCATTGGAATAGGCGACGGGCGCCGAGGGGTCCTTGCGCTCCAGTTGTAACCGGAAATGCAGCGAATCGGCGAGGCCCACCGCCAGGTAGGCCAGCAGCACGACGAGGGACATCATTGCAGCCCGGCTGGAGAACACGCGCCGCCAGGGCGCCGCAAGGTGTTCGTGCCGTCTGCAGTAGGCGGCATAGCCGATCGTGCCCGCGACCAGCAGCCAGACCAGCACATCGGTGACGAGGATCACCGGCATCGGTTACTCCAACCTCACGCGAGGATCGACCAGCGTGTACGACAAGTCGGTCAGCAGCAGGCCCAGGATATAGAGCATCGACCCGATGAACACCATCGCCCTCACCACGGCGAAGTCCTGCCCCTGGATCGCCTCGATGGTGTAGCTGCCCAGGCCCGGGATGCCGAAGAACGATTCCGACAGCAGGCTGCCCATGAACAGCAGCGGGATCACCACCACCGCGCCGGTGAGGATGGGGATCATCGCGTTCTTGAGGACGTGCCGGAACAGCACGGCGGTTTCGGCCAGGCCCTTGGCGCGCGCGGTGCGCACGTAGTCCTTGCCCATCTCCTCCAGGAACAGCGTGCGGTACCACCGGCTGCCGCTGCCAACGCCGCTCAGCACGCCGATCATCACCGGGAGGACGAGGAACTTGGCCGCGTTCAGCCCGCTGTCATAACCGGAAATGGGCACCAGGTGCCACAGCTTGGAGGCCAGGTATTGCCCGCCGATGATGTAGAACAGCGTGGAGATCGACATCATCGCGACACACAGCACCACCCCGGCGAAATCCAGGGGCGTGGCGCGAAAGAAGGCCATGCCGAGCGCGAAGGTGATATTCACCGCCAGGCCGACGAGGAATACCGGGATGGCGAGCGCGAGGCTCGGTCCGACCCGTGCACGGATCTCGGTCGCGATGTCTCGCTTGTCCTCCGCCGCCCCGAAATCGAACACGAAGAGGCGCGCGGACTTCTCAAAGAAGATGGTTTGCGTCAGCCGCCCCGTGCCCGCGGCCGCGTCGTTCCAGAGCAGCGGGCGGTCGTAGCCACGCTCGGCCTTCCATTTGGCGATCGCCTCGGGCGTGACGCGCTTGGCGCCCAGCTGCATGCGGGCCATGTCGTCGGGCGTATTGACCACGAAGAACAGCGCAAACGTGATCAGGTTGACCCCGATGAGGATCGGGATCGCGTAGAGGACGCGGCGCAGGATGTAGGAGAGCATCGTCGGGTCAGCCCTTCCCCGCCCGGCGTTCACGACGGCGATAGCTCATGACTGCAGGGACGACGAGTGCGGCAAGCGCAAGCGCCACAAGAAGCATCGGCCAGAGGACCGGCCGGTTCCAGTCGCTGCGCAGGTTGGCGCGCGCCTGCGCGTCCACGCGGAGATACTTCAGGTTGTTGCGGGCCATGTTGTTCGGCTTGCCGTTCATGAGCCAGCTGTGCGAGAGGCTGAATTCCTTCGGGTGGAACCCCCAGACCCAGGGAGCGTCGTGGCGGGCCACCTCGACCATGCGGTCGATGATGCGCTGCCGCTCGGGCGAGTTTGGCATGTTCTTCATCTGAGCGAACAGCGCGTCGAACTCGGGGTTTTCGTAATTCGAGGTGTTCTCGCCCTGCGCCTTGGCGCGGCTCTGCGGGCCGTGCAGCAGGAACATGAAGTTTTCCGGGTCCGGGTAGTCGGCATTCCAGCCAAGGATGTAGAGCTGCTGGCTGCCCTTGCGGATCTTTTCCTGGAACCTGTTCCAGTCGGTCTCGCGCACTTCGAGCTGGATGTCGAGCTTGGAAAACTGCTTCCTCCACCAGTCGAGCCTTGCCTTGTCGCCCGGCCCGCGTGCGACGGTATCGAGGTACAGCACCAGCGGCTGGCCGGTCTTCGCGTCGCGTCCACCGGGATAGCCAGCCTCGGCCATGAGCTTCTTCGCCTGCTCCAGGGGGCGCCGCTGCGCGCGCCCATCCTTCCACTCGTAGGCCACCGGGTTCACGCCCTCCTGCCCGTCGCGATACCCGAAGATTCCCGGCGCAAGCGGGCTCTGCGCGACGATTCCTCGACCGTTGGCGAAGATCGACAGGAATTCCTCGTAGTCGATGGCGACTGTAAGCGCGTGGCGCAGCTTGCGCGCCCGCTCCGCGGAGTCCTTGTCCTTGCCGCCGCCGACCACGGCATCGTTCCAGTTGAAGCCCAGGTACAGGATGGTGGTGGTGACCGCCGTCCGCAGCGATATCCCCCGTTTCTCCATCTCGGGGGTGAGCGCGGTCTCGCCCTCGATGGAGATGCGCACCGCCTGGTCGAAGTTGTCCGACCCGATCCCGGACACGTCGTAGTACCCCTGCAGGAACTTGTTCCAGTATGGGATGCCCTCCTTCTCGCGGCTGTAGACCACACGATCGATGAACGGCATGGTCTTGTCGGCGTCCCTGAGGAGCCCCTGCTTCGCGTCCCCTGGCTCGCCCTCCGACGGATAGGCTTCCCCGCGGAAGTTCGGGTTCCGCTCGAGCACCATGCGTGCGTTCGGGTCGTTCTCGGTGAGCATGTAGGCCCCCGTGCCTACGGGCCACCAGTCGAGCGTGAAGTTCTTTTCAGCCATGCCGGGCTGGCTGAAGAATTTTTCGACCTCCCAGGGGATCGGGGCGAAGAAAGGCATCGCCAGCCAGTAGGCAAACTGCGGATAGCGCCCCTTCAGCCGGATGCGCAGGGTGTGGTCGTCGACCTTCTCCACGCCCTCGAGCGGGAATTCGCGCAAGTCGAGCCAGGCGTCCTTGGGCCGCTGCCCAGCGACGGCTTTCAGCTGCTTTGCGTAGGCATCAAGGCCCACGATGTATTCGCTCATCAGGCCGAAGATCGGCGAATGCAGGCGCGGGTGCGCGAGCCGCTTGATCTGGTAGATGTAGTCGTCAGCCAGCAACTCGCGGGTGCCCGGGGCCGCCAGCTCGTACGGGCTTTTCAGCCGGCCGATTGCCTCGGGGGACAGGGCCTGGTGCTGCGGATTGAACGCGGGATGGGGCTGGTAGCGGATGCCAGGCCGGATCTTCAGCTCATACTGGGTGAACTTGCCCCCTTCAAGCTCGACCGGCACCGGCACCGCGGCGGCGGTCAGCGGAACCAGCTCGTAGGGAACCTTCAAATAGTGGTACTGCAGCAACGGCTCGTAGACCTGCTGCGTGAACTTCGCCTCGTCCTCGGTGTACGACTGCACCGGGTCGAGGTGCTTGGGCCGTTCGGCAAACGACGTGTACAGCGTATTGGTGCGGGCATCGACCGCCGCATAGGGGTCGTTCCAAACCTCGCCGCACCCAGGGGCAAGGCAGGCCGCGGCGAGCGCGAGAACCAGTGCAGGCCGGGATCGCATGGCCGCAAGTATAATCGGACACGCACCAATAAGAGGAAACAGCATGGGATTCCTGGCCGGAAAACGCATCCTGATCACCGGGCTGATCAGCAACCGCTCGATCGCCTGGGGTATTGCCAAGGCGGCGCAGCGCGAGGGCGCGGAACTCGCGCTCACCTACCAGACCGAGCGCTTCAAAGACCGCGTCACCGACATGGCGAAGGAACTTGGCGCCGAGATAGCGCTTCCGCTCGAAGTCGCCGATGACGCGTCGATCGCTGCCCTGTTCGAGCAGCTCGGCGGGCGCTGGGACAGGCTCGACGGCATCGTGCACTCCATAGCCTTCGCTGCCAAGGAGGCGATTGCCGGCGACCTGCTGGAAGGCTTGTCCCGCGAGAGGTTCCGCGAGGCGCTGGACATCTCGGCCTACAGCTTCCCGGCCCTCGCCAAGGCGGCACTGCCCATGCTGAGCGACCGCGCCTCCCTTGTGACGCTCACCTACCTTGGCGCAGAGCGCGTCATCCCAAACTACAACACCATGGGCCTTGCCAAGGCGAGCCTCGAGGCGAGCGTGCGCTACCTGGCCGACAGCCTCGGCGCCCGCGGTATCCGGGCCAACGCGATTTCGGCAGGACCGATCAAGACGCTGGCGGCCAGCGGCATTGCAGGCTTCGGCAAGATCCTCAAGTTCGTCGAGCAGAACGCCCCCTTGCGCAGGAACGTGACGATCGACGAAGTGGGCAATGTGGCCGCGTTCCTGCTCTCGGACCTGTCTTCCGCCATCACCGGGGAGGTGATGCATGTGGACAACGGTTTCAGCATCCTGGCCGGCGGCATGCGCGGCCTGGTCGAGGACGCCCCCTCCTCCTAGCCTTACTGCGCCTTCTTTTCCAGGTTCGCCTTGTTGACCTCGACCTTGGCGCGGGCCCGCAGGCTCGCGACGTAAGCCGCGAACTGCTCTCCGCCCACCTGGCTTTCGATGCGCGCAACGGCGGCCTTGGCGTCCTTCTCTCCCTTGGCCGGGGACTCGATCACCTTGCCTACCCGGTAGATCACATACCCGCCGTCCATGCTGTAGCCGACGTGTGCAGGGAGCTTGGCCGGATCGGCCGACAGAATCTGGCGCAGCGCCTCCGGCGGCAGGCCCTCCGACTTGGCCCGGCTTACCGCGTGCACGGCAGACCACTTGATCTCAGGCGCCTTACCAGCCGTGAGTTCAGCGAGGCGGGCGGCGCCCTCCTGCTGCGCGAGCTTGGACGCTTCCTGGCGGCGCAGGCGGTTCTCTATATCCGCCTTCACTTCCTCGAACTTGAGCTGGGCCGCCGCGCGATGCTCGACGACGCGGGCCGACACAAGGACGTTCGGGGCGACTTCAATTGCATCGGTGTTGCGCTTGGACAGGATAGAGTCCGACGAAAACAGCGCGCCCAGCAGCTTCGGGTTGGCCAGCATCCCGGCGGCCTTCGACGCCGCCTTGGGGATCCAGTCGGTGCGCTGGACCTGGAGCTTGAAGCGCTCCGCCGCGGGCTTGAGGCTGTCGGACTGCTCGTACGCGAGGTTGCTGAACACCTCTGCCGACTCCGCGAAGCGCCTGGTCCCCTTTTGCTTGGCCAGTTCCTTGGTCAGCTCCGCGCGGACCGTCTCCAGCGGCTTCACCTGCTCCGCCCGGACTTCGGTGACACGAATGATGTGGTAGCCGAACTCGGTTTCGACGACGTCGCTCGTCTCGCCGCTCTTCAGCTTGAAGGCCACATCCTCGAAAGGCTTCACCATCATGCCCGTGGTGACCACGCCGAGGTCGCCGCCCTTCTCTGCCGACCCGGGATCCTGCGAGTTCTGCTTGGCGAGCTCGGCGAACCTTCCAGGTGATTTGCGCAACTCGGCGAGGAGCCCCTCGGTTTTCTTCTTCGCGGCCTCCTTATCGGCGGGCTTGGCGTCCGCGGCGGCGGGGATCAGGATGTGGCTGACGCGGCGCTGCTCACCCTGCCGGTACTGGCTGGCGCGGGACGCATAGGCCGCCTTGACCTCGTCCTCGGTGACCGGATCCGCCGCGCCCAGTTGTTCCGCGGCGAGCACGAGGTACTCCGCCTTGATCATTTCAGGAGTACGGAACTCCGCCTGATTGGCTTCGAAAAACGCCTTTGCAGCGGCTTCGGTGATCGTCACCTTGCCGAGGAACCCCTCGCCCGAAATCAGCGACTCCTGCACTTCGCGCTGCTGCTCGCCCAGCGCCACCAGGCGCTCCGACACTGCTCGCGACTGGATCGCACTTCCCGCGAGGGCACGATTCAGCTGCGAGAGCGCGACGTCATAGCGAAGCTTCGACTCGAACGCAGCCGGGGTGAGGTTCTGCGCCTGCAGCAGGGCCTCGTAGCTCGCCTTGGAAAACTTCCCGTCGACCTGGAAAGGCTGCATGTTGGCGATCATCTCGCGCAGTTGGTCATCGCTGACGGTGAGGCGCGAGCGGACGGCTGCAGTAGCTATTACGCGGCGGTCCACCAGGCTGTCGAGGAGGCCTGCGCGCGTGTCGGGCGTATCGAAGCTGCTTATGTCGGCGGTGCGGCCGAGGATGCCGCGGATGCGGTCCATCTGCTGGCGCATTTCCTCGTTGAACTCGCGCGCGGTAACGCTTTGGCCGTCGACATTCGCCACGTCGTCCGCCCCTCCCGTGGAGCGGGTGTACGAATCAAGCCCGAAGAAGGCGAACGGGACCATCATGACCGCCAGGACAACCTGGATCAGGCGTTTATTCTTGGTGACGAAATCAAACATTTTCCGATTCGATCCCAGATGTGGAAAAGGCGAACCGGGGGTTCGCCTTTTCAGGAAGGTTGGCGGAGTGGACGGGACTCGAACCCGCGACCTCTGCCGTGACAGGGCAGCATTCTAACCAACTGAACTACCACTCCAAGCCGTAACTGCTCTACTGCCATGCATAATTCCTGGTGGGTACTGTTGGGGTCGAACCAACGACATCTGCCTTGTAAGGGCAGCGCTCTACCGCTGAGCTAAGCACCCGAATCCGACCGCAATCCCACCACACCGCCCCGCCGCCCATCTGTACATGGACAGCCAGCCCAAATCAGCCTGCTAGTTTACCGCATCCTTCAACGCTTTTCCAGCCCTGAACTTCGGCACCTTGGCGGCCTTGATCTTGATCTCGGCGCCGGTGCGCGGGTTGCGGCCGGCGCGCGCCGCCCGTTTGCCAACGTAGAACGTGCCGAACCCGACCAGGGTCACCATGTTGCCCTTCTTCAGGTTCGACTTGATCGCAACGACCATCGCATCGATGGCGCGTTCCGCAGCGGACTTCGAGATCTCCGCTGCCTGTGCGATCTGCTCAATCATCTCGGCTTTGTTCATTGCACTTCCCTCCCCTTGCGAAACACTCAGTGCGTAATGACGCCCGACTTGGCGTCGCCGACCGGGTCCTTGACTTCGGCAGCCGGCGGCGCAGGAACCTCAGCTTCCGGCAGCGACACCGGCTGGCGCTCGAGCGCCACCTCGAGCACCTTATCGATCCACTTGACCGGCACGATCTCGAGCTTGTTCTTGATGTTGTCGGCGATTTCCTGGAGGTCCTTGACGTTCTCCTCCGGGATCATCACCGTCTTGATTCCGCCACGCACCGCGGCCAGCAGCTTTTCCTTGAGGCCGCCAATCGCCAGGACCTCGCCACGCAGGGTGATCTCGCCCGTCATCGCCACATCTGCGCGCACCGGGATGCCGGTCAGCGAGGACACGAGCGCCGTGGTGATCGCAGCGCCAGCACTGGGACCGTCCTTGGGCGTGGCGCCCTCGGGAAAGTGCACGTGGATGTCGCTTTTTTCGAATGCTTCGTCCTTGATGCCGAGCTTGCGCGAACGGCTGCGCACCACCGAGCGCGCGGCCTCGACGGACTCCTTCATCACGTCGCCGAGCGAACCCGTGCGGATGATGGTGCCCTTGCCGGGCATCAGCGCCGTTTCGATCGTCAGCAATTCGCCGCCGACCTCGGTCCATGCGAGCCCGGTGACCTGCCCCACCTGGTTGTCCTTCTCGGCCAGGCCGATCGTGAACTTGCGCACGCCGAGGTACTTATCGAGGTTGCGCGGGGTGACGAGGATCTTCTTCTGCTTGCCCTCGGTCATGATCTGCTTGACCGCCTTGCGGCAGATCTTGGAGATCTCGCGCTCGACGCTGCGCACGCCGGCCTCGCGCGTGTAATAGCGCACGATGTCGCGCAGCGCGGCTTCGTTCACGCCGAGTTCGCCGTCGCGCAGGCCGTTGTTCTGCATCTGCTTGGGCAGCAGGTACTTGAGGGCGATGTTGACCTTCTCGTCCTCGGTGTAGCCCGAAAGGCGGATGACCTCCATCCGGTCCAGCAGCGCCGGCGGGATGTTCAGCGTGTTCGAGGTGGCGATGAACATCACCTCGGACAGGTCGTACTCGACCTCGATGTAGTGGTCGACGAACGTGTGGTTCTGCTCGGGATCCAGCACCTCGAGCAGGGCCGAAGACGGGTCGCCGCGGAAATCCATGCCCATCTTGTCGACTTCGTCGAGCAGGAACAGCGGGTTCTTCACCGACACCTTGGTCATGCTCTGCAGGATCTTGCCGGGCATCGAGCCGATGTAGGTGCGCCGATGGCCGCGGATCTCGGCCTCATCTCTCACGCCACCCAGTGCCATGCGGATGAACTTGCGGTTGGTCGCCTTGGCAATGCTTTGCCCAAGCGAGGTCTTGCCGACACCGGGCGGGCCGACGAGGCAGAGGATCGGCGCCTTCATGCGATCGACGCGGCTCTGCACGGCCAGATACTCGAGTATCCGTTCCTTGACCTTCTCCAGCCCGTAGTGGTCCTCGTCGAGGATCGCCTGCGCGGCCTTGATGTCCTTGGAGATCTTGGTCTTCTTCCGCCACGGGAGATTGACCAGGGTGTCGATGTAGTTTCGCACCACCGTCGCCTCGGCGGACATGGGCGACATGAGCTTGAGCTTCTTCAGCTCGGCGTCGACTTTTTTCTTGGCCTCCTTGGGCAAGTGCGCCTTGCGGATGCGCTTGTCCATTTCCTCGAGGTCGGCGCCCTCTTCGCCCTCGCCAAGTTCCTTCTGGATCGCCTTGACCTGCTCGTTCAGGTAGTACTCGCGCTGGCTCTTCTCCATCTGACGTTTTACCCGGCCGCGAATGCGCTTCTCGACCTGCAGGATGTCGATTTCGGTCTCGAGCTGCGAGAGCAGATGCTCCAGCCTGGTCTTGACGTCGAACATCTCGAGGACTTCCTGCTTCTGCTCGAGCTTCAGCGGCAGGTGGGCGGCGATGGTGTCCGCCAGACGACCAGCCTCCTCAATGCCAGCCAAAGACGTGAGAATCTCCGGGGGAATTTTCTTGTTCAGCTTCACGTATTGATCGAACTGCGCGATCAACGCGCGGCGCATGGCCTCGACCTCGGTATTCTCGCTGGCGTCATGCGCCACAGGCCTTGCATCCGCCACATAGTGCGTGCGCAAGTCCTCGACACCGCTGATACGCGCACGCTGACCACCCTCGACCAGCACCTTCACCGTGCCATCCGGCAGCTTGAGCATCTGCAGGATGTTGGAAATACAACCGATCTGGTACAGGTCATCGTCGCTCGGCTCATCCTTGGCCGCCGACTTCTGGGCCACCAGCAGGATGGACTTGCCCGCCTCCATGGCGATTTCCATGGCCTTGATCGATTTGGGACGGCCGACAAACAGCGGAATCACCATATGCGGAAACACCACCACATCGCGCAGCGGCAGCAACGGCAGTTGCTGGGGTTCCTGATTCACTTCATCGGAAATTGTCATGGTGCTTCCAGAAAAGAGATTGCGGAGGTATGTAGCTT
>CAMAXP010000016.1 GCA_945862265.1 Bordetella parapertussis
CTCGCGCTGCCGCTCGTCGAGCCGGGTCTGCCGCAGGAGGTGCAGCATGCCGAGCACGCCGTTCATCGGCGTGCGGATTTCGTGGCTCATCGTGGCCAGGAAATTCGACTTCACCTCGCTCGCCGCCTCCGCTGCCACCTTGAGGCGCACCGTGAGCGCCATATCCGCCTCCCGCTCGCGCATCAGGCGCAGCAGGAACAGCAACGCCACCAGCAGCGCGACTATGCTGCCAGCCGCGACCAGAACGATCAACTGGACGGAGTGGCGCCAGCTCTCGAGGAACTGCTCCTCGGTGATCGCCACGCTGACGATGAGCGGGTAGCGATCGAGGACGCGCGAGGCGACCATCCGCGAGACCTGGCGGTTTTCCGCGAAGCGGGTGTTGTCGAGCAGGACGACGCCGTGGTCCTTCTTCTCGACCCCGATGATGTTGAAGCTGGCCCCCGACCGGTTGACCTTGCCGATGGCATCGTCGGTGCGAGGCCAGCGGGTCATCAGCGTAAAGTCGCGCCGGTACAGGTTGAGCGCTGCGCCGGTGCCGAGGTTCTCGCCGATGCGGGAAAAGAAATTCGTGAACGCGTCCACGGAAATACCCACCAGCACCAATCCGATGAATTCGCCCTGCCCGCCGGTCAGGCGACGGCTCAGGTAAAACACCCACTTGCCGTTGCCTTTGTTGCGCACGGGCGCGCTGATGAAGTCGCCGGCCGTGTCCATGGAGGCCTGCAGCTTGAAATAATCGCGATCCGCCAGGTTGATCGGCGGTGCCGGGTGCGATCGGGTGAAATTGATGACATCGCCATTGGAGGCAACGACGGTGGCCACATCGATCTGCGGCAGGCCGCCGGTCCGGTCGCGCAACATCTTGTAGACCCGCTCCGTGCCCATAGCCTTGCGCAGCGTCGCGGCGTCCGTAACGCTCTTCTGCCGGACATCCTCCGATATGGTGTCCAGCACCTGGTAGGCGGAAAACATCGTCTGCGAGGTGTTCTCCGCCATGATCAGCGAAAGGTTGTCGATCTGCCTCTTCCACTGATCGATTTCCTGCTCGCGCATGACGAATACCGACAGCGTCGCGCCGACGACGATCGCACCGATCACGAGCACTGCAAGGCTGACGACGATGGCTGCCGCCGAGCGATTCTTGACGGTCTGGCTGTTCATGCGGGGCACTCTACCGTGCCCATCCGCGGGGTCATCACGCGGAAAGCGGGGGAACTCCCCCGCTCTTCCCGGCTAGGCGGCGCCCCGG
This sequence comes from Bordetella parapertussis, assembly GCA_945862265.1. Lineage (GTDB taxonomy): Bacteria > Pseudomonadota > Gammaproteobacteria > Burkholderiales > SG8-39 > SZAS-79. Next base: position 1,253 of record CAMAXP010000016.1, read on the forward strand.
ACGGCGTCGATGACACCCACGGCCGGGCCAGGCTCCACATCGGCCCGCCAGGCCACCTGCCCGTCGGGCCGCACCAGGACCAGCCGTCGCTCATAGAGCGCTTCGGCGCCGGGATGCACTATGTCCACGACCTCCAGCGGCATACCGCATGTGGCGGCCGCGGCCACCAGGCCGGCCACGGGCAGCGGATTGCTGCCGAACCGCAGAAGTACGAACCCCTTGCCGAACAGGTCCAGCGTCGAGCGTCCGTCCGCGAGCCACACATGCGGCGCGCGCGAACCCGGCCGCGCCGTCTGCGTGTAAGTCGACACTTCATCGGGCGGTTGCGGCGTCCCGTCCGGCACGATCACCGGCGAGCCCTCGTACATGTAGCCGAGGTGGATGCCGTTGGAAAACCACTCGCGGCGCATCATCTCGGTGTAGCCGTCGCCGAAGACCTTCCTCGCCGCGTCGCCGGCCGGGCCTTCGTCGAACATCTCCGTCGGCACCGATTTCACGCGGGGCGAAAGCATCCGCTTGAGGTTGCCGGTCGCCTCCGAAACGTTGCGTATCCCCACGGGCCTGCATTCGAGTTCATAGGTCGAAAGCAGCCCCGGCCCGCCCCATCCGCGCAGGCAGGCCTCGAGTTTCCACGCGAGGTTCACCGAGTCCTGGATGCCGGTATTCATGCCGAACCCGCCGGTGGGCGAGGTCAGGTGTGCGGCATCGCCTGCGATGAAGACCCGCTGATTGCCGTAGCTGTCGGCCACCAGCTGGCGGCGCACCCAGGGCAGCACCGAGAGGATCTCGAAATCGAACTCGCGCCCCATGGCCCGCACGATGGCCCGGCGCAGTTCCTCCTCGGTCAGCGTGCGCTTTTCTGCGCCGCCCACGAGGGAGAAACGCCACTGGTCCCGGCCGTTGATCGCCACGAGCGTCGCCCAGGTGCCTTCGGGGCCGATGAAGATGAACCGGTAGCCCGGCCGCTTGTCGTGGAGCTTCTCCAGCCCGTCGCAGCGGAAGATCACGTTGGTGGTGTAGGTGAGCGTTGGCGTGCCGGTCATGCCGATGCCGAGCGCCTCGCGCACCCCGCTCGACCCACCGTCGCAGCCCACAAGGAACTCCGCCTCGATCGTTTCCTCGCGTCCTGACTTCGCATCCATGACCCGTGCCGCGACCCCGTCCTTGCGCTCTTCGAAGCCCTCCAGCTTCGTGTCGTAGCGCAAGGTCACGTGCGGGAACTGCCGCGCAAACCGCGCGAGCACCGGGTCGAAGAAATTCTGCGGGCAGCGCTCGCGCTTCTGCGGGCTTTCCGGCGGCGGCAGTTCCTCGGCTGGGGTGGGAAAATGCTCGCGCCCGAGTTCCCAGCCGTTCAGGCTCGTGACCCACGCGCAGTCCTGAGGGTAGGTGCGATCGTAGCCGCCCTGCTCCACCCCGGGCACGATGCCCCAACGGCGGCAGTACTCCATGGTGCGGATGCCCACCATGTCCATCCTGGCCTGGTAGATCGCGCCATCGCCCGCCTCGATGAGCGTGCAGGCGATGCCGCGCCAGCCGAGGTCCCCGGCGAGCGCAAGACCCACCGGCCCGCCCCCGACAATCAGCACCGATGTGGCGGCCATGGCTATTCCGGTTCGATCCGCGCGGCGCGAACCATTTCGGCCAGCGATAAGCGGAACTTCATGGGCGCCTGCCGCTCAGAACCGGCGTGGCGAAAACTGCGCCGCTTCGACGACCGGCAGCGTCATCTCGCCGACCGACTCGATGCCGATGCGGATGCTGTCGCCCGGCACGATCGGCCCGACGCCCTCGGGCGTGCCGCTGGCAATCACGTCGCCGGGGTTCAGCGTCATCACCGAGGAGATGAGCTCGATCAGCGCCGGGATGTTGACGATCATGTCGCGCGTGTTCGCGTCCTGCTTCGACACGCCGTTGACCCACAGCTGGTTGCGCAATGCATGCGGTTCGGCGACTTCGTCGGCCGTGACGATCCACGGCCCCAGCGGCGTGAAGGTCTCGAAGGATTTGCGCGTCACGCGCTCCTCCTCGGCCACGCCGGGCTCGATGCGCATGGTGATGTCCATGAGGCAGCTGTAGCCGAACACGTAGTCCATGGCCTCGGCGCGCGGCACGTTGCGGGCGCGCCGGCCGATGATGACGGCGAGTTCGGATTCGTGGTCGAACCGCCGGGTCGAGCCTCGCGGCAGCTCGATCGCGCCGCCCGCGCCGACGAGTGAAGCGGTGGACTTCATGAAGAACCCCTGCTGCTCCGCGGTACGCCCCTTGCTGACCGAACGCGCACCGATCTCGCCTATGTGTTTCCTGTAGTTCGCCGGGGCCGCGATCACGTGCACCGGGCAGGGATTGGGCGGCAGCAACTTCATCGAAGAGAGCGCCACGGGACTCGCAGCCTTGCGCGCAGCCGCGACTTTCGGGCCCAGTTCGGCCCACTCGGCGATGAGCCGGTTCATGTACATCGGCGGCCACGCCGGGCCGGCGCCGGGAACCGCGTCCGTCACGTCGTAGAACTGGTCGCCTTCGACGACCCCGATGCGGTGTTCCGTATTGACTGCGAGTTTCATCTGGATTCCTTGGTCCGGCGGGCTGCCAGCATAGCGGAGGCGCGCGGCCGTGGTTCGCGGTTTCGGCGAGCGAAACGGGGCCCCGGGTTACACTCCCCGAAAACGCAGAAAGTGCGAGGAGACTGCGATGGACAAGACTCCCGGAGAGATCAAGCCGGAGCGCCTGCTCGAAATCGTCGCCGAAGTGGCGAAAGAGGCGCGCCCGCACGTCACCCCCAACGTGACGCTGGACAGCTCGCTCGAGCGAGAGCTTGGGCTGGACAGCCTTGCGCGCGTGGAACTCGTGCTGCGGCTCGAACAGGTGTTCGGCACCAGCCTGCCGGAGCAGGCGCTCGCCACGGGCGAAACGCCGCGCGACCTGCTGCGCTTCCTGCTGGCCGGGTTCGGCCACGCGCGGGAGGCCGCGGACCGGAGCGTGGCCAGCCTGGTGCAGTCCGAAGGCGTCCCCGCGCCGACCAATGCACAGGCGCGCACGCTGACCGAGGCGCTCGAATACCACGTGGAGCGCCAGCCCGACCGGCTGACTGCCTTCATGTACGAGGGCGAGGCCGAGTTCCCGTTGAGCTATCGGAAGCTGTGGGACGGCGCCATGGGCTATGCATCGCACCTCACGCAGGCGGGCCTGCAGCGCGGCCAGATGGTGGCGATCATGCTGCCCACCTGCAGGGAGTACCTCTTCTCGTTCTACGGCACGCTGCTCGCGGGCGGCGTGCCGGTGCCGCTCTACCCGCCGGCGCGCCTGACCACGATCGAAGACCACATGACGCGCCACGTCGCGATCCTGAAGAGCGCCTCGCCGGTGATCATGATCACCGTGCCGCAAGCAAAGGCGCTGGCCTACTTGTTGCGCGCTCAGGTCGAGTCGCTGCAACAGGTCATGGTCCCCGCCGAACTCTCGCAGACGTCTGGCGCGGGATTTTCGCCGGTGCACGGCCAGCCCGGCGACACCGGCTTCCTGCAGTACACCTCGGGCAGCACCGGCAATCCGAAAGGCGTGGTGCTGTCGCACGCCAACCTGATGGCCAACGTGCGCGCGATGGGCGCCGCGGTGAACGCGGGCCCGCAGGACGTGTTCGTCAGCTGGCTGCCGCTGTACCACGACCTCGGCCTGATCGGCGCCAACTTCGCGTCGCTGGTGCTGGGTTTTCCGACGGTGCTGATGTCGCCGCTCGCGTTCCTGTCGCGCCCGGCCAGCTGGATGCGCGCCATCCACCGCCACCGCGGCACGATGTCGGGCGGGCCGAATTTCTCGTTCGAGCTGTGTCTGCGCCGCATCACCGACGAGGAGATGGAAGGCATCGACCTGTCGAGCTGGCGGTTCGCGTTCAACGCGGCCGAGCCCGTGAGCCCCGACACGATCATCGAGTTCGAGAAGCGCTTCGGAAAATTCGGCCTGCGCAAGAACTGCCTGTCGCCCTCCTACGGCCTCGCCGAATCCTCGGTGGGCGTGGCAATCACCGTGCCGGGCAGCCCGTGGCGGGCGGATCGCCTCGACCGCGACCGGTTCACGCGCACGGGCGAAGCCGCCGAGGCAAAGGCCGACGACGCCTCGCCGCTGATCGTGATCGGCTGCGGCACGCCGATCCCCGGCCACGACATCCGCACGGTGGACGCGGCCGGCCTCGAACTGCCCGACCGGCAGGAGGGCCTGCTGCAGTTCCGCGGACCTTCCTCCACCTCCGGCTACTACCGCAACCCCGAGGCAACGAAGACGCTGTTCGACGGCGAGTGGGTGAACACCGGCGACCGCGCCTACCTCTCGGACGGCGTGCTGTTCCTCACCGGGCGCGAGAAGGACATCATCATCCGCGGCGGCCGCAACATCAGTCCCTACGAGCTCGAGCAGGCGGTAGGCGACCTCGCCGGGGTGCGGCGCGGCTGCGTGGCCGTGTTCGGCAGTCGCGACGCGGCCTCAGGCACCGAGCGCGTGGTGGTGCTGGCCGAGATGCGCGACCGGGACCCGTCGCGCCACGACGACCTCAAGCGGATGATCAACGACCTTGCCGTGAGCCTGATCGGCGCACCCGCCGACGACATCGTGCTCGCGCCGCCTTCCACGGTCCCCAAGACCTCCAGCGGCAAGATCCGCCGGGTCGCGGCGCGCGAGTTCTATGAACGCGGACCTTCGTCAGTCAAGCCGCACGCGGTATGGCTGCAGTTCGCTCGGCTGATGCTCGCCGGCGCGATGCCGCAACTGCGACGCGGCCTGCGCACCGTGGGCGGCGCGCTGTTCGCGCTGCGCGGTTACGTCGCCTTCGGACTGTTGTTCCCGTTCGCTTTCCTCGCCGCGCTGCTGGTTCCGGGCCGGGCGTGCTGGCAAGTCGGCCGCGCTATCTCCAGGGGCTTTCTTGCATTGTCGGGCATCCCGGTCGCCACGCGCGGGCTGGAACACCTCGACACGAAGTCCACCGTGGTGCTGGCCGTGAACCACACAAGCTACCTCGACGCACTGGTGCTGCTCGCGCTGCTCGAGCCGCGCGGCTATGCGTTCGTGGCCAAGCGGGAGTTCGAGGACAGTTTCCTGATGCGCACGCTCCTTGCAGGATTCGGCACACGATTCATCGAGCGCTTCGACGTCGCAAAGAGCGCCGCGCATGCCAACGAACTGGGCGCGGCGGCGCAGCGCGGCGCTTCGCTGATCGTCTTTCCCGAAGGCACGCTGGTGCGAAATGCCGGCCTCATGGGGTTCCGCACCGGCGCCTTCCAGGCGGCTGCGCAGGCGGGCATTCCCGTGGTGCCAGTGTCGCTGCGCGGGGTGCGCTCGGTGCTGCGCGACGGCACGTGGTACCTGCGGAAGGCCGCGGTGTCAGTGACGATAGGCGTGCCGGTGAGGCCGGACGGCAGCGACTGGGCGGCGGCAGTAAAACTGCGCGACGCCGTGCGCGCGAGCATCCTGCGCTCGTGCGGCGAGCCGGACCTCGCCGGCCCGGCGCCTCAAGCGGCCGAAGAAAAGGAATAGACCACGCTCACCCGCTCGGGGGTCAACCAGGCCTCGAGCTGGGAGAACAACTGCTCGTCGGGACGCACGCGCCAGTCGGCCGAGAGGGCCACGTCCACCTCGGCCACGCCGTTGTGGTAATGGACGACCACCGGGCAGCCCTTGCCAGAACCATCACTTGTAGCCGCGATCCGGAAAGGTGCGAGGCACTCCTTGAGGCGCTTGGCATCCGCCTGGCCGTTGATGTCGAGGCGCAGGTTTTGCGCATACCGCGTGCGCAGCGCGGCGAGGTCGAGCAGGTCCTCGGCAGTGATCCGCACCCCCCTGCCCGAGTCATCCCAGGGCGGCTGGATCTTGCAGACCGCGACCAGCAGCGTGTCCTCCTTGAGTTTCTCCCGGTGCTTGTCGAACAACTCGTTGAAGACCGTCACCTCGACCTGCGCCGTGCCGTCGTCGAGCATCAGCACCACCATCTTTCCGCGCCGGGTCATCTGCACCCGCACACTGGCAATCACGCCGGCCAGCCACGCGGTGCCCTGCACCGGCGCGATCTTGGCGAGGGGCGTGCGCGAGAAACCCCTGAGATCCTGCGCATAGGCATCGAACAGGTTCCCTGACAACGTGAACCCGAGTGCGACCTTCTCTTCGATCAGGCGCTGCTTCATGTCCCAGGGTCGCGAATCGACCAGCTTGAAGGCGGCGCCGCGCGACTCCGAGGCGTCGCCGAAGAGACTCTCCTGCGAGGCCTGGCGCTCGTCCTGCTCCGCGGCCTCCATCGCGAGCCCCACCGAGGCGAGCAGGCTCGCGCGGTTCTGCTCTATCGTGTCGAAGGCGCCCGCGCGCACCATCGCCTCCATCGCGCGCCGGTTGACGAGGCGCCGGTCCACGCGCCGGCAGAAGTCGAACAGGCTCTTGAACGGACCGTCGGCCTTGCGGGTCGCGAGGATGCCCTCGATCGCCGAGCGGCCGGTACCGCGGATGCCCCCGAGGCCGTAGCGCATGGTTTTCACGTCGACCGGCGTGAAGCGGTAGTCGGACGTATTGATGTCGGGCGGCAGGATCACGAGGCCATTGGCCATGCAATCCTTGTGCAGCGACCTTACCTTGTCCGTGTCGTCCATGACGGCCGAAAAGTTGGCCGCCATGAATGCCGACGGGTGGTGCGCCTTCATGTAGGCCGTGTGGTAGGCGACCAGTGCGTAGGCGGCAGCGTGCGACTTGTTGAAGCCGTAGCCCGCGAATTTCTCCATGTAGTCGAAGATCTCGTTCGCCTTGTTGCCCGTGATCTCCTTCTGCTTCGCGCCGGTGACGAAGATCTCGCGCTGCTCGGCCATCTCCTCGGCGTTCTTCTTGCCCATCGCGCGGCGCAGGAGGTCCGCGCCACCCAGCGAGTAGCCCGCGCACACCTGCGCGGCCTGCATCACCTGCTCCTGGTAGACCATGATCCCGTAGGTCGGCTGCAGGATGGGTTCGAGGAGCTTGTGCAGGTACTCGAAGCACCCGCCGTGCTTGCGGGCGATGAAGTCCGGGATCAGGTCCATGGGGCCGGGACGGTACAGCGCCACCAGCGCGATGATGTCCTCGAAGCGGTCGGGCCTCGCCTTGCGGATCATGTCGCGCATGCCGCTGGATTCCAGCTGGAACACCGCTGCCGTGTTGCCGGCGGCGAGGAGCTGGTAGCTCGCGGGATCGTCGAGCGGGATCTTCTCGAGGTCGAACTCGGTCTCGCCAAGCATCCTCACGTAGCGCACCGCCCAGTCGAGGATCGTCAGCGTGGTGAGACCGAGGAAGTCGAACTTGACCAGGCCCACCGCCTCGACGTCGTCCTTGTCGAGTTGCGAGACGACGTTCTCGGTGCCTTCTGCCGCGTACAGCGGGCAGAAGTCGGTGAGCTTGCCGGGCGCAATGAGCACGCCGCCCGCGTGCATGCCGACGTTGCGCGTGAGGCCCTCGAGCTTCTCACCGAGCTCCAGCAGCTCCCGGACCTCGTCCTCATTCTGCTCGCGCTCGGCGAGCAGCGGCTCCATCCTGCGCGCGTCGTCGAGCGTGATGGTCTTGCCCGGCTGGAAGGGGATGAGCTTGGCGATCTGGTCGCAGAAGTTATAGCCGAGGTCGAGCACGCGCCCGCAGTCGCGCACGACAGCGCGCGCGGCCATCGTGCCGAAGGTCGCAATCTGCGACACGCTGCCGGCGCCGTACTTGTCGCGCACGTAGCCGATGACCTTGTCGCGGCCGTCCTGGCAGAAGTCGATGTCGAAGTCGGGCATCGACACGCGCTCCGGGTTGAGGAAGCGCTCGAACAGCAGGTCGTAGCGCAACGGATCGAGGTCGGTGATGCCGAGCGAGTACGCCACCAGCGACCCCGCGCCCGAGCCACGCCCCGGGCCCACCGGCACGCCGTTGCTCTTCGCCCAGTTGATGAAGTCGGCCACGATCAGGAAGTAGCCGGGAAAACCCATCTGCAGGATGGTCTGGATCTCGAACTCGAGCCTCGCCGCGTACTCAGGCGCCTTCGCTTCGCGCTCGGCAGTGTCCGGGTAGAGCTTCTCCAGGCGCTTCGCGAGACCCTGCGCGCCCTGCAGGCGAAGGTAGTCCTCGATCGTTTCGCCGTTGGGCGTAGGGAAGACCGGGAGCTTCGACTTGCCCAGTTCGATCGCCAGGCTGCATCGCCGCGCGATCTCCATCGCATTCTCCAGCGCCTGCGGGATGTCGGCGAAGAGGGCCGCCATCTCGTCCTGGGTCTTGAAGTACTGGTCCTGCGTGTACTGCTTCGGGCGGCGCTGGTCGCCGAGCACGTACCCCTGCGAGATGCAGACGCGCGCCTCGTGGGCCTTGAAGTCGTCCGGCTTCATGAACTGCACCGGGTGCGTCGCCACGACCGGCAGCTTCGCCTTGGTCGCCAGCTCCACCGTCCGCGCCACCAGCGTCTCGGTCTGCGGCAGGCCGGCGCGCTGCAGCTCGAGGTAGAAGCGCTCGGGAAACAGCGCGGACCACTCCTTTGCCAGCTTCGTGGCCCCCTCGAGGTTGCCCGCGGCCAGCGCCTGGCCGATGTCGCCGCCCGCCGCACCCGAAAGCGCAATCAGCCCCTCGGTGCCGCCTTCCTTCAGCCATGCCTTGTCGAGCTCCGGGCGCGAGCGGTGCTGGTTCGTGAGCCACGCCCGGGACAGCAGCTCACACAGCCTGAGGTAGCCTTTGTGGGAAGCCACGAGGATCAGGATGCGCGCAGGCTTGTCGCGGTCGGTGACGTTCTGCACCCAGCAGTCCGCGCCGATCAGCGGCTTCACGCCGCTGCCCCGCGCCGCCTTGTAGAACTTCACCATCCCGAAAAGGTTGCCCGAGTCGGTGATCGCCAGCGCCGGCATGCCGTCCCCGGCCGCCTTGGCCACCGCCTCGTCGATGCGGACGATGCCGTCCGTCACCGAGTACTCGCTGTGCAGCCTGAGGTGGACGAATCGTGGCGTGTTCATGGGGTGAAAAATTTTACCACCCGGACCTCCCGCCAGCGCTGCGATAATTGCCGCAATGCATCCCACCATGCGCCCTCGCGAGGGGCTTGCTTTGCTTGCGCTTTTGCTGGGCGCGGTATGCATTGCCCTGTCGCCGATCTTCGTGCGTGTGTCGGAGACCGGGCCTACGGCGACGGCGTTCTGGCGGGTGGCGCTGGCGGTGCCGGCACTGTGGCTGCTCTATTTCGCTTTCGGCCGCCAAGCCGGAGCCCCCGCTTCCACCAAGCCGCCGGGATGGCTGCTGGTGTCCGCCGCCGCTGCATTTACGGGCGACCTCGTGTTCTGGCATTTCGCGGTCAAGCTGACGTCGGTGGCCAACTCGACGCTGCTCGCCAACCTCGCAGCGATCTTCGTCACCCTGGCCGCCTGGCTGCTGTTCCGGCAGAAACCCAGCCGGGTTTTTCTGGCGGGACTGGTCACTGCCCTGGTCGGCGTGGGCATGCTGGTTAGCACCAGCCTCGCGTTCTCGAGCACAGCGCTGCTGGGCGACGCCTTCGGGGTCATCACCGCCCTCTTTTACGCCTGGTACCTGCTCAACGTGAAGAGCCTGCGCGACCGGGGCTTGGGCGCGCTCAGGCTGATGGCGGTGACCACGACGCTCACTGCGCTGATGCTGCTGCCGATCGCGCTCGCGACCGGGGAAGAGATGCTGCCGGTGAGCCAGGCAGGATGGCTGAAGCTTGTCGGCATCGCGCTGATTTCGCATGCCTGCGGGCAGGGGCTCATCGCCTACGCGCTCGCCCACCTGCCGGCTTCGTTCTCGTCGGTCAGCCTGCTGCTGCAGCCGGTGATGGCAGGCGTGTTCGCGTGGGTGCTGCTGGGGGAACCGCTCGTCGCCTTGCAGGTGGCGGGAGGCGTGGTGGTGCTGGCAGGGATTTATCTGGCGCGTCGGGGGTCTTAGCCAGACGCGTATAATCATTTTGTCGGAGGTGACACCATGAACTACCGCGACATCATCACAATCGAGCCTGGCAAGCGTGGCGGCAAGCCCTGTATCCGCGGAATGCGGATGACCGTTTACGACGTGCTCGAATACCTCGCCTCCGGAATGACGCAACAGCAGATCCTGCAGGACTTTCCGTTCCTGACGGCCGAGGATATCCAAGCGTGCCTCGCCTACGCCGCCGATCGCGAACGGATGCAGTACACCACCAGCGCGTGAAGCTGCTGTTCGACCAGAACCTCTCGCCGAGGCTGGTCGATCCCGTCCCGGATCTGCTTTCGCTCTTTTATTATGAATGTAAATGTACCTTTACCAGTACATAAACTGGCAGGAGATCGGCTCCTGTCAATGACTTCAGTAACACAATCTTTATAAATCCGGCCGGACACCGATGGACCGGGGGTTGCCATCCGCTCACCCCGGCGCGCCGCGCAGCAGTTGCCCGCCGTGCCGCCCCGTCGCCCTGCCCTGCTCGAAGGCGACTACGCCATTGACGACCGTCGCGGCGATCCCTTCGGCCCTTTGCACCAGCCGCCGCGCGCCGCCCGGCAGGTCGTGCTCCACCGTCGGCAGGCACGGCTTCACCCGCTGTTCGTCGAACACCACGAGGTCGGCGGCGAAGCCCTTGCGCACCAGGCCGCGGCCCGGCAGCTCCCAGGCCGAGGCGTTGTCGAAGGTGAGTTTCCTCACCGCCTGCTCGAGCGTAAAAGCTTGCTTCTTGCGCACCCAGTAGCTGAGCATGTGGGTCTGCAGCGAAGAGCCCATCTCCTGGCATACGTGCGCGCCCGAATCGGAGAAGGTGGCCAGCGTGCGTGGATGCTTGAGCATGCCCAGCACGTCGGCGGGCTTTTCGTTGACCAGCGGCTGGACGAACAGCAGGTGGTCGTTCTCCAGCATGAGGTCGATCATCACGTCCACCGGATGGCGGTTGCGCTGGCGCGCGAGGTCCGCCACCGACGGGTCGTCCCAGTCGACGCCGAACAGCGGGAACAGGTTGGCGTAGTCCGGCCGTCGCGGATCGGTCGTGGCGAGGCCGCCGCCCTGGAAGACCTTGTCGCGCGGCTTCATGCCGGCTTCGTCGGCAACCAGCTGCGCGCGCACTGCGGGGTCAGTGAGCCGCCGCTTCTGTTCTTCGAGCGGCAGCGCGCGAATCGCCCGCCAGTGCGGCAGGGCGTCGAAGGGCAGGTACGAGCGCAGCGAAAACAGCGCGTTGATCGAGCGCGTGGTCGACTGGCCGAACGCGCGGCCGCCGGCGGCCGCGAGGTCGTCCAGGTACTGCGTCTGGTATTCCCAGGGGTTAGGGCTTTCGCCCTGCTGGGTGGCGAGCACGCCGAACATCAGCGGCCGGCCGCTGTCGAGCGCGATCCGGCGCAGTTGCGCCAGGCACTCGCGCTGCGCTGCGCCGCTGGAGATGTCCGGGCCGACCTGGAAGATGCCGGCGTCGAGTTCGGCCAGGACGTCCACGAGGGATGCGATCTCGCTCCAGTCGGCGATGCGGCTGGCCACCGGCGAGCCGTCGGGCGTCATGTGGGTATTGGCGCGCGAAGTCGACAGGCCAAGCGCGCCCGCGCGCATGGCCTGCCTGACCGCATCGCGCATCTGCTTCAGGTCCGACTCGTTCGCCTTCTCGCTCAGCGCGCGCCGGCCCATCACGTACATGCGCAGGGCCGAATGGCCGATGTAGGCGCCGTAGTTGATCCCCTTCGGCAGTCGCTCGACGTGGTCGAGGTACTCCGGAAACGTTTCCCAGGCCCAGTCGATGCCGGCCAGCATCGATTCGGTGGGAATGTCCTCGACCGCCGTCAGGCAGCGCGCGAACCACTCCCGCTCCTCAGGCTTGCAGGGCGCGAGCGCGAAGCCGCAGTTGCCCATCACCACTGAGGTCACGCCGTGCCAGCTGGAGCAGCTTCCCTCGGTGTCCCACGACACCTGCGCATCCATGTGGGTGTGGCCGTCGATGAACCCGGGCGAGACGATCAACCCTTCTGCGTCGATCGTCTCCCTGGCCGTCTCGCGGATGCGGCCGATTTCGGCGATCCGCCCGCCCACCACGCCCACGTCGGCGCGAAACCGCGGGCTGCCCGAGCCATCCACCACGGTGCCATTGCGAACCACCAGATCGAAAGCCATTGAGTGTCTCCGTTGTTGCGAATCAGTGTCCCTGGCGCGCGTTTCACGCGGCCTCCCAAAGCCGGCGGACCGGCACGGCGAACAACTGATCGCCGAAGCGCGCCGTAGCTTCCCCGTCGTAAAGCACCACGCCAGCGGCAAAGCGCCTGCCAGTGCTGGCCTGCAACTTGCGCAAACCCTTGAAATCGGCAGCGGTCACCGTGGCCGAGGCCTTGACCTCGATGCCGGCGACGCGCTGCCGGGCGCCTTCGAGAACGATATCCACTTCCACGCCTTCCTTGTCGCGAAAATGGTGAAATGCGATCGGCTCTTCACGCCAGCTTGCCTGCTTGCGCAACTCCTGAAAGACGAAGGTTTCGAGCAGGTGCCCCAGCATCGGCCTGTCGGCCGCCAGCGCATCCGCATCCACGCCGAGCAAGGCGTAGGCCAGCCCCGTGTCGCCGAGATGGAGCTTCGGCGTCTTGATGAGGCGGCTCAGCCGGTTGGTATGCCAAGGCGGCAGTTCTTCGAGCAGGAATATGCGCGCCAGCAGCGTGACGTAGTCGCGTATGGTCGGCCGGCTCAGCTGGAACGGCGCAGCCAGGTCCGACACGTTCAGAAGGCGCGCGGTCTGACCCGCGGCCAAGGTCAGCAGACGAGGAAGCGCTGCCAGTGAATTGATGTGTGCCACGTCGCGCACGTCCCGCTGAACCAGCGTGTCGATGTAGTCGCGATACCAGGTGGCGCGACGCCGGGCCACCGGCCGCGCCAGTGCCGCTGGATAGCCACCGGCGGCGATGCGCTCCGCAAGCTCCGCGCCCAGGCGTGCCCTGGGCCCACCCTTGAAGCCCTCACCGAACAGCGCATCAAGAAAATCGGGCGGTTTGCCCGCCAGTTCCGCCTGCGAGAGCGGATGCAGGCGCAGGATTTCCATTCGTCCGGCCAGCGAATCGGCCAGCCTCGGCAGAAGCAGCACGTTGGCCGAACCGGTGAGAATGAAACGGCCGGGCCTGCGATCGCGGTCGATGGCGGCCTTCAAGGCGGTAAACAGTTCCGGCACCCGCTGGATCTCGTCGAGCACGGCCTTGCCAGGCAGATCCGCCACGAAGCCCATGGGATCGGCTTGCGCCGAAGCGCGCAGCACATCGTCGTCAAAGCTCAGATAGGAAAATCCCGCCGCATCCCCCACCGCACGCGCGAGGGTGGTCTTGCCGCACTGGCGAGGTCCATGCACCAGCACGGCGGGTGAGTCGCCCAGTGCCTCGGACAACCGGGGACGCACGAATCAGGGATGCAACGAGGCTGCCGGCATAGCGTCCAATTGTAAACGAAAGTGCGTCCAATCGAAACTTTGATACCGTCTAATTGAAGCCAGCGGAGACCGTCCAGAGGGCGACGCAGTCCTGAAACAGGCGCGGGTGCTCGCCTTCAAAGCCGCGCGGGATGGACTCGACCGTTATAGTTGCTCGAACGAACAGGAGTCAAGCCGTGAACACCATGCGCCACAAGGGTTACAGCGCTCGCGTCGAGTACGACGAACGCGACAACATTTTCGTGGGGCGTGTGCTGGGCATACGCACAATCATCAGCTTCCACGGCGAAACCGTAGGCCTGCTGCGCAAGGAGTTCGGGGCGGCCGTGGATGATTACGTTGGCGACTGCAAGGCGCAGGGAGTGCGTCCCGAGAAACCCGCCTCGGGGAAGATAGTGCTGCGTTTGCCGCCCGAGGTTCACGGTGCAGCGCTGGTTGCCTCCCAGGCGTCGGGCAAGAGCCTGAACCAATGGGCCACCGAGATCTTGCAGGAGGCGACGCATTCCTGAATCGAATCGAAATGTACGCGAAAGTTCTGGATCGCGCGGCTGATCGAACGCAATCGCATCGTGGCAAAATGCACCATGTCCACCGCCCGCAACCTGCGCAACTTGCTGTGCCTCGAGGATTTCGAGCCCGCGGCGCGCGGCTTTCTTCCGCGCCCGATCTTCGGGTACATCTCGGGCGGGGTTGAGACCGACGCGTCGTTGCGTGCCAACCGCAGCGCGTTCGACGACTACCATTTCGTCCCGCGCGTCCTCGTCGATACGCGCGGGCGCAACCAGAAGCGGGAACTCCTGGGGCAACCCTACGACCTGCCCTTCGGCATCCCGCCGATGGGCGGGATCATGCTGGCCGCCTACGACGGCGACGCCGTGCTGGCCCGCACCGCGGGAGCGCTGAACCTCCCGATGATCCAGAGCGGCGCCTCGCTCACGAGGCTCGAGCGAATCAACGAAATCAATTCCAGGGCGTGGTTCCAGGCCTACCTGCCGGGGGAACATTCGATAATCACGCCGCTGGTGGAACGCGCCCAGCATGCGGGGTTCGGGACGCTGGTGCTGACCGTGGACGTGCAGGTGTCGGCGAATCGCGAGAACAATGTCCGCACCGGCTATGGCTCGCCGCTGAAGCCCACGCTGCGACTTGCCTGGGACGGCGCCATCCGGCCGCGCTGGCTGTTCGGCACATTGCTTCGCACGCTGATGAACCACGGCCTGCCCCACCTGGAGAACATGGGCTTCGAGCGCACGCCGGTCCTGTCCGGGTCCGTCGAGCGGCCCCAGACGCCGCGCGACGGGCTCGCATGGGAGCACGTGGAGCTCATACGCAAACTCTGGAAAGGCAAGCTCGTGCTGAAGGGCGTGCTTGCGCGCGAGGACATCCGCATCGCGCGGGAAAGCGGCGTCGACGGCATCATGGTGTCGAACCACGGCGGCCGCCAGCTTGACTACACGGTCTCGCCGCTGAGGATGCTGCCGATGGCGAAAGCGGAGGCGGGCGGCATGGCCATCATGCTCGACAGCGGGGTGCGACGCGGCACGGACGTTTTGAAGGCGCTGGCCCTGGGCGCCGACTTCGTGTTCATTGGCCGGCCGTTCCTCTATGCCGTGGCGCTCGGCGGAGAGGCGGGCTTGCGCCATGCGGTCGGGCTCTTGCGCGATGAGATCGATCGCAACATGGCGATGCTCGGCATCTCCGAGCTCGGGCAGCTGAAACGCGAGATGCTGGTCCCGAGTTCGGGACCGGTTTACGCCTAGCTTTCAGCCCCTGGTTGCGGGCCGGAAGTGCCTTCCGGGTGAACGGGAAAACTAGAGGACGACCGTCTGCTCGCCGTCGCTGTGCTTTTCTATGCGGCCGATCGTCCACACCGTCTCGCCACCATCGGCCAGGATCTTCGAAGCCTGCGCCGCATGCTCCGCCGCAACCACGATCACCATGCCGATGCCGCAGTTGAATACGCGGTGCATCTCGTCCTCGGCCACCCCGCCCTCGGATTTCAGCCACTCGAACAGCGGCGGCCGCGGCCACGACTTGCCGTCGATGACGGCGCGGGTACCTTCAGGCAGCACGCGAGGCACGTTGCCGGTAATGCCGCCACCGGTGATGTGGGCGAGCCCTTTGACCGGCAGCGCCTGCATCAGGGCCAGGGCCGATTTGACGTAGATGCGCGTCGGTTCGATCAGGACGTCCTCGAGGGGACGGCCATGGAAGTCAGCCTTGAGGTCGGGTTTCGCGCGCTCGAGGATCTTGCGAACGAGCGAGTACCCGTTGGAGTGCGCGCCGCTGGACGCCAGGCCGAGCACCACGTCACCCGGCACGATCGTCTTCCCGGTGATGATGCTTTCCTTTTCCACCACCCCGACGCAGAACCCGGCGAGGTCGTACTCGCCCTCGGGGTACATGCCCGGCATTTCCGCGGTCTCGCCGCCGATCAGCGCGCAACCGGCGTACTCGCAGCCCTGCGCGATGCCCTTGATCACGGAGGCGGCAACCACGGTGTCGAGCTTGCCGCAGGCGAAATAGTCGAGGAAGAACAAGGGCTCCGCGCCCTGCACCAGCACGTCGTTGACGCTCATCGCCACGAGGTCGATGCCGACCGTGTCGTGACGGCCCAGCGTAAACGCGAGCTTCAACTTGGTGCCCACGCCGTCGGTCCCCGAAACCAGCACGGGCTGCCGGTACTTCTTGGGCAGTTCCATCAGCGCGCCGAACCCGCCAATGCCGGCGAGCACCTCCGGCCGCATGGTGCGGCGGGCGAACGGCTTGATGGTTTCAACCAGCGCATCCCCGGCGTCGATATCGACGCCGGCATCGCGGTAGGACAGGCCTTTGCTCATTGAGAAAACCGGGGGAAGTAGGCCGCGCGGGCGTGTTAAAGTGGGGGCACAGGCAATCCGTCTTTTCCTCTCGCATTTTACGTCAAATGAATGGCCTTGGCTTAGCGAACCCGCGCATGTGGTCATGGCTCGCCATCGCGGCAATCGGCGCGTGGCTGGTCTGGCTGCTGTCGCCCATCCTCGCCCCGTTCCTCGCGGGCGCGATCATCGCGTATGTCCTCAACCCGCTCGTAAACCGGCTCGAGCCCCGCATCGGGCGCACCGCGTCGGTGATCATCGTGATGCTGCTGGCCCTCGTGGTCGTGGTCGGGCTCATGCTCGTGGTGCTGCCGCTCTTCTACCGGGAGGCGCGGATGATGGTGGACCGCCTGCCGGACTTCCTGACCTGGCTGAACAACAATATCGCCCCGCTGATGCAGACGCACCTGGGCATGGCAATCGTGTTCGACCTGGAGTCCGCCAAGCAGTTCCTGACCCAGCTGGTCCAGACCAACCGTGGCCTCGTGCAGCAGCTGCTCGGATCGCTGCAGATCGGCGGCCTCGCGCTGCTCGGCTTCCTCATCAACCTGCTGCTGGTGCCGGTGGTGCTGTTCTACCTCCTGCGCGACTGGAACGACCTGCTCGCCCGCATCGGCCGTGTTCTCCCTCGCGGGCGGCGCGCACAGATCCTCACCATCGCCGGCGAGATCGACGCCGTGCTGGCCGAGTTCCTGCGCGGGCAACTGCTGGTGATCGTGGTAATGGTCCTCTTCTACTCCGCCGCGCTGTGGCTCGCGAACCTCGAATTCGCCCTGCCGATTGGCGTGATCACCGGCGGCCTCGTCTTCATCCCGTATGTCGGCGCCTTCATCGGGACTGCACTCGGCACCGTCGCCGCCCTGCTGCAGTTCGACAGCTTCACCGGGGTCCTCTTCGTCTGGATCGCCTTCGGCGCGGGCCAGGCACTGGAAGGCATGCTGGTGACGCCCATGCTGGTCGGCAAGCGCATCGGCCTGCATCCGGTCGCCGTGATCTTCGCGCTGCTGGCGTTCGGGCAGGTGTTCGGCTTTTTCGGCGTTCTGCTCGCGTTGCCGGCGAGCGCAGCGCTGCTGGTGGGCATGCGACACATGGGCGCCGCGTACCTCGCGAGCCCGCTCTACGGCAAGTCGACTGACACCGAGCGCGGGGACACCGGCAAGTGAGCATGCGGCAGTTGGTGCTCGGGATCTCTCCCCCGCCCGAGCCCACCTTTGCAGGCTTCGTCACGGGCCGCAACGATGAGCTGGTGGCCCGGCTGGAATCCCTGGCCGCCGGCACGCTGGGCGAGACGGTAATCTACCTCTGGGGCGAGCGCGGGGCAGGCCGCACCCACCTGCTGGGCGCCACCCTGCGCGCCGCGACAGACCCGGCCCGCATCTTCATAACCGACGATGTCGACGGGCTGGACGAACCGGCCCAGATTGCGCTCTTCAACCGGATCAACGCGGTCCGCGAGCCCTCCGGCACACCCGGCGGTACCGTGCTCGCCACAGGCTCCGCCCCGCCCGCCCAGCTCGCGCTGCGCGAAGACCTCAAGAGCCGCCTCGCGTGGGGCCTGGTGTACCAGGTCCATTCCCTGACCGATGCGGAAAAGGCCGGCTACCTGCGCGAAGAGGCCGCCCGGCGCGGGCTGCGCATCGGCGACGAGGTCGTCGGCTACCTGCTGACCCACGTCCGCCGCGACCTGCCCACGCTCGTTGCCATCCTCGACCACCTCGACGAGTATTCGCTGTCGCACAAGCGCCCCCTCACGCTGCCGCTGGTGCGCGAGGCGCTGGGGGCAATGCAATGAGCGCCGGGAATCTCACGCTGTTCGACCTCGACAACACGCTGCTGGCCGGGGACAGCGACTATGAATGGGGCCAGTTCCTGATCGACCGGGGCGTGCTGGACCGCGATGCCTACGAGGTGCGGAACACCGCCTTCTTCGAACAATACAAGGCCGGCACGCTGAATATCCACGCATACCTGCAGTTCGCCCTCGAACCGCTCGCCCGGCACGCTCCGGAAGACCTTGCCCGCTGGCACGCCGACTTCATGGACACGCGCATCCGCCCGATGATCGGCCGGCAGGCCCAGGCGCTGGTCCGCCGGCACCTCGACGCCGGAGACCTGTGCGCCGTGGTCACGGCCACCAACAGCTTCGTTACGGCGCCGATCGCGCGCGAATTCGGCATCCCGCACCTGATCGCCACCGAGCCCGAGCGGGCCGGCGACCGGTTCACGGGGCGCGTGGCGGGCACCCCCTGCTTCAAGGAGGGAAAGATCACCCGGGTACAGGACTGGCTGGCGGGGCTGGGACGCCCGCTGGAGGCTTTTTCGCTTAGCACGTTCTACAGCGACTCGCAAAACGACCTGCCCCTGCTTTCTCTGGTAAAACAGCCGGTAGCCGTCGACCCGGACGAGAAACTGGCCGCCGAGGCGGCCCGCCGCGGCTGGCCGGTGATCTCACTAAGATAAAATTCAGGAGGCATGATCAAGAAGTTCATCCGCAAGGTGCTCGGCCTCAAAGCCGAAGGACCGCTCCGCGTCCCGCACGCCAAGCACGCCATCGACCGCAGCCGGATCAGCCCGGCGGCGCTCAAGGTATGCGGCGCACTGCAGGAAGCCGGATTCTCGGCCTACGTGGTCGGGGGCGCCGTCCGCGACCTGCTGCTCGGCGCCACGCCCAAGGACTACGACGTGGCCACCAACGCCCGCCCGGAGCAGGTGAAGCCGCTGTTTCGCCGCGCGCTGCTCATCGGCCGGCGCTTTCGCATCGTCCACGTGATCATCGGCCAGGAGACCATCGAGGTCTCGACCTTCCGCGCTGCGGAGTCGGCCGACGCGCAGAAGGACGAGCACGGTCGCGTGCTCCGCGACAACGTGTTCGGCACGCAGGAGGAAGACGCCCTGCGCCGCGACTTCTCGGTGAACGCCCTCTATTACGATCCCGCAACGGAAGAGATCATCGACTTCCACGAGGGACTCTCCGACCTCAAGAAGCGCACCATGCGCGTGATCGGCGACCCGGCGGTGCGGTATCGTGAGGACCCGGTACGCATGTTGCGCGCGGTCAGGCTGGCGGCCAAGCTCGGGCTTTCGATCGAGGCCAGCGCGCGCGCGCCCATCAAGAAAATGGCGCCGCTGATCGGCAACGTGCCGCCGGCGCGCCTGTTTGACGAAATGCTGAAGCTCCTCATGTCCGGCCACGCCAGCGCCTGCGTGCGGCGCCTGCGCGACGAGGGCCTGTCGCAAGGCCTGCTGCCGCTGCTCGACGTGATCCTCGACCAGCCGCTGGGCGAGCGTTTCGTCACGCTGGCCCTTGCCCAGACCGACGAGCGGGTGAAGACCGACCGCCCCATCTCCCCGGCGTTCCTGTTCGCTTCGCTGCTCTGGCACGAGGTGCTGGCCAACTCCAAGGGGCGCGAGAAGAACGGCGAACGCCCGGCGCTCGCTCTGGAAGCCGCCATGGACGAGGTGCTCGAGACGCAGTGCGAAAAACTTGCGATCACCCGCAAGCTCACCGCCACCATGCGCGAGGTCTGGACCATGCAGCCGCGCTTCGAACAGCGCTCCGGGCAGCGCCCCCACCGCCTGCTCGAGTCGCCGCGATTCCGCATGTCTTACGATTTCCTCGCGCTGCGGGCGGCGAGTGGCGAGGTTCCCGAGGAACTCGAAATCTGGTGGCGGTCCTTCCAGTTCGCCGACGAAGAGACGCGCCACGCGATGCTCCAGCCCGAAACCGGGCCCAAGCCGCGCAAGCGCCGCCGGCGCAAGAAGCCCGCCGATGGATCGTCCGGCCCATCGACGGATTCCGCGGCCGACGATTCCACCGGTTGAGGCCGGCTTGAGCACCAGCGCGTTCATCGGCCTCGGCGCCAACCTTGCTGACCCGGGCGCGCAGGTCCTGCGCGCGCTCGACGAACTGGCGCACCTCCCCCGCTGCGCGCTGGTGGCACGCTCGTCCCTGTGGCGCTCGGCCGCGGTGGGATATGCCGACCAGCCCGAATTCATCAACGCCATCGCTCAGTTGGACAGCGGCCTGACGGCCGACGAACTGCTCGACGCACTGCAGAAGGTCGAAACCACCCATGGCCGCGTGCGCAGCTTCGCGAACGCACCGCGCACGCTGGACCTCGACCTGCTGCTCTTCGGCGACGAGGTTCGCGCCACGCCGCGCCTCACGTTGCCGCACCCACGCATGCACGAGCGCGCGTTCGTGCTGAAGCCGCTGCTCGAGATCGCGCCCGATGCGCAGATCCCGGGTCACGGGTCCGCTGCGGATTGCCTCGGCGCCCTCGCGGGCCAACCCTGCGAGAAGGTCGGTGGATAAGCTCAACTACATCGTCGTGGAGGGACCGATCGGCGTGGGCAAGACCAGCCTCGCGAAAAAGCTCGCCACGCGCCTGTCGGCCGGCCTGCTCCTCGAGCAGCCGATGGAGAACCCCTTCCTCGCGCGCTTCTACGAGGACATGGCGAGGTTTGCGCTGCCGACGCAGCTTTTCTTCCTGTTCCAGCGCGCCAAACAGCTCGAACCGCTGGCGCAGAGCGACCTTTTCAGCCAGGTCACGGTCGCGGATTTCCTGCTCGACAAGGATCCCCTCTTCGCGCGCATCACCCTCTCGGGCGACGAGCTCGCGCTGTACGACCGCATCTTCGAGACCCTGAAGCCGCAGGCGCCGCAGCCTGACCTGGTGATCTACCTGCAGGCGCAACCCGACACGCTGATCGAGAGGGTGAGGAAGCGCGGCGTGGACTTCGAGCGCCAGGTCAGCGAGGAATACCTCGCCCTGCTCGCCGAGACCTACACCCGGTTCTTTTACCATTACACTTCCGCCCCCGTGCTGATCGTGAATTCGGAGAACCTGAACTTCGTCGACCGGCCGGCCGATCTCGACCTGCTGATGCACCGCATCGCTACAATGCGCAGCCGCCGCGAGTTCTTCAACAGCGGCGGCTGACGACACTTAGGAGGCAAGGCGCCATGGCCAGACTTACCCTGCGCGATCTCGCGCGCCTGCACGGCGAACAGTCCAGGATCACCATGCTCACGGCCTATGACGCCAGCTTTGCGCGCGTCCTGGACGACGCCGGCATGGAGACCCTGCTGATCGGCGACTCGCTCGGCATGGTGGTCCAAGGCCGGGACTCCACGCTGGCCGTAAAGCTGGAGGACATCGCCTACCACGTGGAATGCGTCGTGCGCGGCACCAAGCGCGCATTCATCCTCGGCGACCTTCCGTTCGGCAGCTACCATGAAGGGCGCGAGCAGGCGATGCGCAGCGCCGCGCGCCTGATGGCCGCAGGCGCGCAGATGGTGAAACTCGAGGGCGGCGAGCTGATGGCCGAGACGGTGCGCTTCCTCTCGGAACGCGGCGTCCCCGTTTGCGGGCATGTGGGCCTGATCCCGCAGTCCGTGCATGCGCTGGGCGGCTTCCGGGTGCAGGGCCGTGACGAGGCCGGCGCGCGGCGCATCGTCTCCGATGCGAAAGCGCTGGCCGCGGCCGGGGCCAGCATGGTCGTCCTGGAGGCGATCCCGGCGGCCGTGGCGAAGGAGGTGACCGCCGCCATCCCCGTGCCCACGATCGGCATAGGCGCCGGCCCCGAGTGCTCCGGGCAGGTGCTGGTGATGCACGACATGCTCGGCGTGTCCGGCTACGAGCCCAAGTTCGCGCGCAATTTCATGCTGGGCGCGAGCGGCGTCGCCGATGCGGTGGCCCGCTATGTGGCCGCGGTCAAGGAGGGTTCCTTTCCCGGCCCGGAGAACTGCTACTGATGCGCATCGTAAGGTCGATTGCGGACCTGCGCGCCGCGCGCCGGGCGCTCGGCGAGTTGGCGTTCGTCCCGACCATGGGCAACCTGCATGCGGGGCACGTGTCACTCGTCCATCTCGCGCGCAGCCGCGCGAAGCACGTGGCGGCCAGCATCTTCGTGAACCGCCTGCAGTTCGCTCCCAGCGAGGATTTCGACAGCTACCCGCGCACGTTCGAGGCCGATTGCGAAAAGCTGCGCGCTGAGGGGGTGGAACTGCTGTTCGCCCCCGACGAGCGCGTGCTGTACCCGCAGCCGCAGGCCTACATCGTCGAGCCGCCACCGATCGCAACCGAGCTCGAAGGCGCCTTCCGTCCGCGTTTCTTCCATGGCGTGGCTACTGTCGTGCTCAAGCTGTTCAACTGCGTGCAGCCTGACGTAGCGGTGTTCGGCAAGAAGGACTACCAGCAGCTGATGATCGTGCGCAACATGGTGGCCCAGTTCGACCTGCCGCTGGAAATCGTGCCGGGCGAAACGGTGCGCGAAGCCGACGGGCTGGCCATGAGCTCGCGCAACACGTACCTCTCGGCCGCGGAACGAACCGAAGCACCGAGGCTCCATGCTGAGTTGGCGTCTATCGGCGAAGCGGTGCGCAGCGGTCGCACGAATTTCGACTCGCTGGTATCGCAGGCGACAAGCCGGCTGGCGGATGCAGGCTGGAAGCCGGACTATGTCTCGATACGGCGGCGCGCGGACCTGGCACCCGCAACCGGCAGTGACACCGGGCTGGTGGTACTGGGTGCCGCAAAACTCGGCGCCACGCGCTTGATCGACAACCTGGAAATCGCCCCGTAGGGCCGGCCCGGGGTCAGCCCGGGGTCAGCCCGGGTAGGGATCGAGCATCAGCGACTCGACCGGGCAGCCCACGGCCTTGGCGATCTGGTCCATGGCGTCGTCGGTGATGGCGACCGCCTGGAAATCCGCTTCGCCGCCCTTGGAGGTGATGAACGCCTTGGCGTCGGCCTCGCTGTTCCAGGTCACCACCGGGTCCGGGGAGACCCCGTCGACCTGGCGGCAGATCGGAAAACCATCGGATTTGTAGACGATTGCGAACATTATTTTCCCCCCGCCTTGTGGGCAAAACTGTACCCCATGTGCGGCCCGGTTTCCACCCTTCAGAATCCTGCCACGGAACCATCGCTCCGGGGATCGAAACCGCCTTCCAGCGCGCCGTTCGGGTGCCGCACCAGCGCGCCGGCATGCCCCATGGTTTCTTCGAAATCCCCCAGTACTTCAACGTCATGGCCACGCGCTTTCAGGTCACCTATCACCGCAGCTCCGAGGCGCGCCTCGATCTTCAGCGTTTCGGACACCGAACCCCAGGTGCGGCCCAGCAGCCAGCGCGGGGCGCTGACCGCGCGCTGCACCGGCTGGTTGAAGACGGCGTAGCGGGTAAATACCGCCGCCTGGGTCTGCGGCTGCCCGTCCCCGCCCATGGTGCCGTAAACCATGGTGCGACCATCGCGCAGGCGCGCCAGGGCCGGATTCAGCGTATGGAACGGACGCTTGCCCGGCTGCAGGCTGTTCACCGCCTCGGGGGACAGGGAAAAACTGCAGCCGCGGTTCTGCCAATTGATATGCGTGCCCGGCAGGACCACGCCCGAACCGAACTCGTGATAGATGCTCTGGATGAAACTGACGGCACGTCCCTCCCCGTCGATCACGCCCATCCAGATGGTTCCGCCGGGCTTGGATTTGCCGCCCCACGGTTTCGCCTTCTTCATGTCGATGTTGGCCGCCAATGCCTTGAGCGCGGCATCCTCCAGCAGCGACTGCGGATCGACTTTCATGTACGCGGGATCGGTCACGTGCTTGTCGCGGATCTCGAGGAAGGCCTGCTTGGTTGCCTCCACCACGGCATGCACGTGGTCAGCGCTGTCGGCCTCAAGCTTCGCGAGGCCGAGGCGATCCAGGATGCCGAGGATCGCGAGCGAGAGCACGCCCTGCGTGGGCGGCGTCATGTTGTAGAGCGTGCCGGTGGAATGCGCGAGCTTCAGCGGCGTCACTTCGCGCGCCACGTAGCCTTCGAGGTCGGCGAGCGCAAGCGGGCTGCCGATCGCCGCAAGATCGGCGGCAATTGAGCGCGCAAGGTCGCCACGGTAGAAGTCGCCCAGTCCCGCCGCAGCGAGGCGCTCGAGCGTTGCCGCCAGGGTTTTCTGTGCAAACAGCGACCCGCGCACCGGCACACCACCGCCGGGCATGAATCGATCTGCAAAGCCCGGAACCGGCTCCAGTTCGGCCCGCTTTCCCGCCGTGTTCAGCTCCTGGCTGACCGTCACCGGTACGCCATTGCGCGCATAGTAGATCGCGTCCGCAAGCAGGCGCGACAGGGGCAGGCGGCCGCCGAACCGCTCCGTGGATATCGCAAGTGCGCACTCCCAGCTTGCAACCGTGCCGGCCACGGTGTTGGCCGCCAGCGCGCCGCGGGGAGGAATGGCCTGCAGCCCTTTCGCCTTGTAGTAGTCGATCGACGCCGCAGCCGCAGCAGTGCCCGAGCCGTCGATCGCCAGCGGATCCTGCCCCGGCGCCGCGAGCACCCAGAACGCATCGCCGCCGATGCCTGTCATGTGCGGGTAGACCACCGAGATTGTCGCCGCGGCCGCGACCATCGCTTCGATGGCGTTGCCGCCCTCGCGCAACACCGCGGTTGCCGTCTGTGCGGCGAGCGAATGCGAGGCCACGGCTATGCCGCGCCGTGCGAAGCTGGTGTTGATCATTGCGTTCCCGGGAAGAATGGCGCGAAAGACCGGATGTTCCGGGTTTGCGGCGGCGCGCGCAAGCGCACTGGTCTAGAATCCGCCGACCGCCCGCCCCGCATCCTTGGAGAACGCGCATGGCCAGCAAGACCCCGGATGAGCAGTTCTTTGTTTCGGACATGTTCAAGGGCCGCGAGGGTTCGACACCCTTGCGCCCGGACCTGGGGCGCGTGCACGAGCCTGCACGCGACATCCCGGTGTATCGCACCTGCGACGTCCTGGTCGCAGGCGGCGGACCTTCGGGCACGGCCGCTGCAGCGGCCGCAGCACAGATGGGCGCCGACGTGGTGCTGCTTGAGCGGCACAACCATCTCGGCGGACTGTCGACCGGGGGCCTGGTCATCTGGATCGACCGGATGACCGACTGGGACGGCGGCTTGGTGATTCGCGGATTCGCCGACGAGGTGTTCGCGCGCCTGCCGAAGGATGCAGTCGCCGGGCCGGGGCCGGAGGAATGGGGTTCGCGAAACCCGGAGCGCGCGGACTACTGGTCACACCGTACCAGCGCCTTCCATGGCGTGGTCACCTGGTCCCCGACCATCGACCCCGAGCGACTGAAACTCCTTTCGCAGCAGCTCCTGCTCGAGAGGAAGGTCCACCTCGTCCACCATGCCTGGATCGCCGCACCGCTGATGGAAGGCGGCGCAGTGCGGGGTGCGATTTTCGAAAGCAAGTCGGGGCGGCAGGCCGTGCGCGCGAAGGTTGTGATTGACGCCACGGGTGACGGCGACCTGCACGCGATGGCAGGCGCGCGCAGCGAAACGGACGTCGAGGAATCGGACATCCACCACTGCATGAACACCGCGTGGCTCTTTGGTGGCGTGGACATGGCGCGCTGGATCGAATTCAAGGCGTCACGGCCGGAACAGTTCGCGCAGTTCATGCAGCTCGGCCGCGAGCGGCTGCGCTTCTTCGAACGCCCTTTCGTATCCTGGCGCAACGACATCGCCCTTTATATGGGGCCGCGCCAGTCCGGCTTCTCGGCGCTCGACGTCGACGACCTCACCACCGTCGACATCCGCTCGCGCGAACTGATGGCGCAGCACCTCGAGTTCTATCGGGCGAACGCGCCGGGCTTCGAGCACGCGCACCTGCTGTACGGCGCACCCCAGATCGGCGTGCGACATGCCCGCAGGCTTGCAGGCGTTTCCAAAGTCGTTCGCGCGCAATGGCCGACCGCGATGGTTCATCCGGACGAAGTCGGCGTGTCGCCCTGCCTCTCGCCGAAATTCCCTGCCATCTCGATCCCGTATGGCAGTCTCGTTCCGGAATCGCTGAACGGGCTGCTCGCCTGTGGGCGCCACATTTCCTGCGATCCAACCTCGCACTCGTTCCTGCGCGAAATTCCCCAATGCTGGGTGACCGGGCAGGCTGCGGGGACGGCCGCGGCAATTGCCGTCCAGCGGGGTCTGGAGCCCCGCGCCATCGATACCCAGGAACTGCAGCAAGCGCTGCTGTCGCAAGGCGTTCACCTGCGCACGGCAAAGGCCACTTTGGCCGCTTGACATCCCGTTTCGAGATTTACCCGTCTGTCCGATCGCGTCGCCGCTGCGCAATAAATCCCGCTCGACCCACAGAATCGTAAAAATCTGTCATTGCGCAAGCCATTGAGGCAGCGTCTAATTGTTCTCCGGGGTCCCCGGTTCTTCAAGCTTTTCCTGAAGTTCCGGGGTCGGGCAACAGCCCCCGCCAGGGGGCTTCACACAGGCGGGAGAAAATCATGAGCAACATGCGCGAAGTGGCATTTTTGGACAAGGGACTGCGTTCGCCTTACGGCCGGAAATACAAGCAGCTCGACTATGAATTCGACCCGGCGGCGGGCGTCCTGTGGGGGCTGATGAACCCCAAGGGAACGCCGTGCTTCAACCTCGGCCTCCTGAACGACATCCACCACCACGACGAGGCGCTGCGCGCGAGCCGCGGCCAGATCGAATGGGAAGGCAAGATGCGCAACGTGGACTACTACGTCGCCGCCTCGCGCGTACCGAAAGTCTTCGGGCTTGGCGGCGACCTGGCGCTGTTCCTGCTGCTCATCAAGGCCCGCGACCGCGAGGCCCTGGCGCACTATGCGCGCCTTTGCATCGACAACGTCTACGCGCGCATCCGCAACTACGACTGCCCCACGCTGACCACCATCTCGCTGGTGCAGGGCGACGCGCTGGGCGGCGGGTTCGAAACCGCATTGTCTTCGGACGTGATCATTGCCGAGGAGTCCGCGCACATGGGACTGCCCGAGATCCTCTTCAACCTGTTCCCGGGCATGGGCGCCTACAGCCTTCTCGCCCGCCGCATCGGCATGCGCGCTGCGGAGGAACTGATCCTGTCGGGCAAGGTGCTGCCGGCAAGGAAGCTCCACGAGATGGGCCTGGTCGATGTCATCGCCCCCGACGGCAAAGGCGAAGTCGCAGTGAACGACTGGATCGCCAGGCAGGCGCGCCGCCGCAACGGCTTGCAGGGCATCCTCCGAGCGCGCCAGCACGTCTTCCCCGTGACCCGCGAGGAACTCGACGGCATCGCCGAGACCTGGGTGGACTGCGCGCTGCGCCTGGACGACCGCGACCTGCGCAAGATGGGCATGATCGTGGAAGCGCAGATGCGCCGCATGGAGCACGGCGGCGTGAGCGACATCACAGTGGAAGCGCGCGCCGCCAACGAGTGACGACAATGCCCCCTGTGTTGCTACCTCGCAGCGTCGGGAACGTTGGCGATGAACCCGCCTGCGCCGAACATCTGCCCGAACTGGTGGAAATTGACTCGCGTCGAATTGACGATCGCGGCCTGTGCTCCCGGGTCGGTGATCGTCTTTACCAGCACGTTGAGCTTCGCCATATGATCCTGGTCCATCGAGGCGTGCGAAGTCAGGAAGCGGAAGCCGCCGGAATCCACCTCCCGGCCGACGGCTTTCGCTATCGCGCCCGCAACGCGCCCGCCGTACACGGACGAGATCACCTCGAGCTGGTAGAGCATGCCCAGGACCGAGCAGGGATGCTGCCGTTCGGCCGCCCAGTAGTTGAAGCCGATGACGCCCTGCACGGGGGCGCTGGGCGGCTGGGTGCGCGCCGCGTCAATGTCCCCGCCCATGGCGCGGATGTCGTCGAGCACCCACTCCTCGTGCCCTTTTTCCTCCTCGATACGCTCGTAAAGCTCCATGCGCACCGTGCGGTAGGTGTCGTCACAGCGCGACGCTGCGGCCGCCATGATCGGGCAGAAATGCCAGACGATATGGAACAGGTCGTGGAGGAACGCGCGGTACTCGGGCAGCGTGAGCCCGTGGTGGATCATCGAATGGATCCTGGGCTCGGCCTCGAGCTCGCGACGGCTGGCGTCAGTGGTTTCGATCAGCGTGATGAAGAAGGACATATGCGCAACCCGCTCGGGGAAAATCGTTGGTGGAATTTTCTGGTGGCAACTCTATCCTGCCCGCTTCCAGCCGGATATCAAACGGCAGACTGGCGCCTTTCCTTGAGGTAACGCTCGAGCACCTCGCGTGCCGCCGTGAGCTCCTCACCCAGCGCTTTCACCAGCGAAGAGGATTTCAGCCTCACCTCGGCATCAGACAGCTTGCCCTGGTCGTTGCAGACCCGCGTGAGCCGCTCGGCACCCATGCTGGCTGCAGACCCCTTCATGGCATGCAGGTGATTGCGAAACTCAATGAAATTGTGTGCCGCCGCCGCGGAAAGCACTTTCTGCATCAGGACCTCATTGTCCGCGATAAACACGCCAATCAGCCTCTCGAGAAAACCAGCCGACCCGAGCGACTCCAGCTCCGCCAGGGTTTCCACATTGACCACCTGCGCCTGGGCGAAAGCCGCCGCCGAATGCGCGTCTGACCGTGCGAAGCTGCGCTCCTTCCCGGAAACGGACGTGCCTGCGCCACCTACGACAAAGTCCTGGATCCCATCGAGCAGGCGCATGGCCTCGATCGGCTTGGGGAGGAACGCGTCCGCACCAGCCCTCAGGCACTCGTCACGTGCCTCCTGCGTGACGTCCGCCGACAGCACGATAACCGGGATGCGCTCGAGTCCGCGCCCCATCAGCCGTATCATCTCCAGCGCCTCAACACCGCCCATGCGCGCCATGTTCCGGTCCAGGATCACGATGTCAAAGCGCGCTTTTTCCATTGCTTCCAGGACCTCGTCGCCGTCCGACACGAGCGTCACCGTATGCCCGCCCCGCTCAAGGATCTTGCCGATCACCTCGCGGTTGGTCGGATTGTCGTCGGCCGCGAGCACGTTGCACTTGCGGCCGCCTGCACCCCGCCGCGCGTAATCCTCCAGCCGGACAACGCCCTCGCGGACCTCATCCCCGGCGGCAACGGAGTGCAGCACGTTGAACAGCTGCCGCTTGTCGAAGGGCAGCTCGAGCACGGCCGCATAGCCTGCCGACAGCGCCGCAAACCGCTGCACCTGGTTTTCGCGCGGCGCACACAGGATGGCAGGCGGCGCTGGATTGGGCACTGCCCGGGCGAAACGCTGTGCCAGCTGCGCGCCGACCGACCCGCCGGCACCGTAGATCAATGCGCTGTGGTAAGGCTTGGCGAGGCTGATTTCAGCAGCCAGCCGCTGCGCGCCTTCCTCGACGCTTTCAACCGCGATGGGGGCGGCGCCCCAGGACTGGAGCGCATCCGACAACGGCACCAGTTCAGCTGCCGGAAACCCCACGAGGAGGATTCGCGCATCGGCGAGCTCGCCGCTGCCGGCCTCGGGCCTCTCCGGTTGCTTGTCGAGCGCGACTTCGAACCAGAACGTGCTGCCCAGGCCCACTGCGCTTTCCAGGCCGATGCGTCCCCCCATGAGCTCCACCAGCTGGCGCGCGATCGTCGTGCCCAGGCCAGTACCACCGAAGCGCCGCGTGGTGGACTGGTCGGCCTGCGCGAAACTCTCGAAGATCCGCTTCTGGGCCTCCGGCGCGATGCCGATGCCGGTGTCGCGCACCGAGAACTTGAGCCGCACCGCGGCCGCAGTGTCCTCCTCGGCCGACACGTGCAGTGTCACGCTGCCGCGCTCGGTGAACTTCACCGCGTTGCTGGTGATGTTGATCAGGACCTGGCGCAGGTGGTGGGGGTCGCCCAGCAATGCGGGCGGGACCTCCGGCATGATCGACACCACGAACTGGACGCCCTTGGCCGAGGCCTGCGCCGCAACGATGCGCGACGTGCTGTTGACCAAGGCGTGCAGGTCGAAGGCGGCGCGCTCGAGGTTCAGCCTGCCGGCCTCGATCTTGGAGAAGTCGAGCACTTCCTCTACAAGGCCGAGCATCATCTGCGAGGAGCTGCGCAGCGTCTGCAGCATGTCGGCCTGCTCGCGGGTGAGCTGGGTATCGCGCAGGAGGTCCGCCATGCCGATGATCGCGTTCAGCGGTGTGCGCATTTCGTGGCTGACGACCGAGATGAACCTGCGCTTTGCGAGGTTGGCCGCCTCGGCCCGCGACAGGGCGTCGAACATGCGGTTCACCAGGGAGAGTACGTAAAGGCTGAGGACGACAAACCCAAGTAAAAGTCCCGCCCCCTCATCACGATGGACACTCCAAAAAGGGCTGTTGGCCAACACCGATATGAATCCCGCGCTGCTGAAGCCGAGCGAGAGGAGCAGATAGCGGGGCCCGAATCGAAAGCCGTTGGCGAGCGTTACCCAAACGTAAATCAGGAATAGTGCGAGTGCGCGCTCTTCGAAGAACCACATTGTCCAGGTGACCGTGGCGATGTCGGCGGACAGGCCAAGCACGCGGCGCACATGGGAAACCCTGGAAGACGCAAGAGTCCAGGCCAGCGTGACCGCCGACACCGCCAGGTAGGCGAAGAAAACCAGCACGTCCGGCTGCAACGTGCCGGCATGCTCGAAGTCCCAGCCCTTCAACATGTAGAGCCCGAGCGCCACAGTAACCACGATGCGCACCAGCGCCTGCTCGTGCTCGGTGTCCGGACGCGCCGCGAGCCGGATGCGCAGCGCCTTGATGAATGCCGGCATGGCGATCAGGGCAGCGCTTCCTGCGCGGCGACCTGGTCGCCCAGTTCCTGCTGTATGCGCGCGACATCGTGCGCGACGCCGAGGAAGGCATCGACCATCTGCGGGTCGAAGTGCCGGCCGCGCTGCGCGCGCAGGAATTCGAAGGCCTCTTCGACCGGCCAGGCCTTCTTGTACGGGCGCACCGCCGTCAGCGCGTCGTAGACATCGGCCACCGCGACCACTCGCGCGCAAAGCGGGATATGGTCGCCGACCAGCCCGTTCGGGTAGCCCGAGCCGTCGTATTTCTCGTGGTGGCCCAGCGCGATCAGGGCGCCCATGCGCACATACTTGGACGCGCTGCCCTTGAGTATCTCGTGCCCGATCACCGGGTGCCGCCGCATGATCTTGAGTTCGGCCTCGTCCAGCCGGCCCGGTTTGAGCAGGATCCCGTCCGGGATGCCGATCTTGCCGATGTCGTGCAGCGGGGCGGCGAGCTCGACCGTCTCCGCCTCCTCGTGCGTCAGGCCGATGGTGTCGGCAATCAGGCGCGAGTAGCGCGCCATGCGGATCAGGTGGTTGCCGGTTTCCTCGTCGCGGAATTCGCCGGCGCGCGCGAGGCGCAGCAGGGTTTCCTTTTCGCGTTCGCGGATTTCCTGGGTCGCATCCTCGACCATGCCTTCGAGCAGGCGCTTCCTGTCCTCGAGCGCCAGCTGCTGGCGGCGCAGCGTGATGTGGTTGCGGCAGCGGGCGAGGCACTCGCGCGCATCGATCGGCTTGATCAGGAAATCGGTGATTCCGGCATCCAGCGCCGCATAGCGGATCTTGCGATCGTCGTGGACGGTGACCATGACCATCGGCACGTGCTCGTAGCCGGGCAGCGCGCGCAGGCGCTTCACGAACTCGATGCCGTCCATGTCGGGCATCGAGTAGTCGACCAGCACCAGGTCGGCCACGTGCTTGGTGGCCCACACGACCGCATCCACCGGTCGCGCGAACGGCTGCACCACGACGCGGTCGTCCAGCCCGCGCACTACCTGCTCGAGGATGGCGCGGCCGGTCGACTGGTCATCTACGACGACGATGGTGTTTTTCATCGCTGGCAAAACATGGACCTGGGCCATGCCCATGCAGACTCCCCCCCCCTCAAGGTCGAACCCAGACTACCTTCAGGCTGCACAGTTGTCTAGCAACCGCAGTATGGCAAGTGCCTGCCAGCACAGGACATTTTCAAAAAGCTGGTGCCGGAAAAGGGACTCGAACCCTTACGATGATTAGTCGGCGGATTTTGAGTCCGCTGCGTCTACCAATTCCGCCATTCCGGCATTGCGGGAGGCGCGGATTATCGCATGCGGGCCGGATCCTGCGGATGCGCCCCGACCCGAACTGCGCGCATCTATATAATGCGCACCCATGCGCGTCGCCGAATTCGATTATGCGCTTCCCGAAGAGCTGATCGCACAGCACCCCGCCGCGCAACGCCGCGCGAGCCGTCTGCTGCGCCTGGACGGCATGAGCGGGTCGCTCCAGGACCTCGTATTCGCGGACCTGCCGGGACTCATCGGCTTCCACGATGTGCTGGTGATCAACGACACCCGGGTCATCAATGCCCGGCTCCACGCCAGGAAGAGCACCGGCGGCAAGCTCGAGGTCTTCGTCGAGCGGATGCTGGGCACGCACGAGGCCTTCGTCCTGATCCGCTCCAACCACCCGACCGCCATCGGCGCGACGATCAACGTGGGCGAAGCGGTGACGGCGACCGTGCTCGGCCGCGAGCGCGACCTCTACCACCTGCGGTTTTCGGAACCGGTGGAAGCCGTGCTCGAGTATCACGGCTCGGTGCCGCTGCCGCCCTACATCACCCACACGCCGGGCCCCGAGGATGCCGAGCGCTACCAGACGGTCTATGCCGAAAGGCCCGGCGCCGTTGCCGCGCCGACCGCCGGGCTGCATTTCGACCTGCCCATGCTGGACTCGCTTGCCGGCCGTGGCGTGAAGATCGCTCGCGTGACACTGCATGTGGGCCCCGGAACATTCCAGCCGGTGCGCGTCGACGATGTCGCCGACCACCAGATGCACAGCGAGCGCTACAACGTGCCCCAGGCAACGGTCGACGCAATCGCCTCGGCCCGCAAGGTCGGCGGTCGGGTACTCGCCGTGGGCACGACCGCGCTGCGGGCACTGGAAAGCGCCTCACGCAGCGGCACGCTCAAGGCGAGCGGCGGGGAGACCGACCTGTTCATCACGCCGGGATACCGCTTCAATACGGTGGATCGGCTGCTGACCAACTTCCACCTGCCCAAGTCCACGCTCCTGATGCTGGTCTCGGCCTTCGGCGGGACCCAGAACATCCGCGACGCCTACAAGCACGCCATCGCCAAGCGCTACCGGTTTTTCTCGTATGGCGATGCGATGCTGATCGACAAAGCCCCTTAAGGCGTCCCGATGAAGTTCAGCCTGCTCGCCACGGACGGCGCCGCGCGGCGCGGCCGGCTCGAACTCGCGCACGGCACGGTGGAGACCCCGGTGTTCATGCCGGTCGGGACCTACGGCACCGTAAAGGCCATGTCTCCGCTGGAACTGCGCGAGATCGGCGCGCAGGTCGTGCTCGGCAACACCTTCCACCTGTGGTTGCGCCCGGGGCTGGAGGTCATCGCAAAGCATGGCGGCCTGCACCGGTTCATGGCCTGGGATGCCCCGATCCTGACCGACTCGGGCGGCTTCCAGGTGTTCAGCCTGGGGGCCATGCGCAAGATTTCGGAGGAGGGCGTGCGGTTCGCCTCGCCGATCAACGGCGACAAGCTGATGCTCACGCCCGAGGAGTCGATGCGCATCCAGCGCGTGCTCAACTCCGACATCGTGATGATCTTCGACGAATGCACCGCCCATCCGGCCACCGAGCAGGAAACGGCGGACTCCATGCGCCTCAGCCTTCGCTGGGCGGAGCGATCGCGCCGCACGCACGAAGGCAACCCCAACGCCCTGTTCGGGATCGTGCAGGGCGGGATGTTCGAGGCGCTGCGCGACGAGTCGCTCGCCGGGCTGGAGGCGATCGGGTTCGACGGCTACGCGATCGGCGGGCTGTCCGTGGGCGAACCGAAGGCGGACATGCAACGCATCCTTGCCCACACCGCGCCCCGCCTGCCGGCGGCCAAGCCCCGCTATCTCATGGGCGTGGGCACGCCGGAAGACCTCATCCAGGGCGTGCTCGCCGGGATCGACATGTTCGACTGCGTGCTGCCCACCCGCAACGCGAGGAACGGTTGGCTCTTCACGCGCTTTGGCGACGTCAAGATCCGCAACGCGCAGTACAAGGAAGATACGGCCCCGCTGGACGCGACCTGCAGCTGCTATTGCTGCGCAAACTTCACGCGGGCCTACCTGCACCACTTGCAGCGCGCGAAAGAAATCCTTGGCGCCCGCCTCGGCACGATCCACAACCTCCACTACTACCAGGTGCTGATGCGGGAATTGCGCGAAGGCATCGCGACCCAGTCGCTTCCCGCGGTGACGGCCCGCCTGCTGGTCGAACGCCGCAGGTTAGCCTCGGCGGACGGGTAAAACAACGCAAGCTGTTATAATTTCGCGCTTTTTCTCGCTTTTCGCTCAACCGAATCTCAGGAGTATCCCGTGCTGATTTCCAACGCATACGCCCAGGCGCCCGCCGCCGGAGGCGGAGATGGCGGCTTGATGGGCCTCTTGCCCATCGTGCTGATGTTCGTAGTGCTGTATTTCCTGATGATCCGCCCGCAGATGAAGCGCTCAAAGGAGGCCAAGGCCATGATCGAAGCCCTGCAGAAGGGCGACGAAGTGATCACCGCTGGCGGCATCCTCGGCCGCATCAGCAAGCTCACCGAGGCCTACGTCACCCTGGAAATCGCCCCCAACACGGAAATCAGCGTGCAGAAGGCCGCGGTGCAGACGCTGCTACCCAAGGGCACGCTCAAGACCCTGCAGTAGCCCGCACCAAGCAGACCGCCTCGAGTAGACAACAGTGAACCGATACCCCGCCTGGAAATACGCCCTCATCGCGCTCTCCGTGGTGATCGCATTCCTGTACACGCTGCCCAACTTCTACGGCGAATCGCCTGCCGTGCAGGTGTCCAGCGGCAAGGCCACCGTCAAGATCGACGCCTCGGTGCTCGCGCGCGTCGAGGAAGCCTTCAAGAAGGGCAACGTCGCCTACACGGCAGCGCTGATCGATGTCAACAGCGTCCGCGTTCGCTTCGCGGACACCGACACGCAACTCAAGGCCAAGGACCTCGCCACGCAGGCCCTGAACCCGGATCCGGCCAACCCGACCTACGTGGTCGCGCTGAACCTGCTTTCGTCCTCGCCCAACTGGCTGACCGCCATCCACGCGCTGCCGATGTACCTCGGCCTCGACCTGCGCGGCGGCGTGCACTTCCTGCTCCAGGTGGACATGCAGGCGGCCCTCACCAAGCGCCTCGACAGCCTCGCCGGGGATGCCCGCAGCCAGCTGCGCGAGAAGAACATCCGGCACTCGGGCATCGCGCGCGAAGGCCAGAACGTGCGCGTGCGCTTTCGCGACGCCGAGACCCGCGAGAAAGCCAAGCGCCTGATCCAGGACAGCATCCCCGACCTGCAGCTGACGGAATCCCTGGACGGCGAGGAGTTCCGCCTCTCCGGCTCGCTGAAGCAGGAGGCCGCCAAGCGCACGCAGGAGTACGCGCTGAAGCAGAACATCACAACCCTGCACAACCGGATCAACGAACTGGGTGTCGCCGAGCCGGTGATCCAACAGCAGGGCGCCGACCGCATCGTTGTACAACTACCCGGCGTGCAGGACACGGCCAAGGCCAAGGACATCCTCGGCCGCACGGCCAGCCTCGAAATCCGCATGGTGGACGAGGAGAGGATGAACCCCGAGACGCTGGCCGCGGCGGCCAGGGGCGAAGTGCCGTTCGGCGACGAGTACTACGTCGAGAGGAACGGCGCCCCGCTGCTTGTGAAGAAGGCCGTGGTCCTCACCGGCGACCGGCTGACCGACGCGCAGCCCGGGTTCGACAACCAGACCCAGGAGCCCGCGGTGCACTTGACGCTTGACGGCACCGGCGCGCGCATCTTCCGCGATGTAACGCGGGAAAGCGTCGGCAAGCGCATGGCAATCCTGCTGATCGAAAAAGGCAAGGGCGAAGTCGTGACCGCCCCGGTGATCCGCGCCGAAATCGGTGGCGGCCGTGTCCAGATTTCGGGACGCATGAACACCATGGAAGCGAACGACACGGCGCTGCTCCTGCGCGCCGGTTCGCTGGCGGCGCCGATGGAAATCATCGAGGAGCGCACCGTCGGCCCGAGCCTGGGCAAGGACAACATCGAGAAGGGCTTCAACTCCACCAAGTGGGGGTTCATGGCCATCGTCGTGTTCATGTCGGCGTACTACGTGCTGTTCGGCCTGATCTCCTCGGTGGCACTGGGCGCGAACCTGCTCTTCCTGGTGGCCCTGCTGTCGCTCCTGCAGGCCACCCTCACGCTGCCCGGCATCGCCGCCATTGCGCTGACCCTGGGCATGGCGATCGACGCCAACGTGCTGATCAACGAGCGCATCCGCGAGGAAGTCCGTGGCGGCGCCACGCCGCAGGCGGCCATCAGCGCGGGCTACGACCGCGCCTTCGGCACCATCCTGGACTCGAACATCACCACGCTGATTGCGGGCCTCGCGCTGCTGATCTTCGGCTCGGGCGCGGTGCGCGGGTTCGCCGTGGTCCACTGCCTGGGCATCCTCACCTCGATCTTCTCGTCGGTGATGGTGTCGCGCGCGATCGTCAACCTGATCTACGGTCACCGGCGGCGGGTGCAGCACCTGTCCATCGGCGACACCGGCTGGAAGTAAGCGACCATGGAATTCTTCAAGATCCGCCGCACCATCCCGTTCATGCGGCATGCGCTGGTGTTCAACATCATTTCGCTCGTCACCTTCCTCCTCGCCGTCGCGTTCCTCGTGACCAAGGGCCTGCACTTCTCGGTGGAATTCACCGGCGGCACGGTCATGGAAATCAGCTACAAGGACACGGCCGACGTGGACCGGATCCGCAGCGCGCTGGACAAGGCCGGATTCAAGGACACCGCGGTGCAGAATTTCGGGTCCTCCCGCGACGTCATGATCCGGATGCCGCTCGTGCAAGGTCAGTCGAGCGCCGACCTGTCGCAGAAAGTGCTCTCCACGCTGCAGGCAGACAACAAGGGCGCGGAACTGCGTCGCGTCGAATTCGTGGGCCCGCAGGTGGGCAAGGAACTGGCC
This sequence comes from Bordetella parapertussis, assembly GCA_945862265.1. Taxonomy (GTDB): domain Bacteria; phylum Pseudomonadota; class Gammaproteobacteria; order Burkholderiales; family SG8-39; genus SZAS-79. The sequence goes on from CAMAXP010000016.1 coordinate 38,233, forward strand.
GAGAACGGCGCACTGGCGCTTCTTGTCGTGTCTATCGGCATCGTGCTCTACCTGGCGCTGCGATTCGAATGGAAGTTCGGCCTGTCGGCGATCATCGCCAACCTGCACGACGTCGTGATCATCCTGGGCTTCTTCGCGCTCTTCCAGTGGGAATTCTCGCTGCCGGTACTCGCCGCGGTCCTTGCGGTGCTCGGCTACTCGGTCAACGAATCGGTGGTCGTGTTCGACCGGGTGCGCGAAAACTTCCGCAAGATGAGGAAGGCGAGCACGCCTGACGTCATTGACGCCGCCATCACCGGCACCATCTCGCGCACGATCATCACGCACGGCAGCACGCAGCTCATGGTCACCACCATGCTCATCTTCGGCGGGCCGGCGCTGCACTACTTCGCGCTGGCGCTCACCATCGGCATCTGCTTCGGCATCTACTCTTCGGTACTGGTCGCGAGCCCGCTGCTGATGTGGCTGAAAGTCGACCGCTCGCAGTTCATCAGCAAGGCGAAGAAAGGCAAGCGCGAGGAAAATGACGGCGCAGTCGTCTAGGACCGCCCCGCGCTACTTGAGGATCTGCACCAGGTTGTTGTAGTCGTCGGTCCAGAGCCTCCATAAGGGCCGCTCTTCCACCGGCTCGGACACATCCTTGATGACCTTGTCCTCGAGCGCCTTCCTGTCCAGGGACACGAGCACCCAGTCGCTCTGCGTGCGGTCCTCCTCGCCCTTCTCATAGACGCTCACGGCATGCGCGCCAGAAATCCTGGCGAGCTGGCCGACGACGGGGCCGAGGTTGAGGAAGCGGTTGGAGACATGGAACGCGATGATGCCGCCGGGCTTCATGTGCCGCAGGTAGACGGCCAGCGCCTCCCTGGTAATAAGGTGGACGGGAATCGAGTCGCTTGAAAACGCGTCCACGGCCAGCACGTCGAACTTCTCCGGCGCGTCGCGCTCGAGCGTCAGGCGCGCGTCGCCGAGTGCGACCTCGATCTTGGCCTCGCTGTCGCCGAGGTACTTGAAATCGCTCCGGGCAATGGTCACCACGGCCGGGTTGATGTCGTAGAACTTGTAGAAATCGCCCTTGCGGCCGTACCCGGCCAGCGTGCCCGTGCCCAGCCCGACCACGCCGACGCGAATCGGCCCACCGGCCTGTTTGGACGCTATGGCCTTGCCTATGCCTGAAGTGACCTGGTAGTAGCTGGTCAGCTCTTGGCGCTTGGAGCCGTTCATGTACTGCTCGCCGTGCATGATGGTGCCGTGGAGCAGGCGCCGGAGGTGGTCTTCCTCGCCCTCGGTGCCGTACTCCTTGACCCTGAGCACGCCGTAGAAATTGCGCACCGTCAGGCGGGCGTAGTCCTGGAACTTGATCGCGTCGTAGGTTACCGCCCCCGTCGTGCCGAGAAGCAGCACCAGGCTCGCGCCCAGCGCAATGCGATTCAGCGACCGGTAGACGATCGCTGCCAGCAGCGCACAGGCCGCCAATCCGATGCCGAGTTCGTAATAGGCCTTGAATGCGAGCGGCGCAACAACGGCGACGAACAATCCACCGAGCGCACCGCCCACCGACACCCACAGGTAGAAGGCCGTCAGGTGGCGGTTCGCCGGCCGCAGGCGGTACAGCTCGCCATGGCAGAACATGCACGCAATGAAGAGCCCGGTCAGGAATACGCCCAGCTGCACGTACAGGTCGAACTGGTGGTCCGGCTCGACCAGCAGCCAGGCCATCGCACCGACGGCCGCAAGGACCACGGGCCACCACCATGCCTGGCGATACAGCCCCTGGCCCTCGAAGCAGAGGATGAAGGTGAGCAGGTACAGCGTCAGGGGCGCCAGCCACAGCAGCGGAATCGCGGCAATGTTCTGGGTGATGTGGTTCGTGACCGCCAGCAGGATCACCGACCCGGTGGCCGACAACGCCAGCCACAGCGCTATCTCCCGGCCGCGGGGTGCGGGGGCATCGGCGACGACGGCCGATGCATCGGCGAGCGCTCCGGGCTGCGCCTTCGCAGCCGTCCACGCGAGCGCTGAGCACAGAACCGCGAACCCCGCGAACATCCACGACCACCCGTACACCTGCTGGCCATTGGTCAGGTTGGGCTCGACGAACAGCGGGTAGCCGACCAAAGCGAGGAGCGAGGCGAAATTGGAAACCGCGAACAGGCGATACGGGTTCGCCCCGGGCCGCGCGCGGGAGAACCAGGCTTGCACCAACGGGCTCGTTGACGAGATCAGCAGGTACGGCAGCCCTACGGTAGCCGTGAGCAGGAGCAGGATCCGCGAGATCGGCTCACTGCCGCCTTCCGGCTTCCAGGACGGGTCCGGCAGGATCGGCAGCGTGGCGGCCGCCGCGGCCAGCAGGATCGTGTGCAGGATCGCCTGTCCCCTGGGCCCCAGTTTGGCCGAGGTGGCATGCGCATACGCATAACCCGCAAGCAGGATGCACTGGAAGAACAGCATGCAGGTGGTCCAGACCGCCGCCGTGCCGCCGAACCACGGCAGGATCAGCCGCGCGATCAGCGGCTGGACAAGAAACAGCAGGAACGAGGACAGGAAGATCGTGATTGCGTAAAGCATGGCCGAGGCGCGCGGCTAAGCGCGTCGTTGGGAAACGATTGGGTTAGATCCGACGCGCGAGGTCGGCGGCGAGGCCCGTATACAGGGCGGGGGTCAACTGGAGGAGCCGCTTCCTGGCCTCGGCCGGGATCGGCAACGTGCGAATGAAGGCCGCGATGCGCTTTTCGTCGATCCCTTTGCCGCGCGTCAGGTCCTTCAGCTTTTCGTAGGCATCAGCCACGCCGTAGCGGCGCATCACCTGCTGCACCGGTTCGGCCAGCACCTCCCAGTTCGCCTCGAGGTCCTCGGCCAGGCGCGCCGGGTTCGTCTCGAGCTTGCCGAGGCCGCGCAGGCAGGCCACATACGCCAGCAGGGTATGGCCCAGCGCGTTGCCTACGTTACGCAGCGCAGTCGAGTCCGAGAGGTCGCGCTGCCAGCGCGACACCGGGAGCTTGTCGGCGAGATGGCGCAACAACGCATTCGCAACACCGATGTTGCCTTCGGAATTCTCGAAATCGATCGGGTTTACCTTGTGCGGCATGGTGGAGGATCCCACCTCGCCCGCCTTCAGCCGTTGCTTGAAATAGCCCAGCGAAATGTAGCCCCACAGGTCGCGATCGAGGTCGAGCAGCACCGTGTTTGCGCCGGCCCAGGCATCGAAGAGTTCCGCGCAGCAGTCGTGCGGCTCGATCTGGGTGGTATACGGGTTGAATTCCAGCCCGAGGCCCTCGACGAAGCGGCCGCAGAATGCCTCCCACCCGAACCCGGGATAGGCCGCCATGTGGGCGTTGTAGTTGCCCACCGCGCCATTGATCTTGCCGAGCACCGACACGCCCGCGATGCGCGCACGCGCGCGACGCAACCGGTGCACGAAGTTCGCCATCTCCTTGCCCAGCGTGGTCGGACTGGCCGGCTGCCCGTGCGTACGCGAAAGCATGGCAAGGTCCGCGTGCTGGTGCGCCAGGCCGCGCATCGTGCCGATCACTTCGTCCAGTTTCGGCAGCATCACCTTCTCGCGCGCCTCGGTCAGCATCAGGGCGTAAGAGAGGTTGTTGATGTCCTCCGAGGTGCACGCAAAATGGATGAACTCCAGCGAGCGCTCCACCTCCTTGTTGCCGGCGAGGCGATCCTTCATCCAGTACTCGATGGCCTTGACGTCGTGGTTGGTCCGCGCCTCGATGGTCTTGATCGCCGCAGCGTCCCTGCCCGAAAACTTGTCCACAAGCCTGTCCAACGCAGCTATGGTCTTTGCACTGAAGGGCTTCAGCTCGACGATGGCCGGCTCGGCGGCCAGCGCCTTCAACCACTCGATCTCGATCCGCAGGCGATAACGGATCAGCGCGGACTCACTGAAATGCACTCGCAACGCGTCGACGGAACGTGCGTAGCGGCCGTCGAGGGGGGACAGCGCATCCAGCTTCGTTAAATCTTGTGAACCCGGCATGGGAGGGGAGGCGGTTGTTTGCGGCCGGGCATTATAGCTTCCGCACAGCTCTGGCCGAAGGCCCGGATGTTATAATCGACCTGCAACAATTCCCCGGAAAAACGCCCACATGAAACTCCTTGGCTCGGTACCGAGTCCCTTCACGCGCAAAGTGCGCATCGTCCTCGCTGAGAAGCGCGTTGAATGCACCTTCGAGCGCGTCGATGTCATGGCCGCCGACAGCCCCGTGCCGACGCACAACCCGCTCGGCAAGGTGCCGGTGCTCGTGCTTGACGACGGCGCCACCCTGTACGACTCGCGCGTCATCGCCGAATTCCTCGACACGGTTTCGCCGATCGGCTGGCTGATTCCGGAGGAGAGCCGGAACCGCATCGCCGTGCGCCGCTGGGAGGCGCTTGCCGATGGCGTGATCGACGCCGGCATCCTGATTCGCTACGAGCAGGCCCGCGACAAGGGCCAGCAGAGCCCGGCCTGGATCGAGCGGCAGATGGGCAAGCTTGAGCGCGGCCTTGTGGAGATGGCGCACGAACTCGGGGACAAGCCCTGGTGCCACGGCAATGGGTTCACCCTGGCCGACATCGCTTTCGGCTGCACCCTCGGCTGGCTGTCCTTCCGCTTTACCGGCATCGACTGGCGCGGGCAGCACCCCAACCTCGCGCGCCACTTCGACAAGCTCTCCGAAAGGCCGGCGTTCGCGGATACCTTGCCTACGGCCTGAGCCGGTGAACGACGGTACGCTGCTGTTCGTCAATTTCGCAGCGTACTCGTGGCTCCTCCTCCTTCCCGCCACAGGGATTGAAGCCTGGGAACTGCGCAAGTCCCTGCCCGTCTCACCCGGGCGGCTTGCCGCGGTGGCCTGCCTCGCAAAGCTCGCCTCGACCGTGCTCGCAACGGTCGCCGTACTCGCGACCGGCTGGGTGCTGGGCTTCCTCGATGTGATAGCAGAGCCACAGGCCGGGGAGGGAGACATCGCCGCCCTGCTCCCGCTGGTGCCCTGCTTTTTCCTTTCGGTATGGTGCGAAACGCGGGTGGGCGGCCCACTGCTCAAAGGCATTCCGCGTGAAACCGTGCGTACCGCCTTTTTCCACGCCAACCAGCTCGTTTACGCGATGCTCGCAATCGTGCCGGTGGTGCGATTCGCCAAGAGCGCCCTGGTGAACGGCCGCATCATCTGGTAGCCGGCCGCGAGGGGCCGGTTGCCCTCGCTATTTGACTGCGCACTCCCCTTCCTTGGCCTTGCCCACGCCCCGGCCATCGGATTTGTTCTGGCTGATGCTCTGCGGCATGCTGACGATGATGCCTTGCTGCGGCGGCACCACCGCCGGTGCGGAGGTCGAACTGCGCACATAGCCGAATTGCCCGGTGGACACCACCTGCTGGCCGGCGCCGTTCCTGACCACGATCGCGCCGTCCGCAACATCCAGGTGCATGCCGTTCTCCGGCGGCTTTCCGGTCGCCGTCGGCACACCGCCACAGTCGCCCTGGCAGATCAGCGCCCCGAAATGCGTGCCGCGGATGCCGATCGTCGCAGTTTCGGCCTCGAACTTGACCGCGTCCTGGTTGCGCTTGCCGATGAGCCCGGTCACCGCGCGTATGCCCCCTTTCAACATCCCCAGGACCACGTTGTCCGACTTCGGCTCGCTCTCGATGTAGTTGTAGGCAGTAATGGCCAACTGCGAGCCCGGCCGCAGGACGACTTCGCCGCCGTCCTGGAACTTGATGCGCGCATAGGTCTCCTGCTCCGTATGCAGGGTATCGCCCTCGCGCACCTCGGATTTCACTGAGATCACACGACTGGTCCCGTCTACACGCTTGGCCGTAAGCAGGCCGGACAGGTGCGTTACCCGTCCCACCGGACCCGCAGCATGAGCGCTTTGAATTGAAAGGACCGGCACCAGGAAAGCAAGGCTGGCGATGGCTGTGGCAAGGGTACGCATTGGCGATTTTCCGGTCAAGTGCATGCGGCCGCCTTCTTGCCCTGGGTTTTGCTGTCGCCCTTCTTGGCCTGCGACGACTCGGGTTTTTTCTTGTCGTCTTTCTTGTCGTCCTTCTTGTCGTCCTTCTTGTCGTCTTTCTTGTCATCCGCCTTGCTGTCGGAGCTCGCAGTCTTGCTATCCGAACCCGACGAGCCTCCGCTGCTGCCTCCGGAAGACGAGCCGGAGGAGCTTCCGCCCGAGCCGCTACTGTCTGACGAAGACACGGTCGATCCGCCGGAAGACCCCGAGGATCCGCCGCTATCGCTTGTCGAAGTCGTCGACGAACTGCCGGCGCCTGATGCAGGCAGTGAATTCAAACTGCTTCCGCTGGTGGAACTGGAGGACGAGGAGGAAGAGCTCGTCGATGAACCGCCTCCGAAACTTCCTTCGGTGCCGCCCACCGTAAAGCCCACCGCGATGAGTTTCAGCGGGCTGGCTCCGGCACCCGCAGTGCCTGTCTGCGTGTTCGCTGACTGCGTTGTCTCGGTCGATGAAGTACTCGAGCTCGACGTTGTAGAGGTTGTAGAGGTTGTCGTACTCACAGTAGCGGTTGGCGTCACCGTCTGGGTCGTTGCGACAATCGCGCTCAGCACCTGCGTGACGGCCGGCTGGACATTCGACGCAGCCGCAGGGACGTCGGACAGGGTGTTGCCGGTGATGGCATCCACGATCGTGAAGTTTCCGCCGACCGTCACGTCGAGCCGGCCGGCGCGCGTGGTCAGGGTTGCACTTCCCCCCGCCGCGATGACGGCACTGGCGCCCGTCAGGTTCGCGCCCGTGGAACCTGACGCGACCGACAGATTCCCGCCTGCGCTGACGCCGATGGGTCCGGTCCCCGCATTCAGGCTCGCCAGCACGATGTTTCCGGCGGGCGCGGCGTACCCGATGCTGCCGCCGTTCGAGGTTGTCGTCGCCCCGGAGGACATGCTGACGCTGCCGGTCAACGCCGTGGCGGAAATGTTGCCTTTGTTGCTGGTGATACTTGCGTTCTGGACCAGGTTGTCGCCTGCCGACAGCGAGATGACCGCCCCGCTTCCGGTGCTGGTGAGCGGTCCGGCGATGGTCAAATCGTCGCCCGCACCTGCGGTTGCGCTGGCGGTGAGCACGATATTTCCCGTGGAAGTAATCCCGGCACTGCCTACCGAAATCGGACTGTGCGCCACTATCGATACGTCCGGGCCGACATTGACCGGCCCCTGGATGTCGACTGCCCCGACGTTGTCGACCGAGAGTCTTCCCGTGGTGTCGATGGCATCAAGTCGTAGCGGTACGGCGTTTTTCAGCGCAATGTCCCCACCGGTGCTCGAAGTGGCACTGAAGCGGCGGATCTGGTTGCCGGCATCCGTGAGGGTTGTCCCGCCAAACGAACTCGTCTGGAGCGAGGCTGTCGCCGCGATTGGCGCGATCTGGGAGATGCTGCCGCTTTGAGCGGTCAGCAATACCGACGGCGCGGAAAGGCTGCCGACCACAAGGTTGTTGGCGGCCTGCGTGATTGTCGCGACGGCAGAGCCTGTCAGGGCAATAGCGCCCCCTGTCTGACTGAAGTTGCCGTTGACCGTGAGGTTGCCGGTACCTGCCAGCGTGCCGCTGTTGATCGTGAACTGAGGCGTCGTCAGCTGCGAATTCACCGTGAGCTTGCTTGTCGATCCGCCATCCAGGACCAGCGCCCCGCTGCTGGTGATCGTATTCAGGGTGGTACTCGCACCAACGGTGCCGGCGTCATACGTGACCGTCACACCCTGCGGAATGGTCACGGCCAGCACGTTGTTCGCGTCCGGCAGCGCATTCCCCTGCCAGTTGGATGCCAGCGACCAGTTGCCGGTCGCTGCGCCGGCCCAGTCCACATTGGTCGCCTGGGAGATGTTCGCGCTCAACGGACCCGGGGAAGCCACGACATAGTTTCCTGCGTCCTTGCCTAACAGCGCTATTGCCGCAGGCGTCACGATCTTCGCATTGCCCGCATTCCTGTCCGAGAAGGTGCCCGTGCCGCCGTTCAGCGTCACAACATCCCCGGAATACACGCCAGAGACAATAGTTGCCGAGGACGTATTCAACGTCGCCGCATTGTTTCCGTTGTAAGGCCTGCTGTTGGCGCCGACGCCGCTCGAGGTCAGCGTGGCGGGCGTAATGACGCCTGTGGTGTTGTTCACCAGGGTCACGGCGTAGTTCGCTCCGCCATTGCCGTCGGCAATCACCGCGGCCGGAACGAGTGTCTTGCCGGTGCCCGCATCCTTGGTCGTGTAGGCCTCTGAAAAGACAGCGGTATCGGTCCCTTTCAACGTTCCGCCAGTGATGGTCGGTGCACCTGCGGCGCTCACGGTTGAGTCATAGACTTTCGTATTCGCGACCGCGCTGACCGTCAATGGCGCGGACGAGATCGACCCTATCGCGGCGTTCGCCGAAAAGGCCGACAACTGGTAGCCAAAAACGGGCTTTCCGTTCGTATCGGTCGCCGATGCGATCGCGAGACCGCTCGCGGTCACCGTCTTGCCCGCCCCGACGTTCTTGTCGTCATAGGTGGAGGCTGCAGGACTGCCGAGCACGGCCGTATCGCCATTGATCGTGCCCGACAGGGCCAGGTTCGCGGCGCTGACCGTCGCTTGCGCCGCGCCGTCGTATTGCTTGGTGACCGTGCCCGCAAGGGAAGGCGAGAGAACAGGAGCGACGCTGTACAACAATCCGTCGCCCACGCCCGCAACCCCGCCTCCGGGCGCTGCGGCATATTGCTTGAAACCGTAGGGCAGGGCCCCAGGCGCGTCATTGGCCGGATTGACGGAGTACACCAGCCAGCGCCCGTTGGGCGTGCTCAGTGCAGCGCCGCTCGAGTTGTTGGTGAACAGTGTCCCCGATAGCGTCAGCGCGTCACCGATTCCCGAGGCGCTCAGCAAAGCCCCGGTGCCGATACTGACTGCCCCGGCATTGGTGATCGAGACGGCCCCGCCGGTCTGGGTGATTCCCGCCAGGGTCAAGGTCGGTACAGCGTTGTTCAGGATGACGGATCCGCTACCTGAATTCGTTGCCTGGAAGGCGCTGACCTGGTTCGTTCCGTTCAGCGTCGTGCCTGCGGACGAGGTCGTGGTCAAGATTGCCGTCTGGATGACCCCGGACACGCCCTCGGCAATCGACTTGCCCGTACCGCCAGCCAGGGTGACGTTCCCCGTCGTGCGAATCGACGTGCCCACCGCCCCGGTGCCATTCAATGCGATGTCGCCACCCGCGGTGATGTTGATATTGCCGCCTGCTACCGCACCGGCGGGAGAACCGATCCGCGCTCCACCGCCGGCACCAGGAGTGAGCGTGACATCGCCACCACTATTGATGGTGATGGCAGTAGTCACATTTCCAAGCTGGTTCGGGCCGATGGAGGCACCGGACCCGCTACCTCCAGTGACGGCAACGTTGCCAGTGGTATTCAACGTCAGGTTCGTCGGCCCGGGCGTGGTGCCACCGATGCCCCCGATTCGCGCGCCACCAAACGTGCCCGTAGACCCGCCACCGGCAACAGTCACACTGGTGGCCATAATGTTTTGGAGGGGCGCTTGGATCGTGCCGGAATTGTCCACATCTGCCGCGCCGCCAGAGACCTGTATTGCGCCGGCGGACACCTGTTCTGTCCCGGAAAAATTCTGAAGGAACGCGGCGTTGCCGAGATTGCTGCCCGCAACCAGGGACATGTTTCCACCGCTCGGACCGCCGGACACAGTGATATCGGGGTTGTTGGCTGGAACGCTGCCGGCAACTGTCTGGGTGCCGGCATTCGCGAATATGAAACCACGATTCCCTCTGCTCGCGGTGGCAAGGATCGAGCCCGTGCCACCCGTCAGGCTGATCGTGCCCTTGGCATTGAACAGAATCGATTGTTGGGCTGAAGCGCTTACATTGTTGTCACTTATGCTGCCGTCGTTATTCCCGCCCGAACCGCCGCCCCCCGTTGCGACAATGTTCCCACCATTGAGCGTTACAGTTTGATTCAGGGAATTGTTCGTTATGTAACCGCTGTTAAATGCTCCGCTCGTTCCACCATTGAGCGTAATGTTTCCGCCCCCCGCCAACGTGATCGATTGCGAAGCGCCGACACCGGTGGCCGACTGAAAAATCCCCGCGTCGTTGCTGGTTAACGAGGAAGTATTCGTGGATGTGTTGCCACCGTTGATGGATATATTCCCCAGACCGGATACGTTGACCGTTTGCGCGGAACTGGTCGATGCGCCTCCGAGTACCCAGATTCCGGCCCGATTACTGCCCGCCGAACCGGTCCCGCCCTGCATCGTCAGCCCGCCCGGCCCGATATCCAGTGTCTGCGGCGCCGAGGCAAAGGTCTCGATGAGGGCCGAGTTTCCGGTTCCCGTCGCCCCACCGCCTCCCGTCAACTGAATTGAGTCGGCCGAGACGTGCTGCAAGCCGCTGCCGGATTGCCCGATAAACGCCGTATTCGTCGCACCGCCTGACGCCCCTCCGCCTGTGAGGGTAAGTGCGCCGCCCGTGACGGTAACCGTCTGGGTAGCGGTTGTACCACCTTGATTGATTTTCGCAGTGTTGTTGGTGCCATTACCCCCTTGGAGGGCGACCCCTCCGGCACCAGCGCTCACGGACTGTGCGGCGTTCGTGTTGATGGAGGCGCTGTTGTTCGTCCCTGAACTTCCGCCCAGCACCGCGATCCCAAGGGCCGAGATGGTTTGTGACCCGCTGCCATCATTGACGATGTTCGCACTTGATCCAACGCTGCCAGCCGTCCCGCCGTTGAGCTGGATCGTCCCACTGTTCGCGATAATCGTCTGCGAACCGGTCGTCGTCCGCAACTGTGCATTGTTTGCAGTCACCCCGCCGGCCAGCGTGACATTGCCCGACAGGGTCGCGCTCATGTCGGCGCCTTGGACCTGCGTGAACGCATTGACGGACGAAAGGGACAGGTTCACGCCAGTCAATGTCACGAGCCCCGCGCTTGTGAGGCTCGCATCCTGAATGCTGATGTCCCCACCCGAAGCGAGTGTCAGCGGGCCGGTCACGCCGAAGTTGGTTCCAGTCACGCTGAGTGCGCCGGTATTGGTGATGCTGACCGCACCGCCACCCGCCTGGCTGATCCCTGCGATCGCCAGTGTGGGTGAGGCATTGTTGAGCACGATCGAACCGCTGGTCGTGTTTGTCGCCTGAAACGAACTGACCTGGTTGACGCCACTCAGCGTCGTGCCGCCAGCCGATGTCGTGGTAAGGCTTGCCGCCTGAATCACACCTGCGGTGTCTTCGAGGATGAGCTGGGAAGCCCCGCCAGCCAGGGTGACGTTCCCAGTAGTGCGAATCGACGTGCCCACCGCCCCGGTGCCATTCAATGCGATGTCGCCGCCCGCGGTGATGCTGATGTCCCCACCAGCGACCGATGCCGAGGGCGAACCGATCCGCGCGGCGCCGACACTCCCAGGCGTTAGCGTCACATTTCCGCTGCTGTTGATGGTGATCGTCGTTGCCTGGCCCCCCGCTCCACTTGACCCGATCGCCGCGATCGAGCCGCTGCCACCAGTCAGAGTCACATCACCGATCGTCGTCAGCGTCAGGTTCGTCGGCCCGGGCGTCGCGCCGCCGATCCCGCCTACCCTCGCACCACTAAAGTTTCCGGTGTTCCCCCCGCCTGTAATCGCCACGCTCGTCGCATTCATCGTCTGCGTGGGGGCCAGGATCGTCGCCGAGTTATCCACGCCGGCGGCGCCGCCAAACAGTTGAATCGCTCCGGCCGAGACCAGTTGTGTTCCCGAGGCATTCTGGAGGAACGCCGCGTTACCCAGGTTCGTCGCGCTCAAGCCCGTGTTTCCGCCGCTCGCCCCGCCCGTCAGCGTAATGTTGGGGTTGTTGGCCGAAACATCCCCCGCAATGACCTGAATGCCGCCTTCGGCGAATATGTTTCCCCGGTTGCCCTTGGGTGCCGTGTTCAAAATCGCGCCGGTGCCGCCGGTCAGGTTGATCGCGCCCGGAGCCGTGAAGAGGATCGATTGGCTTCCTGCACCATTACTCAAAATGGAAGCATCGTTGCCACCGCTCGTCCCACCACCACCTGTCGCGCTGATCGTGCCTCCAGCAAGCGTGACGGTCTGCGTCGGGGAATCGTTCCGGATATAGCCGTTGTTCGTCCCGCCGCTTGCCCCCCCAATCAGTGTGATCCCGCCCGACCCGGTCATAGTGACCGACTGAGAGGCGCTCGCGCCCGTAGCCTGCTGAAAGATACCGGCATCATTGGTGCTGGTGCCGGTCGTGCTTGTCGAGCCACTACCACCCGTAATCGCGATATGCCCGGCCCCGGAGACATTGATGGACTGTGCAGCATTCGACGACGAATTGCCCAGCGCCCAGATACCTGCGCGGTTACCCCCGACGCCTGCGTTCACCCCCGAACCGCCTTGCAGCGTCAACCCGCCTGCCCCGATGTCCAGGGTTTGCGACGCCGTCGCGCCCGTGACTGCCTGGATCAGCGCGAGGTTTCCCGTGCCGGACGTTCCGCCGCCACCGGTCGCCGAAATAGAGTCGGCCGTCACGTGCTGAAGGCCGCTCCCGGCCTGCGATATCACTGCAGTGTTGCCGTTGGTTCCCGAGGCACCACCACCGGTCAGCGTGATACCTCCTCCCGTCACCGTAATCGTCTGCGTGGCAGTAGGGCCAGTCTGCGAGATCCTGGCGATGGTGTTGCCGCCTTCGCCACCCACCAGCGTAATTCCGCCTGCCCCGGCCGTGATCGACTGGGTCCCCGTGGACGTGATCTGCGCGCTGCCCACGCCTGCGGTTACGTTGACGCTCCCGCTCATATTCACGGTCATGCTTGCGCCCAGCAGCTGTGCTGCTGCACTAGCGCCCGTAACGTTCAGCCCGGTGCCCGACACTGAGATCGCACCGCTTGCGGCGCTGACGACTTTGCTGGAGACGTTGACGTTATTCGCCGCGCTGAGAGTCACTCCCGCACCAACACCAGACAGGGTGATGGCCTGGTTGACGTTGATGTCGCGACCAGCGCTCAGCGTCAGGGTGTTCGCCGCGCTCGACGAAACGGCTTCGTTGACGAAAATGTCACCGTTGCCACCGCTGCCCCCAGCGTTTGTCTGCACGGTGAAATTGCCACCGCTCAAGGCCGACTGGATCGTGGCCGGCGTCACGACCGTGGCGCCGGCGATGGACCCGACTGATTTAATTTCGACATCGTCCGGGTCGAGGAGCCAGGTCCCACCCCCCGTCGCGACGCTTACGTTGTTGATGTCCGCCCACTTGCCCGAGGTCTCGACAAAGCCCCCGCTGCCCCGCGTGCCATCGCCTTGTGCCGATATACGGCCGCCAGCAAACATCTCACCGCTCAACTGCCCGGCGTCCTCGACCTTTGCGACAACCGTACCGCCTTTGCTGCCGTCAGCAGTGATGACGCTCGAATCGGCAAGTTCGATTCTCCGCTTTGCCTGGAGGAAGACCCGCCCTCCCTCGCTCACCACGCTGCTCGCATTCAGCGTGCCGCTGTTCTTCACCAGCACTCCGGCAATCCCGATCCGTCCGGCCTCGCTCGCAATCGTGCCCAGGTTGGTGACATTCCCTTCTCTGCCCGTGATCTCGACCTTTACACCCGGCGTCCCTGTGTCGATGAGCCCGACCGTTTGCCCGGCGGCAAGGATGACTTCGCCATTGGGGGCGTTGATCAGACCGCTGTTCTCGACCGCGGGCCCGACGAGATAAACGCTTCCGCCACGCGGCGTGGTGATGATGCCCTGGTTGGTGACCTTGCCCGCACCCGGTGTATTGAGGAAGCTCAGCCGGCTGGCAAGGAAGTCCTGATTGGTTACATTCATCGTGCTGGAGATGAACGCGGCCACATCGACGCGCCCACCCTGCCCGACCATGATGCCGGCCGGGTTGATAAGCCACACCCGGCCATTCGAGCTCAGCGTGCCGAGCAGCACCGAAGGATCGTTGCCGAGCACACGGTTCAGTACCGCGCTGCTCGCCGAAGCCTGGTTGAATCGGGTCGTCTCCCCCGCCCCAATGGAGAACGTGTTCCAGTTGATGATGGCGCCGTTGCTGTTCGTCACCGTCAGCAGGCCGCCCTTCTGCGCGAAGGCAGCCGTGCCATTGACGACCTGCGGCGCCGTGGGATTTGCCCAGGTCGACTCCGAGGCAAAGCAGGCAGAGATCGCAACGGCGATCAGGCGCTTGCGACTCGACAATACGGGACTCAACCGCTTGGCCATACTCCCCCCCGGGATCAAAAATTCCGCCTTGCTTGTAGCAAACGCTGCTTGCTATTTCTTTAACCAGTCTGTCTTTTCTAAAACCGGCAAAACAGGTAATTTCACCCTAAACTTTGTCAAACATTGTAAATCCTCCGGGATGCCCCGTGCCTAGAACCCGATCATCATGCTCGCGTGGGCACGCCGGTCGCCTCGAGCGGCGGTCCCCGGCGGGCCCGCATCCGTGACCGTCACGAAGTCCCCGCGCAGCGTGAAGTCCTTGCTCGCCGCATATCGAACTCCGACCCCAACGCTCGCGATGCCCACCTTCGCCGGGATGACGGAGCCTAGGATGTTGTTGTTGAAGCCTCGTGCAAAGTCGTAGAAGGCCAGTGCGCGCAGGCTACCGGGCAGGTCGAACGCCTTGGACAGTTCCGGGGCATAGATCTCCACATTGGCGAAGTACCCGCGGTCGGCCGCCACCGCTCGCTCGCTGAACCCACGCATCGAGGTCGAGCCGGCCAGGCCCATTTGCTCAGGGGAAATCATCGGGTTGCCCGACACCTGCCCACTCACTGCAATGCGCGCCTGCCAGTCGCCCTCGATCGCCTTCAGGTAACTGCCCCCCATGCGCAGGACAGTGAAGTCGTCCCGCGTCTGGCGGTTCCCTGGAGTCAGGTAGGAGTACGTGTCGGTGGACCCGTTGACGTTCGTGTACTGCGTGCCCAGGGGCCAGTTGCGGGCGAGCGAAATATTGAAGTCGATCGCCGTCCCCGGGCTGACCTTCTGCCCGGAGTAGGTCAGGCTGAGCGGCCGCGAAGTAAAGGGGACGCAGCTTGCAATCGCCGGCGTCGGCGGATCGGTGCCGACCGGGACGCCGCCGGTATTGCAGCGCGAGTTGATGTACTTGTAATCGAACCCGGCCACCAGCTTGCTCGTGTATTCGCCCTGCCGCGAAAAGTAATGGTTCAGGCGCAGGCCGAACACGTCACCCTTGCCCACGATCCCGAGGGCCCCGCCGAGCGTGGGCGAGGAACTCGGCGTGTTCACGCTCGAATTGCCGTAGATGACGTCGATGCTGTCGCCGATCCCGTAAAGCGGGATGCGGTACCCCACGCTGATGATGTCGACCTTGACGGCGCCCGGGCTGTCCGGAGATGTGGTGTAGGCCAGCGTCAATGTCTGGTCCTTGTCGAACATGTTGGCGTTCTGGTAGGCCACGCCTACGCGCAGCCTGCCCGTAGCCGCCGTGCCGGTATTGTCTACGGTCACGTAAGAGCGGTGCAGGCTTTCCTCGGTGACTTCCACCTTGGCGTCCACCTTGCCCTCTTCCTCGCTGACCCCGAGCGTGACCTCGACCTGCTTGGCCGGGTTCTCATTCGACAGTTGGATGTTGGCCGACATGTCGCGCAGGTTGGGGATATTGCCCACCCTGAGCGATGGCAATCCGGCGAGGACGTTTTCCGTGCTGAAGATGCTGTTGCCGGAAACGATCACCTTCCCGATCGCACCCTCGGTCACCTGCAGCCGGACTACGCCCGAGGTCAGTTCCTGTTCCGGAACATACACCTGCACGGTGCTGTATCCGCGACCGCGATAGACGGCCTCGAGGGCTTCCAGGGTTTTCTGGATGTCGCCATACACGCGGCTGGGCCCCACCTGGGGCGCGACGACGCGCTGCACCTCTTCTTCAGCAAGCAGCGTATTGCCTTCGACCTGGAACCGGAGGATGTTGAAGCGTTCGTCCTGGGCGACGCAGGGAAACGCGACGAACAAGGCACAAGCGATTCCAAGAGCACAAATGCGTCGCGCAACTTCCACAAACCCCCCGAGCCATACTGTGCCCGCCCCGTGCCTGGGCGCGCTTGTTATTAGTTGTATTTTTTTATTGTACGTTACGGCAAGCCTAGCGTAATCGCAGAGGGATTGTCCATGATTGAATTCCACTACCCCCTAGGCCTTTTGACCTAAGCCGTCAGTCTACTGACTCGCAACGGTCCGCGCTGTGGGCAGGGCCGCATCCACCCATGCATCGATTCCCCCTCGGTACCAGAGTACCCGGGTATGGCCTGCGGCCAGTGCACGCAACGCCGCGTTATAGGACAGCCAGCATTCCGAACTGGCGCAAAAAAACACCATCGGGCGCGATTTATTCCCTCCCGCCAACTGAAAAAGTAGCGGCGCAAGGTCGGCCTGAACGGCATCGTTGAAATCGTCGCCCCGCCCCGCCCCACCGAGCCAGGCGGCTCCGGGAAGGGTCTCGTGACCCTCTCCGGAGAGAACATCGACGAGCACCGGCCGGTCGGATCCGGCCAGCATCGCGCGCAGTTCCTCGGTATAGATCACGGCCGCGCCCGGGATCTGAAGCGGCGTGGGAGCGTGGTAAGGCGGCTGGCGAAGCCGTGCGGTGGGAGCGACGCCCCAGTCGCGGTCTTCGTCGCTGTAGCGCCTTACCTCAGCCGCATACCCGGACCCTGCGGACGCCAGCATTACCCACAGGAGACCGCACAGGAAAGTGCGTACCCCGGGGCCCAGCGCTGGATTACTTCGCACGTTCCCTGCGCGCGACGCCGATCAGCCGCTCCACCAGCGGCAACAACTGGGCCGTGCCCCCGGCCATGCCCGCCGAAGTCCGGAACTTGCCGTCAACGACAACCGTCGGTACCCCTTTGACTTCGTAGGCCTTGACCATTTCACGTGCTGCCGCAATCTTTGCATCCACGGCAGGGGAACGATAAGTGTCTACGAACCGCTGCTTGTCCACGCCATTGCGCGATACCCAGTCGACCATCACCGCCTCCTCGCTGAGGCTCATGCCGTCGAAGTGGAAGTTGTCGAACACCGGCCAGTGCAGGCGCGCCAGGGCGTCGAGGGCCTCGAGCGTGTAGAACAGCCGGGCGAAGTTTTCCCAGCTCTCGGTCGCCAGTGCGGGCACCCGGCGCAGAGCCACGTCTCCCGGCGCGTTGACCAGCCAGCGGGTGAGGATAGGCTCGAATTCGTAGCACACCGGGCAGCCGTAATAGAAAAACTCGATCACCTCGATCTTGTCGCCGGTACTGACAGGCTGCGGCGCCTGGAGGCGCACCCAGGCCGGGACGGGCTGGGCCTGCACGACGCCGCAGAAAGCGGCTACGGCTACACAAGTCGCTGCGAGTGCGGCGAAGGCACGAATGCGATTTTTCATCTGGCGTGTGCGCGAAAAAGAAAGGCCGGTCCGAAAAGTGTACCCGTTTCGCGCGCAGCTAGGCGATGACCCCGCCGCCGAGGCATACCGGCCCGTCATAGACCACCACCGACTGCCCGGGCGTCACCGCCCAGTGCGGCTCGGAAAACTCCAGCGACAGCTCGTCGTCCTCGACGCGCGTGAGCTGGCAGGTGGAATCGGCCTGCCGATAGCGGCTCTTTGCCGTATGCACCGCGCCCTCCACGGGGAGCTCGCCGCTGACCCAGCTGGTATCCATCGCCGACAGCCGGCGCTTCAGCAGCAGCGGGTCATCGTGCCCCTGGACGACAACAAGCGTGTTCTCCGCAAGGTCCTTTTCGGCCACATACCAGGCCGTCCCGTCACCGCCCTGCCGACCGCCGATGCCGATGCCCTTCCTCTGCCCGATCGTGTAGAACGCCAGGCCTATGTGCTGGCCGACCACCTTGCCGTCGGGCGTCTTGATCGGCCCGGGTTCCTTGGGCAGGTACCGGTTGAGGAACTCCCGGAACGGCCGCTCACCGATGAAGCAGATCCCGGTGGAGTCCTTCTTGTCATGGTTGGGCAGGCACGCCTCCTGGGCGATGCGGCGCACTTCGGTCTTCGGCAGATGCCCCACGGGGAACATCACGCGCGACAACTGCGACTGGTTGAGCCGGTGCAGGAAATAGCTCTGGTCCTTGGTCACGTCCGCGCCGCGCAGCAGTTCGAACCGGCTCACGCCCTCCTCCCGATCCACCACGGTCTCACGTACCTGCGCATAGTGCCCGGTCGCGATGCGCGTGGCGCCGAGCTCCAGCGCGTGGTCGAGGAAGGACTTGAACTTGATCTCGGCGTTGCACAGCACGTCGGGGTTGGGCGTGCGGCCCGCGGAATACTCCCGCAGGAAGTCCGCGAACACGCGATCCTTGTATTCGGCGGCGAAGTTCACCGCCTCGAGATCCACACCGATCACGTCCGCGGCCGAGGCCGCATCGATCAGGTCCTGCCGGGTCGAGCAGTACTCGTCATCGTCGTCGTCCTCCCAGTTCTTCATGAACAGGCCGACAACGTCATAGCCCTGGCGCTTGAGCAACAGCGCGGCCACCGAGGAATCGACCCCGCCCGACATGCCGACGACGACGCGCTCGCCCATGATCAGGCGAACTCAGTGGAAAAAACATCGAGCGGGTGGCGCCGCCCCGCGAGATAGTCGTCCACGCAGCGCATCACCAGCGGCGAGCGGTGCATTTCCGGGCGCGCAGCAATTTCCTCGCGCGACAGCCAGTGGGTCGCCACGATTTCGGTGTCGAGACTGCGCGCCGCATCGACGCTGCCGATGGTGCCGGCGAACGCAAACCTCAGGAACGTGTTGTCGGCGGGCGCGTAATGCCAGCGGTAGATGCCGACCAGCGAAGTCGGCTCAAATGCGTACGCCGTCTCCTCGAGAGTCTCCCGCACGCAGGCCTCGATGAGCGACTCGCCCGGGTCGAGGTGTCCGGCGGGCTGGTTGAGTACGCGACGGCCGTCCGAAATTTCCTCCACCAAGAGGAACTTCCCGGCGCGCTCGATCACCGCGGCGACCGTGGCGCTGGGCTTCCAGACGGTCACGGCCGTGTCACTTCGTGTTCTTCTTCACGAAGTCCGCCATGCGCGCGATGCCCTTCTCGATCATCTCGTTCGAAGCGGCGTACGAGAAGCGCACATGCTGCCCCTCACCCGGCACGCGCGAACCGAAATGGATATCGGCGAGCACCGCCACGCCCGCCTCGTTCAGCAGGCGCTTCCTGAACTCCTCGGAGTCGTTCGCCCCGACCATGCGGCAGGCTTCGGTCACGTTCGGCCAGGCGTAGAACGCGCCCGGCGGGGTCTTGCACGTTACGCCGGGGACCTTGTTGAGCAGCCCGACAATGAGGTCGCGCCGCTCGAGGAAGCTCTTCTTCATCATCTCCGCCGCGTCCTGCGGGCCGTTGATCGCCTCCACCGCGGCCCATTGTGAAATCTGCGACGCGCAGGAGTCGGTGTTGGTCACCCAGCGGGTGAACACCGGCGCAAGCGTGGGGTTCGAGATGAACCCGATCCGCCACCCGGTCATCGCCCAGGTCTTCGATGCGCCATCGGAAATGATCGTGCGCTCGTACATGCCCGGCACCTGCGCGATCGAGAAGAACGCGCCGTCCGCATTTTCGTTGAACGTGAGGCGCGAATAGATCTCGTCGGCGTAGACCCAGACCTGCGGGTGCTTTTGCAGGATCGCAGCGATCTGCTCCAACTCTGACTTCGACAGCAGCCCGCCGGTCGGGTTGTGCGGGTAGTTGAGGATCAGCAGCTTGGTCTTCGGGGTGATCAGCTTTTCGAGCTCGGCCGGGTCGAACGAGAAATTGCGCGCCTCCTTCAGGTGGATCGGCACGGGCTTGGCGCCACAGGCCACGATCTGCGATTCGTAGATCGGGAAGCCGGGGTTCGGGTAGATCACTTCGTCGCCTGTCCCGTAATCGGTCACCGACATGACCGCGTAGGCAATGAAGGGCTTCGCACCCGCACCCACCACCACGTCGTCCGGGCGGATCGGGATCCCGCCGCGCATGCCGGACATGTACTTCGCCACGGCCTCGCGCAGGGGGTCGATGCCGGCGGAGGGGGTGTAGCCATGCTTGCCCTCGCGGATCGCGCGGATGCCCGCCTCCTGCACATGTGCCGGCGCCGGGAAATCCGGCTGGCCGATGCAGAACGAAATGATGTCCTTGCCCGTGCGCGCGAGCGCCGTGACTTCGGCCAGCACCACGAAGGCGTTTTCGGTGCCGAGGCTCTGCGCGCGGCGGGACAATTGGGGCGAGGTGCTTTGCATGGGAGTGGCCACTGGGAAAAGAGGGATTTTACCTCGCGCCCCGGATGATTGACCCCACAGCCCTAAGGGTGCATTGAGGGTGCATTGACTTGTATCAACCGCAGTCCCGCAGAGAGCCTGTAGCATCACGCAGTGAATCCTCCCCTCCCCAGCACCCCGCCGATTCCCGTGCCGCGCAGCCGAACCCTGAAGCGCGCCGCATTCCTGCTTGCCGCGGCCGCGCTCGCCGCCTATTTCGGTCGCAACGCGCTGCTCGGCACGCCCGTCGAAACCGTCGAAGTCCTCCGGGCCGACCTCATCCAGACGGTGGTGGCCAGCGGTCGCGTGATGTCGCCCCGCCGGGTGCGCGTAGGCGCAGTAATCACCGGCCGCGTGGTCGCCATTCCCGTGACCGAGGGGCAGGCCGTGAAGAAGGGCGCCGAGCTGGTCCTGCTTGAAGACAAGGACGTCCGCGCAGCGCTGGCGCAGGCCCAGGCGGGCGTGGCGCAGGCCGCGGCGAAAGTCCGGCAACTGCGCGAAGTCGGCCTTCCCGCCGCGCAACAGGCCCTGCTGCAGGCCGAAGCCACGCTCACCCAGGTCCGCGGGCAGTTCGACCGCACGAAGCGCCTTCAAGCCCAGGGGTTCGTCGGCCAGTCGCAACTTGACGACGCACAGCGCAACCTCGATGTGGCGGAAAGCCAGGCCCGTGCAGCACGCGTGCAGGTGGAGACCAACAGCACCCGCGGCAGCGATTTCGCCATGGCCATGACGGCGCTGGAACAGGCCCGCGCCGCCGAACGCGTCGCACAGGCGAAACTGCCCGACATGGTCGTCCGGGCGCCCGTGGATGGTGTCCTCATCTCACGCAACGTCGAAGTGGGCGACATCGTGCAACCGGGCAAGGAACTGTTCCTGCTTGCACCGGCAGGGGAAACCCAGGTCATCGTCCAGATCGACGAGCGTAACCTGTCGCAGCTCTCGTTGGGCCAGAAGGCCCTCGGCTCCGCAGATGCGTTCCCGGGCCGGCGCTTCCCGGCCGAGCTCATCTACATCAACCCCGGCATCGACGCACTGCGCGGATCGGTCGAGGTGCGGCTCCGCGCCCCCTCACCGCCCGACTACCTGCGCCAGGACATGACCGTCTCAGTAGACATCGAAGTGGCGCGGCGGGCCCAGGCGGTGGTCGCACCGACGCAAGCCGTGCGCGACGCGACAACCGCCCAGCCGTGGGTGCTTGCAGTCCGCAATGGCCGCGCCGAGCGCGTCCCGGTGAAGGTGGGCCTGCGCGGCGACGGGCGCCTCGAAGTGCTGGAAGGCGCCGCCCCGGGCGACGCGCTGATCCCGGCCAGCCTCGGACTCATAACGGCCGGGCAAAAGGTGCGGGCCCTGCCCCGCGCAGCGCCACCGGCCAGATGAACCGCTTCCTGCCGTTCGAGGCGATCGCGGCATTCCGGTTCATGCGCGAGGGGATCTCCCAGACCATGCTGATCGTCCTGGGCGTGGCGCTTGGCGTCGGCGTGATCGTGTTCATGTCGGCCCTGATCTCCGGCCTGCAGTCGAACATCATCCGCCGCACCCTCAATTCCGTCGCGCCGATCGTCATCATCCCGCTGGAGCAGGTCGCCCGTCCGCAGCGCAAAGACGAGCCCGGCGCGCTGGCGGAAAACGTGCAGCCCCGCTCGCAGCAGTTGCGCTCGATCGACCAGTGGCAGAAGGTGCGCGCCCAGCTCGAACGGATGCCGTCGATCGTGGCGGTCGCGCCCGTGGTGTCCGGGCCGGGCTTCGCGCTGCGCGGGGACGCCAACAAGGCGGTCACCATCACCGGGATCGAATCCGACACCTACCTGCGGGTGATCGCCCTCGAGGAAAAGATCGTCGCGGGACGCCTGCCCGCAGGCGCCTCAGACATCGTCATCGGGATCGAGCTCTCGAAGGACCTCGGCGCCGGGGTAGGCGACAAGCTGCGGCTGACCACGGCCTCAGGGGGCACCGAGACGCTGAACGTCGTCGGCCTCTTCGACTTCGGCAACAAGGCGGTGAATAGCCGCAGCGTCTACATCGGGCTTCGCGTCGCGCAGAACCTGCTCAACCTGTCCGGCGGCGTCTCCAGCATCGAGGTGAAGGTGCACGAACCCTTCGAGGCCGAGAACATCGCGCAGAGGATCCAGTCGGAAACCGGGCTGCAGGCCGACAGCTGGATCAAGACCAACGCCCAGTTCTTCACCGCGATGGCAGCCCAGAGCCTGTCGAACACGGTGATCCGGTTTTTCGTCGGGCTGACCGCCGCGCTGGGCATCGCAAGCGTCCTCGTCGTCTCCGTGGTGCAGAAGTCGAAGGAGATCGGCATCCTGCGCGCGATGGGCACCTCGCGCGCGCAGGTGCTGCGCGTGTTTCTCGTGCAGGGCGGCGTCATGGGCCTCGTGGGTTCGCTCTTCGGGTGCGGGCTCGGGTGGTCCTTCCTCGCAGTCTGGCGCAGCATCGCCCTGAACCCGGACGGCACGCCGCTGTTCATCATCGAAATCGCGCCGGAACTCTTCCTGCTCGCTGCGGCCGGCGCAACGCTCGTCGGCGTCCTTGCCGCCGTCGTCCCGGCGCGCCGCGCCGCGCGCCTCGACCCGGCGATTGCGATCCGTGGCTGAGCGCGCCGAAACGCTGCGCCTCGAAGGCGTGCGCAAGTCGTACGGGGTGGGCACCCCGGCAGAGCTTGAAGTGCTGCACGGCATCGACCTGCGCCTCCAGCAAGGCGAGTTCGCGGCACTGATCGGCCCCTCGGGCGGTGGCAAGAGCACGCTGCTCAACCTGATCGGGCTGCTCGACCGACCGACCGCAGGGCGGCTCTTCGTCACCGGCCAGGAGTCCGGCGTGCTCGGCGACACAGAGCTGACGCAGTTGCGCGGACGCAGCATCGGGTTCGTATTCCAGTACCACTACCTGCTGCCTGCGTTCACCGCTGTCGAGAACGTCATGATGCCGATCCTTGCCCAGCGGGGCTTCCCGGACGCAGCCATGCGCGAGCGCGCCGAGCGCCTGCTCGACGGCGTCGGCCTGACGCCGTGGCGCGACCACATGGCCAACAACCTCTCCGGCGGCCAGCAGCAGCGCGTGGCGATCGCGCGGGCGCTGGCCCTCGAGCCGGCGCTGGTGCTCGCAGACGAGCCGACCGGCAACCTCGACACGAAGTCGGCCGACGTTGTGTTCGACATGCTGCGTGAAGTGAACCGGTCCAGTGGCACCACCTTCCTGATCGTGACGCACGACCCGCGCCTCGCGCAACGCTGCGACCGGATCATCGAACTGGTCGACGGCACCATCGTGTCGGACCGGCCCAACACGGCAGCGGGCAGCGCGACCTGACCGGGCGCGCCGCCGTGCGTACGGCCGCGCTGCTAAGATGCGGCCCGGGCCTTCCGGAGCATCCCCATGCTGATCAATTGCGTTGCGTACCAGGACGGGAAGAAACTCGCCGAGATCCCGAAGGAGGAGATCAGCACCTACGTGAGCCGCCCCGACTGCTTCGTCTGGGTCGCGCTCAAGGATGCCGATCCGGCCGAACTCGAGGAAATGAAGGCGGAGTTCGGCCTGCACGAACTCGCCGTCGAGGATGCCCGCCACGGCCACCAGCGTCCCAAGATCGAGGAGTACGGGGACTCCCTCTTCGCCGTCCTGCATGTGATCGAAGCGGCCGGCGATGAGCTCTCCGTCGGCGAGGTGGACGTGTTCGTCGGGCGCAACTACGTGCTTTCGGTGCGCAACCGTACTGAGCGCGGGTTTACCGAAGTCCGCGCGCGCTGCGAGCGGGAACCCGAACTCCTCCAGCACGGGTCAGGCTATGTGCTGTATGCGCTGATGGACTCGGTCGTGGACCGGTATTTCCCCGTGCTCGACGCGCTGGAGGTCGAGCTTGAAAGGATCGAGGAGCGCATCTTCGCCGGCACCTCGGCGCGCCAGAACATCGAGGCGCTCTACGGCCTGAAGCAGAAGCTGATGGCCATGAAGCATGCGATCGGGCCGCTGCTGGAGGCGGTGAGCAAGCTCTACGGCGGCCGCGTGCCGCAGATCTGCGCGGGCATGGGCGAGTATTTCCGCGACGTTTACGACCACCTTGTCCGCCTCAACCAGACGATCGACTCCATCCGCGACATGGTGATCACCGCCACCTCGGTGAACCTGTCGCTGATCGCGCTGGCGGAGAACGAGACAACCAAGCGGCTGGCCTCCTATGCCGCGCTGGTCGCCGTGCCCACGATGGTCGCGGGCATCTACGGCATGAACTTCGAGCACATGCCCGAGCTGAAATGGGAGTGGGGATACCCGTTCACGCTCGGGGTGATGTTCGTCGCCGATGTCTACCTGTGGATGAGGTTCAGGAAGTCCGGCTGGCTGTAGTCAAGCCACCGTTCCCAACACCTCGGCCACGGTGCTGAACATCCTGTCGAGGTGCTTCTTCTCGCAGATGAGCGGCGGGCAGAACGCCACGTTGTCGCCCACCGGGCGCACGAACACGCCCTTGGCCCAGCATTTCTCGAACACCTCGAACCCGCGGGCCCCGGCTGCCACGGCACCGGTGCCGTCGTTCAGCGGACGCGGCGCGAGTTCAATTGCGCCGATCAGTCCGAGGTTGCGGCAGTCGATCACGTGCGGAGCGCCCTTGAACGAGTGAATCCCGTCTTCGAAGACCTGTGCCAGCTGGTTCGGACGGTTGAAGAGATCTTCTTCAGCGTAGGTATCCATCGTGGCGATCGCAGCCGCGCTGGCGAGCGGGTGCCCGGAATACGTATAGCCGTGGAAGAACTGCACGCCGGCCCCGGCCGACTGCATGAAGGTGTCGTAGATCTCCTTCTTCACGATCACGCCGCCGAGCGGGACGCTGCCCGAAGTCACGCCCTTGGCGAAAGTGATCATGTCGGGTGTCACGCCGAAGTACTGCGAGGCGAAAGGCTTGCCCAGCCGCCCGAAACCGCAGATCACCTCGTCGAAAATGAGGAGGATGCCGTGCTTCGTGCAGATGTCCCGCAGGCGCTGCAGGTAGCCCTGCGGCGGCACCAGCACGCCGCCAGCGCCCGCCACCGGCTCGACGATCACGGCGGCGATGTTGCCCGCGTCATGCAGGGGAACGATGCGCTGCTCGAGCTCGTCGGCCAGTTCCACGCCGGTTGTCGCGCAGCCGCGCACGAACGCGCGCGTGGAGAGGTCCTGCGTATGGCGCAGGTGGTCGGTGCCGCCCAGCAGGATGCCGCCATAGGCCTTGCGGGTGACCGGCACACCCGAGACCGACATCCCGCCGATGTTCACGCCGTGATAGGCCTTCTCGCGGCCGATGAAGCGCGTCCGCGCCCCTTCGCCGCGCAGGCGGTGGTAGGCCACCGCCATCTTCATTACTGTGTCGACCGCCTCCGATCCGGAGTTGGTGAAGAACACATGATCCATTCCCTCCGGCGCGAGCGCCGCGACGCGCTCCGCGGCCGCAAAGGCGAGCGGATGCCCGGTCGAGAACGACGCCGCGAAATCCAGCTCACCGGCCTGCTTGCGGATCGCCTCGACGATCTTCGGGCGGCAGTGGCCGGCGTTCACGCACCAGAGCGTCGCGAGCCCGTCCAGCACCTCGCTCCCGTCGGCGAGGCGGTAATACATGTCCTTCGCGCCCACGATCATCTTCGGTGCGGCCTTGAACCGCGGGTTGTCGGTGTAGGGCATCCAGTAGTGGTCTAGTTTCTGCATGGCGCGTCA
This sequence comes from Bordetella parapertussis, assembly GCA_945862265.1. Taxonomy (GTDB): domain Bacteria; phylum Pseudomonadota; class Gammaproteobacteria; order Burkholderiales; family SG8-39; genus SZAS-79. The sequence goes on from CAMAXP010000016.1 coordinate 64,121, forward strand.
GATCCCCAGTTCGGTGAAGACTTCCTTCGCGATCCGGAAGCTGTCCATCGCCGCCGGCGCGCCGCAGTACACGGCCGATTGGATCAGGATTTCGCGGATCTCCTCCTTGGTCACGCCGTTGTTGAGTGCGCCCTTCACGTGGATGCGGAACTCGTGCCCGCGATTGAGCGCGGTCAGCATCGCGAGGTTGATCATCGAGCGGGTCTTCTTCTCGAGGCCCGGCCGGGCCCAGCTCGACGCCCAGGCGTGCGCGGTGATGTATTCCTGCAAGGGCATCGAGAATTCGTCGGCCGTATTGAGGGCGTTGTCGACGTACGCGTCCCCGAGGACTTCCTTCCTCACTTTCAGTCCGCGTTCGAAAAGGGGCTTGAGGGCTTCATCCATGGCTGTCTCCTGGGTCAGTTCCGGGCGTCCGCTGGCGTGACGAACGCGTCGCAGTAAAAATCGTTTTCGGGAAGGTAACGCTGCAGGGTGAAATCGCGCCGCGCCGCCTCCACCATCGCGGTTACGCCGCAAGCGTACACCTCGCAGCCGGCGAGCGTGGCGTAGTCCTCCATCACGGCCCGGTGCACGAACCCCGTGCGCCCCACCCAGTCCGCGTCCGGCTCAGACAGCACCGGGAAGAACCGGAAGTGCGGGTGCTGCGCGGCCCACTTCTCGGGAAGGTCGGCAAGATAGAGGTCCTCCTTCGCGCGCGCGCCCCAGTAGAGCGTCATCGGGCGGGTGACTTCACCGCCCCCGGCCTTCCTGAACAGGTCCTCGAGGATCGACTTGATCGGCGCAAACCCGGTGCCGCTTGCGACGAACACCAGCGGCTTTTCGCCCTCTCGCAGCCAGAAGTCGCCGGACGGCAGTTCCACGCGCAGCACATCCCCCTGCTTGAGGGTCGGCAGCACTTCCCCCGAGAATCGACCGCCCGGGATCACGCGCACATGGAGCACCGCAACGTCGCTCTGCTGGGGCGCGTTGGCCATCGAAAAGCTGCGCCGCGCGCCATCCGCGAGGATCACGTCGAGGTACTGCCCCGCCTTGAACTTGACGCGCACCCCGGCCGGGAAGCGCAACTGCACGATCTTCACGTCGTCGGCCGCATCGGTCACGCGCAGGACCTTGGCGTCGATCGCGCTCTTCGCCGCCGGGTCGGCGCGACGGATCTCGCGCGGCGCGATCACGAGATCTGACTTCGGCCGCGTCTGGCAGAAGAGGATGTAGACGTCTTCCGGGTACGGCGTGTCGAACTCGCCGCTGCGGATCAGGCCGCGGCAACTGGCGCAGGCCCCGCGCAGGCACGAGTAGGGCATCTCGTACCCCGCAAGGCGTGCCGCATCGAGGATGGTCGTGCCTGCGTCGCAGGGAAAAGCGATGTCGCTATCCGCGACACGGATCGTGAATGCCACGACCGGGGAATCAGTGCGCCGCGCCGCTGAGCAGCGCGAAGGTCTCGATCACCGAAACGGGATCGGCCACCCCCTTGCCGGCGATGTCATGCGCGCAGCCGTGGCCCACGCTCGAGAACAGCACCGGCGTGCCGATCGACAGCGCCGAAGAGCGCAGCGGCGACAGCAGCTTCATCGGGATGTGGCCCTGGTCGTGGAACATGGCGAGGTACACGTCGTGCTTTCGCTGCGAGAGCATCACGTCCGCGCCCACCGGGCCGTCGGCCAGCACACCCAGTTCGCGCAGCCGCGCCACTGCGGGCATGGTGACGCGGTCATCGTCGTCGCCGAAAAGACCGCCCTCGCCCGCGTGCGGGTTGATCCCGAACACGCCCAGTTTCGGGTTTGCGACGCCCAGGCGCTGCACGGCTTTCACCGTGGCGAGACCCGCTGCCACGACGCGTTCGGTCGTGATCCGACCGAGCGCGCTCTTCACGCTTTCGTGCAGCGTCACGTGGGCGATGCGCATCCCCGCTGCGACGAGCATCAGGAACACTTGGTCCTCGGGCGTTTCGGTGAGCTGCGCAAGGAGGCCCGCGTAACCGGAGAAAGGAATGCCTGCGCTGTTGATCGCGGTCTCCGACTGCGGGCACGCGACGATCGCCGACACCTCGCCCGCATTCACGAGGCGGACCGCCTCACGCACGTAGGCCACGGTGGCCTTGCCCGCGCGCGGGTCGACCTTGCCGGGCAGGAACCCGGCCGGATCCAGCGCCTCGACCGGTGCGATCGCCAGCCCCTCGCCGCCGTACTTGCGGATCACGAACTCGTCACCCACGAGCACCGGCTCGACCGGCCCGCCGGCAAACTTGCGGGCGGCCTTGACCGCGATCTCCGGCCCGATGCCGTTCGGGTCCCCGATGGTGATGGCGATGCGCATGGGAATGTTTCCTAAAGGGGAATCGCTACGAGCGTGTCAAAGCGGTTGCTGTCGCAGACCACCACCCGTTCGCGAAAGAGCAGCGCGCCGTTCGTGTCCTCTTCGACGAGGTCGAGATAGCGGCCCGTAGCGAATACGTCCATCTTGCCGTCGCGCATGATCCGCACCACGAGGAAGGAGGCTTCGGTGCGCACCTTGCCGCCATCGATCGACAGGATCGCAGGCAGGCCGACGATGTGCCGGTAGCGCTGGCGTTCGTAGATATTGGCTACGCGCAGCGCCGAGATGCGGTCGGAAAGCATGCCCTGCGAATCGGCGTACATCAGGCCGGCTGGCATGCCCGCCGCGTGGTTGTCCGCCGTGGTCAGCATGTAGAGGCATTCGGGAAAGAACATCTCCGGCCAGGCCTCGAAGCGCGCATCGTCGATGGCGCGGGCGTATTCGGAGTTCAACGCGATGAGGCGCGACGCAAGGTCGGCGGCTGGCGCAGTGCTTTGATCGGTCATGGCGCCCATGTCAGATCCCCATGCAGTTGCGGTAGGCCTTCCAGAAGCCCCGGACGGAGGCCTCGGTGGCGCGGGTGGTATCCGTCTGCGTGCCCTCGCCGCCCATCTTCATGACCGAGAACTCGTCCCCGGCCGTGGCCGTGCCGCGCTGCACGAACCCGCCGACGCAGCCGTCTTCCATCGATACGAACCCCGCCGGGCCGACGAGGTTGGCCTGCTTCAGCCGGCGCTTCCTCATTTCCGGCGTGTCGTCGGCAAAGCCCAGGTAGGTCCAGTTGAGTTCCATCTGGCCGATGCCCTTGGGCAGGATCTGGCGCACCGCGAGGCAGTTGTGGATCTGCTGCAGCACGAACCCCGGGAACACCGTGAGGATCTGCAACTGGATGCGGTCGCCGAACTCGTCCACCGAATCGAGCAGGCTCGGGTCCTTGAGCCGGTACCCCTTGCTCTCCGAGCGGATGCCCTGCCGCGCGTACTCCTCGCTGTTGGCGTCGCCCGGTGCGTCGATCGTGTAGCTCGCGTGGTGGCCGCCGTCTTCGCTCACCAACACGCCCCCGCCCTGCGTGAGGCGGGTGATGCGGAAGGTGCCGAAAAAGAGGTGCAGCAGGCTCGCGTGGTAGGTGTCCTTCACGTTCTCGGCGTAGAGCTTCCAGTTGTTCGGCAGCGCCTGGGTGAAGCGCCCGATCACTTCGACGGGTTTTTTGAGCACGCGCTGGATCCGGCCGAGGATCGCCTCGCCGAGGTAGTCCTCGATCGGCGGCACATCGTCCGACAAGCTGGCGAACACGAGGCCGCACAGGGTGGCCGTATAGAGCTTGCGCGGGCTGTTCTTCGCCTTGTCGAAGTCCTTCGGCATGCCGCCCTGCCCGTTGGAGCCTTCCTCGAAGGCGATGCCCTTCAGCGTGCCCTTCTGGTCGTAGGTCCAGGCGTGGTACACGCACTGGAAATCCTTCGCGCCGCTCCCGCCATCGTCCAGCGCGATCAGCGCGCCACGGTGCGTGCAGCGGTTCTCGAACGCATAGATTTCACCGTCGTCGCCGCGCACCACGATCACCGGCATCTCGCCCACGAAGGTGGTGCGGTAGTCGCCGGGCTTCGCCACGTCGGCCTCGAGGCACACGAAGTTCCACACCGGCCCCTGGAATACGCGCTTCTGCTCCAGCTGGTACGTGGCCTCGTCCTGGTAGGCCCAAAAGGGCGCACCGGACACCATGCCTTTGGGCCATTCGACTCTCGGTTCGGGTGCGTTCATGCGTGTGCTCCTTGCTTGATTGCGGTTATTGCAAAGTGACCTTCGCGCTCTGGATCACTTTCTGCCAGCGCACCATCTCATCTTTTACGAAGGCCGCCATCTCGGCCGTGGAGTTGCCCACCGGCTCGGCGCCCTGCTCGAGGTAGCGCTGGCGCACGTCGGGCATCTTCAGCGCCTCGACCGTGGCCGCGTTGACCTGCTGCGCGAGGGCATTGGGCGTGCCCGGCGGCATCGCAAACGCGAACCACGCGCTGGCGATGAAATCGGGCATCCCGAACTCCGGGGCCGCGGGTGTGTCCTGGGCGACGGCACTGCGGCGCGCGTTGGCCACGCCGAGGAACTTGACCTTGCCCGCCTGCTGGAAGCGCAGGGCCGCGGCGATGTTGCCGACGAAGATGTCCACGCGCCCCGCGACGATGTCGACCAGCGCCGGGCCTTCGCCCTTGTACGGCACATGCGTGAGTTCGATGCCGGCCATGCTGGCGAACATCTGGGCTGAAAGGTGCGAGGTGGAGCCGTTGCCCTGCGAGGCGTAGATCACCTTGCCCGGGTTGGCCTTGGCGTAGGCGATCAGCTCCTTCACCGAATTGGCCGGCAGGTCGAGCCTGGCGGTGATCACGTTGGGAACGATCGCCAGCACCGTGACCGGGACGAATTTAGTCGGATCGAACGCCAGCTGCTTGTACAGGTTCAGGTTGATCGCGAGCGGCCCGGGCGGGCTGGAAAGGATCGTGTGGCCGTCCGGGTCCGCGCGGAACACGGCTTCGGCGCCGATGTTGCCGCCCGCCCCGACGCGATTCTCGACCACCACCGGCTGGCCCCACTTGGCCGAGAGCTTCTCGCCGACGATGCGGGCGAGCACGTCCGCCGAGCCGCCGGCCGGGAACGGGACGATGATCTTGACTACCTTGTTTGGAAATCCCGTCTGTGCGGACGCGGGTGCGGCGCCCAGCACGGCGGCGAGCAGGGCCGTGGTGCAGAGTGCCAGGGTGCGGATCGGGTTCATCGGTCTCTCCGTTTTATAGTTGTTTTCGCGCAAACCCCCGATTTTAGACCGCCGCTACACCCGCCGCTCGCGTCCCTCCCAGTATTTCGCACGCAGTTTTCGCTTGGCGACCTTGCCGTTGTCGTCGCGCGGGAACTCGCTGACCAGGGTCACGTCGCGCGGGATCTTGTACCCGGCTATGCGCGGCCGCAGCCACTGTTCCACGGCGGCCGCGTCCACCACTGCGCCGGGTTCGGGCAGGATGGCCGCCATCAGCCGCTCGCCCATTTCCTCGTCGGGGATGCCGAACACCGCGCAGTCGAGCACGCCGGGGCAGCCCATCAATGCATGCTCGGCTTCGGCCGGGTAGATGTTCACGCCGCCCGAGATCACCATGTCCGACGCGCGGTCGCAGATGAAAAGGTAGCCCTGCGGATCGAGGTAGCCCATGTCGCCCAGCGTGACGAGGCCGTCTTTCTCGGCGGCGCGCCGCGCTTCCTCATTGCCCACATAGGTGAAGTCGGCGTACGCCGGCTGCTTCATGTAGATGAGGCCGATCTCCCCGGTGGGACAGGGCAGGCCCTCTTCGCTGACGATGCGAATGGTTGCGTCGCCCGCGGGCAGCCCCGCGCTGCCGGGACGCTCGAGCGCCTCTTCGGAGGACATGATCGTGATGAGTCCCGTCTCGCTGGCCGCGTAGGTCTCGTAGATCTTCGGTCCGAGCCAGTCGATCATCGCCCGCTTGACGTCGGGCGGGCACGGCGAGCCGGTCGAGGCGATGAAGCGCAGCGACGACAGGTCGTAGCGCGAGCGCACCTCCTCCGGGAGCTTCAGCATCCGCACGTACATCGTCGGCACCATGTACGCGAGGTCGATGCGGTGGAGCTCGATCAGCCGCAGCGTCTCCTCCGCGTCGAACCTCGGCATCACCACCAACCGCTCCGCGAGGCGGAGCGAGGTCTGCGTGATCAGGCTCGGCGCGCTGTGGTAGAGCGGCGCGGGCATCAATGTGCGGCATCCCGGGACAACACCGAAACATTGCGCCGCGAGCGCATCGGAGCGGCGCTGGCCTTCGGCCGCCTCGCCGACCGGCCACGCCTTGCGCAGCACGCCCTTGGGCCGGCCGGTGGTGCCCGACGAATAGGCGAGGTGCCCGCGGGGCGAGACCACCGGCCCGTCGTAGGGCGACTGCGCGTCGAGCCAGGATTCGTAGGCGAGCGTGCCGGGCGGCACCTGCCCGTCCTGCGCACCGGATACGAGGACCTTCACGCCTGCGGGAATCGCGTCCTTCACGGCGGGATACAGGTCCGCCGCCACGATGAGCACCTTCGCCTTGCTGTCGGTGACGAGGAACGCCACTTCGTCGCGCGTGAAGTGCCAGTTGATCGGGCAATAGTAGAACCCGCCGGTCCGGCACGCGGGGATCGCATCGGCGTAGATCGGGTCGTTGCGCAGGAGCAAGGCCGCCACGTTGCCTTCCACCATGCCCAGCCGCATCAGCCCGCCGGCAAGCTTCGCGCCGCGCGCAGCCACCTCCGCGCCCGCCCTGACGAGGTCGCCGTAATACAGGGTCGCCATCATGGGCGTTGCCGTCAGCCGCGCTTCACGTGGTGCGCGGGAAACAGTTTCGCCACCACCTCGCCATCGGCCGCCCACGCCTTGCAGCCGTCGATGAAATACGGGCGCGCCGCCTGCTTGCCATGCAGCGTCACCGGGCGCGCCGCGCCCTTCGCGTCAGGCTCCTTGGGCCAGCTGCCCATGGTCTGGTAAGCCACCGTGGCTGCGGGCATCAGCAACTCCTTGAGGTGCGTGCACCCCTTGGTGCCGCCCACGGCCTCGTTGACGGCCTTGCGCCAGCCGCCGCCGACCTTCGCGCCGATGAGGCCCTTGTAGGCCGGCGCCACGGTGAAGCACGGCTGGTAAGGCGCCTCGTTGGTCGAGACTTCGATGTCCTGCACCACCATTTCCCGGTCCAGCGTCAGGCGCAGCACCATGTCGTGCACGTGCTCGCCGGCCGCGCGCTCGCCGCGATACGGCTCTACGGTCTTGTGCGTCTTGGTGTCGATGATGCGCGCCTCGATGTCCCAGAGGCCGTCGTCACGCTCGAAACCTTCGCAACGGATCGTGCGCGTATGCACGTGGCGGCGGGGCGCCGGGGTGGACAGTGCCATCTTCAGTTCCCGCTCAATTCCCGACATGCGCAGTAGAGGCAATCTCCACCAGGAAGTCCGGCCGCACGAGGTCGGCGCGGATGCAGTAGCGCGCCGGCGGGTTCTTCGGGAAATACTCCTTGTAGACCTCGTTCATCGCGGCATAGTCGGCGAGATCCTTGAGGAAGATCTGGTTGAACGTGATGTCGGTCATCGTGCCGCCGGCCGCGGCCAGTACCGCCTTGATCGACTCGAGCACGTTGCGCGTCTGCGCGCGCACATCGCCCACGCCGAACGTCTTGCCGTCGGCGTCCATGGCCAGCGTGCCGCCGATGTAGAGGATGTTTCCGGCCAGCGCGCCCGGCGAATACGGGGCGAGCGGCGGCGGGGAGCCTGCGGGGGTGATGACCTTGAAAGCCATGAGCGTTCTCCTGTGTGAAGGTTCAGTCGGCCTTGGCGCCGGACTCGCGCACCACCTTCGACCATTTGCCGATCTCGGACTTTACGAGATTCCCGAGCACTTCGGGAGCCCCGCCGACCAGGTCGGCCGAGCCCTGCGGCGCGAGGCGCTCGCGGACTTCGTCGGTATCGAGCGCTTTTGCGGCGACGGCATTGAGCCGCGCCACGATCTCGCGCGGCGTGCCGGCGGGGGCGAACAGTGCAAACCAGGCCGTCGCCTCGTAGCCCGCCACGCCGGCTTCGATCATCGTCGGCGTGTCGGCCAGCGCCGGGATGCGCTTCGCGCCCGTCACGGCCAGTGCACGGAGCTTCCCGCCGCGGATGTGGCCAAGCACGTCTCCCGCAGTGGCGAAAGCGAATTCCGTCTGCCCGCCGAGAGTCGCGGCCACCGCTGGTGCGCTGCCCTTGAAGGGCACATGGTTGAACTTCGTGCCGGTCATCGTACCCAGCAATTCCGCGCACAGGTGCACCGAGCTGCCGGAGCCGTTGGACGCGTAGTTGAGCTTGCCCGGCTGTGCGCGCGCGAGGTCCAGCAACTGCCCCACCGTCTTTGCTGCCACGCCCGGGTGCGCCACCAGCGCGTTCGGCGTCATTGAAACGAGGATGATGGGCGCGAAGTCCTTCACCGGGTCGTAGGAGAGCTTCGGGTACAGGCTCGCATTGATCGCGTGCGGGCCGATGCCGCCCATCATGATCGTGTAGCCGTCAGGGGCGGACTTCGCCGTGAGTTCCGTGCCGACGATCGCATTGGCGCCGGGCCGGTTCTCGATGACGAAGGCCTGGCCCAGCGCCTCGGAAAACTTCTGCCCGAGCACCCGCGAGGACACGTCGTAATACCCGCCCGCCGGGTAGGGAACGATGATCCTTACCGGTTTGGAAGGATAAGGGGCCTGCGCGTGGGCAACAGGCAGGATGGAAAACGCAAGCAGTACGGCAGACAGCAGTTTCATCGCGGGGCCCCTTCAGGTTCCATGTTCATCAGTGAGGCATAGTAGGACCAGAACCCGCGGATGGACACTTCCGAGGTCCGGAACTTGATCTCGTCGGGGATCGGGCCGAGCCCGCCCATCTCGAGCAGGCCGCTGATCGTGCGCTCGCCTTTCGTGGCGCGCTGGACGATCTCGATCGCTTCGCCGTCCTCCATCGAGATGTAACCCGCCGGCCCGATCATGTTGGCCTGCACGAGGCGCATTGCCAGCATCCCGGGCGTGTCGTCCTCGTAGCCGTAGATCGTGAACAACAGGTCGAACTCGCCGACGCCACGCGGCCGCAACTGGCGCGTGGCGAGGCAGTTGCGGATCTGCTGGAACACCGCGTTCGGGAAGACGGAGGAGATGGTGAGCTGCTGGTTGTCGGCAAACTCGGGCTTGTATTCGAGGAGGCTCGCATCGGCCAGCCGCAACCGGTCGTTCTCGACGCCTGCGTCCTTGTGCAGTTGGGTGCCATCCCCGGCTTCCTGCGCGCTGCTGTAGGTGACGTGGTGCCGGTGGCGCGCATCCATGCGCGCACCACCCACCTGCGTGACGCGGCTGATGCCGAAGGTGTTCTGGAACTCGTGCAGCAGCCCCCCGTGGTACGAGTCGCGCACGTTCTCCATGTAGAGCTTCCAGTTGCCGTACACGGTCTGGCGCTGGTAGCCGAGGATGCGGATGGGCTTGTGCATGAGCCGCTCGATGTGCGCGACCATCACCGGGCCGAGGTAGTCCTCGAGGGTCTCGACCTCGGCGGCGAAGGTGCCGAACACCACGCCGCGGATCGAACGCACGGTGAGCTTCTGCATGCCGTTCTGCTTCGGGTCGAAGTCCTCCGGCATGCCGCCCTTGCCGCCCACGCCACGGCGGAACGGCACGCCGGTGAGGCTGCCGTCCTGCGCGTACGACCAGCGGTGGTACACGCAGATGTGCTCCTTCGCGTTGCCGAAAGCCTCGCGGCGCACGATCGCGCCACGATGCCCGCAGCGGTTCACGAAGGCCGCAACCACGCCGTCGTCCTTGCGCGTCACCACGACCGGCGTCTCGCCCACCAGCGTGGTGCGATAGTCGCCCGGCTTGGGGATTTCGGCCTCGAGGCACAGGTAGCTCCACGTCGGCCCGCGGAAGATCCGCTCCAGCTCCTCCCGGTAGAGCGCCTCATCGTGATAGTAACGGTAAGGTACGCGCGAATAATCGTTGCGCGGCCACAGCGCCTTCAGTTCTTCGGTGATCGGTACAGTCATGACGGCGGCGCCTAGATGGGGACGGCCAGCAGGGCCGGGATCGAGAACGTATCCACGATGACCTCCTGCCGGGTGATGAGCGGGGTCGGCGCAAGGCTCACCTCGCCCTCGTACATCCCGGTGCAGAAGAGCTTCGTGCGCCCTTCCTGGTCGGACTGGAACACGCAGAAACTGGCCTCGTACTTCGCCCTGCGCGCATCGGACTCGAGCACGCGGATCGCACTGGTCATGTGGCGGTCGACGTGGATGTTGTAGACCGCAGCCGTGCGCAGCACCGTGACCCGGTCGCGGATCATGTTGCGGTTGGCGAGGTGCAGGATCGCCGCCGGCAGGTTCTGCACGCGGTTTTCCCGCGGGACGATGCGGTAGGTGCTGTCTTCGGCGAAAAGTTCGCACCAGGCCTCGAGCCGGTCGGCGTCGAGGTGGGCGCAGTAGTCGGCAAGGAGCGCGGTGACGGCGGAGAGGGCGGCGCTCATGTCAGTCGGCCTGCGCGCCGGTCGCCTTGACCAGCCTTGCCCACTTCTCCGTATCGGCACGGATGAGCCTGGCGAACTCCTCCGGCGTAAGGTAGGTGGGCTCCGCACCCATCGCATCCAGGCGCCCTTTTGCGTCTTCGGCGGCGAGGGCCTTGCCGATCTCGCGCGTGAGCGCGCCAACGATCGCGTCAGGGGTGCCGGCCGGCGCAAGCACGCCGAACCAGGAGCCCACTTCCGCATTGGGCACACCCGCTTCCGCGAGCGTAGGCAGGTCCGGCAAGGCACGGGCGCGCTTCGTACCCGCCACGGCAAGCGCACGAAGCTTGCCCGAGCGGATATGCGCGAGCACCGTGGGCAGGTTGTCGAACATCAGTTGCACCCGGCCCGAGAGCAGGTCCGACATCGCGAGCGGCGCGCCCTTGTAGGGCACGTGCACGAGCTTCACGCCCTGCGAGAGCTGGAAGAGTTCGCCGGCAAGGTGCGGGATCGCGCCGTTGCCACTGGAGGCGTATTGCATCGGCGCGCTGGCGGCCTTCATCACGGCGACGAGTTCGCGCACGTTGTTGGCCGCCACTGAGGGATGCACCACCAGCGTCACCGGGATCGTCGCCACCAGCGCAACCGGCTTGAAATCCTTCGCTGCGTCGTAAGGCAGCGACTTGTAGATCGCCGGCGCGATGGTCTGGCTGGCGGCCGCGCCCAACAACAACGTATAGCCGTCCGGCGCGGCCTTGGCTACCGCATCTGCGCCGATGGTGCCGCCGGCGCCAGGCCGGTTCTCGACCACGAACGTCTGGCCGAGCAACGCTGAGAGCTTGTCGGCGACCACGCGCGCGAGAAGGTCTGCCGCGCCACCGGGCGGGAAACCCGCAATGATCTTCACCGGCTTCGCGGGATAGGTCTGCGCCTGCGCCAGGGCCGAAAAAGCGGCCGCCGCGAGCAGGACCACGCCAAAGGCGGTGTTGAAGGGGAGTCGCATGGCGGCTACTGTAAGCCAATCGGCCCCTTGCGGACGGCTGCGTTTCACAGCACCTCAAGTTGCACCGCAATGCGCCGATAAACCTGTTGAACCCTTCGACCCGGAGCACGCCATGAAAGCCTCACCGCTCGCCGCGATCTTCTCCATCGCCCCCAGCGCTTTCTCGGGCGAAGAGGGCAGCGAGGCCTGCCGCGTGCCGGCTTCAATGCGTGAACTGAAGCATGAAGTCACCCTCTGGGGCGAGCAGTACCTGCCCGCCTTCTCGGCCGCCGACGTGGATGCCATCGCCGGCTGGCTCGACCGGAATTTCTTCAAGTTAGAGCGGTAACCCTGCCCCGGCCCTCCCTCCCAACCTCCCTCCCTCGGCCGGGGCAGGGGATTTTTTCCGGAACGTATCGGGCTGGTAAGAGGGCAAATCACCGATCGCGTCGCTCGATCTCATGGGTAAAAAATGGGGCCATGGCGGCGCAATTCAACTCCCGCATCCCGTCCCGCAGCGGACACCGTACATCGGGAATCTATGCAAAATCCGCAATCCCTGTGCCGCAGCACGATTAATTGCGAAATCCAACTTCCCCCACGCCCCCACATGGGGGTAGCATTCCGGAATAGACACGCATTCGAAGGAGCATCATCGTGGCAAAAGCAAAACCGAAGGCAGCAAAGGCAACAAAAGCAGCAAAGGCAACAAAACCGGCAAAGCCCTCCAAGGCCAAGCAGAAAATCGCGCCGAGCACCAAGCTGCGCGCCCAGTTGCGCACGCGCATCCAGGGCCGCATCGAGGAACTCGACATCAGCCGCAGCGACGCGGCCGATATCATGGGCCTGTCCATCGCGCAGACCAGCCGCCTGTGCAACGACTACGACGCCTTCAGCCTCGACCGCCTCGTGGATGCGGCCGAAGGCATCGGACTGACGGTGGAAATGCGCGCCGTCCGGCCCTACTCGAAAGACTGACTAGATCCGGTCGAGCGGGTAGATGGGCCGGCGGACTTTCCTGAAGTCCAGCACGCCGTAATCCGACGTGCACACCCCGACGCCCGCGCATTCGACCGTAGCCTTGGCCAGATCGCCGAAGCCGGCGCGCCAGTGCACGCGGCTTTTCAGCATGAGGTAGCGCTTCTTCGTGGGGTCGATCCCCTGCGAAGCAAAGCACTCGAGGTCGTTCGGCTCCTGCTGGCGTGAGATCACCACGATCTCGACCTTGCCGGTGTCGAGCACCGCGGTGGCGCCCATGTCCATCAGTACGCCTTTCGACATGGGCCCGCGGTTCCTGAACTGCCCGTTGGTAAGGTTCTTTACCGTACCCGTCACCGTGAGCGGCTGGCCCTTGAGGCCGAGGCTCGGCATGTCGAGCTTGCCGCCCAGCGCAAGCGTGACGCGCGCGCCGAGGCCCGCCTTCTGCATCTCCACGACTGCGGCAGGGTCATAGACCGCGAACGCGGCGACGTCCTCCAGCCCGGCCTCGAGGATCCCGGCAAGCACCGCCATCGTATCCATGGTGCCGCCGGAAGCCGCGTTGTCGTAATGGTCAAGCAGCACCACCGGCCGCGCGTCCATGGCCTTTGCGCGGGCAAAGGACTTCGACAGCGGCTCGACTTCGTAGACCCACTGCGCCCGCGCGTCCCAGGCCATGTCGAGCAGCTCGTCGCACCAGCGGCGCGCGAGCGCCGGGTCGTTGTCGGTGACCACCACCGCTGACAACCCTGCATTCACGATGTCGGCGTGCGGAAAACCCACGAACAGGCTCGCGCACAGCGCGCCTTCCTTTTCCATCTGGCGGCAGCGCGCCTGGATCTCGCGGTTGGGCGAATCGAGGCTCGACTGGCGCATCACGTGCGGCAGCATCGCGCGCTGGCCCCACGCCATGGCAGGCTTTGCCTTGCCTTCCAGCATCGCGAAGAGCGCCTTGCCGGCGCGCATCCCCGTTTCATATACGTCGACGTGCGGGTAGGTCTGGTAACCGGCGATCACGTCCGAGTTCTCGACAATGGCCGGGTACAGGTTGGTATGCATGTCGAGCGCGACCGCGATCGGGGTGTTGGGCGCGAGCTTTCTCACGCGGGCGAGCAGTTCGCCTTCGCCGTCCTCGTAGCTCTCGGTGACCATGGCGCCGTGCAGGTCGAGCAGGACCGCGTCACAGCCCTTGGCCACCGCGTCGCAGATGCGCCCGGCCATGTACTCGAACGCCTTGTCCTCCACCGGGCCGCTGGGCCAGGCGCTGCCGGCCACCGGCAGGGTGATCGTGGCGCCGGCCTTTTCCGCCAGTTCGATGAACGCGCCGATCCCCGACCCCGTCCCGCGCAGGGCCTGGACCCCGGCCGCCCCTTCGTGGGGCATGGGGGTGCCAACGGCGAACCGCTGGATGGGCGTGGGCACGGGCGAAAACGTATTGGTCTCATGTTTCATCTGCGCAATGACGATATGCATGGCCTGGCATCCTTGAAAAAGCGGTTTCTGGAGCTGTCGGTACGCTTACTTTACCGCCCATTCGAGCAAGGAGTACATTGTTGCCACCATGACCGTCGAATACCGTCGCGTAGATGTCTTTTCTGCGGAGAACCGGGAAGTCCTCCCGATCTACCCGCTCGACGTGTTTCGCGCCACCGACAAGGGTGAAGCCGAGATCCAGTCCGGCGCCACGACGCTGACGGCGGAGATGCTCGAGCTGCTGGTGGCCGTGGACGGCAAGGCCAACGTGGGCGACCTCGAGCAGCAGCTGCAGCACCTCAAACCCGAAGTGCTGCGCAACGTGCTGCGCGCGTTGATGAGCGAAGGCTGCATCCGCCAGCCCACCGTCGAGGAAGAAATGGGCCTCGACCTGACCTCGTTCTTTGCTTCCACCGCGCCGGCGGCGGCGCCCTCGGCGGGCGCGATGGCGAGCGCCGACCGCGAGGCCGAAGGCAGCGTGGCCGCGCTGCAGGGCGACGGCTACTACGTGAGCATTGCACGCAAATCCGTCGGCGCACGCAAGCTCGCCACGGGGGAACAGCATTCCATCCTGCTGATCGACGACGACCTCGATTTCTGTGCGCTGGTCGAACGGCTGCTGTCGAAAGCGGGCTTCGCGATGCGCATCGCCCAGGACCGCACCACGATCGTCGCCGAGTTGCGCAAGACCCCGCTGCCCGACCTGGTGCTGCTCGACGTGAACCTGCCCGGCACCAACGGCTTCGAGATCCTCGCGAAGATGAAGCAGGTGCCCGCGCTGAAAGCCACGCCGGTGATCATGACTACCGCCGAGGCCACCCGCCCCGCGGTGATGAAAGGCCTCGTCGGCGGCGCCGACGGCTACCTGACCAAGCCGCTGAAGAGCGAGAACCTGCTCAAAGGCGTGCGCACCGTGCTCGGCATCGCCTGAGGCCGGCGGCCTGCGCCGCTACTTCGACTCCCCGTCACTGAATTTCTGGTAGCGCGCCCGCTGCTCGGTGGGCGCTTTGCGGCTGGCGGTGATTTCCAGCGTGGCCGGCCGGCGCGAGTCTTCGCCCTTGGCGAGCCGGTAGCGCAGCGCCGCGATCCGGGTATCGAGCTTCTGCACGTCTTTCTCCATCCCGCGCGACTTCAGGGTGTTGCGGATGCGCGTGAGTTCGGCGATCTGCTCGCGCAACGCGGCGCCCGGGGCCGGGGCGGGGGCCGGGGCCGGCGCAGCGGCCCGCTCCACGGGCGGAGCGGCTGTCACCGGCTGCGAACGCACCGTGGGCGTCCACTCGGCCTTGGGGCGGTTGGCCGCCGCCGCGAACTCCTGCATGCTGCCGAGCGAGCGCGCGATCGCAACCTGCTCGTGCTTGAAGGCCCAGTCCATCGCGCCCTCGCCGGTATCGTTGGTGAGCTTGCGGTCGGCGCCGAGGCGGATCAGCTGCTTCACCGTGGATTCGCGACCCTCGTAGACCGCCATCATCAGCGGCGTGGAGCCGTTGGGGCTGCGCGCGTCGATGTCCGCGCCGCGCGCGACGAGGAACTTCACCACCTCGTCTTTGCCGGAGAAGGATGCGTAGTGCAGCGCCGTCCACTGCTTGTTGCTGCGGTTGAGCGTGGCGCCCTTGCCCATCAGCCACTGCACGGCATCGAGGTTGCCGCGCCACGCCGCGTGCATCAGCGCCTGCTCGCCCAGCGCGTTCATGCGGTTGATGTCGGCGCCTTTTGCGGCGAAGAGCTCCATCATCGGCACGCTGCCCTGCCAGGCCGCGATCATCAGGCCCGTGCCGATGCGGTCGCCGACGAAGTCTGGGTCAAGGCCGCGGTCGAGCCAGTCTTTTGCGGCCTCGAGGTCGTTGTTCTCGATGCGCGAGCCGAACTCTACGGCGTCCGGCAGCGCGTTGGAACGGAACAGCTGGAAGGGGAACTGGACCTGCGCGTGCGCGGGCGCGGCGTGCACGGCCGCGGCCAGCGCCGCGATCGTCGCTAGAATGAATGCCGGCACCGCCCCCATGGATCCTCGCATCTATTTCCCGCTCGCACGGGCCCTTGTCCTGTCGCTCGTCCTGCACGCAGCGCTGCTGGCCTCTGGCGTGCGCGTTGCGTCGGTCCTGCCGCGCCCGGCGGACCCGGCGCTCAAAGTGAGACTCGCCGATCCGCTGCCGGTTCCTGCCGCCCAGCCTGAATTGCGCAGGCCGGAGGATACCGCGCCTGCCGCCGCGCCCGCAGTGAAACCTGCCGCGAAGCCCGCCCCGAAACCAACTCCGCGCACGACCGAGCGCCGCCTCACGCGCCCGCCCGAGACCGTTGCGCGCGCCGCGTCGGGCTCGACGCTCTCAGGCGAGGCCGCGCGCCGCGCCCGCGAGCAGATCTCGCGCGAGCTGCTCTACCCGCTGGAGGCGATCGAGCGCGGGCTGGAGGGCGAGGTGCTGGTGATGCTCTTCCTCGACGAGGCCGGCAACGCCATCGCCGCGCGGGTCGAGGCCTCCAGCGGCCACAAGCTCCTGGACGACGCCGCCGTGCGCGCCGCGCGTGGGCTCCGCGCCCTGCCCGCCAGCGCCCCGCGCGAAGCCCTGGTGCCGGTGCGGTTCAGGCTGCGGTAAATCGGGGACAGACCCGGGACAGACCCGGGACAGACCCCGATTTCCGGCCGAGCCGGATTGCCTTAATTAGCCATTTTAGCTAATATGGCCCGATGTCCGACCGGCCCACCACCTTCGACGCCACTTCCGCCAAGAACCGCTTCGGGCAGTTGCTGGAGGCCACAGCGCACGGCCCGGTGGCGATCGAGCGCCACGGCCGGGTGGTCGCCTATGTGCTGGCGCCCGGTGACTTCCCCGCCCCGCCATCCCCGCTTGAGGAGCGCCTCGAGGCCCGCCTGCGCGCCGCCGGCGCCGCATACGCAACGCTTTTCGGCTCCGTTGCGCGCGGCACTGCGCGCCGGGACAGCGACATCGATGTCGCCGTCAGCTTCGGCAAACCGATGACTGCCGACCTGCGCATGGCCCTGACCGGATTGATCGCCGAGGTTGCGGGACGCAGCGTCGACCTCGTCGACCTGGAAAAAGCCGACGGCCTGGCCCTCGCGCAGACGCTGGGCGGGACGGAGATCCTCTGCGACAGCGTGGCGACCCGCGAGCGGATGGCCGTCCGCCTGCATCGCATGGAGGACGACCGGCGCAGCGTGGCACGCGCGGCGCAGCATGCGCGCAAGGGCTTGTTCGCATGAAGCCTGCCGGCGCCCGGATAGACACCGCCATGCTGGACGCGAAGCTCGCCGAGTTGTCACGCCGCCTCAAGCGCATCGAAGCCAAGCGGCCCGCCAGCCTCAAGGCGCTGGCCGCGGACGAAGACCTCCGGGACATCCTCGCCCGCAACCTCGAAGTTGCGATCCAGGGGTGCATCGACATCGCGCTCCACCTGTGCGCGGCGCACGGGGCGGTGCCGCCCACGGCCGCACAGGCGTTCAGCGTGCTCGCCGAACGCGGGATGATCGATCGCGCCCTTGCGCAGAAACTGCAGCGCGCCGTCGGCTTTCGGAACGTGCTGGTGCACGAGTACACCGAGGTCGACTGGAAGATCGTGATGCAGGTGCTGCGCACCGGCACGCGCGACCTGGGGGCGTTCGGGAAGGCGGTGTTGGCGCTGCTGTAAACCGGGGTAGACCCTGATTTCCGGCCGAAAACCCTAAGCCGCCTTCTTCACCGTCACGGCCACGCGCATCCCGGCATGCCCAAGCATGTTGACCAGCGCGTCGATGCTGAATTTCTCGATCTTGCCCTTGAGAAGGTCGTTCAGGCGGGGCTGGGTAACGCCCAGCCCGGCTGCAGCGTCCTTCTGGCTCAGCCCGCTGTCCTTCACGTAGCGCTCGATGCGCGACATGAGGTCCGACCGGAGCAGCAGGTTCTGCGCTTCTTCCGCCGGGAAGCCCAGGTCGTGGAACACGTTCGCGCTCCCGCGCTTCACCTTCAGTTTCCCGGTCATCGCCGTTTCCTTTCGTTGACCAGCGCCTTGAACCGTGCACGCGCCAACTCAATACTGGAGCCTCAGGACCTGCCGGCCGATGCGGCTTTTGGCGAGGGCCGGCAGCTCACGGACCACGTCGAGGCTGTCCCCAAGCCATGTCACGGGCTTTCGCATGATCTTATCCGTTTTGATATAAATTGCAACCTGTTGCCCCGGTTGCCTGCGCTTGCCGGGATAACCCGGGACAGACCCAGATTAACCTTAACGCCGAGCCCTGAGGCGTGACCGCCAGTACCCCGGCAGCCTCCGTGTGTGGGCATACGCAACGATGAGAATTTCGTCGGGCTTGGCACGAAAAATGATTGCGTAGGGAAACCGCCCCAGCACAAAGCGCCGAAGCCCCTTGGCGCCCAGCGGGTGCCAGGCCTGTGGGAACCCTGCGATTCGCCGCTGGGCGGCGATGACTTCATCGAGCAAGGCTTCGACCAGGCTCGGGCTGATCCTGGCGTAAAAGTCGACTGCTTCGTCCAGGTCTGCCGTGGCGCCAGGAAGCTGGCGAACAATCATGCCCGGCCGTACTTCCTTCTGAGGTCGGAGAGGGCGGCGTCAAAATCGTCCGCTTTCACCTCGCCACGATCGTACGCTGCGAGGCGCTCCTCACATTCGGCTATCCACGCTTCGTCCCAGCCCGCGGGCGCCGGCGCCACCAGGTCCTGCAGGGTATTCAGCAGGGCCACCTGCTCTTCCGCGCTCAGGGCTTTGGCCTGCTCGACCAAAGCATCGATCCGGCTTGTCATGGGCTGCACTCCATCGAAACGGATATTGGGAATTCTAACGTAACTCCCCCGCGGGCTTCCGGGCGCAGCCAGCCAAGCTGGCTGGATCTCGCAGGCGTTACCATCTCTCCAACGAACGACACTGCACCGCGTTGACCGCGCCCGACCTGCCGCCCATAAAAGTCAAACATTTTTCCTGAATCCCCGCACTGGGACTGTCTCCCAAGCCAGTTTCCAACCAAATTTGGCAAATCAACCCATGCTTCCCTCCCTCCTCCGCCCCCTCCTCCTGCTCGCGCTTGCGCTGCCCCTTTCCCTCCACGCGCAGGACTACCCCTCCCGCCCGGTGCGGATCGTGGTGCCTTTCCAGCCCGGCGGCGGGAGCGACACGCTGGGGCGGCTGCTGGCCGAGAAGCTCACCGCCCGCTGGGGCCAGCCGGTGGTCGTGGAGAACCGCGCCGGCGCCGGCGGCAACCTCGGCGCCGGGTTCGTCGCGCAGGCCTTGGCTGACGGCCACACCCTGCTCCTCTCCTCGCCCGGGCCGATCGTCATCAATAAGTCGCTGTACGGGTCGTTATCTTTCGACCCCGACGGCTTCGTGCCCGTGTCGGTCATCGCCACCAACTACGGCGTGCTCGCCGTGCACCCGCGCACCGGGTTTTCGGACGTCGCCGCGCTGGTGGCCGCCGCCCGCGCCGCGCCGGACAAGCTCAACTTCGCCTCCGCCGGCAGCGGCACCACGCCGCACCTCGCCGGCGAGCTCTTCAAGTCCCTGGCCGGGGTGCGCCTCACGCACGTGCCTTACAAGGGCGCCGGGCCCGGGTTCGCGGCGCTGCTCGCCGGCGAGGTCGACCTCATGTTCGTCGACGTCTTCATCGCGCTGCCGCACGTTCGCGCCGGCCGGCTTCGCACCCTCGCCCTGGGCGGCGGCGCGCGGAACCCCCTCTTGCCCGGCGTGCCCGTGCTGGGCGAGGTCCTGCCCGGGTTCGAGTATTCCGTGTGGCAGGGCCTCGTCGCGCCTGCCGGCACGCCTGCGGCCGTCGCTTCGCGCATCTCCGGCGCCGTCGCCGACATCGTCCGCCAGCCCGACGTCGCCCGGCGGCTCGCCGACGTGGGGCTCGAGGCCGTGGGGAGTTCGCCCGCGGAGATGGGGGCGGTGATGCGGCAGGACCGGGAGAGGTGGGGGAAGGTGGTCAGGGAGACGGGTGCTCGGGCGGATTAAGCCGCGGATTGCGGCGAATCAACCCGCTACAAATCCAGCCATGTCCTGATCGCCAGTTCGAGCTGGGATAGTTCCGCCGCATCCAGCCGACCAACCGGGGAAGATTTCAGGGCCGGGCGCGGCACGGTTACCACCTTGTCCGCCATGATCCACGAATCACGATCCAGGCCGCTGCGCCGCCCGGTCGCAATCGCCACACGCACGAAATTCGCGCCGATATCGACGCTGGTGATCGGGCAGACGGTAATGCTTTCGAGGAGGTCCAGCGTTTCGGTCGCCTGGATGACGACAACCGGGCGCGGCTTTGCGGTGTAAGGCCCCTTCACCGCGACGTAGACGATATCGCCGCGCCGAAGGTTCATTCAGGCAGGTGGATGAGCTTCTGCCAGCCCGTATCCCGACGATCCGCCGCTGCGATCAGCTTGCACTGGCGGCGCAACTCTTCCACGAACGCCTTCGATTGGCGGGCCTTCTTCGAGCGCGGCAGCTTGGGTGCGGGGGCCAGGCGACGACGGGTGTCAGGCGCGTTCACGGTGCCCTCCGATACGAATGGGACATGAAAATATTGTACATCGGAGGCTTGGGGCATGCCGTTCGGGGCAACTGTCGTGCCCGAGCTGGCCGCTCAGGCCATGGCGGCCTGGATGTCCGCCTCCGTCAGGTGCGGATAGGCCTCCAGCACCGCCGCCTCGTCGGCGCCTTCGGATACCTTACGCAGGATCAGTTCGACCGTGATCCTCGTTCCGCGGATCACGGGCTTGCCCTGCATGATGGCCGGGTTGATTTCAATGCGGTCGGTGATGGTCATGTGGGCTCCAGCGACGTGCTGTTTCCGGTGGATAACGTCATCATAACGCGGCGGGAAGGCAAAGGGTTTACCGCACTGCCCGGGTTCGGGTACTCCGTGTGGCAGGGCCTCGTCGCGCCTGCCGGCACGCCTGCGGCCGTCGCTTCGCGCATCTCCGGCGCCGTCGCCGACATCGTCCGCCAGCCCGACGTCGCCCGGCGGCTCGCCGACGTGGGGCTCGAGGCCGTGGGGAGCACAATCTGGGGGCGGTGATGCGGCAGGACCGGGAGAGGTGGGGGAAGGTGGTCAGGGAGACGGGGGCTCGGGCGGATTACCTGAGTCTCCTTTGTAGTCTTGCTTGGATAGCGCTCACCGAAAAGTGCTTCCACAGCCGGTCGAATAGCACCATCTGGAGCTGCACGACCTTTCCCGATGAGGCTACTTAGATCTCTGAGTGCCGTCATAGTCAGTCATCCTAAGTGAATTCTCTACGCTTGAAGCCACTCGACCAGAATAGCACTATGCAATTGCCAACGAGCAACCCAAGCTCGCGAGCTTAGCCGCAAATTCTTTCGTCGAGAGTCTGTCGTTAGACTCCTAGAAAGTAAGACTTTTACATTTTGAAAGGCCTTCCAGGAGCCGCTCCCCAGCCACCTCCCATGCCATTTTTGTAAAACTCACCCCGCAAACACCAGCTCCGTCTCCCGCCCCCGCTGGTGGAAAATCACCGCCCTCTGCCTCAGCCTCCGCCCCAAATCACGCGCCGCAACCCGCGGCAACCCCACGATCAGCACGCTTGCCCCGCCGATCCCCGGGTACCCCTGCTCGCACAGGGCCTCGTCGAGCCCGGGCTGGGAAGGCACGCAGGCGGCGGTCTCGAGCCCCTCCCGCGCCAAAAAAGCGTCCAGCAGGGGATTGGCCTCCCCGACGCGCAACTCCATGGCAGGCGCGCTACGCACGGGGGATCCGCCGCGTCCGGTGCCCCACGGTAATCACCTGCCCGTGCCGCGACAGCACGGCATACAACCCGGACAACCGCCGCACGGCGCTGGAAGCCTTGGAGGCCGCGGCCAGCCGCCGCTGTGCGGCCTTGTCCATGTACAGGATCACGGCGCCGTGGTGGTCGTGCGCCTCGCGGCCGTACGACAGCAGCATGTCCAGCGCGTCGGGTGCGATGCCGCGCTGCTGCATGCGCGCGCGGGCGTGCGATGTAAGCGGGGAAGGGTTCATGGCGGGCCTCCAAACAAGGGAAGCCAGTGTGCAACCGGGGGTGGCTCAGGGGGTGAGCCTGGCCCACCGCGCCCTACATCAGGATCCGAACGTCCTCGACACCGGAGAAGTCGCGGTCGTGAGTCACCAGCGCATGGGCGTTGATCTCAAGCGCGGTGGCGAGCTGGATTGCGTCGGGGAGCCGGAGCTCGTAGCGATGCCGCAGGCGGGCGGCTTGGACCGCGATCGAGGCGCTCAAGGGATGGATCGCGTGCTCCGCCAAAGCCGCCTCCATCTGTTTTGCGAGCGCATCGCGGCCATGCCGGTAGGGCCCGGCCAGCACTTCGGCCAGCGTGATCGTGGTGATCGCGATGGCCACGCGGCCGGCGGCGGCGGCTTCGAACAGGCCGCTGAACCGGGGTCCGAATTGCGCGTTGCCTTCCAGGTGGTAGATCAGGGGCGCGCTGTCCACCAGCAGCAGCGCCCCGTCAGGCACGGCCGCCCAGTCGGCCAGCGGCGGGCCCTTGCGTGCCGCAGGAGCGGGGACTTTGGGTGGCTTGCGGCCGCTCACGCCGGCCATTCGTCGCGCAGTTCGGCAATGGTGCGGGCCGGCGCCTTGCCCCACAGGCCGGCGGCGCTCCCCTTCAGCGCCATGAGCGAAGTGGGCAGGCCCGGCCCGGCGCCCGCCGCCATGCGGACCGGCACCAGCGCGGCATAAGGCTGCCCGTGCCGGGTGATGACCGTGACCGCGCCCTGGTGGGCTGCGGCGACAAGCTCGGGCAAACGCCGGCGCGTGATTTCGATGCCCAGCTTGGCCATGGCAAACCCCTTAAGCGTTAATTATGTACAGACTGTACATATTTTCGGATACCCAGGCCGGAATGGCAAGGCAAATCCGTTCGCCAATTGCGCTAGGATTCCCCCCATGAAAACCGCCGCCCTCCTCCTCGCCGCCCTCGCCACGCTGGCCACCCCAGCCCACGCCCAGGACGACTACCCCAACCGCACGATCCGCCTGCTGACGGCCGCCGCCCAGGGAGGCACCTCGGACATTCTCGCGAGGGTGTTCGCGGCCAAGCTCACCGAGTCCCTGAAGCAGACGGTGATTGTCGACAACCGGGCCAGCGCCTCGGGCGTGGTGGCGGGCGAGATCACCGCCCAGGCCAAGCCCGACGGCTACACGCTGCTGCTCTGCTACCACCAGCACACCGTCAACGCGGCGCTCAACAGCAAGCTCCCCTACCACCCGGTCAACAGCTTCACGCCGATCAGCCAGCTCACCGCGGCCGCGCAGATCCTCGTGATCCACCCCTCCTACCCGCCCAAGACCCTCAACGAGTTCATTGCGTGGACCAAGGCCCACCCCGGCCCGCTCAACTTCGGCTCGGCCGGCATCGGCAGCGGCGGGCACCTGGCGGGCGAGCTCTTCAAGCAGCTGGCGGGCGTGAAGGCCGAGCACATCCCCTACAAGGGTTCGGGCCCGGCGCTGGCGGCGCTGCTCGCCAACGAATACCACTTCAACTTCGCGGGGCTGCAGGCCGCGCAGCCGCACATCCGCTCGGGAAGGATCCGCGCGCTGGCGATCACCTCAACCAAACGTCTCCCTACGATGCCTGACCTCCCAGCCGTGGCCGAGCAACTGCCGGGCTTCGAGCTGGTGGGCTGGTACGGCATCATCGGCCCGCCGGGGCTGCCGCAACCGATCGTCGCGAAGCTGAACGCCGAACTGGTCAAAGCCCTCAACAGCCCCGACGTGCGCGACCGCATCCTCGCCGACGGCTCCGAGCCCGTGGGCAGCAGCCCCGAGCAGTTCCGCCAGTTCATGCTGGCCGACACGGCGAAGTGGGTTAAGGTGGTGAAGGAGAGCGGGGCGAAGGCTGACTGAGGCCGCGCTCAGGCGCTGGCTAGCAGCGCATCTACGGACTGCATCAAGCCCGGCAAGCTGGCCTCCACCACACCCCAGACGATCCGATCGTCCACGGTGGCATATCCGTGCACGAGGATGTTCCGGAAAGCCACGATCCGGCGGAAGTCGCTGACCTGCTCCGCGACGACCGGGTCGACCTTGGCGAGCCGGGCGAGCGCCTCGCCGATGATCCCGAACTGGCGCTCCACCGCAGATTTGAGCATGTCGTCGGCGACGTAGTCCTCGAAGGAACGGCCTGAGCAGAACCCGGTGATCAGTCCGGCCGCGCGTCGGACATCGAAGAGGTACTTCGCCGAGTCAGGCTGCATAGAGCAAGGCTTTTTCCTGCTCGACGCGTTCGCGGAAATACGGGTTGCCGAGCCCCGCGGGGGTTACGAGGTCGACCGGCCCGGCGAACAGGATCTGCAACTTCTCCAGCAGAGCGAAGTACGCCTCCGCATATTCGGCCGGAGGACGGTCGCCCAGGTCGACAAGGAAGTCGAGGTCTCCCGGCTCGTCGCTGCGCACCGCGGAGCCAAACAACTCAAGGCGACGCACCCCGAGCCCGGCGCAGATTTCCGCCAGCTCGGAGCGATGCGAATCCAATCGGGTTTTGAGTACTGCGTTCACGGGCATTCTCCAGTCGGAAGCGTACCCTTAAACCTCTTGAAAACCCACCCCTAAGCCACTTCCAGTGCCTTGATCGACCGGTACTTGTCCTGCTGCGCCAGTTCCCACAGGTCCAGCGTCTGCTGCATGCGCAGCCAGATCTCCGGACCGTTGCCCAGCGCCTTGCCCAGCCGCATGGCCATATCTGGGGTCACCATCCGCTTCTCGTTCAGGATCTCCGAAACACTAAGGCGCGAGACACCGATCGAGTCGGCGAACTCCTTCTGGGTCATCCTCAGGGCCGGCAGCACATCCTCGCGCAGGATTGCGCCCGGGTGGGTGGGCCGGCGCTTGGGGTCTCGCAGGGATCGGGTAGCCATCAGTGGTAATCCTCCAACTCCAATGCAATGCATCGTATTACATTGGCACCGTAGGTTGGAAAGTTGTCTAACTTGATTCCCCCAATGACGGGAAAGCCAAATGACCTGGTTCGTGCTCGCAGTATTGGTCGCCCTCGGCGGAATCTTCGCCGCCTACAAGCGCTCGAAAGGCACTCCCCCCGTTGTGAAGAAGGACAAGCTGAAGGAACCGTAAGGCCGGTGCGAACCGGCGGTGGCCTCGCCACCCAGCCCTGCGGGATAATGGCGGCATGCAAAAAGCCGCCACCGCCGGGCCGATCCCGATCACCAGCAAGGACACGGTCTTCCCGATCCTGCTGTCGCTCGGCTTCTGCCACCTGCTCAACGACCTGATGCAGTCGCTGCTGCCGGCGCTCTACCCGATGCTCAAGGCGCAGCTGCACCTCGACTTCAGCCAGGTGGGGATGCTGACGCTGGCCTTCATGCTCACGGCGTCGCTGCTGCAGCCGCAGATCGGCATGTTCACCGACAAGAAACCCCTGCCGTATTCGCTGGCGGTGGGCATGGCGGGGACGCTGACGGGCCTGGTGCTCCTGTCGATGGCTGAGAGCTACACCGCAGTGCTGCTGGCAGCGTGTTTCATCGGCACGGGCTCGGCCGTGTTCCACCCCGAAGCCTCGCGCGTCGCAAGGGCCGCCTCGGGCGGGCGCTACGGCATTGCGCAGTCGATCTTCCAGGTCGGCGGCAACCTAGGCGGGGCGATCGGCCCGCTGCTCGCGGCGTTCATCATCCTGCCGCGAGGCCAAGGATCGATCGCGTGGTTCTCGCTCGCGGCGCTGCTCGCGATGATGGTGCTTACCCGCGTGGGCATGTGGTACTCGGCGCGCCTGCGCGAAGCTCGCGCGGCGTACCCGCAGGGAAAGGACGCGAAACACGCGCCCCCGCCCGCCCCGGCCGCGGGCGTGGTGTTCTTCGTGGGCCTGCTGATGGTGCTGGTGTTCTCCAAGAACGCCTACAACTCCAGCATCACCACCTTCTTCACCTTCTACCTGATGGAACATTTCAGCCTGCCGGTGCGCGACTCGCAGGTGCAGCTCTTCGTCTACATGGCGGCGGTGGCGATGGGCACGCTGGTCGGCGGGCACATTTCCGACAAGATCGGCCGCCGCCCGATGATCTGGATCTCCATCCTCGGCGCGCTGCCCTTCACGCTGATGCTCCCTTATGCCAACCTCTTCTGGACCGGCGTGCTGACGATCGTGATCGCGCTGATGATGGCCTCGGCCTTCCCGGCGATCCTCGTCTACGCGCACGAACTGCTGCCCGGTCGCGTCGGGATGGTGTCGGGGATGTTCTTCGGGTTCTCGTTCGGCCTCGGCGGCCTTGCAGCAGCGGGCCTG
>CAMAXP010000017.1 GCA_945862265.1 Bordetella parapertussis
GACCACTGCAATCAAGGAGTACATCGATTTGCACAATAAAAATCCCAAGCCTTTCGTATGGACTGCCAAGGCCAATGACATCCTTGCCAAGGTCATTCGCGCCAACAGCCGCTTAAGTTCCAAACAGAACGAAGCACTACACTAGCTGCCGCTGTGCAGCCCCTCCAGGCTGATTTCGCATTGCGAACACAAAAGAAAAAGGGCGCCGAAGCGCCCTTTCCCAGATTTGGCTCGCGCGCCTGGGCGCGCGAACCTCGTCGCGGACGAATTACATGTCCATGCCGCCCATGCCACCCATCCCGCCCATCCCACCCATGCCACCACCCATGCCACCGCCCATGTCGCCGCCCTTCTTGTCGTCGACGAGTTCGGCAATCATTGCATCGGTCGTGAGCATCAGGCCGGCCACGGAGGCTGCATTCTGCAGCGCGGTGCGGGCCACCTTGGTCGGATCGATCACGCCCATCTCGACCATGTCGCCGTACTCGCCGGTCTGCGCGTTATAGCCGTAGTTGCCCTTGCCTTCGTACACCTTGTTCATCACGACCGAGGGCTCGGCGCCCGCGTTCGCAACGATCTGGCGCAGCGGCTCTTCCAGGGCGCGCAGCACGATCTTGATGCCGGCTTCCTGGTCGTGGTTGTCGCCCTTCAGCTTGCCGAGCGACGCGCGGGCGCGGATCAGCGCAACACCGCCGCCGGGGACCACGCCTTCTTCCACCGCAGCGCGGGTGGCGTGCAGCGCGTCTTCAACGCGGGCCTTCTTCTCTTTCATCTCGACTTCGGTCGCGGCGCCAACCTTGATCACCGCAACGCCGCCGGCCAGCTTGGCAACGCGTTCCTGCAGCTTCTCGCGGTCGTAGTCGCTGGTCGCTTCCTCGATCTGCACGCGGATCTGCTTGACGCGGGCTTCGATGGACTTCTTGTCGCCGGCGCCGTCGATGATCGTGGTGTTTTCCTTGCCGCACTCGACTTTCTTGGCGTGGCCGAGGTCCTTCAGCGTGGCGTTCTCGAGCTTGAGGCCGAGTTCCTCGCTGATCACCGTGCCGCCCGTGAGGATGGCCATGTCTTCCAGCATCGCCTTGCGACGGTCGCCGAAGCCCGGGGCCTTGACGGCGCAGGTCTTGAGGATCCCGCGGATGTTGTTGACCACCAGCGTGGCAAGCGCCTCGCCTTCGAGCTCTTCCGCAATGATCAAGAGCGGGCGGCCGGCCTTGGCAACCTGCTCCAGCAGCGGCAGCAGCTCGCGGATCGACGAGATCTTCTTGTCGTACAGCAGGATGAACGGGTCATCGAGCAGCGCGACCTGCTTTTCCGGGTTGTTGATGAAGTAGGGCGAGAGGTAGCCGCGGTCGAACTGCATGCCTTCGACGACGTCGAGCTCATTGTTGAGCGACTTGCCGTCTTCGACGGTGATCACGCCTTCCTTGCCGACCTTGTCCATCGCGTCGGCGATGTTCTTGCCGATGTCGAAGTCGGAGTTGGCCGAGATCGAGCCGACCTGGGCGATTTCCTTGGACGTCGTGCAGGGCTTCGAGACCTTCTTGAGTTCCTCGACCACCGCCGTCACAGCCTTGTCGATGCCGCGCTTGAGGTCCATCGGGTTCATGCCGGCGGCTACGTACTTCATGCCTTCGCGGACGATGGCCTGGGCCAGCACGGTTGCCGTCGTCGTGCCGTCACCGGCGACGTCCGAGGTCTTGGAGGCGACTTCCTTGCACATCTGCGCGCCCATGTTCTCGAACTTGTCCTTCAGTTCGATTTCCTTGGCGACCGACACGCCGTCCTTGGTGATCGTCGGGGCGCCGTAGGAGCGCTCGAGGACCACGTTGCGGCCCTTGGGGCCGAGGGTGACTTTGACCGCGTCGGCCAGGATGTTCAGTCCGTGGACCATCTTGACGCGGGCGCTTTCGTGGAAGCGGACTTCTTTAGCAGCCATTGATAATTCTCCTAAATGCAATAGTGAGAGGACCGGGTCAGTGCGCGGACTACGCGCCCTCGACCACGCCCATGATGTCTTCCTCGCGCATCACGAGGAGCTCGTCGCCTTTGACCTTGACGGTCTGGCCGCTGTACTTGCCGAACAGCACGCGGTCGCCGACCTTGACGTCGAGCGGCGTGATCTTGCCGTCGTCGTTCTTCTTGCCTTTGCCGACGGCGACGATCTCGCCCTGATCCGGCTTTTCGGTTGCGGTGTCCGGGATGACGATGCCGGAAGCGGTTTTGCGCTCTTCTTCGATACGCTTGACGATCACACGATCGTGCAGGGGACGAATTTTCATTCGAGTCTCCAATCCTATTAAGTCAACGAGGTAAAGGGTGGCTGGGGGGCGCTGGACCTTGCGGCGCCTGGACAACCTACCCGACTGAGCGGGGATGAGGGTGCTGTTAGCACTCATCCCCTGCGAGTGCTAATAATAGGGGCAATTCAGTCGAATTTCAAGCCCCTAAAGCACCGTAGAATACACATCCATGCAAATTCAATGGCTTATCCGGGCACTCCTGGCCTTTCCGCTCGCGGTTCTCGCCGCAGAGGCCCCGCCGCCGCCAGTAGCCCAGGCGCTGCGAGCGGCCGGCATTCCGACCGGCGCCGTGGGCATTTCCATACAGGAAGTCGGAGCGCCCCGCCCCGCTCTGTCGGTCAACCCGACGCTGCCGCTGAACCCGGCATCTTCAATGAAGTTAGTGACCACTTTCGCCGGACTCGAGTTGCTTGGGCCTGCGTATCGCTGGCGTACGGAGGCCTTCCTCGGCGGCACCCTGCGGGAAGGCGCCCTTGAGGGCGACCTGATCCTCAAGGGGACCGGGGACCCGAAACTGAATCTCGAGGCTTTCTGGATGCTGCTGCGGGACCTCCGCAGCCGCGGCCTCAAGGACATCCGCGGTGACCTCGTGCTGGACCGGAGCCACTACGCGACCGTGGACTACGACGCCGCCCGCTTCGACGGCGAGTCCTTGCGACCCTACAACGTCGGCCCGGACCCCTTGCTGCTGAACTTCAAGTCGATCCGGCTCCTCTTTTCCCCGGACCCGGAGCGGGGGGCCGTGCGTGTAACCGCAGAACCGCGCATCGTCGACACCGTCAGCGTCGTGCGCCTGGCGGAGGGTGTCTGCGGCGACTGGCGCGAGCGCCTGAAGGCGGATTTCCAGCCGCAGGCCTCGCCTCCCCGCGCCCTGTTTACGGGGACCTATCCGGCCTCCTGTGGCGAGCGCGATTGGCACGTCGCGCTGCTGTCGCCGAACCAGTACGCACACAGCCTGTTCCGCCTGCTTTGGGGGGAACTGGGCGGCACCCTCAGTGGCGGCACCCGGGACGGCCCGGCCCCGGCGCAGGCAAAAGCGTTCGCTTCGGTCGAGTCCCCGGCGCTGTCCGAGGTCGTCAGGGACATCAACAAATTCAGCAATAACGTGATGGCGCGCCAGCTTTACCTGGCCATTGCCGCCGACCAGGCGGGGCTTCCGGCCACCACCGAGAACGGGCAGCGCGCGATCAAGGCCTGGCTCGCAAAAAAGGGGCTCGACTTCCCGGAACTGGTCATCGAGAACGGTGCCGGGCTCTCGCGCATCGAGCGCATCAGCGCGCAGAACCTCACCACGCTGCTGGTTGCTGCCTACCGGAGCCCGCTGATGCCGGAACTGGTGGCCTCCCTCCCCCTCGTTTCCGTGGACGGGACCATGCGCCGGCGCATGAAGAGCGAGGCTATCGCCGGCCAGGCGCACATCAAGACCGGTTCCTTGTCAGACGTACGGTCCATCGCGGGCTATGTGCTCGACCGCAACGGTCGGCGCCACGCGGTGACGATGATCGTGAACCACCCCAACGCGGCGCAATCCCAGGCCGCACAGGACGCGCTGCTGAACTGGGTTTACGCGCGCTAGTCCCCTAGGCCGGCACCGGCATGGGCTGGTCTTTCAGCAGGGCCAGCCAGCCACGGATCACCCGGTAGGCGACCCAGATGCCGGTCCCGATCCAGAGACCGATTGCAAAGGGAATCCCGATCAGGGTCACCCAGAGGACCGCGCCGACCGCGCACCACAACGCCGCAAACCAGAACGTGCGGATCTGCCAGCGGAAGTGCGACTCGAGGAACGTCCCGGCCGCCTCCGGGCGCTTGATGTAGTTCAGGATGACCGCAATGATCGACGGCCACCCGAGCAGGAACGCTGTGATGATGAACGCCGGCGTGACTATGCCCGCAAGCACCGAGAACGCGTGCAGGCCATAGGTCGTATGGGTCCAGGACTTGAGACCGTTGTGCGGATCAACGCTCACAGCCCCAGCTCCTTCCAGAGCCCGTCGACGCGCTTCTTCACCGCCGGGTCCATCGAGATCGGGGTGCCCCACTGGCGGGTGGTTTCGCCAGGCCACTTGTTGGTCGCATCGATCCCCATCTTCGAGCCCAGCCCGGCCACCGGGCTGGCGAAGTCGAGGGAATCGATCGGCGTGTTCTCGGCAAGCAGCGTGTCGCGCGCCGGATCGACACGCGTGGTGATCGCCCAGATCACCTCCTTCCAGTCCCGCACGTTCACGTCGTCGTCAGTGACCACGATGAACTTCGTGTACATGAACTGGCGCAGGAAGCTCCAGACCCCGAACATCACCCGCTTGGCGTGCCCGGGGTACTGTTTTTTCATGCTGACGATCGCCATCCGGTACGAGCAGCCCTCGGGCGGCAGGTAGAAGTCGGTGATCTCGGGGAATTGCTTGACCAGCAGCGGCACGAACACCTCATTGAGGGCGACCCCGAGCATGGCCGGTTCATCCGGGGGCTTGCCCGTGTAGGTGCTGTGGTAGATCGGCGAGCGGCGCATCGTCATGCGCTCGATCGTGAACACCGGAAAGGTATCGACCTCGTTGTAGTACCCCGTGTGGTCGCCAAACGGCCCTTCAGGCGCAACATCGCCCGGATGGATCGCGCCCTCGAGCACGATCTCGGCCCTTGCCGGCACTTGCAGGTCGTTGCCGATGCATTTCACGAGTTCGGTGCGCGCCCCGCGCAGCAACCCGGCAAACTGGTACTCGCCGAGCGCGTCGGGAACCGGCGTCACGGCGGCGAGCAGGGTGGCTGGATCCGCCCCCAAAGCGACGGCTATCGGGAAGGGCTTGCCAGGATTCGCAAGCTGGAAATCGCGAAAGTCGAGCGCGCCACCACGATGCGCGAGCCAGCGCATGATCACGCGATTCGGCGCGATCACCTGCTGGCGGTAGATCCCGAGGTTCTGCCGGGTCTTGGAGTGCGGCAGGCCCTGCGGGCCACGCGTTACGGTCAACCCCCAGGTGATCAGCGGACCGGCATCCCCGGGCCAACAGGTCTGCACCGGCAGGCGGGACAGGTCCACGTCGCCGGACTCCAGCACCACTTCCTGGCACGGCGCGGACGAGACCACGCGCGGCGCCATGTCGAGCACCTTGGAGGCGAGCTGGCGGAGCTCAGGGAGCCTGTCCCACAGGTCCTTGATGCCCTTGGGCGGGGCCGGCTCCTTCAGGGCGGCAAGCAAGCGACCTATGTCGCGCAACGAAGCCGCATCCTCCGCACCCATGGCGAGGGCAACACGACGAACGGTGCCGAACAGGTTGCACAACACCGGCACTGAGTGCCCGGCAGGATGCTCGAACAGGACCGCTGGACCGCCGTTGCGCAGCACCCGGTCGCAGATTTCGGTCATCTCGAAGCGGGGAGACACCTCGTTGCGAACGCGCTTGAGCTCACCCTGGGATTCAAGCTGCGCGACAAAATCGCGGAGATCGGCGTACTTCATCCCCGGCCTGGCAGGGGGTATGAAAACGCGACGCCCGCGAACACGGCTGCTCCGACCCAGTTGTTGTGCATGAACGCCTTGAAGCAGCCCTCGCGCGTGCGGCTGCGAATCAAAAACCAATGATAGCCCATGAGTCCGGCGGCCACGGCGAGTCCGGCGAAGTACGGGGCGGCGAGGCCGGCCATCGAACCCACCCATGCAAGCACGGCCAGCGTAGCGGCATAGAAAAACATCACGCCGGCCACGTCGTAGCTACCGAAGGCCACGGCTGAAGTGCGAATCCCTACGCGCAAATCATCCTCCCGGTCGACCATCGCGTATTCGGTGTCGTAGGCGAGCGCCCAGAAAATATTGGCCAGCAGGAGCCACCAGCACACGGGCGGCAGCGTGTTGAGCACCGCGCCGAAGGCCATCGGGATCCCGAAACCAAATGCGATGCCGAGATAGGCCTGCGGAAACCAGAAGAACCGCTTCGTGAACGGGTAGCTGGCCGCGAGGAACAGCGCGACAAAAGACAACCCGATCGCGAGCGGCGACAACAGCAGCACCAATCCGAACGCGGCCAGGGACAACACGGCCGCAACCGCCAGCGCCTCCCAGGGCTGGATCTCGCCGGAGACGATCGGGCGGTTGCGCGTGCGCTCCACATGCCCGTCGAACTTCCTGTCGATATAGTCATTGATCGCGCACCCGGCCGAACGCATCAGCAGCGTTCCCGCGGTGAAAACCACCACGACGAGGGCATCCGGGCGCCCCGCAGAAGCGATCCAGACGGCCCATAGCGTCGGCCAGAGCAGCAGCAGGGTGCCGATCGGCTTGTCGAGGCGGACAAGCCGCACATAGGCATCGAGGCGTGCCAGGATCCGGGCCCGTGTCATCGGCCGATTATCGCATCCAGTGCCCGGGTCAGACCCGGGCAAACTCCTGCCGGCTCCCGAGCCAGCGCTCGACGTGGGCGCGCGCCTCGGCAGGAAACTCCCTGAGCATCGCTTCGGCCGCCTCGCGCGCCTCGGCGATCATCGGCTCGTCCTTTTCGAGGTCGGCGAACCGGAGCAGCGGCGCGCCGCTCTGCCGCTCGCCAAGGTACTCGCCCGGACCACGCAGGTGCAGGTCGGCGCGGGCGACTTCAAAGCCATCGGCATTTTCGTAAATCACCTTAAGGCGCGCGCGCGCCATCTGTGACAGGGGATTGGCATAGAGGAGGATGCAGTGGCTTTCGCGCCGGCCGCGCCCGACCCGGCCGCGCAACTGGTGCAACTGGGCGAGCCCGAACCGCTCCGCGTGCTCTATGACCATCAGCGAGGCGTTCGGCACATCCACGCCCACTTCGATCACCGTCGTGCAGACCACAAGCTGCAGCCGGTTGTCATTGAAAGCCTGCATGGTCGCGGCCTTCTCCACGGGTGGCAGGCGACCATGCAGCAGGCCCACCTTCAGTTCCGGGAACTCCGCCTGCATCTCGCTGTAGGTATCGAGCGCGGTCTGCAGGTCCAGCGTTTCAGACTCCTCGATCAGCGGGCACACCCAGTACGCCTGCTCACCGGCGGCGCACGCGGCGCGTATGCGCGACAGCACCTCGTCGCGCCTGACGTTGGACACTAGGCGAGTCGTCACCGGCGTGCGGCCCGGCGGCAGCTCATCGATCACGGAGACGTCGAGGTCGGCGTAGTAACTCATCGACAAGGTGCGGGGTATGGGCGTTGCGCTCATCATGAGCTGGTGCGGAACCACGCCTTCCGCATCCGCCTTCCGGCGCAGCGCCAGCCTCTGCTGCACGCCAAACCGGTGCTGCTCGTCGACCACCGCCAGCGCCAACCGCGCGAATTCAACCCCCTGCTGGAACAGGGCATGGGTCCCGACAACGACCCCGGGACCCTCCTCCGCAACAGCCGCAAGCGCAGCACGCTTGTCCCGCGTCGCAAGCCCCCCATGCAGCCAGGTGACCTTCACGCCCAATGGGCCGAGCCACTCGGAAAATTTGCGGTAGTGCTGCTCGGCCAGGAGTTCCGTAGGGGCCATGACGGCCGCCTGCCATCCCGTGTCGACTGCGGCGAGTGCCGCCAGCGCCGCAAGGATCGTCTTGCCGCTGCCGACATCCCCCTGCAACAGCCTTTGCATCGGATGGGCCTGCCCGACGTCGGCGGTGATCTCCGCCAGGCAGCGCTGCTGGGCGTGGGTCAGGCGAAACGGCAGGGCGCCCATGAAGCCGGCGAGCAGCGGGCCGTTGGTTCGCAGCACCGGGGCCGACCGGCTGCGCCGGGCGAGATAGTGCATGCGCATCGACAACTGCTGCGCCAGCAACTCGTCGAATTTCACGCGATGCCATGCCGGGTGCGTGCGCTCGGCCAGCGCCAGCGAATCCACGCCGGGCGGCGGCAAGTGCAAAAAGCGGACCGCGCCCGCAAAGTCCTGCAGCTGATGGCGCTCCCGGATCGAAGGCGGGACGGAGTCGGCGAGCGGCTCGGTGGCCAGCGCGTCGAGCACTGCCGCCCGGAGCGACGGCTGGGTCACCCCAGCGGTCGCCGGGTACACGGGCGTGAGCGAGTCAGGAAGGGGCGTCCCAGGGTGGACCAGGCGGGTCCGGGGATGGAGCAACTCCAACCCTGCGCGCCCATGCCTGACCTCGCCGAAGGCCCGGACACGCAGGCCATCCTCGATCGCCCGCTCGAACTGCTTCAGCTGGCTGGGATAGAAGTTGAAATACCGCAGCACGAGCGGCACCTCTCCCGACATCAGATGCACAACCAATTGGCGACGCGGCCGATACGCGACCTCGGCCCGCAGCACCTCGCCCTCGACAAGGACAGGCGTATCAAGAGGGGCCTCATCCGCCGGCGTCAGGGTGGTTTCGTCCTCGTAGCGCATCGGCAGGTGCAGGACGAGGTCCAACCGCGACCGGATGCCGAGCTTTTCGAGCTTTTTTGCCAACCCCGCCGCAGCCTTCCCAGCGGGCTTCGGAGCTTTCACCCTGCGAAGAGGATCGCGTCGATCTCGACCAGTGCCCCGCGCGGCAGGCTCGCCACGCCGATCGCTACGCGCGCAGGATACGGCTCGCGCAGGTAACGGGCCATGACCTCGTTGACGCGCGCAAAATGCGCAAGGTCCGTGAGGTAGACCGTCATGCGCACTGCGCGCTCGAGACTGAGATCGGCCGCCAGCGCGATCGCCGAGAGGTTGCGGAACACCCGGTCGATCTGCGCATCAATGCCCTCGACGAGCTGCATCGTCGCGGGATCAAAACCGATCTGCCCGGAGATATAGACCGTATCGCCGGCGCGGATCGCCTGCGAATAGGTGCCGATGGCGGCCGGCGCCTCTTTAGAATGGATGGCGGTTTTCGCTGTGGTCATGATGCGGCGGTTAGAATCGATCCATGGTGACCGAGGTATCTTAGCCCAAGTGAATGCCGCACTGATCGACCGCCTCGAGAAACTCCTCGGCACGCCGCGCGACGGGGCCCTGCTGCGGTATTCCCTCGGGAACGAGCACCTGAAAGGCGGGGAGGCCGGGCCGGCCGCGATTCGCTTTCGCGAAGCGGTGGACAGAGATCCTGGCTTTTCGGCCGCCTGGAAGCTGCTGGGCAAGGCGCTGGCGGACTCCGGGCAGCCCGCCGAAGCTCTGGCGGCTTGGAGGACCGGCATCGAAGCCGCGGAAAGAAAAGGCGACAAGCAGGCCGGCAAGGAAATGGCCGTGTTCGCCCGTCGCATCGAAAAAGCGCTCGGCGGCGACTAGTCCCGGATCGTTTCGAAGATATCGCGAAAATCGGCGACACTGGACCGGAACGCGGCAAGCATGTCCGGATCGAAGTGCGAGGGCATCGACTTGCTGTCCCCCAGCAGCATGGTCGATGCTGCCGCAGCGTGGTCCATGGCAGGCTTGTAAGGTCGTCGGCTGCGCAGCGTGTCGTAGATGTCGCACAGCTTGGTAATGCGTGCAGCCAACGGGATCGCCTCCCCCTTCAGGCCGCGCGGGTATCCGCTCCCGTCCCAGTGCTCATGGTGTGCACGGGCTATGTCGGCCGCCATGGCGAGGTAAGGCGAAGAATTCAGCGCCAGCATCCGGCCGCCGATTTCGGTGTGGGTTTTCATGATGTCCCATTCTTCGTGGCCCAGCGCCTCGGGCTTTTCAAGGATGCGGTCGGGAATGCCGATCTTGCCGATGTCGTGCAGCTGGCTGGCAAAGCCGATGGTCACGCAAAACCGCGCATCCATGCCCAGTCGTTGTGAAAGGAGCGTTGCGTACAAACCCATCCGCTTCACGTGGGCGCCGGATTCGTCGTCACGGTGGGCGGCCGCGCGGATCAGCGTGTGGATGGTTTCACGGTTGCTGCGCTCGAGTTCCTCGGTACGCAACTCGACCTTGCGCTCGAGCACGGCGTTCTGCCCTGCGAGCTCGTCCTGGAAGCGCTTCATTCGCAGCAGGTTCTGCAGGCGGATCTTGAGCTCCAGGCGATCGACCGGCCGGGCAAGAAAGTCATCCGCCCCCTCGGCCAGCCCCTTGATCCGGGACTCCTTGTCCTCCAGCGCCGAAACGATGACGATGGGGAGCGTCCGCGTGCGCTCCTCGGCGCGGAGCCTGCGGGCCACCTCGAAGCCGTCCATGCCCGGCATCACCACGTCGAGGATGACGAGATCCACAGGCCGCTTGGCAGCGATCGCCAGGGCCTCCTCGCCATTGGTGGCCACAAGGGTCTTGTAACCCTGCGCCTGCACGATCAGCGTCATCAGCTCGCGTGTCAGAGGCTGATCGTCGACGATCAGGATCCGTGCTTGGGTGGCTTCTTCTACGGGCTGCATGCAACCCGGATTCTGCACTGGAATCGGTCCCTTTTCCTTACGCCGCACCCCCGTTGTTCCGCCCTTACTAGCCTCTGCGTTTGGGTACCAATAGGGCACTAATTACACGAACCGGGCTTTCTGATTATATTTAACTATTTTATTTAATTGGTGCCGGCTAGAGGAATCGAACCCCCGACCTTCTGATTACAAATCAGCTGCTCTACCAACTGAGCTAAGCCGGCGTCGAAATCGAGTCCGGTAGTATAGCGAATTGGATTCGAGGATCGGGCATGACACCGCGTTCGCTGACACGTGCAGGGCTGGCCCTCGGGGCGGCCGGTTGCGCCGCCCTGCTGGGCTACGGCTTCTATCTCCAGTATTTCGATGGCCAGGACCCCTGTCCGCTGTGCCTCGTGCAGCGCGGGTTCTATTTCGGCCTGCTCTTCGTCTTCGTGGCCGCAGCAACTCACGGCCCGGGTAAAGTGCGCAGCATCGTCTACGGTGCGTTTGGGTTCCTGCTCGCCGCAGGCGGGGCCGGCACCGCGGGCCGGCAGGTCTGGCTGCAACACTTGCCGCCGGACCAGGTGCCCAAGTGCGGGCCCGACCTGTACTACATGATCGACCACTTCCCGCTCGGCAAGGTCGTCGCCAACCT
Organism: Bordetella parapertussis; assembly: GCA_945862265.1. Classification (GTDB taxonomy): domain Bacteria; phylum Pseudomonadota; class Gammaproteobacteria; order Burkholderiales; family SG8-39; genus SZAS-79. Next base: position 11,191 of record CAMAXP010000017.1, read on the forward strand.
GTTTCGCGGATCGGGGCAGTGTGCAGAAGTAACCTGGCGCCTCCTCGGCTTGTCGATCGCCGAATGGTCGCTGATGTGCTTCGTGAGTTTCGGCGTGCTCGCCCTGGTGACGCTTTTTCGCCGCAACAAGTAGCGGATCAGGCCGCCCGGACGTCCTGCAAGTCCGCCGTCGCAGTCAGCGCCATGCCCCGGCGATAGACTTCGCCGATCAGGATCAACGCCGGGCCTGAGCCCAGTGCCTTGGCCGTTTCGCCAAGACCGTCAATCGTCGTGAAATGGCGGCGCTCGTGCTCGAGGGAAGCATTTTCGACGATGGCAGCGGGCGTGCAGCCTGGGCGGCCCGAGGCGATCAGGGCTTGTGCAATACCCTCTGCTTCCCCAGCCCCCATGTAGATGACCGCGGTATCGGCCGACGAAGCCGCCTGGACCCAGTTGCCCTTGGCCTCGCCTTCCCCGGTCCTCGGAGTCACGAAGGCCACGCTGCGGGATACGCCCCGGCGGGTCAGGGAGATGCCGAGGTCCGCACTGGCGGCAAGCGCTGCGGTAACGCCCGGGACCACTTCGTACCGGATGCCTGCCGCGTTGAGCGCATCGATTTCCTCCTGCGCACGCCCGAACAGCATGGGGTCGCCGCCCTTTAACCGCACGACGATAGCGTGGGAGCGCGCTGCATCGACCAGCCGCTTGTTGATGAACCGCTGCGCAGCGGAGTGCCGGCCGCAGCGCTTGCCGACCGCAACCTTTTCCGCCCGTGTCGCGAGGGCAATGATCTCCGGATTGACCAACGCATCGTGGAAAAGGATGTCCGCCTGCCCGAGCAGGCGCGCAGCGCGAAGCGTAAGGAGGTCAGCCGCCCCCGGACCGGCGCCAACGAGATACACCGTGCCGGCCGGCTCGAGGGATAGGGCGAGGCTCATGCCGCCCTCCGTCGGAACAAGGGCTGCGGCCGCTCTACCGAGGCCTGGTAGCCTTCGCTGAAGTCCGACAACGACTCCAGAGCCGTCTCGAGGTTCGCGCCCTCGGCCAGCGCAAAGCTGTCGTAGCCGCAGCGCGAAAGGTAGAACAAGTTGTCGCGCAGGACCTCGCCTACCGCGCGGAGTTCGCCCGTGTAGCCATAGCGCTCGCGCAGAAGCCGCCCGATCGAGTAACCGCGCCCGTCGGTGAACTGGGGAAATTCGACCGCGATCACCGTGATGCCCTCGAGCCGTCCAGCGATCGACGCGGGGTCGTCGGACGGCCCGAGCAGGACACCGGGTTCGCCGCGCCATTGGGCGAGCGGCACCAACCGCTCGCCTTCAGGCAGCGCGACGATCTTCCGCTGCCGGATGATGAGTGCCATATACACGCTCCTTGAAGGGTTCGATGCCGATACGCCAGACGGTATCCACGAAACGCTCGGCGTCGCTGTCGCGGCTCTCGAGGTACACCTCGATCAGCTTGCCGACCACGTTCGGTATTTCGTCACGAGCGAAGGACGGCCCGATGACCTTACCCACCGCTGCCGGCGCACCCGGACGGGTCAGGCCCTGGTTGCCGCCAATGGTCACCTGGTACCACTCCTCGCCATGCTTATCCACGCCGAGCACGCCGATGTGGCCGACGTGGTGATGGCCGCAGGAATTGATGCAACCCGAGATATTCAGGTCCAGCTCGCCGATGTCATGCTGGAAGTCGAGGTCGTCGAACTTCTGCTGGATCGCGTCCGCGACAGGAAGTGACTTCGCATTGGCCAGCGAGCAGAAGTCGCCGCCCGGGCAGGCGATGATGTTGGTGATCAACCCGATATTGGGCGAAGCGAGCCCCTGCACTCGCAAGGCCTGCCACAACTCGTACAGGTGCGCCTGGCGGACATCGGCGAGGATCAGGTTCTGCTCGTGGGAAACGCGCAACTCCCCGAAGGAGTACTGGTCGGCGAGTTCCGCTACCGCGTCCATCTGGTCGGCGGTGGCATCGCCCGGCGGGACGCCGGTCTTCTTGAGCGACACGCTGACGGCGGCATAGCCGTCCACCTTGTGCCCGTGGACGTTGCGCTTCACCCACGCAGCGAAGGCCTTGTCGCCCGAGAGCCTCGCGCGATAGCCAACGTCTTCCGCAGCAAGCTTCGCGTAGTTCGGTCTCGTAAACCGGGATTCGATTCGCGCGACTTCATCCGCGGTGAGCGTGGCCGGCCCGTTCTCGAGGTGGGCCCACTCCTCGTCCACCTTTTGGGCGAACGCCTCAGCACCCAGCGCCTTCACCAGGATCTTGATGCGCGCCTTGTACTTGTTGTCGCGCCGGCCATAGCGGTTGTAGACGCGCAGGATCGCATCCAGGTAGGTGAGGAGGTGTGGCCAGGGCAGGAAATCACGGATCACAGTGCCGATCACCGGGGTTCGGCCCATGCCGCCGCCAACGATCACCCTGAAGCCCACGTTGCCGTCCGCATCCTTCAGGGCATGCAGGCCGACGTCGTGAAGGTAGGTGGCCGCGCGGTCGGCGACAGCGCCATTGACCGCGATCTTGAACTTGCGCGGCAGGAAGGCGAATTCAGGATGGAACGTCGACCACTGACGGACCAGTTCGCACCATACGCGAGAGTCGACGATCTCGTCGCGGGCAACGCCGGCGAAATGATCGGTTGTGGTGTTTCGGATGCAGTTTCCCGAAGTCTGGATGGCATGCATCTGGACCTCCGCAAGCTCCTGGAGGATGTCCGGCACGTCTTCGAGCTTCGGCCAGTTGTACTGGATGTTCTGCCGGGTCGAGAAATGGCCATACCCCCGGTCGTATTTGCGCGCGATCGCCGCCAGCTTGCGCAGTTGGCGGCTGGAGAGGAGACCGTAGGGAATCGCCACCCGCAGCATGGGCGCAAAGCGCTGGGTGTACAGGCCGTTCTGCAGGCGCAGCGGCCGGAACTGCTCCTCGGTCAGTTCGCCGGCGAGGAACCGCCGGGTCTGCCCGCGGAATTGGGTGACCCGCTCGTCCACCATCCGCTGGTCGATGTCGTCGTAGAGATACATGCCGGTGCCGTCGTATTTTCGTCTTCAGGGAGCGGGATGGTATGCTTCGGTATATAGATCTCAAAATACTATTGAGTTACTATTTAATAACCTTTAGGTATTAAATAAAGCCAAATGAAACTCCAGCAACTGCGCTACGTGGTGGAAGTGGCCCGGCAGGGCCTCAACGTCTCCACGGCGGCCGAGGCGCTCCACACCTCCCAGCCCGGGGTCAGCAAGCAGATCCGCCTGCTTGAGGACGAACTCGGGGTGGAAATCTTCGAACGGCACGGCAAACGGGTCGTCGCCATCACCGAACCGGGGCGCGCGGTCATTTCGATCGCGGAGCGCATCCTGAGCGAAGCCGCCAACCTGAAGCGGGCCGGCGAGGAGTACGCCAATGAGTCGTCCGGCAGCCTGAGGATTGCGACCACACACACCCAGGCCCGGTACGCACTGCCCAAGGCAGTGGCCGCGTTCAAGCAGAAGTATCCCGGGGTGCAGCTGTCGATCCAGCAGGGCAACCCGACCCAGATCTGCGAGCAGGTCCTTGCGGGCGACGCGGATGTCGCAATCGCAACGGAAGCCATTTCCGGATACCCGGAACTGGTATCGCTCCCCTGCTACCAGTGGAACCGGTGCATTGTCGTGCCGCCGAAGCACCCGCTTCTCAAGGCCCGGCCGCTGACGCTCGAAGGGGTCACCCGCTACCCGATCATCACCTATGACTTTGCGTTTGCCGGCCGCTCGCAGGTCAACAAGGCTTTCGAAAGCCGGAACCTCAAGCCCAACGTCGTACTGTCGGCGCTGGATGCGGACGTGATAAAGACCTACGTGGAGCTCGGCCTGGGAATCGGGATCATGGCGAAGATGGCCTTCGACCCGGCGCGCGATCGCACCCTGCGCGCGATCGACGCTTCACACCTGTTTGAATCGAGCACTACGCGGCTGGGCATCCGCCGCGGGGCGTACCTGCGGGGGTACGCATACGAATTCATCGAGCTGTTCGCACCGCATCTCGCCCGAAAATCGGTGGAACGCGCAGTGACCGGGGAAGCCGGCGCTGACTACCAGCTCTAGAGAGGGCCTACTTGACCCGTCGCAACGCCGGCCTGCCGCCTGCCGGGCGAGGCGGCTCCGGCGGCGGAAGGTCCGTCGCGGGCGTCAACGGGGTCGCGGCCTCGGCGTCGGCAACCGCCTGGACAGTGAGCTTCGCTGCGTCCAGGTCGAAGGTCATGCCGTGCCCGGTTTCGCGGCCATAGATTGCGAACACGTTTGCTACTGGTACCGAAATCTGCCGGGCAATTCCCCCGAAGCGGGCCGAGAATTCGACCAGGTCGTTGCCGATCTGCATCTTGTGGACCGCGGTCGGCCCAACGTTCAGCGTGATCTCTCCGTTCTTGACGTACTCCAGCGGGACCTGCGTGCGAGCATCCACTTTTACCGCAAGGTGCGGGGTATAGCCGTTGTCCAAGCACCATTCGTAAAGGGCGCGCATCAGGTACGGCTTGGTGGGGATTTCGCTATTGGACATGCGCTGCGGCTTTCGGTAGGTGGCAGTGCTAGTGCTACTTGCGCATTACCTTCTCGGAGGGCGTCAGTGCCTCGATGAACGCCGAACGCGAAAAAATCCGCTCGGCGTACTTCATCAAGGGGGCGGCAGGCTTGCCCAACCGGATCCCGTAGTGATCAAGGCGCCAGAGGAGCGGGGCGATCGCCACATCGAGCATGGTGAAATCGTCGCCGAGCATGTGCTTGGTGCGGGTGAAGATCGGTGCAAGCTCGGTCAACCGGTCGGTGATGTGCGCGCGGGCGCGCTCCACCAGCTTTTCCTTGCCGGACTCGATCGCCTCGATCTGGGAGAAGAGCTCCACTTCCATGTTGAACAGCATCAGCCGCGCGCGGGCACGCATCACGGGGTCGGCCGGCATCAGTTGCGGATGCGGGAAGCGCTCATCGATGTACTCGTTGATGATGTTCGACTCGTACAGGACCAGGTCGCGCTCGACCAGGACCGGAAGCCGGTTGTAGGGGTTCATCACCGCGATGTCTTCCGGCTTGTTGTACATGTCCACGTCGATGACCTGAAAGTCCATGCCTTTTTCATACAGAACGAAGCGGCAGCGATGGCTGAACGGGCAGGTGGTGCCGGAGTAAAGTTGCATCATGATTCGCGGGCCTTGGAGTAAAAAGCCGGACGGGCGGCCCGTCCGGCTGGGTAAGTCACAGTGACGACTGGGTTCGGGCTGGACGACTGTCCGACCCGGTCAGTGCACGTCCTTCCAGAATTCGCGCTTCATCGCATAAGCGAGCACGAACAGCACACCGAGGCAATAAAGCACCACGACGCCGATCTTCTTGCGCGCGTTGGCTGACGGCTCGCCCATCCAGACGAGGTAGTTCACGAGATCCCGCACCGTGGTGTCGTACTGGGTAGCCGACTGGCGTCCCTGCGAAACCTGGCTCCACTTGTACTCGTGCGTCTCGTGTCCACCGTCCTTCACGCTCACAACCTCCAGCCCGCGCTCGCCCTGCAGGGTCCAGAGCGCATGCGGCATGCCGACGTTCGGGAAGACCGCGTTGTTCCACCCCGAAGCCGTGCTGGGATCCCTGTAGAAGGTCCGCAGGTAGGTGTACAGCCAATCGCCCCCGCGCGAGCGCGCGATCACCGAGAGGTCCGGAGGGGCCACGCCAAACCAGGCTTTGCCGTCCTTCAAGGTCAGCGCGGACTTCATCGTGTCGCCCACTTTTTCGCTGGCGAACATCAAGTTGTCCTTGATCTGCGCTTCCGTCAGCCCGATGTCGCCCAGGCGGTTGTAGCGGACGAACTGCGCGCCGTGGCAGTTCATGCAGTAGTTCGCGAAGGTGCGCGCCCCGGCCTGCAGGCTGATGACATCCTTGGAGTCGATCGGCGCGCGGTCGATGCGATACCCCCCCTCGGACGCGCCTGCGGAGGCCGCCAGCATGGCGAACGGTGCGAAGATCAGTGCAATGAGCAGCTTTTTCATGGTCTTTTTCCCCCTGCTCACATCGTCACCCGGTCGGGCACCGGCTTGGATTTGTCCAGCGCCGTGTACCAGGGCATCAGGATGAAGAACGCAAAGTACAGCACCGTAAAGAACCTGGCCGCAACCGTGGCGCAGTCTGCGTTGCCCATCCAGGCGCCGAACTGGCCCCAGACGTTGGTCGGCTCGGTTCCGAGGTAACCAAGGATAAAGAAGGTCCCCACGAAGATCGCCAGCGCGGCCTTGAAATAGCCGCCGCGGTAGCGAATCGACTTGACCGGATCGCGATCCAGCCACGGCAGAAGGAACAGGATCATCGTAGCAAGGCCCATGGCCATCACGCCGGGGAACTGCGAGTTGAATAGCGGCGGCACGGCACGCAGGATCGAGTAATACGGCGTGAAATACCAGACCGGCGCAATGTGCAGCGGCGTCTTGAGCGGATCGGCCGGGACGAAGTTGTTGTACTCGAGGAAATAGCCGCCCATCTCCGGCACGAAGAACAGGATGGCCGAGAACACCGCGAGGAAGATGACCGCACCGGCTGCATCCTTCACGGTGTAGTACGGGTGAAACGGGATGCCGTCGAGCGGCTTGCCGTTGGCGTCCTTGTTCTTCTTGATCTCGATCCCGTCCGGATTGTTCGAGCCCACGTCATGCAGCGCGAGGATGTGGGCGGCGACGAGACCAATGAGCACCAGGGGCACGGCAATGACATGCAGGGCGAAGAACCGGTTCAGGGTCGCGTCCGACACCACGTAATCGCCGCGGATCAGGATCGACAGGTCAGGACCGATGAACGGCACCGAGCTGAACAGGTTCACGATCACCTGTGCGCCCCAGTAGGACATCTGCCCCCAGGGGAGCAGGTACCCGAAGAACGCCTCGGCCATCAGGCAATGGTAGATGATCACGCCGAAGATCCAGACGAGTTCGCGCGGCTTCTTGTACGAACCGTACAGCAGCGCGCGGAACATGTGCAGGTAGACCACGATGAAGAACATCGACGCGCCGGTGGAGTGGATGTAGCGGATCAGCCAGCCGCCGGGGACGTCCCGCATGATGTACTCGACCGAGCCGAACGCGAGGTTCGCGTCGGGCTTGTAGTGCATCGTGAGGAAGATGCCGGAAACGATCTGGATGACCAGCACCAGCATCGACATGGCGCCGAAGTAGTACCAGAAGTTGAAGTTCTTCGGCGCGTAATACTCGGACATGTGCTTCCGGTACTCTTCCCCGAGCGTGGGCATGCGCTCATCGACCCAGTTCAACACGGCAGCAATCGGTGTCGCCATGGCGTTACGCCCCCTTCTTGTCGTCGCCGATCAGGATCGTGCTTTCCGACACGAACACATACGGCGGGACCGGCAGGTTGATCGGCGCCGGCGAGCCCTTGTAAACGCGACCGGCCAGGTCGAACTTGGAGCCGTGGCACGCGCAATAGAACCCGCCCTCCCAGGTCTCGCCCATCTCGGCGCGCGCTTCGACGGTCTTCATCTGCGGGGAGCAGCCCAGATGGGTGCAGACGCCCTCGAGGACGACGTACTCTTCCTTGATCGAACGGAACTCGTTCTTCGCGTAATCGGGCTGTTGCGGCACTTCGGACTTGGGATCCGAGACCATCGGGTCGCTCTTCTTGATCCCTTCAAGCATTTCCTTCGTGCGGCGCAGGATCCAGACCGGCTTGCCGCGCCACTCGACCACCTGCATCTCCCCCGGGGCAAGCCGGCTGATGTCGGCCACTACAGGCGCGCCCGCGGCTTTCGCGCGCTCGGACGGCATCCAGCTCGCTGCAAAGGGGACTGCGACACCGACCGAAGCGAGACCGCCTGCGACACTGGTCGCGATGACCAGGTTGCGTCGGGCCTTGTCGACTTTTTCGTGCTGACTCATCGAGGAAACCTCGCTGGAATTGATGAATGATCCGGACAAGTGTGGAATTATACCGGCCGGCCGGGGCAAACATCAACTTTTTGAACCTAACTGACTGAATCCGGGCGGATTTTCCAAAAATCCACACGGCATTCCCGGAGGCTGCCGGCCCGCAAGCTCTCCGACCCCGCCGGCCGCGACCGAAAAGGCCTGTATGTTAGATTCCCCGAATGAAACGTCTCTGGCTGATCTTTGCGCAAACGGCCACGGTTTGCCTTGCCGTACTGTTCGTCGTCGCCACCCTGAAACCTGAGTGGTTGCCGGGGAAAGTCGCCCTACCGTCCGGGGGCGGCGCGATCTCCCTGCAGGTCGCCCCGGAAGTCCCCGGCGGCCCGCCGCGACCGAACTCGTACAACGACGCCGTCCGGAAGGCGACGCCTTCGGTGGTGAATATCTTTACCAGCAAGGAAGTCCGCACGCCCCGGCACCCGCTCCTGAACGACCCGCTTTTCCGGCGGTTTTTCGGCGAGCAGTTCGGCGACCAGCCCGAACGCTCTTCGAGCCTGGGTTCGGGTGTGATCGTCAGCCCCTCGGGCTATATCCTCACAAACAGCCACGTGGTTGAGGCCGCCGACGAGATTGAGGTGCTGCTTGCGGATGGCCGCAAGCTCCTGGCCAAGCAGGTGGGGAACGATTCCGAAACCGACCTTGCCGTCTTGCGGGTCGAGAGCGGGCAGCTCCCGGCCATCACTTTCGGATCCTCCGAGACCCTGCGCGTCGGGGATGTCGTGCTCGCCATCGGAAACCCTTTCGGTGTCGGCCAGACCGTGACTTCGGGCATCGTCAGCGCGCTCGGTCGCAGCCAGCTCGGCATCAACACCTTCGAGAACTTCATCCAGACGGATGCCGCCATCAATCCCGGCAATTCCGGCGGGGCGCTTGTGGATGCCGCAGGCAACCTGGTTGGGATCAACACTGCGATTTATTCGCGATCGGGCGGGTCAATGGGCATCGGATTTGCCATCCCGGTCTCGACCGCAAAGCAGGTGATGGAATCGATCATCAAGACCGGCGGCGTAACGCGCGGCTGGATCGGGGTGGAGGTCCAGGAAATCACGCCGGCGCTGGCGGAATCCTTCAAGCTCAAGGACAACCGTGGCGCGATCATCGCTGGCGTCCTCCGTAGCGGCCCAGCGGACAAGGGTGGCGTGAAGCCGGGGGACGTGCTGATCGGGATCGAAGGCAAGCCTGTGACCGACCCCCAGAACATGCTGACATTGGTCGCCGGGTTGCAGCCGGGCACGAATGTGAAGCTGAAGCTGCGCCGCGCGCAGGAAGAACTGGAATTGAACGTCGTGGTGGGAAAGCGGCCGAAGCCACAGCCGGAAAAGCCGTAAAAAAGAATCCTGGGCGTATCAGTCGCCCGGCTCTCTGGTCAGGTGCGTGGCTCCTCGCCACCCCCGTCAGCCGGCAGATCCGCGTCCGATTTTGGCCCGGCGCCGACAAAGCGCGAGAGGAAGATGCCCAGTTCGTAAAGAAGGCACAGCGGAACCGCCAGCAGGAGCTGGGAGATCACGTCGGGAGGGGTGAAGATGGCGCCGACGACAAAGGCACCGACGATCACGTAAGGACGGGCTTCCTTGAGCTTCTCGATCGAGACCAGCCTGGCCCTCACCAGTACGATGACCACCACGGGCACCTCGAAAGTGACCCCGAACGCCACGAATGTGGTGAGTGCAAATGCTAGGTACTTCTCGATATCGGTCATCCACGCCACGCCCTCGGGCGCGATCGAGGCCATGAACTTGAACACGACTGGAAACACGAGGAAATAGGCAAACGACATCCCTATGAAGAAAAGCACCGAACTCGCGATCACCAGGGGCAGAACGAGCCTTTTTTCGTGGGCATAGAGCCCGGGCGCGACGAAAGCCCACATCTGGTAGAGAACGTAGGGTAGGGCGATCAGGAAAGCCACCAGGAAAGCGACCTTCATCGGGACGACGAACACGCCGACGACGTCGGTCGCGATCATCTGCCCTCCCTGCGGCAGCGACGCGAGCAACGGGTTTGCCAACAGGCTGTAAAGGTCCTTGGCCCAGGGAAACAGGCAGACGAAAATCACAACCACGGCCAACAGTGCGCGTATCAGCCGGGTACGCAGCTCTACCAGGTGGGAGATGAAGGTTTCCTGGGTGTTCATGCGCGCTTCCCGCTCAAGCCTTCTTTTCGTCTGGCAGAGAGTCCGGTTTTGCCGGCTCCGGCGAAGGGGAAGCCACCGCCGCTACCGCCGGCACTTCCCCGGAAATCGAGCTATTGATTTCCTCTTCCGTCTTGGTCAGTCCCGACGTCACCGAGGTCTCTATGCTCGCGGCCGCCTGCTGCACCGAATCGCGCATTTTCCGCAATTCATCAAGCTCGACTTCGCGATTGATATCGGATTTGACGTCTGCGACATAGCGCTGCAGCCGGCCAATGAGGTGCCCGACCGTCCGTGCCACGCGCGGCAGTTTCTCTGGCCCGATCACGATCAATGCGACGAGACCGATCACCACCAGCTCGGAAAACCCGATATCGAACACTAGAGAAACCCGCAGAAACGAAGGGCGCCCCTGGGGGCGCCCTGCATGAAAAAATAGGCTGGATTAAGCCTTGGTCTCGGTCTTTCCCGTGACCTGGCCATCGACCGTCGTGCCGCCCGTCACCTGCTGCGCAGGGCCCTCTGCCGGCTTGTCGCCGCCTTCGCGCATGCCATCCTTGAAGCCACGCACGGCCCCACCAAGGTCAGCGCCCATGTTGCGCAGCTTCTTGGTGCCAAAAACCAGCATCACGATCACGAGAACGATCAGCCAGTGCCAAATCGAGAGTCCACCCATATGTACCTCCTATTTCCTTGTCAGGATCATCGGGCCGAGCGGTTCCGGCCCACCGATCACGTGCATGTGCAAATGATACACCTCCTGCTGCCCGACCCGCCCGCAGTTGATGATTGTCCGGAAACCGTCCGCGGCACCCGCCTCGCGGGCCAGGCGGCCCGCCATGGCCAGCATCTTCCCGAGGGCGGCGTGGTGCTCCATCCCGGCCTCATACAGAGTCGCCACGTGCGCCTTGGGGATGACCAGGAAGTGCACCGGGGCGATCGGGCTGATGTCATGAAAAGCGAGGATCTCTTCATCCTCGTACAGCTTGCGGGCCGGAATCGTCCCCGCGACGATCTTGCAGAAAAGGCAGTTTTCCATGAGCATCATTCCCCGTCGCGAAGCGCGTCTTTCCGGGCGGCTTTCTCGTCAATGCCGGAAATCCCCTCCCGTCGCTGCAGTTCGGCCAGGATATCGCCCGGCCCGAGCCCGTAATGGGACAGCATGACCAGGCAGTGGAACCAGAGGTCCGCGGTTTCACGCACCAGGTGCAGCCGATCGCCGTCCTTGGCCGCAAGCACCGTCTCGGTGGCCTCTTCCCCGATCTTCTTGAGGATTGCGTCCTCGCCCTTGGCGAACAGCCGCGCCACATAGGACGAGCCGGAATCCCCACCCTTGCGTGCATCAATGGCGGCGGCAATGCGCTCGAGAACCTCGTTCTGTCCGGGTTTCATTTTTTTCCGTAAATCAGGATGGGATCCTTCAGCATCGGTTCGATGCCCAACCAGCGGCCATTCTCGAGGCGCCGGAAAAAGCAGCTCTCCCGACCGGTGTGGCAGGCGATCCCTCCAACCTGCTCAACCTTCAGCAGCAGCACATCGGCGTCGCAATCGAGGCGTATTTCGAGGACTTTCTGGACATGCCCCGACTCCTCACCCTTGTACCAGAGACGCTTTCGGGACCTCGACCAGTAGACCGCCTCACCTCTCTCGGCAGTCAGGGCCATTGACTCACGGTTCATCCACGCGACCATAAGCACCCGCCCGCTCTTTGCATCCTGCGTCACGACCGGCATGAGGCCCTGGCTGTCCCAGCTCAATTCGTCGAGCCACTCTTTGACTTCGTCTGTCACAGCCTGACCTCCACACCCCGGCCTTGCATATACGACTTCGCTTCGGCGAGCGTGAACTCGCCGAAATGAAATATGGAGGCGGCCAGCACTGCGTCCGCATGCCCCTCCAGGACGCCTTCGGCCAGATGCTCCAGCGAGCCCACCCCGCCCGAAGCGATGACAGGAATGCTGATGGCGTCGGAGATTGCACGCGTCAGTCCAAGGTCGAACCCACTGCGGGTGCCATCCCTGTCCATGCTGGTCAGGAGGATCTCCCCGGCCCCGGCAGACTCCATCCTTTTCGCCCACTCCACGGCATCCATCCCGGTCGGATTGCGGCCACCATGGGTAAACACCTCCCAGTGATCGCCTTGCCGTTTGGCGTCAATCGCAACCACGATGCACTGATTGCCGACCTTGCCGGATGCCTCGCTTACCAGATCGGGGTTCTGTACCGCAGCCGTATTGATGGATACCTTGTCGGCACCCGCGTTCAGCAATCGACGCACATCTTCGATTTTGCGCACGCCTCCGCCGACAGTGAGCGGAATGAAGACACGGACCGCCACCGCTTCGATCACATGCAGGATGATGTCCCTGCCGTCGGAGCTGGCGGTGATATCGAGGAAGGTGAGTTCATCAGCGCCCTGTTCGTCATAGCGACGCGCGATTTCCACAGGGTCGCCGGCGTCCCTCAGGCTCACGAAATTCACGCCTTTCACGACCCGCCCGGCCGTTACGTCCAGGCAGGGTATGACGCGCTTTGCGAGACTCACTTGGAGAGTTCCAAAACCGCCACCCGGGAATCAGGCCTTGCCTGCCGCTTTATCAGCAGCAGCCTGCGCACTCTTGAAGTCCAGCTTCCCTTCGTAAAGGGCACGGCCTGCGATCGCGCCGACAATCCCTTCGGGGGCCAACTTGCAGACAGCCTGCACGTCCTCGATGCTGCCGAGCCCCCCGGAGGCGATAATCGGAATGCGTACTGACTGGGCGAGCTTCAGGGTGGCCTCGATATTCACGCCGGTCAGCATGCCGTCGCGGCCGATATCCGTGTAGACGAGGGCCTCCGCGCCGTAATCCTCAAACTTCTTGCCCAGGTCGATCACGTCGTGCCCGGTCATTTTCGACCACCCTTCGACGGCAACCTTGCCATCCTTGGCATCCAGGCCGACGATGATGTGCCCGGGAAATGCATAACAGGCGTCGTGCAGAAACCCCGGACTCTTTACGGCTGCCGTCCCGATGATCACGTAGGCGACACCGGCATCAATGTAGCTTTCTATCGTGTCCAGGTCACGTATCCCGCCCCCGAGCTGAATCGGCAAGGTGTCGCCCACCGCCGAAATCATGTCGCGGATGACTTTTTCGTTCTTGGGCTTTCCTGCAACCGCGCCGTTCAGGTCGACGATGTGAAGCCGACGCGCCCCCTGTGCCGCCCAGTTGCGCGCCATTGCGACCGGGTCGTCTGAAAAGATCGTTGCTGAATCCATTTCTCCCTGCTGGAGACGCACGCAATGCCCGTCCTTCAGGTCGATGGCTGGAATGATTAGCATGATTGGGGGGTCAGTAGGTGGACTGGCGCGTGGTGCTGGATCAGGGACGCCATTGGACGAAATTATTCAGCAGTCTCAGGCCGGCGGCCTGGCTCTTCTCCGGGTGAAACTGGACCGCGAACATGTTATCCCTCGCCACGGCGGCGGTAAAGGGCAGGCCGTGGGTGCATCGCCCGCTCACCGTTGAATGGTCCGCCTCCGCAGCGTAGTAACTATGCACGAAGTAAAACCGGCTCGCGTCCGCAATGCCCTCCCAAATCGGGTGCGCAATCGTCTGCGTAACCTGATTCCATCCCATGTGCGGCACTTTCAGGCGTGTGCCGGAGTCATCCGTGAGCCCGACGGGAAATCTGCGAACGGATCCAGGCAAGACTGCCAGACCTTCGACCCCGCCTTCTTCGCTGTAGTCGAACAGCATCTGCAGTCCGATGCATATGCCGAGGAACGGCTTGGTCCTTGTCGCTTCCACCACCGCCTCGGCCAGGCCCCTCGACCTGAGTTCGCGCATGCAGTCCGGCATTGCTCCCTGGCCCGGCACGACCACCCGCCCGGCCGCGCGCAAGTCCTCTGGGCGCGCCGTGACCCTGACATCCGCCCAGGGCGCGACATGCTCCAGCGCCTTCGATACCGAACGCAGGTTTCCCATGCCATAGTCAACGACAGCGATATCCATCGGACAGGCCCGTTAAAGCGTACCCTTGGTCGAAGGGACGACGCCTGCCGCGCGCGGATCCAGTGTTACAGCCATCCGCAACGCACGACCGAAGGCCTTGAATATCGTTTCGCATTGATGATGCGCGTTGTCGCCGCGAAGGTTGTCGATGTGCAGGGTCACCATCGCGTGGTTGGCGAAGCCCTGGAAGAACTCGTGCATCAGGTCGACATCGAATTCCCCGACAAGCGCGCGCGTGAACTGCACATGATATTCAAGCCCCGGTCGCCCGGACAGGTCGACCACCACCCGTGAGAGCGCCTCATCGAGAGGAACGTAGGAGTGGCCGTACCGGACCACTCCGGCCTTGTCACCCACCGCCTTCGCAAATGCCTGGCCGAGCGAAATGCCGATGTCTTCGACGGTATGGTGCGCGTCTATATGCAGGTCCCCTTTCGCTTCTATTTCGAGGTTGATGAGGCCGTGCCGGGCCACCTGCTCGAGCATGTGCTCAAGAAACGGCAACCCGGTCGAAAACCTGACCTCTCCGGTACCGTCCAGGTCGACGCGGACGCGGATCTGGGTTTCCTTCGTGTTGCGGATGACTTCGGATATACGCATGACACCCCTCACAGCGCTTTACGCATGGCGGATAAAAGAATCCGGTTCTCTTCAGGCGTGCCCACAGTGATTCTCAGGCAGTTTTCCAGCGCTGGATGGGCGCCATGAAAGTTCCTTACCAGCACACCCTGCGCCTTCAGCGCCTCAAAGCATTTAACCGCATCGGGAACACGCGCAAGGTAGAAGTTCGCCTCCGACGGGAATACGGTGACCCCGGCCAAGCCAACCAGTCCTTCTCGCAGGACCGCCTTCTCTTTGCGAATCATGCCCGCCTGTGCTTCAAGCACATCGAGATTTCCAAGGATGAACTCAGCGGCGGCCTGGGTCAGTACGCTCACATTGTAGGCCTGCCGAACCTTGTTGAACTCACGCACCCATTCCGGCCTTGCGGCGAGGTACCCAAGGCGAATTCCGGCGAGCCCGAGCTTCGACACGGTCCGCATCACGACCAGGTTCGGAAACTCCCCGAGCCTGTGCATGAACGTCTTCTGCGCAAACACGTGATATGCCTCGTCAAGCACCACCACGCCGTCAGTCGCACGGATGATTTCCGCCACTTCATCGGCGTCGAAAAGCGCCCCGGTGGGATTGTTCGGGTATGCGATGAAAACCAATGCCGGATTGTGCTCGCGCACAGCCGCTACGAATGCTGCCGTGTCCAGCGAAAAATCCGCCCGCGTCTGCACCCCGACCGGCCTCATGCCTGCGAGAACGGCGTTCATCTTGTACATGACGAACGTCGGATCCGGATACATTACGACCGCACCCGGTTTCGCCAGTGCCATGGTGACGATCTGGATCAGATCGTCTGACCCGTTCCCGAGCAGCAACTCCATGCCGGCAGGCACATTCATGCGTGCGGCCAGAAGTTCGCGCAATTTCCTTCCGGTCGGCTCCGGGTACCGGTTTATTTCTGCCTCGGCCAGCACCGAGGCCAGCTCGGCCCGCATCTCGGGTGGCAGCCTGTAGGGGTTTTCCATGGCGTCGAGCTTCACCATGCCAGCGGCTTCAGCCACATGGTAGGCCTTGATCGCGAGAATTTCCGGTCGTACCAGCTGGTCAGGACTCTTTGGCATGTCGTTATCCGATCCGATATTTGGCAGAAAGCGCGTGGGCCTGCAGCCCCTCGCCATTCGCCAGCGTGACGGCAATTCCGCCCAAAGAGACCGCCCCTTCCCGGGATACACCGATCACGCTTGTACGCTTCTGGAAGTCATAGACGCCCAGAGGGGATGAAAACCTGGCCGTCCCCGATGTAGGGAGCACATGGTTGGGTCCTGCACAGTAGTCCCCCAGCGCCTCAGATGTGTATCGCCCGAGAAATATGGCCCCAGCGTGGCGAAGTTTCGGCAGCAACGCATCCGGATCCTCTACGGACAGCTCGAGGTGCTCCGGTGCAATCCGGTTCGAAATATCGCAGGCTTCGTCGATATCCCGCGTCTTTACGAGGGCCCCGTGCGCAGACAGCGCGGATGCGATGACGGAACGCCGGGCCATCTGGGGCAGCAGGGTTTCGATGCTGGTCGCAACCGCATCTAGAAACGCGGCATCCGGAGAAAGCAGGATCGCCCTTGCATCTTCGTCGTGTTCGGCTTGCGAAAAGAGGTCCATTGCGATCCAGTCGGGCGACGTGAGCCCGTCACAGATGATCAGGATCTCGGAGGGACCGGCAATCATGTCGATCCCGACCGCGCCGAACACGTGTCGCTTGGCAGTCGCCACATAGGCGTTGCCCGGCCCGACAATCTTGTCCACCCGTGGAATCCATTGCGTCCCATAGGCGAGCGCAGCCACCGCTTGCGCCCCTCCAATTGCGATCACCCGGTCGACTCCGGCAAGTGCGGCCGCAGCCATCACGAGGGCATTTCGCTCGCCGCCAGGCGTCGGGCTGACCATGACCAGTTCGCGCACTCCCGCCACCTTGGCCGGTATGGCATTCATAAGCACAGACGACGGGTATGCCGCCTTACCGCCGGGGACGTAGAGGCCTACCCTGTCCAGGGGCGTCACGCGCTGACCAAGTCGCGTGCCGTCGGAGTCGGCGTACTCCCACGACTCCGAAAGCTGCCTTTCGTGGAATCGGCGAATGCGTTCGGCCGCATCCCGCAGGGCTTGGGCCTGACCCGCCGGAATCGCACGCAGGGCACGGTCGAGCTCTTCGCGACCTATTTCAAGGTTGGCCATCGATGAAGCGTCCACCCGGTCGAACTGCCGTGTGTACTCGAGCAGCGCCTCGTCCCCTCGCTCCCGGATGGCAGCGACAATCGACCGTACT
The DNA here is from genome assembly GCA_945862265.1 of Bordetella parapertussis. Taxonomy (GTDB): domain Bacteria; phylum Pseudomonadota; class Gammaproteobacteria; order Burkholderiales; family SG8-39; genus SZAS-79. Next base: position 28,116 of record CAMAXP010000017.1, read on the forward strand.
GCGGCCTCCACGCTTTCATCCTGCGATGCCTCATGACCGGCAAGTTTCCTCAGGCGCAACGAAAAATCGGCATCCTGCGTATCGAGCCTGCTGAGTGCCACCGAGGTCACCGCGATTCCCCGACCGCGCGTGCAATGGCGTCAATCATCGGTTGCAGGGCGGCACGTCGAGTCTTGAGCGCCGCCTGGTTGACGATCAGGCGCGCGGAAACCGGCATGATGTCCTCGACCGCCACCAAGTCGTTCGCCTTGAGGGTATTTCCAGAACTGACAAGATCAACGATTGCGTCAGCCAACCCCGTAATCGGGGCAAGTTCCATTGATCCGTACAGCCGGATGAGGTCCACGTGTACGCCCTTCTGGGCGAAATGCTCGCGCGCGGTGCGCACATATTTCGTGGCTACCCTCAGGCGCGCCCCCCTGCGTACGGCATCCTCGTAATCAAACCCCTTACGTACGGCTACGATCATCCGGCATTTCGCAATCCCGAGGTCCAGCGGCTGGTACAGCCCGCCACCGCCATGCTCGTGGAGCACGTCGTGCCCTGCGACGCCCAGGTCCGCGGCGCCGTGCTGGACATACGTCGGAGTATCGGACGCACGCACGATGATCAGTCGAACATCCCGCCTGTTGGTTGCGATCACCAGCTTGCGCGATGTGTCCGGATCCTCCTCGGCGCGCAGGCCCGCCCGCCCGAGCAGGCGCGCGGTCTCTTCGAAGATCCGCCCCTTGGACAGGGCGATGGAAATGGTTTCCTTCATGGTCCGGTCAACTCGAAAATCCCCCCACAGGCTTGATTTTTCGCGCGTTTGGCGAAGCGGGAGGGGCGTCATTCTACCCCACGGCCCCCCCAAGGAAGGCCTTCGCGGGCACGGAGGCCGGCTCGCAGCCTAGGCGAGCCTTTGCACGCTTGCGCCCAGCCCAGTGAGCTTCTGCTCAAGGGCTTCATAGCCGCGGTCAAGGTGATAAATGCGGTCGATAAGTGTTTCCCCCTCCGCGACCAACCCCGCAATAACAAGGCTCGCCGACGCACGCAAATCCGTCGCCATGACCGCGGCCCCTTGCAGCTTGTCCACTCCCCTGACAATCGCAGTATTGCCCTGGATGGAGATGTCTGCGCCCAGCCTTTGCAACTCGAGCGCATGCATGAACCGGTTCTCAAAAATAGTCTCGGTGATCACGGAGGTGCCAAGCGCAACCGCATCCAGCGCCATGAACTGGGCTTGCATATCCGTGGCGAATCCGGGGTAGGGTGCCGTTCGAAGGTCCACCGCACACGCCCGTCCGGACATTTCAAAATCGATCACATCCCCTGCACACTGGATTTTTGCGCCAGCCTCCCGGAACTTTCCCAGCGTGGCATCCAGGGTGGCGGGCGCAGCGCCGGTGATCCTGATCCTGCCGCCGCTCGCTGCTGCCGCCGCCAGATAGGTTCCAGTCTCGATGCGGTCAGGCATGACCGGATAGTTCGCTCCCGAAAGGCTGCTGACACCCTCGATCCGGATCGTGTCCGTCCCAGCCCCCTCAATCCTGGCGCCCATTGCAATGAGACAATTGGCCAGATCCACGACCTCGGGCTCCCTGGCGGCGTTTTCGAGGACGGTTGTCCCATCGGCGAGCGCGGCGGCCATCATCAGGTTTTCCGTGCCGGTGACGGTGACCAGGTCCATCACTATTCTTGCGCCGGTCAGCTTTGAGGCCTCAGCGTGGATGTACCCGTGGTCCACCGACAATCGGACGCCCATGGCGGCCAGGCCCTTTAGATGCTGGTCAACCGGGCGTTGGCCGATGGCGCATCCGCCGGGCAGTGAAACCTTGGCGCGACCGCATCGCGCCACAAGCGGACCAAGCACCAGGATGGAGGCACGCATGGTGCGCACCAGGTCGTAAGGCGCGACTGGTTCGCGGATGACGTCTGCCTGAAGCGTCATCCGAGCGCCCGCCCCCCGCTCAATTCGGACCCCCATCTGGGCGAGCAGCTTCGCCATGGTGGAGACATCCATGAGATGCGGGACGTTTTCAAGCTCCAGCGGCCCCGCTGCCAGCAACGAAGCGCACATGATCGGGAGGGCTGCATTCTTCGCGCCCGAGATCCGCACCTCGCCTTGCAGCGGCCGCCCGCCCCGGATCAAAAGCTTGTTCACTTGCCGTCCGGCCACTCGTCAGGTGCAAGCGTGCGCATTGAAAGCGCGTGAATTTCCTGCCGCATGCGGTCCCCGAGCGCCGCGTACACGAGCTGGTGTCGCTGTACCCGGCTCTTGCCGGCAAACGCCGCACTGACGATTACAGCCTCGAAGTGCTGGCCATCGCCCGCAACTTCAAGATGCTCGCAAACCAGTCCGGAACTGATGCCCTGCTTTACGCTTTCTGGCGTGACCATCGTTAACCTGTAAAAAATTGGATAGCGGTTTCGAGAGGGCCGCCTCAATGGCGGAGTTTATACCCCGTCCGCAGCATGACGAGGGTGATGGCCGACAGAAATGCAAAGCAGGCCGCAACCACGACAAGGCTGGTCTCTGGTGCAACGTCCGATGCCCCGAAAAAACCGTACCTGAACCCGTCAATCATGTAGAAAAACGGGTTGAAGTGCGAAAGCGTTTGCCAGAAGGGCGGCAGGGTGTGAATCGAGTAGAAGACGCCCGAAAGGAAGGTGAGCGGCATGATGATGAAGTTCTGAAACGCCGCCAGCTGGTCGAACTTGTCGGCCCAGATTCCCGCAATCAGACCCAGGGTGCCGAGTATTGCGCTGCCGAGCAGCGCAAACGCCGCCACCCACAGAGGCGCCCGCACGGAAAGTTCGACAAACCATACGGTAACCGCGAATACCCCGAACCCGACTATCAGGCCGCGGGCAACCGCTGCAAGCACGTAGGCGCTGAAGAATTCAAAATACGAGATCGGCGGCAAAAGCATGAAAACGACGTTGCCGGTCACCTTGGACTGGATCAGGCTGGACGAGCTGTTGGCGAAGGCATTCTGGAGGACACTCATCATTACTAGGCCAGGCACCAGGAATGCGCTGTAAGTGACGTTCTCGTACACGGCAACCCTCCCGTCGAGCGCATGGGCAAAGATGAGCAGGTACAGGATCGAGGTCATGATGGGTGCCGCCACCGTCTGGAATGCGACCTTCCAGAAGCGCAGCAGCTCCTTGTAGAACAATGTCCGGAAGCGCGTCATTCGGTTCTGTTCATGATTCGCAGGAACACTTCCTCTAGGTCGGGGGGCTGGAGTTCGAACTCCTTGATCGCAATGCCCGCTTCGCGCAGGCGCGCAAGCACGCCCTCAATCTCGGAAAAATCGGCAAGCTTGATCGTGTAAAGATCCTCTGAATGCGACATCAGCCCGCCAAGCAGCCCTTCCGGAATCACCTCCCGATCCAGGCGCAGCTTGAGGTGCAATTCAGAAAAGGTCTCGAGCAGGTTCTTGGTCGAGTCGAGCGCCACCACCTGGCCGGCCTTGAGCATCGCGATACGCCCGCAGAGCATTTCGGCCTCTTCGAGGTAGTGCGTGGTCAGCACGATCGTGTGGCCTTCCCTGTTCAGGCTGCCAACAAACTTCCACAGGCTTTGTCGCAACTCGACGTCAACACCGGCGGTCGGCTCATCGAGGACTATCACGGGTGGCTTGTGCACCAGCGCCTGGGCGACAAGTACCCGCCTCTTCATTCCCCCGGAAAGGGCGCGCATGTTTGCGTCCGCCTTCGCGGTGAGATCGAGGTTGTGCATGATTTCATCGATCCAGGCGGAATTGTTGCGAATCCCGAAATACCCGGACTGAAGTTCGAGCGCCTCGCGAACCGTGAAGAAGGGGTCAAACACGAGCTCCTGGGGCACGACGCCAAGCAGGCGGCGCGCATTGCGGTAGTCGGCGACCACATCGGCACCCATGACCTCTACCGACCCGGAGTCAGCGCGCGCGAGTCCCGCAACCACGCTTATCAGGGTGGTCTTGCCGGCCCCGTTCGGCCCAAGCAGCCCGAAGATCTCTCCCTGCTCGATCTCAAGGCTAACCCCGCCGAGTGCGCGCAGGGCGCCATAGCTCTTGTATACGTCCCGGATTCGGATTGCGGAGGGCATGGCGTGCGAAGGGGCACCGTGCGCCAAGAACAGGCGCCTGAAGCCCTATTGTTGTTGTGAGCTGCCGGACACCGGCAGAAGCTCCTGAACGCCGTACAGCTGGGCAAGCGTCTCAAGCCCCTTGGGCAGATTGGCGACAGTCAGGTCACGACCGCCCGAGCGCCCCTCTCGAAGCCATGCGAAGGTTGCGGCCAGCAACGACGAGTCCAACTCGGACACTTCACCCAAGTCGATCACCGATGCACCACCACGGACTTCAGCCAGCCCCTCGTCCAGCACCTCTGTCACGTTTTTCAAGGTAACCGCACCCACCACCAACATGCGACCGCCTTCACGCCGAATCACTTTTTCTCCACCTTAGGCGCCGGCCCCTTGTTCTTCGCTGCCAACCCCTTGATGAGGCCGTCTATCCCGTTTGCCCGGATCTCGTTCGCAAATTCGGTCCGATAGTTGGCGACCAGGCTTACTCCACCGACCCGCACGTCATAGGCTTTCCAGCCGGACGGGGTCTTTTCCATATCGTAGTCCAATGTCACCGGCTCACGCCCGCCCTGGGCAATCCTGACCTGAACAGTCACATCTGTATCCGTAGGTTTCGCTCGAAGCGGACGGAAGTCGAACTTCTGCTCACGATAGACTGAAAGTGCGCTTGAGTAGGTGCGCACGAGCAGTGTCTTGAACTCTTCCGTGAGCTGCTTTTTCTGGTCCGGGGTCGACTTGTCCCAGTTGGTGGCAACCGCAAGACGCGTCATGGCGGAAAAGTTGAAGTGCGGCAGCACCTTTGCCTCAACCAGATCGACAATCTTCTTCTGGTTACCCGACTGAATATCCTTGTCCTTGCCGATGATCTCGATCACCTCGAGGGTGACGGTCTTGACCAACACATCAGGAAGCACATCCTGTGCAATCGCTGCGAACGAGAACAAAATACCCGCAACAGTCGCACCGAATGCGACCCACATCCTGCTACCTTGCATCGACATTCTTCAACCCCTCTCCGGCCGAGGCAGAAAGCATAGCCGAGCCGCTCTCCGACGCAGCGGCGGGAGCATCCAACGCTGCTTGCTTGAACTCCGGTTCCGCCGGAACCGAAGACTCGCTCACTGGCTGTTCAGCAGGGTTGGCGCGAGCCGACGTGCGTGGCGGACTCCCGTCATAGATCAGGTTGCGCCGACGCTGGAGATACGCATCTCTTTCGAAGACATACTTATCCAGCGCCGCCTCCTCTAGGATGCGGCTTGCATCCAGCAGGTCTGCGCGCATGCCTATCACGCGCGTCAGGGTCATCGCATTCCGGGCCGCGACCGGCGCATGGTTTCGAACCGGGTCCACACGGACATCCAAAAGTCTGCCGACGGAATCCCTGGCGGTACTTGAGCCAAATAGAGGCCAGACGAAATACGGACCGTCACCCACGCCCCACCTGCCAAAGGTCTGTCCGAAATCTTCGTTGTGCTTTTCGAGCCCCATTTCCGAAGCCCAGTCCAGCACGCCCAATCCGCCGATCGTGGTGTTCACCGCAAACCGCATCCCATCGGTTGCCGCGTCGATCACCTTGCCCTGGAGCAGATTGTTGACCGAAATGAAGATGTCCGCGATGTTGGAAAAGAAATTCCTGACCCCGCTCTGGACAATCTGCGGCAGCGCGTCCTTGTAGGCCTTGGAAACAGGCTTGAGCACCGACTCGTCTATCGCCTGGTTGAAGCCATAGATCGACCGGTTTAAACCTTCAAACGGGTCGCGGGAGTCCCCGCCGGTCGTCGCACACCCGGTCGAGAACCCCAAGAGCACGATAGCCGACAGGAGTCCGCATCGGCTGCGGAAGGAACGTTTTGATTGGGTCACTTAGCTTCCTTGCTGTCTTTGCCGCTTTCCTGAGCCTTGCTGAACATGAATTGGCTGATCAGGTTTTCAAGCACCACCGCAGACTGCGTAAGCTTGACCCTGTCGCCACTCTTAAGCATTGCGGAATCCCCCCCCGCTTCGAGGCCTACGTATTGCTCCCCCAACAGCCCCGACGTAAGAATCTTTGCCGAGGTGTCTCGCGGAAACTTGAACTGTCCCTCAACGTTCATCGTGACGACCGCCTCATAACTGTCATTGTCGAAACGAACGTCTGCGACCCGACCAACAACCACCCCGGCGCTCTTGATCGGGGCGCGAACCTTCAGGCCGCCAATGTTAGCAAACTTGGCCTGCACCTGATACACCTCGGAAGTCGAAAAAGACGCCAGATTTCCGACCTTTAGGGCAAGAAACAGCAACGCCGCCAGTCCCATGGCGACCAAGGCGCCAACCCAAAGGTCGATCGTAGAGCGGTTCATTTTCCGTTTCCTCCAGTAAACATGAGCGCGGTAAGCACAAAATCCAGCGCCAGAATTGCCAGTGACGAAGTGACCACGGTGCGGGTGGTCGCCCGGGATACGCCTTCCGCGGTCGGCGGCGCGTCGTATCCTTCAAATACTGCAATCCAGGTAACGGCGATCCCGAAGACCACGCTCTTGATCACTCCGTTCAGGATGTCCTGCCGCACGTCAACAGCCGCCTGCATCTGCGACCAGAACGCACCCTGATCCACGCCAATCAGATGCACGCCCACGAGGTACCCGCCGAAAATCCCTGCCGCCGAGAACAGCGCCGCAAGAAGAGGCATGGAAATCACCCCGGCCCAGAATCGGGGGGCTACAACCCTCGCAATCGGGTCCACCGCCATCATTTCCATGGCGGAAATCTGCTCGGTCGCCTTCATCAGCCCGATTTCAGCGGTTATCGCGCTACCCGCACGGCTTGCGAACAGCAGCCCGGCGACAACCGGCCCGAGTTCGCGAACCAGCGACAGGGCCACCAGCACACCGAGCGCCTCGGACGACCCGTAGCGCTGCAGCGTATCGTACCCCTGCAACCCGAGGACCATCCCGACAAACAGGCCGGATACGAGAATGATGATCAGGGACAGCACACCCGTAAAGTAGATCTCCCGGACCGTCAGGCGAAACCGCCTGAGCGCAGTACCGGAATGGAGCAGCATGTAGACAAAGAAGCGGCTCGCGAAACCCAGCCTCCAGAGCTTGTCTGTGACCGTCCGGCCCAGCGCCTGAAGCAAATTGGCGACTTTACTCATCAGGCAGCAGCCCTTCCGTCAAGCTCAGCAAGGTAGTCCTGCGCCGGATAGTGAAATGCGACAGGCCCGTCGGCCTCACCGTTTACGAACTGGCGCACGAAGGGCTGCCCGGAACGGCGCACTTCGTCTGCCGTTCCTTCGGCAACGATACGTCCCTCGGACACGAAATAGACGTAATCCACGATATGCAGCGATTCCTGGACGTCGTGCGTGACGATAATCGAGGTTGCCCCGAGAGAGTCGTTCAGTTTCCGGATCAACCGGGCAATGACGCCGAGCGATATGGGGTCCAGTCCGGCAAAGGGTTCGTCGTACATCATGAGCATGGGATCCAGAGCCACCGCCCGGGCCAGCGCGACACGCCTGGCCATGCCGCCGGACAGTTCGGAAGGCATCAGGCCGGACGCACCCCTGAGTCCGACAGCGTCAAGCTTCATCATTACGAGGTCATGGATCAGGGTTTCAGGGAGGTTTGTATGCTCCCGCATCTGGAACGCTACGTTATCGAATACCGACATGTCCGTGAAAAGCGCCCCGAACTGGAAAAGTACGCCCATCCGACGACGCAGTTCATACAAGCCGGCCCTGTCCAATCCGGAAATGTCCTTGCCGAGCACTGAGGCGGTACCGCCCGTCGGGTTGAGCGCACCACCGATAACCCGCAAGAGCGTGGTCTTCCCGCACCCTGACCCACCCATGATCGCCACGACCTGGCCGCGCCGGATCCTGAGATCGATTCCCTTGAGAATAGGACGAGAATCGTACGCAAACGTAAGACCCTGGATCACAACGATGTCGGGCTCTGCCAACTGGGTAGTCCGGAAACGGCGAAACCTCGATTTTACTAGACCCGGGGTCTGCCGCGTAGTACCAAACGATCATGCTTGGCATGGCCGACGCTGCACCGGCAGGGGCTTTCCCCTATATTAGCAACCATGGAACCTCCCCAGTTCTTACAGGATGCGGCCCTCAGGGCCTCAGGGCTCGTAAAGCGCTATGGGGCTTTGACGGCATTGGCCGGCATCGACCTGGTACTGCCGGTCGGGGCCGCATTCGGCCTCGTAGGAGCCAACGGGGCCGGCAAAACCACTTTGATCAAGTGCATGCTGGATTTCTGCTCGATCGATACGGGCAGCATCCGGATTTTCGGGAGGGAGCATACTGCCCCGGAAGCACGATCCTCGCTCTCCTTTGTTCCAGAGCGATTCGTCCCTCCGCACTACCTCAAGTGCCGCGAATTTATCGAAATGACCTTGTCCCTAGCAGGTGCTGAATACAGCGAGGCAAAGGCGGAAGCCCTTTTTGGCGAACTCGCGCTGGACCGCAGTTCGCTTGACCGTCCGGTACGTCAGCTGTCCAAGGGAATGACCCAGAAGCTGGGGCTTGCGGGATGCTTCCTGATCGAGCGCCAGATGTACGTCCTCGACGAGCCGATGAGTGGACTCGACCCGCTCAGCCGTGTCGCGGTCAAGTCGGTCCTGGCCAGGCTGACCCGCGAAGGACGCACACTCTTCTTTACCTCGCATGTCCTCGCCGATGTCGAGGAGCTTTGCTCATCGATTGCCGTACTCCACCGCGGAGCCATCCGGTACCAAGGCTCACCGATCGGGCTGTGCGAACGATTTGGCGAAACCCACCTGGAAAGCGCGTTCATCAAATGCATTCGTGACCATGAATCTGCAAACAATCTCTGAAGGCAAGCCGGTGCTGCTGATTGTCGACGACGATCAGTTGATTACCGATACGCTCGCGTTTGCGCTCGGCATGGACTATGAGGTCCATGCGTGCGAATCCAGGCGGCACGCCGTTGACTTGCTTCGCCAGCTTCCCGAAACGCCACAACTCGCCCTCGTCGACCTCGGGCTGCCACCGCGCCCGCACACCCCGGAAGAGGGCTTTGCGCTGATCGCGGATCTGCTTGCCCATTCCCCCAGCATGAAGATCTTTGTGCTCTCGGGCCAGAATGACGCGGTTAACGCCAGGCACGCCCGAACCCTGGGCGCCGCCGAATTCATCGCCAAGCCTTGCGATCCCGAGATCCTCAAGCGGTTGTTGCGCAAGGCGCTCGCATTCCGTGCGGCAGAGCTCCTGGATGCGCCCTCCGAATCCGAAGGATTGATCGGATCAAGCCCCGCTATCACGCGCCTGAAGGGTCAGATCGCGCAATATGCCGACTCGCCTTTTCCCGTACTGATCGAGGGCGAGTCCGGCAGCGGCAAAGAGCTCGCAGCACTGCGATTGCATCGAGGATCTTCCAGGGCACACAGGCCTTACTATGCCCTGAACTGCGCAGCCATCGCGCCGACTCTCGTCGAGCCTACCCTGTTCGGGTACGTCAAGGGGGCTTTCACGGGCGCGAGCACCAACAAGTCTGGCTATTTCGAGGATGCGCAGGACGGGACGCTTTTCCTCGACGAGATTGGCGAACTTCCGCTGGAGTTGCAGGCAAAGCTGCTGCGCGTGCTTGAAAATGGCGAATTCCAGCGCGTCGGGGAAACCCAGCTGCGCCACTCGCAAGCGAGGGTGCTCACCGCAACCAACCGCGACCTGCGGCAGGAAGTCCGGAACGGCGCGTTCCGGGCGGATTTGTATCACCGGCTTTCAGTATTCACGCTCGCGGTGCCACCTCTCCGGGACCTGGAGCTCGACAAGCGCCTGCTGCTTGACCACTTCAGGGTCTTTTACGCAGAACAGGCGGGAGTCCAGCCCTTTGACCTCGACGAAAGGGCCATGGCGCGCTGGCTCGGTTATCCCTTCCCGGGCAACGTGCGCGAATTGCGCAACATCGTAATACGACTGACGACCAAGCATTCCGGCCAGAAGCTTTCCAACGCCGAACTTGAACCCGAGCTGGACCTGAACCAGGAGGCGGCCAGCGTCCCTTCGATCCAAATTGGACTGGAACTTGAGGGGCACAGCATCGTGGAGCAGGCCATTCGCCATCTGGAGCACGAGAAGCAGTTCGACCTCGACGGTATGTTGCGTATGTGGGAGAAAGGGTATATCGAAGCTGCACTGCGCCTTGCCAAAGGCAACGTCAGTCAGGCCGCGAAAATGCTTGGTATCAATCGGACCACCCTCTACAGCCGTATGGGGCCAGATGGCAAATGAAATCCTCGCAATGAACCGCTTGCGATCATGCTCTATCTAGAACATTTCGGACTCGACGAGCCGCCGTTCCGGATCACTCCGCACACCGACTTCTTCTTTGACGGTGCTGATCGGGGTGCGACCTTGGATGCCCTGCTGTACGCCATCCTGCAGGACGAAGGGATCGTCAAGGTATCCGGAGAGGTCGGCAGCGGGAAGACCATGCTCTGCCGGGTGCTCATGGAGCGCCTTCCAGAACACGTCGAAATCGTGTACCTCGCAAATCCCTCGCTGGCACGCGACGAAATCCTGAGGGCCATCGCAGACGACTTGAAGGTCGAATTTTCCGAGGGCCGGATTACCGTTGCACTTCGCGAACTGGAGGAATGCCTGATCGCGTTGTACGCCAAGGGCAGGCGCGTGGTGATCCTCATCGATGAGGCGCACGCCATGCCCGAAGAGACCCTGGAGCAGGTCCGACTCCTGTCGAATCTCGAGTCCAACCGCCACAAACTCCTGCAGATCGTACTTTTCGGGCAAACCGAGCTTGAGACGGTGCTGGACAAGATTTCGATGCGGCAACTGAAAGACCGGATTACCCACAGTTTCCGGATGCGCCCGCTCTCAGAGCAGGAAGTGGGGACGTACATATCATTCCGCATGCGCGCGGCGGGATACCGCGGCCCAAATGTCTTCAGCGGCAGGGCGGTTTCCATGATTGCCAAAGCGGCGAGCGGCCTGACCCGGCGGGTGAACATCCTGGCTGACAAGGCTCTTCTCGCAGCATTTACGGAAAACAAGCATGCAGTCACGGACAAGCAGGTTCGGGCGGCGATCAAGGACTCTGAGTTCGGAAGGCTGCTGCACGAGCGGCCCCGCAATCCCTTCGCCTTTGCGGCCATTGCCCTGCTGGCAGGCCTGGCTTTGGGTGCGGCGTTCCACTGGTGGCTTTCGCAGGCAATTGACGCCCCGGCGCGCACTCCCATTGCCGTAAAGCCCCCACCCTTGCAAGCGGCGCCACGGCTGCCCACCCCACCTCCTGATGCCTCCAGCCCGGTCCCGCCTGGCGCTGCGATGCCGGCTAGCGCTCCCGAAAGTGGCTCAGATGCGCCGGCACCACCGACTCCCGCCCCAGTATCGGTCGCCGCCGAACCCAAGGTCGCTGCCAGCGCTGCGCGCCCTGAGGCAGGATCGCCCGCCTCCAAGGAAACGCTAAGGCAACTCGGTGCGTATAAAGCCGGATCCAATCCTCTGCTGAAGGAACGCTTGGCGGCAACGCGCGAACGTCTTGAACGAGAATCTGACGAAAGCGTCAGCATCGAGCTATTCAGCACCGACAACAGCGATCCCGCCCGAATCGAGCGCTTCCTTCTCCGAGCCAAGGAACTGGTTCCTCTGGAGGAAATCCTTGTACAGCCGCAAATTGCTGGAGATAAGTATCGAATCAGGGTCCTGTACGGGACGTTCCCCGATCGCTCCGCAGCTAACCAGGCGGCAGAACGCCTGCCCCAAAAATATAAGAACTCCTTCCAAACCGAACTTCGCAGTTACGGCCAGCTCCGCAAGAGCCCCTGAAAGAAAAGCGAGGCAGATCCTAAAAGTACACTTTCGACAATTGCTTATGTGACTACCAAGGCTACAAGGGCAGACAAGGCATCCTCGAGATTCTCAAGCTCGACGGAGGCATAGACGAGTTGATTGCGCGTCGCGCCACAACCCGCGAGATCCTGTCCGCAGCGCTCGCAAAGGGTTTCAGAACGCTTGCTGAAGACGGCTTGCGGTTGGTTCGTAGCGGCGTCACCAGTGTTGACGAACTGTCCCGGGTCGTGGACCTCACCGACCGAATGAATTGACCTTGAACTGCCGCCCTAACGCCCTGCTCTTTGAGGCTGATCGCTGATGCCCCTGTACACCTACAAAGCAATCGACTCGATCGGAAAGTCCGTCCTCGGACGCGTCGATGCGGCGAATTTGTTCGACCTGGAACAACGCCTCTCGCGAATGGGTCTCGATCTGGTGACCGGCGCGCCGACCCGCCAGACAAGCAGGATTGTCGGTGGCGGGAAAATCACCCGCCAGGACCTCATCAATTTCTGCTTTCACCTGGAACAGCTCACTGGAGCTGGCGTACCCATCGTTGAAGGACTGATCGACCTCCGGGACAGCATCGAAAACCCCCCGTTTCAAGGAGGTTGCCGGTGGCCTTGTCGAGTCGATCCAGGGGGGACGCACCCTGTCGCAAGCCCTCGCCGACTATCCGGAGGTATTTGGCCGGGTATTCACCTCGCTCGTCCGCTCAGGCGAGCAGACGGGCAAACTTCCCGAAGTCCTGAAAAGCCTGACGGAGTCGATCAAATGGGAGGACGAGCTTTCCGCGCAGACGAAGAAAATGCTGATGTACCCGGCTTTCGTGGGAAGCATCGTTCTTCTGGTGACTTTCTTCCTGATGATCTACCTGGTGCCGCAGATGACGGCCTTCATCAAGAATATGGGCCAGGACCTGCCTCTCCAGACTGTCCTGCTGATCCATGTTTCGAATTTCTGCGTGAATTACTGGTGGTTGATCCTGGCAACTCCGCCCTCCATCTTCTTCGGGTTACGGTTTGCCGCCCGTACCAATCCGTCCATCGAATTCAGGCTCGACAGATACAAGCTCCAACTCCCGATCATCGGCCCAGTCCTCCGGAAAATCATCCTGTCGCGGTTCACCTCGAGCTTCGCGATGATGTACGCGTCGGGAATCACCGTCCTGGACGCGATAAGAAGCGCAGAGGAAATCCTGGGCAACCGACCTCTGGAAGAAGCGCTGCGAAGCGCAGGGCAGCAAATCGCCGACGGAAAAGGAATGACCACGGCCTTTCAGGATGTCGGACTGTTCCCGCCGCTGGTCATCCGGATGCTCAAAATCGGCGAGAACACGGGTGGCCTAGATACCGCGCTGCTGAATGTGAGCTATTTCTACAACCGCGAAGTCAAGGAATCCATCGGCAAAATGCAGGCAATGATCGAACCATTGCTTACCGTGGTCCTTGGCGCGTTGCTCGGCTGGGTCATGGTCTCCGTCCTGGGGCCTGTATATGACACCATCAGCAAGATGAAGTTCTAGTCTTCACCTGCCATGTCCGACCGTCGTCTCCTCTATTTCACTGCTGACGCCCATCGGGTTTTCCTGTGGCGGGGTGGCAAGCTCGAACACGAGGCGAGTTACACGCCCGACGACAGTGGCGTCGAAGCATTCCGGGACTTCGCCAAGCTCCACGCAAAGTCGCTCTTCTTTGTGCTTGCAGACCTTGCCGGCGAGGATTTCCATGACGAAATGATCCCTTGGCTGCGGGGTGCGGATCGCCAAGCTGTCATCGAGCGCCGCCTTGCGCAGCGCTACCGGGATACGCGGCTTGCGGCCACTATTTCCCTTGGGCCGGTGTCAGTCACAGGGGAGCGCCGCAACGAAAGGCTGTTGCTGGCCTCCTTCACCAACACACAACAGTTTTCTCCGTGGTTGGATGCATTGTCGGACGCCGGCGCAAAACTTGCGGGTGTCTACTCCACCCCGCTATTGGCGCCACTGCTCGCAGCGCGAATCGCAAAGAAGATCGGGTTAAAGAGTTCCCACGTTTTCGTCGTTTCGCTGAACAGCGCGGGCTTGCGTCAAAGCTATCTGGAAGACGGGAAACTGCGCTTTGCCCGCCTTGAGCGTACCGTTGAGATGGGCCCGGAGGCACTCGCCGCCTTTGTCCGATCAGAGACCCTTCGCCTGATGCAGTATTTGTCGAGCCTGCGCGTCCTGCCACGCGACGGCCCGCCCATTACCGCCATAGTGATCACGCCCCCAGGGCAGAGGGAAATATTCGATCGATCCCTGCCCTCCGATACCCGGCTTACTTTCCGCACCGTCGAAATCGCCGAAGCGGCAAAATTCTCAGGCATCAAAGATGCCAAAGGCCTGGGTGCCGAGCAGCTTTACCTGCACCTCCTCGCCAAGGGCGCGCCCAAAGACCAGTTTGCGCGCAGCGAGGATCGCCGAGGCTACCTCTTTTGGCAGCTTCAGCGCGGCGTTGTAGCGGCCGGTGCGATTGGCCTTGCCGGCTGCCTTGCTGTCGCCGGTTACCGTTGGCTCGATGTAATGAGCATCCGCGACTAGACGGACTTGCAACAACGTGAAGCGCAAAACGCCGAGCAGGAATACCAACGGATCACCTCCACTTTCCCGGTGACCCAAACGACCACTGACAACCTCAAGGCCACAGTAAACGAATTTCGCATGTTGGCGGCACGCTCTGCCATGCCAGGAGCTTCGTTTGCACACCTCTCCAAGGCTCTTGAGCAATTCCCCCAGATTGAACTTGACCAGCTGACCTGGCGGGTGGATCGGCCGAGCACCACTGAAAAGAAGGCAGTAAATGCACCCCCCCCCTCTGCGCCGGCGGGTGGTGCGGCGCCACCTGGCTCAACTAACGCCGGCAGCGCCGATCTCGTCCAAGTTCTGGAAATTTCCGGCCATGTCAGCGCGACCCAGCGATCTGACTATCGCGCCGTAACCGCGCAAGTCCAGCGCTTTGCCGGGGTGCTCGTCAGCCAGTCCTATGAACTGCTGCGAACACAATTGCCATTTGACACGACTTCGGAAGGAACGCTTTCGGGCGATATCGGGTCTTCAGAGAATGGCGAGAATCCCCGCTTCACGATCACCGTTGCCAGGAAGGTGGGGAATTGAATTTCACCGCTGCCGATATCAAGAAGCTCCTTCTGCCACTCGCCATGGCAGCAACCCTGATCGCAGCCGGCGCAGCGCTGGTCTGGTTTGTCGGTCGCCAACTGGCCGATGCAAACGTAAAGTTCGCCGCAGTCAAAACCGAGCGCGTACAGGCCAGGGAACGTCTTGCGCGGATCAGCGAGGAAGAGCGGGAAGTCAAGGAAAAGATTGAAGTCTATCGCCGGCTTCGCGACCTCCACATCATCGGAAAGGAGCGCAGGCTCGACTGGGTCGATGCGATCCAGCGCATCCGCACAAGCCGGGAGATGCTGGATGTAAGGTATGTCATAGAGCCGCAGAAGTTGCTGACCTCCCTCCCGGGTAAGCCGGGAACCGTTGATTTCAATTCGAGCACGATGCGGCTCGAACTGGCTTTGCTCCACGAAGGGGACCTGCTTGGTTTTCTGGACGATCTTCGCGACGCTGGAAATGCCTACGTGTCGGTCCATCGGTGCATTGTCACGAAATCAAATACCGGCGCCATTCCACCTGGCGCGGTGACCCTCACGCCTCGACTGCGGGCAGAGTGCCTCATCGACCTTATTACCGTCATGGACGCAGGGGCAAAAACATGATCGCCCGCACAATCCTTTATTTGGCAGCAGGTTTTTCTCTCGCAATGCCGGCATATGCGGAGGATCTTGGGCGGCTTTTCTTCACACCGGAACAGCGTGGTGCCCTGGACGCGCGCCGAAAGGCCCGTATACCCGACAAGCCGACAGCGGTTGTTGTCGAGTCTCCTGTCACAAGAATCGACGGCGTCGTTTCCCGTACGGGCGGCAAGTCGACCACCTGGGTGAATGGAGAGGCAGTCCCGGAAGGGACGCAACCGGAAGGTCTTCGATTGAGGCCAAAGCGCAACGACAATAGCAGGATCGTCGTCAATATCGGGGAAACGGATTCCGAAGTGGACCTGAAGATCGGGCAGTCCTTTGATCGTGGCACGGGAGAGGTACGGGACTCCCTCAATGGCGGAGACCTGCGCGTCAATCGCAGTAAGCCGGGCGGGGGGAAATAATGAAGCCCATGCCGTCCGCTCGACGGCAAAGCGGCGCCGCCTTGATGATCTTTGCGCTTATTCTGGTGCTGGGCACTTCATGGATGCTTGTTTCTGCCCTCAACAACGCAAGCTCCGATCGCAATACGACCACCAGAACCCAGAGCGGCAGTGCCTTGAAACAAGCCAAGGAAGGACTCATTGGCTACGTAATCACCCAGGCCGCATCCTCAAGCAATGCTATCCCGGGCAAGTTTCCCTGCCCGGAAAACCCGGCGAATCCCGGAACCGCCAGTGAAGGGGTCGCAGCAACCTCCTGCACGCTGCCTGCGGTTGGCCGGCTGCCGTGGAGGACGATCGGCATAGACAAGCTAACAGACGGCAGCGGTGAGCCCTTGTGGTACGTGCTTTCGAGCGGATGGACCGGCACTGCCGGATCGATCAAGATCAACAGTGACACGCCCGGAAACCTGACCCTGGACGGCACCGCAAACGCCGCGATTGCATTGATCATTGCACCCGGCGCCCCGATGACGCTCAGCCCGAACGCCAATCAGATTGCAGCGGGCTGCGTGGCAAGGACGCAGGCAAGAGATGCAAAGTTCGCCTCCGGCCCGCCCGACCTGCGCGACTATCTCGAGTGTCAAAACGCGACTGCCCCGGCCGATGCAACTTTTGTATCTTCAGTCGTTGACAACGCCACCAATGCAATTTCCAACGACCAGGTGGCAGCCATCACCGTCAGCGACATCATGCCGGCCCTGGATGGCGTGATTGCGAAGCGCATCGAAACGGACATTGCGGCAGAAATAGCGTCGGAGTACGGGACGGCCGCCTGGAACGGCAGCAGCAGCGCGAAGCGCTTTCCATTTGCTGCCTCGTTCACTGACACGTCCTACACACTCAAGGGTGTAGTGGGCAACCGCGGAGGACTGCTGCCCGTCACCTACTCCCAACAACCAGGCGGCACGACGGACTGTGTGAGCGCATCGGACTCGAGATGCGATCCAACGTTCGTCGCCTGGAACGTCAGCGGGACCCTCGCCTACACAGCCCCCCTGCCAATCACAACATCCGGAATCATCAGCACCATCAGCGTTCCGGCCTCCAGCCCGTACATAACCGCAACCATTGTTGCGAACTCCACCGACCCTGGAGGAACTACGAGAGGAACGCTCACCAGCCTGAATTGCAGCGCAAGCACCTCAACGACGCTCCGGTGCACCGTTGGATACGGCCGCGCGTGCACCAACTACAATCCACCCGGCTCCACTTCGACGTGCGGCTCACGTACTGAAACTCCGCGCATCCGGTTGACCGCACGGGCACTCAACGTCGCTCGTGCAGTCAGGACATTTGACGTTTCAGGACTGACTGTCGCCACATTCCAAAGCCGCACGACCGCGACATCGTATGGCGCATCTCCGCTTGGCATCCTCCGCAGCGACGGGGACGCAGACATCACTACGGAATGGGTGCTACCTAGCAAGAGTTGCACAAGCCCTCAAACACCCTCTCTCGGATGCGGCACGTCAACGGGTTACACGATAACAATCCCCATCTCTTTGCTGGCGGATCATGCCATCATCAATACATCCTCCCCGCAAGGATGGTTTGTCGCCAACGATTGGCACAAGGTAACGTACTTCGCTATCGGCTCCGGGTCCGCTCCAGGAGGCACTGGAACCTGCTCCGGAGCGTCCTGCCTGACTGTGACCGGCGGGAGTGCTGCGGGCGCGCTGCTGGTGTATGCAGGCAGGGACCTGCTTCTTCCGGTACCAAATCCGGCCCGCAGACCGAACTCAACGTTGAGCCACTACCTCGAGGGGGCCAATGCCGCACCGGACGACACCTACGAAACCCGATCCGTCAGTTCGACTTTCAACGATCGGCTGGTTCGAATCTACCCGTGACGACCTCTCCCACATTGCAAGCCAAATTGCCGACCTCTGCGGCAAGAGGCTTTACGCTCGTCGAAATGGCGATTGTGCTGGCCATTGTCGGCGTACTCGTTACCAGCATGATGTTTACCTTGTCCGCCCAGATAGAACAGCGAAGCTTCAACGACACCCAAAGCCGCCTGGAGTCCGCGCGGGACGCGATACTTGCCTACGCAATCGCAAACGGACGACTGCCGTGTCCAGCCACCAGCGCGTCGGCCGGCGCCGAGGTTCGGCTTGGACCAGCGGGAGCCTGTGGCCCCCTCAGCCCAACCGATCCCGCTTTCGATTACTACGGTGGGGTCAGTGGAGGCGTGACTGGTGGATTGCTGCCCGCGGTTACGCTTGGATACCAGCCCATCGACTCATCCGGGTTTGCCTTGGACGGCTGGGGCAACAGGATTCGCTACGCAGTCTCAAGAGTAACCACACCGTCTTACCCGGCGAATTTTACGAACAAAGCAAACATGCAGACGAACGGACTCACCGTCCTTCCGAACGACCTGATTGTTTGTGCATCTGCAACGGGAATCGTCCCAGGCGGCAGCCCACCAAGCTGCGGAGCGTCGGCAAGCAATTCGGTTACAAACCAGACCACGGTTGTAGCCCTCCTCTATTCCCCGGGCAAGAACGGCACAACAGCCGTTACTCTGGGCACGGACGAAGCGGCGAACGAGAACCGCTCCGGAGCCAACGATGCAGTATTCATCTATCACACCCCGGCACCGACAACGGCGGCAAACGGCGAGTTTGACGATCAGACGCTCTGGATAACGGTAGGAACCCTTTATTCAAAGCTGCTCGCAGCCGGCGTTCTTCCCTGAGGCGAAATGCCTCCTATATCTAAGCTTTACAGTCGTCTTCGGACCGCAGGAATCGAACCCGGCGACAGCGAGGAACTGCGCCTCAAAAAGACCGTCCTCATCTTTGCCTGTGGCCTGATGATCGCAGCAGCCGCAATATGGCTCGCACTCTACAAGGTGCTGGGGCTGCCAATTTCCGCTTCGTGGCCGGTAGCGTTCCAGGCCGCAACGGTGGTGATGCTCGCTTACTATACGGCAACGCTGAATTTTGAAGTCTTTCGCGCTGTCCAGCTGGGGCTGTTCCTTTTCGTCCCTTTCGTTGTTCAGTGGTCCATTGGGAATTTCGTATCGGCGAGCGGAATGGCTCTATGGGGGTTGCTCGCCCCGGTAGGCGCAGTCCTCCTGTATTCCGCACGCGAATCCATCCCGTGGATTGTTGCTTACGTTGTGCTGATGATGGCCACCGGCTATGTCGATTACGAGCTCGCCGGGATGCCGCCGCGGGCGCCCAAGGTTCCACTCTCCACAAGTGTCATATTCTTTGCGCTGAACTTCACTGCACTGTCCACTCTGGTCTACGCGCTGCTCCGGTTCGCTTTTGTAGAGCGCGAGAAATCTCGGCTCAGGCTGGAGGAAGCACATGCGCGGCTCGGTGAAGAACAGGAGAGGTCCGAGCGGCTCCTCCTGAATGTCCTCCCTGAGCCAGTGGCAGCCCGGCTGAAGCGCCTGGAATCGCCGATCGCCGACCGCTTCCCGGATGTCACGGTCATGTTTGCAGACATCGTTGATTTCACGCGCATGGCGAGCTCGCTGGAGCCTGCGCAGATTTTCCTGCTCCTGAACCGCCTCTTTTCAGAATTTGATGCAGTGGCCGAACAACTAGGCCTGGAAAAGATCAAGACGATTGGCGACGCTTACATGGTCGCCGGAGGCCTGTTCCCTGGACCTCCGGAGCATTGCGTGGCGATGACCAAGCTGGCGCTCGCGATGCACGAAATTACGGCACGTGAATTTACATTGGCGGGACACCCCCTGCAGCTGCGAATCGGGATTGCATCGGGACCTGTCATAGCTGGCGTCGTCGGAACCAAGAAATTCATCTACGACGTCTGGGGAGACACGGTAAATGTAGCGAGCAGAGTCACCGGGGAATGCGAGCCAGGTCGCATCCAGGTCGACGAAAGGACTCATGCTCGTCTTTCCGGCATCTATGCGTTCGAGGCGCCGCGCACCCTTAACTTGAAAGGTAAGGGGTACACAACGGTGTACCAACTTGTCCCGGCCGCGCCGCCTGCGGGACACCCGGTTGCACCAAATATCTGAGAACTGGGTCAGCCCCTGCTTAGTGCCTGTCCTGCGTATGGACCGCCCCCGACAAGGTAAAGCTCACTTCCCCGTCGCGATTTCTGTCGAGGGCGAGCAGAAAGCCTTTTTCCCTTGCGTGTTGGGCTGCCTGAAAAAGTCCGATCCCAAACCCAGAGTTGGAGCGTACCGGGGCGGAAAAGAGCAGTTTCTCGATCTCCGGGGTTATCGCACTTCCTGAGTCGCTGACCCTGAAAACCAGCAATTCATCGCAATCGAGGGTTACACGAATCCTTATCCCGGGCTCTGACAGCCTCTTGGTCAGCGCATTCTGAATCAGGTTGTCCGCGACATTTTCCGCAACCGACCGCGGCAGCATCACCGTTGGCGGGGGGCTGGATGATCCAAACTCGACCCTTTCGGAGCCGTATTGCCGCGATAGTGCTGCCCACCACGCTTCCGCAGCCACGAGTTGTTCGAGCGAAGTGTGAGGCCGCTGCAGCTTCTCCAAGGTGGAGGAAAGTCTTTGCGCGATGACCGGCAGCTGCCTCGTCATAAGCGCTTGCAATTCCGGCGAGTAGTCGCGTCCAGCCTCCTGCCGAGCCATCGAAACCAGGACATTCAACGATTGCAGGAGGTTTTTGACGTCATGAGTCATGCGTGCCCCTGTCTCATGCACGGCCTGCATGTAACTTTGCTGCTGTAGCTTCTGTTCTCGCTGCTTGGCCAGGTAGAACTCCCCAAGCAACTGGCCCAACAGGTGCAGATGCCAGTGGAGGGCCGGGCTGGTCCGATGCCGCGAATAGATGGTGAGGGACAATTCGCTATTTTCGAACTCGACGCGAAATGGGGTCTTCTCCCCATGCTCCCCGTGCTCATTCCTTATGCCCCACTCTGCTCCCGCCACCCAGGGAAGCCTGGCAAGACTTGCGATGCTTTCCGCCAGAAAGCGGTCGGGCCGCGATTCGACGCTCGACAGTTCTGCAAGGAAATACAGCCACTTTTCTACCGGCAGCCCGATTGAAAAAAGGTAGCGGGAGAAGAAAACATTCAGTCCGGCGAATCCCGTACGCGGGTTCCAGGCCAGGCCGATAATGAATACGGTGCCAGCAATCAGGAACACCGTGTAAGTCAGCGCCTCCATGTAGTTAGTCCGACCGAGCGTCATGAAGGTAAAACTTCCGAGAATCACGACACCCAATACCAGCATCAGGAAGATGCTGTAGAAGAAATCAATCACCTGGGGCGCCTCGGCAGGGTCTGGCTCTGCCGGAATCAAACCCATTGCAATGAAGAGGATCGGGAGTATGTATTCCGCGGCGGATCGGAGTCCCGGGGTGATTTCCCTTCGCGGCGCGATGTCAGGAAGTATTACTATCGCCAACAGGGCGAGCAGGTAGAACAGGACGAGCAGGTAGAAGCGCCTTTGCCAGCGCGCTTGATGGAGGAACACCTTCCCTCCGACCAGCCCCGCGAGAACGCAGACCCAAAAGACCAGCAGCCAGGCGTTTAGCCATAGCATGACTGCCACTGCGCCGACCGCGATGAAGCCGAGTTGTGTCGCGGAGACCTGATGCTGGCCTCGGAGGAAGGGTTGCCATATCAGCAGCAGGCCGAGATGCGCCAAGAGGAGTGACCGCGCCCAGCTGTCTTCCACCCCGCGCAGCGCCGCGACATGGAGCAGCACCAGCATCGCGATGACGACGAATCTTCCGTAGTGCTGGGAGAAGCCGAGGGCGTAGTTGGCTATCCGCGTGAATAGCGGTAGGGTTGGAGTGTCTGCTTGCATCCTGAGTGTGCGCCGTTTAGGGTACCGGGAAACGCTGATCCAAAAGACTGAGTATTAACCCGATGTTATATGGAGTTTCCGGAGAGAGGTCATGCACCCTGTATTGATTCTTGGCCGCTTCGTGATCCTTGAGGCTCGTCGCACGGGCCTGCCGACGCTGTTTGCTTGCATTGCCGTCACGGGATTCGGCTTGGCCGGCTTCCTGTCGCAACTGGCGCTGACTGAAAGCTCAGCCCTCCAGGCAAGCGTCCTCGGTGCGTTTTTCCGGCTGAGTTCCGTTTTTCTGATCTCCGCCTTTGTGATTTCCAGCATGGTGAGGGAATCCAATGACAAAGGCTTGGAATTGCTGCTGTCACTACCTATATCCCGCGCCCAATATTTTCTTGGAAAGCTCGCAGGATTTATCGTCTGCGGCGCAGCCATGGCAGGCGGCCTTGCGCTGCTGCTCCTCTTCTGGAGCCCGCCCTTGCCTGTTGCCGCCTGGTTCGTTTCGCTCTCGATGGAACTTGCCCTGATGGCTTCGGTCAGCCTGTTTTTCGTGCTTACACTCACACAGGTCGTACCCGCTCTCGCCGCATCGACATGCCTTTACTTCCTGGCAAGAATTGTTGCTTCAGTGCAGGCGATTTCTTCGGGACCGCTATCCGGGGAAGAATCTTTGCTTCAGAGACTTCCCGCATGGGGCATTGATGCGGTTGCCTTCCTGCTCCCGCCGCTGGAGAGGGCCACCCAGACGTCATGGCTGACCTATGGCGGACCGTCGCCGAGCGAGTTGCTCGGCGTTCTGGGGTCTCTAGCCATCTATGGCGCGCTTGTTTCAGCTGCTGGATTGTTTGACCTTTACAGACGAAATCTCTGATGCGTTCCGAGCGCCCGGTGGCTCAGGTCCCGATATGGGTGGTAGCTCTGCTCGCAGGCAGCCTCGCGATGCAGGTGCTCCTCAGAGTGGAGTCGCGCCCTGCCGCCCCTTCGGCGGAAGACCTCCCAGCCGCTCCGCGGCCCGCATTACTCCGTATTGCTGCCCTCGGCGAACCAGCCGCGCTTGCCCGACTTGGGATGCTGTACCTGCAAGCTTTTGATTACCATGGCGGCAATTCCCTGCCTTATTCGAAGCTGGACTATGTCAGGCTCGTTGATTGGCTGAGCGCGCTTCAAGGACTAGACGAGAAAAGTGAGTATCCACTCTTTATAGCTAGCAGGGTGTACGCAGAGGTCCCTGATTCCGTACGCCAACGCCAAATGCTTGAGTTCATATACGCGTCGTTTCTCGTGGATCCCAGCCGAAGATGGAAATGGGCTGCACATGCCGCCCTACTGGCTAAGCATCGGCTGAAAGACCTGCCCTTGGCACTCAAGTATGCAAGGGCCATAGACCGCTTCGCGGGCTCAGCGCCCAATGTCCCGATGTGGGCCCGTCAGATGGAGATATTCATCCTCGAGGACATGAACGAACTCGATGCAGCCCGAATACTGCTGGGGGGATTGCTGGAGAGTGGCCAAATCGATGATCCTGGTGAGCGCCTTTTCTTGCAGAACCGGCTGAAGGAAATGGAAAGTCGGGTGAAAAAGTCAGCCCGCTGACAGCGCGGGCTGCCGAAAAATCGACAGTCATGACGAATTTCGGTCACTTTTTTAACATTATCTGACTATCCTGCCACGCTTTTGGCGTTCCACGGCGGGCACAAAACTTGCTTATTCAGAGCATAATCCAATGAGAGACCACTAAGCCCATGAAAAACCATCAAAAAGGCTTCACCTTGGTTGAGATCGCGATAGTTCTCGTGATCATCGGCCTACTTCTTGGCGGCATCCTTAAGGGTCAGGAAATGATCGTCCAGGCCAAGATCAAGAACGCCATGGCAGATTTCTCCGGAATCTCAGCGGCCTACCATGGCTACCAAGATCGCTACCGCAAGATCCCGGGCGACGACGATGGTGCCGCAGGAAGGTGGACAACGCCTACAGTTGCGACGAGTGGCGATGGCGGCGGGGTAGTGGCAGGCCTTTATAACGCCACCTGTACAGGTGCGGGGGTCGCGGAGTCGTGCAACTGGTGGGATCACCTTCGCCGTGCTGGCTTCGTAGCCGGCAACGGGGCCTCGCAACCGACAAACGCGTTTGCTGGTCAGATTGGCGTTCAAACCGGCAACAATGCCAGCGGCACCGTCATGAACGGGTTTTCCTCGCTGATCGTCTGTTCGGCCAATATTCCAGACAAGGTTGCTATTGCAATTGACACCTCTATGGACGATGGGGTGAGTGCGACGGGCGGCGTACGGGCTGAACTCCAGTCTGCCCCGAACCCGACAATCACAAACACGAGCGCAGCCTACGCGGAAACGGGCACCAATATTTACGTCATTTGTCGCCAGATCTGATCGGCCCCAAAAGGAACATCCAATGAAATCGCGTCAAACAGGCTTTACCCTTGTAGAAATCGCAATCGTCCTCGTCATCATCGGTCTATTGCTTGGTGGCATTCTCAAAGGTCAGGAAATGATCGTCCAAGCCAAGATCAAGAACGCTATGGCCGATTTTTCTGGCATTTCAGCGGCCTATCACGGTTATCAGGATCGCTATCGCAAGATCCCGGGCGATGATGATGGTGCCGCACGCTGGAGCGGCGCCACTGCAGGAAACGGAAACGGCATCGTTCTTGGCAGGTACAACTCCGCGACCGCAGCCGACGAATCACGGCTCTGGTGGGATCACCTCCGTCGCGCCGGATTTGTAGCAGGCAACGGATCGTCCCAACCTACCAACGCGTTCGCCGGACAAATCGGGGTGCAGACTGGCGACGGTACCGCCACCGCTACGGTCATGAACGGCTTTTCGTCACTGATCATCTGCTCTTCAAACATCCCGGACAAAGTAGCTATCGCCATCGACACATCGATGGATGACGGTGTCAGCTCGACGGGAGGCGTACGCGCAGAATTGCAATCCGCTCCTAACCCGAACATCGCGAGTACCAGTGCGGCTTACGCCGAAACCGGCACGAACATTTACGTGATGTGCCGCCAGATCTAAGCTGGGGCGATACCTGGCAGATCGAAAAGCCAGCCCTCGGGCTGGCTTTTTTCATTGAGGGTCAGACTGGCTGATTTCGGGGAGTTCATGCCCACCATTTCACCACCCCGCCGCTGGGACCCACGGGCTGCGAGCTTGCTGCTTGTCGCCGCGATGTGCTGCATCCCTTTCCTGCTCCCTCGGCACTTTCCCCCGCTGCGAACCTTCTACGACGAATGGATAGCATTGGCCCTCGGAGCGGGTGCAATTGGCCTTGCTTTCCTCCACCGGGGAAATCAGGACCCTCGCATCCCCACGATTGCGCTGTGGCTCGGCGCATTTGCCTTATATCTGTCCTGGTACTCAGTATCCGGCTTGGCAGCCTACCCACAAGGCCCGCTTCTTTGGGCCGTATACGTTGCCTTTGCCGCGCTGCTAATTATTCTGGGCCGGGATCTGAAGGACCATTTCGGGCAAAACCGCGTATGCGACATGATCGCCGCCCTGATCCTCACGGGAGCAATGCTCAACGCAATCTCAGGAGTACTCCAGGTCATCGGCATTCCGCGCCCGATCGACGATTTCATTTCCTACCTGAGCGGAGCGCGTGCGACCGGAAATATCGGCCAAGCAAACCTGTACGTAAACTACCTCTCGCTGGGAATTGCATGCGTCGCCTATCAAGTCGCCAGAGAAAGGATCCGCATCGCCCCAGGGATTGCTGCTGCCTGCCTGCTGATGGTCGGAATCTCGTTGTCAGGCTCTCGCAGTTCGATGCTGTACTCGGGAGTTTTCGCAGTGCTCGGCTTGATAGCGGTACTCCGCGGGAAAGCCATGCGCGACCGGCAAGTGGGCTATATTGCCATCGTGTTGGGCCTGACCAGCATTCTTATGCAATGGCTAGTCCCGACCTGCCTGAATTTCTACGGGATCGGGATCCAAGGCAGCTTTGACCGCTCTTCCAGTCTGGACTGGGATACAGCCAAAGAAGAGTCTGTTGGCCTGCGATTCGTAGCTTGGCAATTCGCCATCCGGATTTTCACGACGTCGCCTTGGTTTGGGGTCGGACCCGGCGAATTTGCCGGCGCAGGTTTCGGACTGGGCCTGCCGCCCGAGTTGGCTGCCGGTGAAATCTGGACATCGCCACACAACTTGGTACTTCAGCTCCTTTCGGAAACCGGATTGGTTGGGGCAACCCTGGTTTGCATCGCGATCTGGACCTGGTTTCGTAGCGCAATCCCCGATTTCCTGCGAGCACCGACGCCGGCAGGCTGGTGGTTGACGGCCTGCGCGAGTGTGGAAATTCTTCACGCGCTGCTGGAATACCCTTTCTGGTATGCGCACTTTCTTGCGTTGGCCGCACTTTTTCTCGGCATCAGCTCCACAAACTCTGTTGGCATTCGCCCAATCGCCTTCCGGGCAGTCATTGCTTCCGGTGCCGTTGGGGGTGCAATACTTCTGGCAATTTGCCTGCGCGATTACTTCAGATTTGACTTGGCAAGCCCGATCTATGCTGGACGTTCGCTCGCGAAAGACGCGGAATTTCAGCAGCAACTCGATACGCTGGCGGGGCTGCGAGGCGGGTTGTTGGCCCCGCGCGCTGAACTCTGGTGGTTTCTGTCCGTACCCATCACTGAGGTCGCGATAGAAGAGAAGGTTGCGACAGGAGCCCGGGTACTCCGAACCTGGCCACTTCACGAAGTCGCCCTCCGGCAATGCATCTTTCTTGCGCTGGCAGGACGGGAGTCCGAGGCACGCTCACTTCTTGGCCACACGCTCAAGACATTTCAAAAACGCCGAAACGCAACCCTTCAGGCCATTGGCTCTGCACCGGCATCGGCACAAAAAATCCTGGAATCGACACTACATCCCTAAAGTCAAACGCTACCGCTGAAAACCGCTCACCCTTGCAGGATGCGAATTTCTGCTGCGGCCAGGCTCTCAGGAGTACCCAGCAGGACAACGACATCGTTCATTTCAAGCATCAGGTCAGCATCCAGGGCAAGCTTGCCCTGACCGATGCGACGAATCGCCTTTACCTCCACGCCAATAGCATCCAGCGCGAGGGCCGACAGGAGCTTTCCAACACCGCTTGCAGCGGGTGATAACGTCACCGAATGCAGCCGCGGCTGGGCCGAATCGCCCCCCTCACCCATGTCGTCGGCGCCATGGAAAAGCCCGCGCATGAGGCCATAGTGCTGGTCTCGAACCAGGCGCAGCCTGCGCATCACCCGCGACAGCGGCACTCCGATCCATACCAAGGTGTGCGAAGCCAGCATCAGGCCGGACTCCAGGGCCTCAGGCACCACCTCCGACGCCCCCGCGGCATGCAGGCGATCAATTTCGCTCTCTTCCCTTGCGCGCACGATCACCGGGATCGCGGGATTCAATGCATGGATGTTCGCAAGCACCCGGATGGAGGCGTCCGCATCGGCGAACGTAATCACCACAGCCGCCGCCCTAGCGAGACCAGCTGCAGTCAGCGCTTCGCGCCTCGAGCAGTCCGCGAAAACGACGGTATCGCCCGCCAACGCAGCCTCGCGCACCCTCTCAGGATCCAGATCCAGCGCGATGTACCGAATCCCCTCCGCTTCGAGAAGGCGTGCCAGCCGCTGGCCGTTGCGGCCATACCCCAGAATCACGACGTGGCGATCAGACTCGATGGACTGAACGGCAATGCGATGGAGTTCCAGCGAACGCAACATCCATTCCGACGCGGAAAATCGCATCACAATCGCATCGCTTGCGCCAATAATGAACGGGCTCAGCAGCATCGAAATGATCATCGCCGCCAGGAGAACCTGCGACATTTCTGTCGACACGAATCCCGCCCCTCCGGCGGTGCTCATCAGGACGAATCCGAACTCCCCTGCCTGCGCAAGGGACAGCGCCGTACGCAGCGACGTACCTTGTGTTCCCCCGAACAGCCGCGCCAACAAGGCGATCAGGGCGAACTTTGCCAGCACGATCAGCAGGACGGCCGCCCCGACGACCCACCACCGCTCCACGACGGCCGGCAGGTCCAGCAACATGCCTACCGTCACAAAGAACAACCCGAGCAATATGTCGCGAAACGGCTTGATGTCCTCTTCAACCTGGTAGCGATACTCGGTCTCGGAAATCAACATGCCGGCGAGAAAGGCACCCAGCGCAAGCGACAGGCCCGCCAGGGAGGTCAAGTATGCAAGCCCGAGGGTAATGAACAACACGTTCAGAACAAACAATTCGTTTGATCTTCGCTTAGCCACGACATTGAACCAGTACCGCATCAGCCGGGGACCCACCAGGATGAGCGCGCCGAGCACGAACGCCGCCTTCAGCAGTGCGGCCCCAACGGCAACACCAATCTCCTCCGGTGGCCGCCCAAGCGCCGGAATGACGATGAGGAGCGGCACCACAGCAAGATCCTGGAAGAGCAGCACGCCAATGATTTCCCGTCCATGGGGCGTATCCAGCTCGAGCCGTTCGGCAAGCAGCTTCGACACTATCGCGGTCGAAGACATTGCAATCGCCCCCCCGAAAACGAGACTGGCTTGCCACGAGGCACCGGATGCGATGCCGAGTGCCAGACCGACGGACATAGTGGCAACCACTTGTGTCAGGCCAAGGCCGAACACCACCCTGCGCATTGCCATCAGCTTCGGAAGGCTGAATTCCAGCCCGATCGAAAACATCAGGAAGACAATACCGAACTCGGCCAAATGCCGCGTTTCGCTGGTATCCGGAATCAGCCCGAATGCGTGTGGCCCGAGAACGACGCCGGTGACCAGATATCCCAGCATGGGAGGCAATTGCAGGCTGCGAAACCCGACAACCGCCAGCACCGCGCAGGCAAGCAGGACGAGGACCGGCTGTAGGGAGACGCCTGCTGCTTCCATTGGGGGAACGTGCTCCTCAGGCTATGCCTTGGACTGCGCGGTGGGCTACACTTCGTGACTATGATAAGCGCAGCGATCGAGACTATCCAAGATTCGGGCGAAAAGTCCCTCGCCCTGGCGCGACGGGTGCTCGAAATCGAAGCTGACGCGGTGCGCGCCCTCATCGGCCGCATTGACGGGAGCTTCCTGAAGGCGCTGCGCCTGGTTCTGGCCTGCAAGGGCCGCGTGGTGGTGAGCGGGATCGGAAAATCCGGGCACATAGCACGCAAGATCGCGTCCACGATGGCCAGCACCGGCACACCCGCGTTTTTTGTCCACGCCGCCGAGGCGGGGCATGGCGACCTCGGCATGATCCGACCGGAAGACATCTTCGTTTGCATATCCAACTCGGGCGAGTCGTCCGAACTGCTGGCGATCGTCCCGCTGGTCAAGCGGCAGGGCGCCAAGCTGATCGCGATTACCGGCGAAGCCGGATCCACGCTTGCCAGGGAGGCCGATGTGCATCTCGACGCTGGCGTCGCTCAAGAGGCCTGCCCTTTGAACCTCGCGCCTACAGCGAGTACCACAGCCACGCTGGCACTAGGCGACGCACTTGCGGTCGCCCTGCTTGATGCACGCGGCTTTTCGGAAGCCGACTTCGCGCGCTCGCATCCGGGCGGATCCCTCGGGCGCCGGCTGCTCACGCGGGTCTACGACGTGATGAGGCGCGATGCCGACATACCGACTGTTCCAATCGAGGCTACCCTTTCGACTGCCGTTCTAGAGATCTCGCGCAAGAGGATGGGAATGACCGCGGTCGTGGACACCGCGGGTCGCATTGCAGGAATCTTTACCGACGGCGATCTCAGGCGTACGGTAGAAAAAATTACCGACCTCAAAAGTGCCAGAATCGCTGACCTCATGAGCAAGGCCCCGCGCACCATAGGCCCGCAAGCCCTCGCAGTCGAAGCCGTCGAACTCATGGAGCGACACATGATCAACCAGCTTCTCGTTGCGGGCGAGGACGGCGTTCTGGTTGGCGCCCTGGACATGCATGACCTCTTCCGCGCAAAGGTGGTCTGATTGGACGATGCGCTGCGCAGGGCGGAGTCGGTCCGGCTGATGATATTCGACGTGGATGGCGTTCTGACCGACGGGCGGCTGTATTACACCGATTCCGGGGCGGAAATGAAGGCATTCAGCACCCTTGACGGTCTTGGGATACGGATGCTCATGTCGAGCGGAATCGAAATCGCAATCATCACAGGCCGACGCTCTCAGGTGGTCTCGCACCGCGCGCGCGATCTAGGGATCAGCCATGTTATGCAAGGCGTTGCCGAGAAGCGTCCTGCATTCCTCGGCCTGACCGCCTCACTGGGCCTGGCCCCTGAATCCAGCGGATACATGGGCGACGACCTGGTGGACCTGCCCGTGCTCACTCGATGCGGCTTCGCCGCGACAACGCGCGAAGCCCCGGAGATAGTAAAACGCCACGCACATTTCATTTCTACCCAGCCGGCAGGGGCGGGCGCCGTGCGCGAGGTTTGCGAAATGATCCTGAAAGCCCAGGGCAAACTCGACGCCGCATTGGCGCCCTATCTCGCCTGACCAGCCATGCAGCTGTCCCACGCGCGCCTTTTCCCGCTACTGCTCCTCTTCGCACTGGGGCTGCTGACCTTCTGGCTTGAACGAACGGCGCGCGTGGAAGAAACCCACCCGTCGCTCCACAGGCACGATCCCGACTACATCGTCAACAACTTCAAGATCACCGGATACGGTCCCGGTGGCCTTGCGGAATCCACGCTCTCCGCCCGCAAAATGGTACATTATCCGGACGACGATTCGACCGACCTCGACGCGCCGCGCGTATTCAATACCAAGCCCGGCGAAGCGCCCATGACGCTGGTGGCTGACCGCGGGGCACTCAGTCAGGATGGCGAGGACACGTTCTTGTACGACAACGTTCTGGTGGTACGAAAGGAAATCCCCCTGCAACCGGAAATGCGCATGCAGACGGACTTCCTGCATGTCGTCAGGAGCCGTTCGTTGGTCCTGACGGACCGGAACGTCGCCATAACCGAGGTGGGGCGCTCCCTTACGGCTCGCGGCATGGAGTACGACAACGCGGCCCGCCTGCTCCTCCTGCACGAAAAGGTGCGCGGCCGATTCGAGGAAAGGAAGAACAGGAAGTGAACTCCACAATCCAGGCCGTTCGGACATTCTGCACCTTGGTCGCCTCAGTGACGGCCCTGCTTGCCCCCGATTCGGCCAATGCGGAAAAGGCGGACAAGGACAAGCCGACCAACATCGAGGCAAACCGCATGAGCTCGGACGATGCCAGGCGGATCAGCATTTTCGAGGGAAACGTCGTGCTGACGAAGGGCACGATCCTGGTGCGAGCCGAACGAATTACCGTCAGGCAGGATCCAGAGGGCTACCAGATTTCGATCGCCACTGGGAACCCCGCACGCTTCCGCCAGAAGCGTGACGGCAAGGACGAATGGATAGACGGCGAGGCGCTCACCATCGAGATCGACGACAAGAAAGAGAGGATCGACCTTCGTGAGCAGGCCCGCATCCTTCGCGACAAAGACGAAGTCCGCGGCGACGCGATATCGGTCGACCAGCGGTCGGAGTTCTTCTCGGTCCTCGGCGGCAAGAGCGTCGCCACATCAGCAAACCCGGAGGGTCGCGTGCGTGCCGTGATCCAGCCCAAGGCGAAACCTGACGAGCAGGCCACCTCCGCCCCCAAGACGCCCGCGCGATGAGCGCACTCTCCGCTGAGAGCCTGCGCAAACGGTACAAGTCGCGCACGGTCGTACAGGATGTTTCCCTGTCAGTGTCCAGTGGAGAAGTCGTCGGCCTGCTCGGCCCCAATGGCGCCGGCAAGACCACCTGTTTCTACATGATTGTCGGGCTGGTCGCAGCCGACGCAGGGCGGATCCACCTCGATGGCAAGGAACTGACCCACCTGCCCATCCATCGCCGCGCCCGCCTCGGGATCTCCTACCTGCCGCAGGAAAACTCCGTTTTCCGCAAACTGACTGTCGAAGAAAACGTACAGGCCGTACTTGAGCTCCAGGGGCTCGCCGGAGAGGAGATAGAGGTGCGCCTGGTGGAGTTGCTGACCGACCTCAATATCACGCACCTGCGCAAGCACCCGGCACTTGCCCTGTCAGGAGGGGAGCGCAGGCGGCTTGAAATCGCACGCGCCCTTGGTACGC
Organism: Bordetella parapertussis; assembly: GCA_945862265.1. GTDB lineage: Bacteria > Pseudomonadota > Gammaproteobacteria > Burkholderiales > SG8-39 > SZAS-79. Next base: position 60,079 of record CAMAXP010000017.1, read on the forward strand.
GCCCGTCGTTCATCCTGCTGGACGAACCGTTTGCCGGCGTCGATCCCATCGCGGTGCTGGATATCCAGCGAATCATCCGCTTCCTGAAAGAGCGCTCAATTGGCGTCCTGATCACCGACCACAACGTCCGGGAAACGCTCGGCATTTGCGATCGCGCGTACATCATGAATGACGGCGCCGTACTGGCATCAGGGCATCCTGATGAAATTGTCTATAATGACAGCGTTCGCCGGGTCTATCTGGGCGAAAACTTCCGCATGTAGGCTGATCCAGGGCCGGGGCCGGATCACCGCCCGGCCGAACGGCGGACAACAGACCCCAAACTTTGCGCCCAATTATCGCGTCTCGATGAAGCCGACCCTCCAGTTCCGGCTCTCCCAGCACCTAACGCTGACTCCGCAGTTGCAACAGTCGATCCGGCTGCTGCAGCTGTCCACGGTCGAGTTGAACCAGGAGATCGAGAAGATGCTCATGGAGAATCCGGTCCTCGAGCGGGAGGATGCGGAGGACGGGCTCACGCCCTCCACCACCTATTCATCCCAGGACCCGCTGGTGCCCGGCACTACGGAGGCTCCAGCAGCGCCCGCAAGCGAGTCCCAGGATGCAGGCCCCGATGAATGGCAACCGGATTTCTCGAAAACGCCCCGCACTGGCAGCGATGACGACGAGGACGGGGACCGGGCTTTCGTTGCCCCGGAGACCGTTTCACTCCGGCAGCACCTCAACGACCAGTTGTCGCTGACAAACCTTCCACAACGCGACCGGGCACTGATCGGGATGCTGATTGACGCCGTGGACGATCACGGCTACCTCACCCAGCCGCTCGAGGAAATCGCCCTGCTCCTGCCTCCCGAGGCGGACGCGGATATGGAGGACCTGGGCATCGCGCTCCGGCACCTGCAGAACATGGAGCCCGCCGGCGTCGGCGCACGCTCCCCGAGCGAATGCCTGCTCCTGCAGATCCGGGCGCTGATGCCCGAGACGGACACGGATACGCGCATCGCAAAACTTGCGACGACCATTGTGGAGCATCACCTCGAATCCCTCGCGCAGCGCGACTACTCCAGGCTCAGGCAACTCACCGGGGCGAACGACGACGACCTGCGCGCCGCACAGCGCCTGATCCTGCGGCTGAACCCGCACCCAGGCTCGGCATTCTCGAATGTCGAAACCCGCTATGTGATCCCGGATGTGGTCGTGCGCAGGATAGAGGGCATCTGGCGCGCGAGCCTGAACCCTGAGGCGATGCCCAAGCTGTGCATCAACCGCCTGTATGCATCGCTGCTGTCGGGCAATCGCAACTCCACCGGATCAATGCCCGGCCAGCTCCAAGAGGCGCGCTGGCTCATCAAGAACGTGCAGCAGCGCTTCGATACGATCCTCAGGGTCTCGCAGGCCATCATCGACCGCCAGCGGCACTTCTTCGAACACGGCGAAGTTGCCATGCGTCCCATGGTGCTGCGTGAAATCGCCGAGACCCTCGGCCTGCACGAGAGCACGATCTCCCGGGTCACCACGCAAAAGTACATGGCGACGCCACGCGGCACATACGAGCTGAAGTATTTCTTCGGCAGCCACGTCGCTACCGAGACGGGGGGCGCCTGCTCGGCGACCGCAATTCGCGCGCTGATAAAGCAGCTCGTATCGGGTGAAGATACGAAAGCACCGCTTTCGGATTCCCGCATATCGCAAATCCTGGGGCAACAAGGCATCGTGGTCGCAAGGCGGACCATTGCCAAGTACCGGGAATCACTGCAGATACCCCCGGTAAATCTGCGAAAGTCCTTGTAGAGCCCTGCTGCAGGGTTGGGCTATAATTCGCCGCCTCGCAGCCAGTCCCTTGCCGGGGCCAAACCCTCCTGCGGCCCGCCTAATGACCTTTGTCGCCAAGCTCCTTCCGCTCTCCAACGTTGCTGTCGATATTCCGGTATCGAGCAAAAAGCGCCTGTTCGAGCACTTGGGACTGCTTTTCGAGAACCACCACGGGATCGCCAGCAGCGTTGTGTTTGAAAGCCTTTTTGCCCGGGAGCGCCTTGGTTCAACAGGGCTCGGACAGGGCGTCGCCATTCCTCACGGCCGAATCAAGGGCCTGAAGGACGCTCTAGGGGCTTTCGTCCGCCTTGCCGCGCCAGTGTCGTTCGACGCCCCGGACGCCAAGCCCGTGAGCCTGGTATTCGCACTTCTCGTCCCCGAACAAGCGACGGAAAAACATCTGCAAATCCTCTCCGAGCTTGCGCAGATGTTCAGCGATCGCCCCCTGCGGGAATCAATGCTCGCAGCAGCCGATGCTGCGGTGGTTCACCAACTCATCTCACTATGGCAACCCGATGCTGCAGGTCAACGTCACGCGGCTGCATGACGATAACCGCGAACCGCTCCAACTGACCTGGATAGCAGGTCAGGACGGCAGTACCGCGGTCAAGCGCGAAGCCGCTGCTTCCGCGGCGCTGATCGGGCACCTCAACCTTACACACCCGAACAGCGTCCAGGTCCTGGGCGACTATGAGGCATCGATGTTCAATGCCTTCGCTGCCGGCGCGCGCACGGAGTTCGTGGCAAAGCTGTTTACCGGTCCATTGACTGCAGTGATCGTAGCGGACGGCGTGCACGCCCCTACAGAAATCCTGGCTGGCGCGAGAGAGTCCCATACCCCGCTCTTTGCCACGCCGCTGGCCGCGCCGCGGGTGATAGAGACGCTGGCTCGCTACCTTGCCAAGGCCCTCGCCGAGAAAACCACGCGCCATGGTGTCTTCATGGACGTTCTCGGGCTGGGAGTCCTCATCACCGGCGAGTCCGGCGTCGGGAAGAGCGAACTCGGGCTCGAACTCATCAGCCGCGGACATGGCCTGGTCGCCGACGACGTAGTCGAAATCTCCCGGGTTGCGCCGAAGATCCTCGAAGGTCGCTGCCCGCCGGTGCTGAAGGATTTCATCGAGGTGCGCGGACTCGGCTTGCTGAACGTCCGCACCATTTTCGGCGAGACCGCTGTGCGACCCAAGATGCGGTTGAAACTGATCGTACATCTGGCAAAGCCCTCGCCGGGCGGCACGGAAATCGAGCGGCTGCCGCTCGCGGAGCAGTCCGAGGACATCCTGGGCCACACCGTTCGCAAGGTCGTAATCCCGGTTGCTGCCGGACGCAACCTCGCCGTGCTCCTAGAGGCGGCTGTCCGCAACTACATCCTGCATTTGCGCGGCATCGACAGCACTGCGGAATTCGTCACCCGCCAAAAGCAGGCCATCGAGTACGACGGCAAAGGCGAAGACGAGTAGCCACTCCGGTCAAACCGCGACGCAGCGACCGGTTTCGTTATAAGCTTTCCGCATGACCATGCATCTCGTTCTCGTCAGTGGGTTGTCCGGCTCGGGCAAGAGCATCGCGCTCACGGTGCTCGAGGATGCCGGCTATTACTGCGTCGACAACCTGCCCGCCCCGCTTCTGACCGAAGTTGTCCGCATGCTCTCCGAGGCCGGCCAGGAATACCTGGCCGTAAGCGTAGATGCACGCAGCGTGTCGCTCTCTGCGTTGCCGGAAAGCCTCGCCGAGCTGCGCAGCCGCGGAATCAATTCCCGGCTGTTGTACCTGGAAGCAAGCCAGCAGTCGCTGCTACGCCGCTTCTCCGAAACCCGCCGCCGGCACCCCTTAGCCGGCCAGGACCTGACCGTTGCCGAGGCGATCGAGCGCGAGCGCGAACTGCTCAGCGGGATTTCAGAACTCGGCCACAGGATCGACACCAGCGACCTGCAACCCAAGGCGCTGCGCCACTGGATCAAAGACCTCCTTGGCCTGCACTCAGGGTCAATGATGCTGTTGTTCGAGTCCTTCGGCTTCAAGGAGGGCATTCCGCTGGACGCAAACTGGGTCATCGACGCGCGCATGCTCCCCAACCCGTACTACGAACCCAGGTTGCGCGCGCTTACGGGCCGCGACGCGCCCGTAGTCGAGTTTCTTGAAGGGCAGGATGCCGTCGGCCGTTTGTACGAGGACGTGCGCAGTTTTCTTTCCCGCTGGCTGCCGGACATGGTCCGTGACAACCGTTACCACGTCACGGTCGCAATTGGATGTACCGGGGGACAGCACCGCTCCGTATACCTCGCGGAAAAGCTTGCCGCCGAGTTCGGCAAGACCTGGCCGGTGCTGGTCAGGCATCGGGGGCTTGCCAACAAGGAACCCTCGGATTGAGCGCCAGTCCGGCCGATATCGCGATCTTTCCGCTGAACGCAGTCCTGTTCCCCGGAGGGCTGCTGCCGCTGCGCGTATTCGAACAGCGCTATATGGACATGGCCAAGAGCTGCTTGCGCGACGACGTACCCTTTGGCGTATGCCTCATTCGCAGCGGACGCGAAGTGGGTGCCCCTGCGACGCCGGAACCGATCGGGTGCACGGCAAAGATCGTGGAATGGGATATGAAGCAACTCGGCGTTCTGTCGGTCAAGACACTGGGCGGGCAACGTTTCAGGATCCTGGACTCCCACATCACGGAGGCGGGACTGACTCGCGCCCGCGTCGAGATCCTTCCGCAGGATGCGGACACGGACCTCGCAGTTGAATTTAGCGCTTGTGCAGACGTCCTCAAGGCGGTGATCAAGGAGCACGGGCCGCAGATCATCGCCGAGCCGTACCGGTTCGATTCAAGTTCGTGGGTGAGTTCACGGCTGACCGAGATCCTGCCGGTTCCGCTCGCCGCAAAGCAAAAGCTCCTCGAACTGGTGGACGCAGGCCAGCGAATCGAGATCCTCAACAAATTCCTGCTTCAGCACAGGATTGCCGGCTAGAGCATAGCCAGCAGTTTCCTGACCGGAACGGGCACCGCTTCCGAAGCAGCCTCCTTCAACGGGAACCACGCCCTCCCGGGAGATTCGGCACGCCTTTCTCGCTTCACGACTTCGCAGACGATGGGCCGGATCTCGAGGCGAAAGTGGGTAAAGCCGTGCCTCAGGAGCGGCAGTTCCCTGTGCGAGGAAAGCTCGCAACCGAATTCGGCAAGGCAATGCCGTATCGGGTCCTCGCCACCGAACTCGGGAAATACCCACAAGCCGCCCCAGATTCCAGGAGCGGGGCGCCTCTCCATCACTGTAAGGCCCCGGTAGCGCAGCAATAACCACGCCGCCTCCCGGGTGGGATAGGCCTTTTTCGGGCGTGGCGCAGGCAACTCCGCCGTCCGCCCCGTTGCGCGTGCAACGCATTCGGTCGCTACCGGGCACAGGGCACACCCCGGGGCACTCCGGGTGCACACGGTCGCGCCCAAATCCATCAAGCCCTGCGTATAGGCCTCCATTGCCTCCGGCGCCGCAGTATTCGGTAGCAGGCGTTCGGCCAGCACCCATAGTGCAGCCTCGACTTTCGACGCGCCGGGAAAGCCTTCAACGCCAAAACGGCGCGCAAGCACGCGCTTTACGTTTCCGTCAAGGATCGCCGCGCGCTCCCCGAAGCAAAATGCCGCGATAGCCGCGGCCGTCGACCGGCCAACCCCCGGCAAAAGCTCAATCTGGGCCGCAGTGGATGGGAAGCGCCCCCCGGGCGAATCCACTATCGCCCGGGCAGCCTTGTGCAGGTTGCGGGCCCGGGCGTAGTACCCCAACCCGCTCCAGAGTTGCAGCACTTCATCTTCGCTCGCACGGGCAAGCGCACCGATGTCGGGAAACCGATCCAAAAACCGCTGGAAGTACCCGGTTACTGCACCAACCTGGGTTTGCTGCAGCATGATCTCCGATAACCAGACCCTGTACGGATCGCGACTACCCTGCCAGGGCAGGCCGTGACGACCATGCTGGTGCTGCCAGGCAATGATTTTCCGGGCGAAAGCGGCGTCTTTTTCGGTCACCCGCGGATTCTAAGTGCAGGTTTGACTCTGTACTACGATTTCGGCACCATGAACCGGCCCCTACCCGGTGGCAATTCTGGATTTCCTACCGAAAAATGCTTGCCTTCGTTCTGCGCCGCATTGGACAGGCCGTCTTGGTGATGTTGGCGGTCGGGCTGATCGCGTTCTCGCTGTTCACCTTCGTTGGTGACCCGGTGCTGTTCATGCTCGGGCAGGACGCCACGCCGGAAGATCGCGTCCGCGTGACGAAGCTGCTGGGCCTCGACCAGCCTTTCTATGTCCAGTACGCGCATTTCGTGGCCCGGGCCGTGCAGGGCGATTTCGGCCTGAGCCTGCGCCAGGTGCAGCCGGTATCGAGGCTGTTCGTGGAAAGGCTGCCCGCCACGCTTGAGCTGTCCTTGGTTGCCGCGCTGCTGGCGCTCGCCGCCGGCATTCCCATGGGCGTATACGCTGCGCTCAGGCGCAATTCCTGGCTGTCGCAGGTCTTCCTCGCGGTATCACTGATCGGCGTGTCCCTGCCGACGTTCCTGATCGGCATCCTGCTGATCCTCGTGTTTGCGGTGCTGCTCGGCTGGCTGCCCTCGTTCGGCCGGGGTGACACCGTGGCGATCGGCTGGTGGACCACGGGGTTCCTCACAGCCTCCGGCCTCAAATCGCTGATCCTCCCCGCAATCACGCTCGGCCTGTTCCAGATGACCCTCATCATGCGCCTCGTGCGCTCGGAGATGCTCGAGGTCCTGCGCACCGACTACATCAAGTTCGCGCGTGCGCGCGGACTGTCCGACCGTTCGGTGCACTTCCGCCACGCCCTGAAAAACACCCTGGTGCCCGTGATCACCATTGCGGGCCTGCAACTGGGGTCGATCATAGCCTTCGCCATCATTACCGAGACCGTGTTCCAGTGGCCCGGCATGGGGCTGCTGTTCATCCAGTCGGTCGGCGTGGCCGATATCCCGGTCATGGCCGCCTACCTTTGCCTGATCGCGCTTATTTTTGTCGTAATTAACCTCGTTGTCGATCTGCTTTACTATGCCGTGGACCCCCGCTTGCGCCTCGACCGCGCCGCAGCAGCGCATTAGGAGAAACCCGTGAACGCACCCCTCAAGCTCGATACCCCTGTGGAGCGCATCCGTGCCTTCCACGCCGAACTGACCGGCATCCGGCACGACATCCATGCCCACCCCGAACTCGGATTCACCGAGCAGCGCACGTCGGACCTGGTCGCCGCAAAGCTCGAAGGCTGGGGCATCGAAGTGCACCGCGGACTGGCAAAAACGGGCCTTGTCGGTGTGGTGAAGGGCCGCAAGTCGTCCAGCGGACGTGCAGTGGGCCTGCGCGCTGACATGGATTGCCTGCCCATGCACGAACTGAACACCATGCCGTACAAGTCGGTCAACCCCGGCTGCATGCACGCATGCGGCCACGACGGCCATACCACCATGCTGCTCGGTGCCGGCCGCTACCTTGCCGAGACCCGCAACTTCGATGGCACCGCCTACCTGATCTTCCAACCCGCCGAGGAGGGCGGCGGCGGCGGGAAGGTGATGATCGACGATGGCCTGTTCGAGCGCTTTCCCGCCAACGAGATCTACGCCCTGCACAACTGGCCGAGCCTGCCGCCGGGCAAGATGGCCGTGCGTCCCGGGCCGGTGATGGCCGCGACCGACGACCTCAAGATCACGATCCGCGGCAAGGGCGGCCATGGCGCCATGCCGCACCAGGGGGTCGATCCGGTGGTCGCCGCGGCCCACATCATCACGGCGTTGCAGACGATCGCGAGCCGCAACGTCAGCCCGGTCGATGCGGTCGTGGTGAGCATGTGCTCGATGCAGACCAGCCAGCTCGGTGCCAATAATGTGATTCCCGATGCAGTGATGCTCCGCGGGACGGTTCGCAGTTTCCGGCCCGAGACGCGCGACCTGGCGGAGAAGCGCGTGAAGGAGATCATCATGGGCATCGCCGCGGCAATGGGCGGTTCGGCCGAGATCGACTACAACCGCAACTACCCGGCGACGATCAACACCGAGCGCGAGGCGCACTTTGCCGCCAAAGTCGGCGAGAAGATCTTCGGGGCGGAGAACGTCGTCACCAACGCCGACCCGACCATGGGCGGCGAGGATTTCTCTTACATGCTGCAGGTGAAGCCCGGCGCCTATGTCTTCCTCGGACAGGGCGGTGGACCGATGAGCTGCTTCCTGCACAACCCGAATTACGATTTCAACGACGACATCATCCCGATGGGCGCGGGCTACCTTGCCGCGCTGGTCGAGGAATCGCTGCCGATCAAGTAAGCCAAGGGGAGATGAAAATGAGAATTTCACGCCTGTTTGCCACCGCTGTCGCCGCACTTTCGATGGCCGCGTTGTCGTCCTACGCTGCCCCGCTCAAGTGGGCGGCGCAGAACGACATCCTCACGATGGACCCGCATTCCCAGAATCACACCACCACGCACAGCCTGCTGCAGCACAGCTACGAAGGCCTGGTGCGCTACACGAAGGACTTTCAGGTAGAGCCCTGCCTCGCGACAAGCTGGCAGCAGATCTCCCCGACACAATGGCGGTTCAGCCTGCGCAAGGGCGTGAAGTTCCACGACGGCTCGCCCTTCACGGCCGATGACGTCGTCTTTTCGTACGGCCGCATCATCCAGCCGCAGGGCACAAACCAGATTTACGTTTCCGGCGTCAAGGAAGCGAAGAAGATCGACGACCACACCGTCGACCTGATCCTGTCGGGCCCGACCCCGGTCTTGCTGCGGCTGCTGGTGGACTTCCGCATCATGAGCAAGATCTGGTCGGCGAAGAACAAGTCCGAAAACATCCAGGACTACAAGGCACGGGAGGAGACTTACGCCTCGCGCAACGCCAACGGCACCGGGCCCTATGTCATCAAGCTCTGGGAACCGGACAAGCGCCTCGTGCTGGCCGCAAACACTGCGTGGTGGGACAAGATCCAGGGCAACGTAACGGACATCATCTATACGCCGATCAAGGCGGACGCCACCCGCGTCGCGGCACTTCTGGCGGGCGATGTGGATCTCGTCACCGACCTGCCGACACAAGACGTGACCCGCCTGCGCACCGACCCCAAGCTCAAGGTGCTGGACGGCGTCGAAGTGCGCACGATCTTCATCGGCATGGACCAGTTCAGCCCGGAACTCCTTTACTCCAACGTCAAGGGCAAGAACCCGTTCAAGGACATCCGCGTTCGCAAGGCGCTCAACATCGCGGTTGACCGCGAGGCGATCAAGCGCGTCACCATGCGTGGGCTGTCACTTCCGGCCGCGATCATGGTCGCCCCCGGCGTGCACGGCCACACCAATGAACTCGACAAGACCAGGGCAGCCGACACCGAAGGCGCGAAGAGGCTCCTCGCCGAGGCCGGCTATCCCAACGGGTTCGAGTTCGGCCTGGACTGCCCTAACAACCGCTATGTGAACGACGAGGAGATCTGCCAGGCGCTGGTTGGCATGTGGGCGCGGGCCGGCCTCAAGGTCAAGCTGAACGCGCAGCCCATGGCCAGCTTCATTGCCAAGGTACAAAACTTCGACCACAGTACTTACATGCTGGGCTGGGGCGTCGCGACGTTCGACGCGCACTACACGCTGCAGTCGCTCGCGCACACCAAGACCAAGGGCGCGGACGGCAGCTTCAACCTCGGCCGCTTCAGTGATGCCAAGCTCGATGGGTTGATCGACGCGGCCGCGGTGGAAGTGGACGTGAAAAAGCGCGATGCCATGCTCGCCGAAGGGCTCACCATCACCCGCGACAACTACTACTACGTCCCGCTGCACCACCAGCTGCGTCCGTGGGCGATGAAGAAAGGCGTGACCACCATCTACAAGTCCGACGACCGGCCCGAGTCGCGCTACGCGCGGGTGGAGTGAGTCCTGGCGCTGCGCAAACCGCCCGGCCCGCGCGCTGAATGATTGCGAGGACGGGCGCATGGCTGCGGCGCACTTGGGACCACGACCTGGCCTGGGGGTTCCGGCGCTCCCCGGTCACGATCGTCGCCGCCTTTCTGACGCTGGTCTGCGTCGGGGGCGCCGTATTCGCACCCTGGATCGCACCGCATAATCCGTTCGACAGCGGCACCCTGGTCCTTACCGACGGCTTCACGCCGCCGGCGTGGATCGCCGGCGGGCGCATGCAGTACCTCCTCGGCACCGACGACCAGGGTCGGGACATGCTGTCGGCGATCATGTATGGGTCTCGCGTCTCGCTTGCGGTCGGCCTTGCGTCCGTGCTGTTCTCGATGACCCTCGGCGTCGGCCTCGGCCTGCTCGCGGGTTACGTCGGTGGCAAGGTCGACGCCTTCATCATGCGCGTGGCCGATATCCAGCTCTCCTTTCCCGCCATCCTGATCGCCCTGCTGATCGACGGTGTCGCACGGGTCGCCCTTCCCCGCGAAGCGCACGACCAGATTGCGGTCTATGTCCTGATCCTTGCGATCGGCGTTTCCGGATGGGTGCAATACGCACGCACCGTGCGTGGATCTACACTGGTGGAACGCAACAAGGAATACGTCCAGGCCGCCCGGGTCATCGGCCGCAGCCAGGCCTCGATCATGTTCCGGCACGTCCTGCCCAACGTCATGGGGCCGGTGCTGGTGATTGCCACGATTCATATCGCGACCGCGATCATCACCGAAGCCACGCTTTCCTTCCTCGGCGTGGGTGTGCCGGCCACGCAGCCTTCACTTGGGACGCTGATCCGCGTCGGCAACGACTTCCTGCTTTCGGGCGAGTGGTGGATCACCGTGTTCCCGGGCCTGGCGCTGATCGTCCTCGTGCTGTCCGTCAACCTGGTTGGCGACTGGTTGCGCGACGCGCTAAACCCGAAGCTACGTTGATCCACTGTCCCGAATGACTGAACCACTCCTGTCCGTGCGCAACCTGCGAGTCGAGTTCCCGACGCGCCGCGGCACGCTGGTCGCGGTCGACGACCTTTCGTTCGATATCGCGCCAGGCGAAATCCTCGGCGTGGTGGGCGAGTCGGGGGCTGGCAAGTCGCTCACCGGGATGGCGATCATCGGGCTCCTGGAGCCGCCCGGCCGCATCGCGGGCGGGGAGATCCGGCTGGAAGGCGAGCGGATCGACACACTGCCTGCGGACGCCATGCGCCGGATCCGCGGCAAACGCATCGGGGCGATCTTCCAGGATCCCCTCACGTCGCTCAACCCGTTGTTCACGATCGGCGAACAACTGGTGGAAACCATCCTCACTCACCTCGACCTGAACGAGCGCCAGGCACGCTCCCGCGCGATCGAGCTGCTGGCCGAAGTGGGGATCCCAGCCCCCGAGATCCGCATAGACAACTACCCGCACCACTTTTCGGGCGGCATGCGGCAGCGGGTCGTGATCGCGCTTGCGCTGTGCGCCCATCCGCGCCTGATCGTCGCCGACGAACCGACCACCGCGCTCGACGTGTCGATCCAGGCGCAGATCATCGACCTGCTCAGGAGGCTCGCTCGGGAAAATGGTGCGGCCGTCATGCTGATCACCCACGACATGGGCGTGATCGCGGAGACCGCCGACCGGGTGGCGGTGATGTATGCGGGACGGCTGGCGGAGATCGGCCCGGTCAGGGACGTGATCCATGCGCCGCAGCACCCTTATACGGGCGGGCTGATGCGCTCCATCCCGAAACTGAACGAAGGGCGGGAAACGCTCGCGCAGATCGATGGTGCGATGCCGCGCCTCAACGCGATCCCTCCGGGCTGCGCATTCAACCCGCGCTGCCCGGAGCGATTTGACCGGTGCATGCACGACCGTCCCTCGCCCATGCCGGCGGGCGCTACCGAAGCGGCGTGCTGGCTGTATGCCCGCTGAGTCGCTGCTCGAGCTCGTCGACGTCGGGCGCAAGTTCGACGTCTCGCGCCCTTGGCTCAACCGGGTGCTGGAAGGCGAGCCGCGCCGCAACCTGCAGGCCGTCGACGGCGTTTCCTTCTCGATCCGCCGCGGGGAAACCCTTGCGCTGGTCGGTGAGTCGGGCTGTGGCAAGTCGACCGTGGCAAGATTGATCGTAGGCCTGTACACACTTTCACGCGGCCGCATCCTTTTCGACGGTGCCGACCTGGCCGATCCCGGCTCGGCACCCCTGCGGCGGCGCATGCAAATGATCTTCCAAGACCCCTACGCCAGCCTCAATCCGCGTTGGAGAGTGAGGGATATCGTTGCCGAACCCATTGTCGCGCACGGGTTGGCGCCGGATGCAAAGGCGCTGGCGGCGCGCGTAGCGGAGTTGCTTACCCAGGTGGGACTCGCTCCCGAGGATGGGGAAAAATTCCCGCACGAGTTTTCCGGGGGACAGCGGCAGCGGGTCTCGATAGCGCGGGCCCTGTCGTCGAACCCGGAATTCCTCGTCTGCGACGAGCCGACCTCGGCGCTAGACGTGTCGGTGCAGGCGCAGATCCTCAACCTGATGAAAGACCTGCAGCAGCGCCTGGGACTGACCTACCTCTTCATCTCGCATAACCTGGCGGTCGTTGCCCACGTCGCCACCCGCGTGGGTGTCATGTACCTGGGCAGGCTGGTCGAGGTCGCAGACGCCAAGACCTTGTTCGAGCGGCCGCGCCACCCCTACACGCGCATGTTGATCGACGCCATTCCCGACCTGGAGATGAGCGGCAAATCGCGCACGCCGGTCGCCGGCGAGGTGCCAAGCCCGCTTGCCCCGCCGCCCGGCTGCGCATTCAACCCCCGTTGCCCGCACGCCAACGAGCGTTGCCGTACCGAGCGACCCGTCCCCCTGGAACTCCCAGGCGGACGCATCGCGGCCTGTCACGCCGTACAGGAAGGCCGCATCGGAGACCTTTGATCCGGCAGGCTACTTCCCGAACAAGCCCTTCAGCTTGTCCTGCACGCCGCCAGCTGTGGACTTCACGGTGTCGGTAATCTTGCCGGCCGCACCACCTGCCGCCCCGCCCAGGCTACCGAGCACCCCGGAATAGTCGATATTCCAGCTCGGCTTGTCGAAGGTACCCGACAACTTTACCGGCACGGTGATTCCGGCAACGTCAGCTGGGCCGCCTTGCCCCTTGGCGGTCGCCGCCAGCGTAGCTTTGGCCGTGTAGTCCAGTGTCGAGTTGCCGATGTCGATGTTCCCCGCGCCCCCCCAGCCGCAGGAACGGCGAGGCGGCCTTCAGGTCTTCGTTGTGTGCGACGCCGTTCTTGATCGTAAAACTGGCGCTCATTTCCGTGAAATCGGTCTGCTTGGTGCTCTCCCCCGCGGTCTGGGACGATTTGGCACCAGAGCCTGGCTTGAAACTGCGAACGCTTTCAGCGACGTTGATGCCCTTGATCGCGCCATCCTTCACCTCGATCTTCGCACTTCCGGAGAGTCCTTTCTTCAGCGCCGACACGGTCGCGCCGACAGTCGTGACATCCAGGTTCAGGGTGGCGCGGCCGTCGAGCATGTCCTTCTTCGCGACGTCGCGCAGCAACGGGCCCAGCATGACGCCGGTCACCGTATCCTTGATTTCGAACCGGTTGGAATTCGCGTCCACCGAAAGGCTGCCGGCAAGCCGCCCGCCATACAGCTCCGCCGAGTAAGGCGACACATCCAGCTTGCCACCGGCCAGTTTGATCTCGGCCTTGATGTTCCCCGCGGAAGCGCCATTCGCTTTCAGCGCTCCGATCTGCACCTTGCCGGAGACCGTCGGGCCTTTCAGCGGCGCCAGATCAATTTTTCCGTCCGGCTTTGACTCGCCCGCAGGCTTCGGCGCAATGTAGCGATCGAGGTTGAGCTTGTCGATGTCGATGTCGAAAGTCGCGTGCAGCGGGGCAAATTTCGATGCGGAAATTTTTGCGTGGATACTCGACTCGTCGAACTTTGTTTTGATATCCGCCGACGCCGTTTGCTTTGCGAGGTCGGCCTTGAATTCGGCATGAACCGGGATGGTCACCGCCTTCTGCGGAATCGCGGCGCCTGAAAAAGTCAGATTCGCCACGAACTTCGGCAAAGACCAGGTCCGTCCCGAAAGGCTGGCACTGACCGGCGTCTCGATGCGCCCCTTCACCTCATTTCCTTCAGCAAAAGCATCAATGTCCAGCGCGATGGAGGATATGGAAAAGGCCGATCCATTCCCTTCCAGTGCCGCGATCCGGAGTTTCACATCCACATTGCGCTGCGGCCCCTTCAGCGCCAGGCCGCCCGTGACGGCCGACCCTGACGCTTTTGCGGGCGTAATGCTGACCTGCGGCGCCGACAACGTTACGGTGAGCGCATCCCGGTCCACATTGCCCTTTGCCTCGAAGGTGAGGCCTGCGATCTCGAAAGACTCCTTGGGCAGATTCATGCCTAGCCGCCCCGCGAGGCTGGCCTTAACGTCCAGCGAAGGATTGGTGCCCTTCACATGCGCGGAAAAGGAAACGGGCGCCGGCTCCCCGTCGGCGAGGCGCCCGGCCTTGAGGTTCACATCCGCCACTGACACCGTCCGTCCGCTTGCCTCGTCGCGAAACGAAACACTTGCACCCTGGATATTCACTTCAGAGATGCGCAGTTTCCCGGCCTTGCCGTGCCGTTCGGCGTGCGGCTCGGCCTGTTTCGGTTCAGTGGGCTTGCCCGCCAGGTCGTCGGTATTCATCCGGCCATCCTTTGCACGCACCAGGTTGGCCTTGAGCCCGGCAACCGAAAGCGCTTCCACCTCCAGCGTGCCGGACAGCAGGGGCATGACCCTCACGGCCACTTTCGCGGAGTCCAGCGACAGGAACTCCTTCTCACTCGCGTGTTCCGACAAACGCACCTTGCCGAGCTCGATCCCTGCAACCGGAAACAGCGTGAGCTTCGGCGTCCCTTCAATCGACAGCGACCTCTGGTGCGCCTCCTTCATGAGCCGCTCGGCGCGCTGCTTGACGAAAGCGCCGTCGATGACCAGGACTGCAGCAACGATGGCGAGCAGTGCGGCCAGCACCAGGCCGCCTGCCGCATAGAAAACAATTCGGATTGCCTTCATGGGACAGCCCCTCCTGCGGATTCAGCCCGGCATCTTTGGGTTGGAAACGCCAAACGGGACATGCCCGGTGGCTACGTGCTTCTGCGCCGACTCCACATGCCCGCGCTGGTCGTCAAAGTAGATGTCCGGCTGGAACGCGGAAAGGAATGCACTCTTGTCGAGTCCGCCCAGGAACATGGCTTCATCCACGCCGACATTCCAGTTCATCAGCGTACGCACCGCGCGCTCGTGGGCGGGCGCGCTGCGAGCTGTCACCAGTGCTGTACGGATACGCATCGGCACCGACGCACCTGCCGTCTGCAGGCGATGCAGAGCCTCCAGCAGCGGCTTGAACGGACCGGGCGGCAACGGCTTCAACGCGTGCTCGGTCTCATGCCTCTGGAACGCGTCAAGCCCGTCGCGCTGGTACACGCGTTCGGCCTCATCGGAAAACAGGACCGCATCGCCATCGAAAGCGATCCGGACTTCGTCCGCGTGCCGCTCGCCGGGCTGGGCCGACTCGGGGATCACTCGGGCTGCGGGAAAGTGGGCATCGAGCGCACCGCGGACGTCCTCTTCGTTGGCCGACAGGAACAGGTTGGCGTGCAGAGCCTCAAGGTAGCGGTAGGCGTTGCGCCCACGGGTAAACACGCCGCGCTCAAGCTTCAGGCCCGCATGCTTGGCCGACCGGAAGACGCGCAAACCTGAGACCGGATCATTCTTGGACAGGATCACGACTTCAACCCGCTGCGCATCCTCGGTATTGAAGGCGAGAAGCTTCCTGACCAGCGGGAAGGCAACACCGTGCTTGGCGGCTTCTTCGAGCCGCTCGAGCTGGAGTTCCATGTAGGCCCGGTCGCCGCCCCGCTCGAAAACCTTGTTCTCTTCCTCGAAGTCGAACAGGGCCCGCGAGGAGATGGCCACCACCAGCTTGCCGTCGAACGATACCGCCATAGGAAGGTCCCGGGCGCCAGGAGTCCGGCGCAGTACGGCGGGATTGTACTGCGCGCCGGGCGGCCGCCCTAGAACGCCTGCGCGCCGAGCGCCGCCAACCCTGCGCGCGCGCACTCGCAATCCTGCGCACCGGTCCCGGAGCCGACGCCGATTGCCCCCACGCAGACCCCGTCGAGGATGATGGGAAAGCCTCCCTCCAGGTTGGTAAGGCCGCCATCGGTTGCGATAGCCAGCTTCACCTCGAGGTCCGGCATCAGCTGGCCGGACGGCTGGCGGTGCGAAGCCGCCGACATGGCCTTTTTCTGTGAAGTTCGAATCGACAGCGTCTTTGCCCCGTCCATCCGAAGGAATGCGAGGAGGTTACCTCCATCGTCCACGATCGTGATGTTCTGGGCGACGCCGAGCGACTCGGCTTTCCTTTTCGCCGCATCGAGCGCGACCAGGGCGCCTTCGTGGGTCAGCTTCAGGAATGACTTGGTATGGGCCATAAGGTCCTCACTTTTCCGGGAATACGAAAGCCTGGGCAAGGTTTGCGTGCACGCCGACCGCGGTTCCCGCCGGGAAGCGCTCCAGCGCCTCAAAGCCGGGATGGCGGACGCGTACCGCGCGTCCGTCGCCAAAGCGCACATACACGTCCACGTGCGTACCCTGATACACATGCGTGTCCACGACCCCTTCACCGAGGTTCGCTTCGACACCCTGGGCGGGCACGAGAGCCAACTCCTCGGGGCGCGCAAACAGGAGCGCAGCCGAGCCTGCGGCCAGCACATCCACGGCGCCATGCTCCTTGGGCAATCTCAGTACGTGCTCGTTCGCCTTGAGGACGACCTCACCGGCCTCGATACCGATGACCGTGCAGGGCATCCGGTTGATATCCCCGATGAACGACGCAACAAAGCTGGAGGCGGGGTTCCTGTACAGCTCCGCGGGCTCGGAAAGCTGCTCGATCTTCCCATGCGACATCACCGCAATACGGTCGGAGAGCGAGAGCGCCTCGGACTGGTCGTGCGTGACGAACAGGGTCGTGATCCCGATCCGCTTCTGGATGCGCTTGAGCTCGACCTGCATGTCGGCCCGAAGGTTCTTGTCGATTGCGGAAAATGGCTCGTCCAGCAGGATCACGCTCGGCTTGATGACCAGCGCGCGCGCAAGCGCCACGCGCTGTTGCTGTCCGCCCGAAAGCTGGCGGGGCGTGCGAGGACCCATCTGGGGCAGCCGGACCATTTCCAGTGCCTCGGCCACTCGCGGGCCGATTTCGCTGGCCGGCACCTTGTGCATCTTCAGGCCGAAGGCGACGTTCTCGGCCACGGTCATGTGAGGGAAGAGCGCGTAATTCTGGAACACCATGCCGATCGAACGCCGATAGGGCGGGACATGGGTCACAACTTCCCCATCAATGAGGATTTCCCCACGCTCCGGCTCGAGGAAGCCCGCGATTAGGTTGAGCAGGGTCGTCTTGCCACAGCCCGACGGACCCAGCAACGTCAGGAATTCGCCCTTGCGGATCTTGAGCGAAACACCGTCGACCGCCGGGGTGCCGCCAAATGATTTGACGGCGCCTTCGACCGAAACGCTGATCGTGTCTGTCATCATGGGCGGGCCCCGGTCATGCCGCGCGCCCGGCGGAATCGCGCCACTGCGTGAGCGTCCTGAGACCGTTGGCCGGGGTCACGCCGCCGCGCAAGGCGCCTGCGGCCGTCGGCCCCCAGAGCACGTCGTAGGATGCCGGCAGTTCACGGCTATCCGGCATGGATAACCAGAGCCGATAGACTAGGCGCCTCTTTTCAAGTTCGTCGAAATCCACGATCGACGTGCGTGAGTGATAGGTCACGTGATTGTTCAGGAGCTGGATGTCGCCGGGCTCCATGCGCGTCTGCAGGCAGAGTTCGTCCGCCAGTGCAGCCAGCATGTCGAGCGCCTCGTCCTGCTCCTTGCGCAGGCGCGGCGTGTCGTTGAACTTCTGCGCCGACTCGACGTAGGAGCGCGAGTACTGGCTGGTGAAGCGCCCTTTGTGGACGCCGAACACCGGGTTGACGTAATACGGCGACTCTCCCTCAGCCTGTTCGTTCTGGCGGCTGTGGTGGAAATTGCCGAAAAGCTCGTCCAGCAGATCCGGCCGGCGCTCCAGCATTGCATTGTGGATCGCCGGCGTGCTGACAATACGGCTCTCGCCTCCCTGTTTGCACTGCCGGGCACAAAGCAGCGCCACGACATCGCACCGGTCGGTATGGAAACGGAGCGACGACGCGGTGCGGTAGCCGCGCGAGTCGGGGCGGCCGAGCTGCTCGCCATAGTCGCGCACTTCGGCAAAGTACTCGCCCGTCTTGTTCTGCGAGACCGCCGTGCCCAGGTGCGCGCCTATCCCCCACAACACCCAGCGCAGGTCCTCCATCGAGAAGGTGTCCGTTGGTATCCCCCGGATGTTGGCGATGCCACAGCCATGCTCGAGCGCATGCGAGATCGCTGCAAACCGCCGGGAAAGCACGGGCAGCGGAAAGTTTTCAGCCGTAACCGTATACATGTCGGCCCGCGCCTCGCGGACCGCACGGATGGCCCGCTGCAGGTCGGCAATTTCCTCGGCCGTCAGCACATGGATCCAGTCCGTGCGCTGTGCAAGCTCTGTGCCGAGCCAGACGTCAGGTCCGGCCAGAGGGATGCGCGATGTGTTGCTCGTTGCCATTATTGCGTCTCCATTCTTGTGCTGCGGGGTCAGTGCCTCGCTTCGATCGACAGGATGCGCTCGAGGCCCAGCCAGCGGTTCGCGGCAACCAGGAACAGCACGGTCACGGCAATCAGCATCGAGGACAGCGCGGCCATGGTCGGGTCCGCGTACTCGCGCACATACGTGTACATCGCCACCGGGAGCGTCTGCGTCCTCTGCCCGGTGACAAAGAGGGTCGCGGTGAACTCGTTGAACGACAGGATCGCCGCGAACAGCCAGCCCCCGGCCAGGCCAGGGGCGAGCAGCGGGAGGTCGATTTTCATGAACACCCGGAAAGGCGATGCCCCCAGACTGGCCGCCGCCCGCTCCAGGGCAGGGTCGATGTTCTTGAGCGAGACATATACGCTGCGCATTACGAACGGCAGCACCAGGATCACGTGGCAGGCGACTACCAGCGAAAAGGTGCGCGCCAGGCTGATCTCCGAGGCGAGGATCAGCATCGCGATGCCGAGCGTGAAGTGCGGGATCACCAGTGGCGACAGCAGCACCGCCTCAAGCGTGCGCTTGCCGGTGAATTCGAACCGCTCGATGACGAAGGCAGCCATGGTGCCAACGGCCAGTGCAATGCAGGAAGCCCATGCCGTGATGATCAGCCCGTTCACCATCCCCTTGCGAAAATCATCGTAGGTCCACGCCCGCTCGAACCACTTGAGCGAAAAGCCCGTGGGCGGGAACATGAGCAGGGCCTTGTCGCTGAATGCCGTCACCACCACGACCAGAGATGGCAGCGTCACGTAAATGAGGGTCGCGCCGATCAGCACCCCGTAGAGCACGCGCAGGAGCCTGTCCATCAGTGCAACCCCACCCGTTCGAGGCGGCGCATGCCCAGGCTCATGAGACCCAGGATTGCAAAGATCAGTGCCAGGGCGGCCATGCTCAGCACGGCCGCAAACGGGAAATCGAAATTCGAGAATCCCAGCTGGTAGACCATGTTCGAAATCATGTTCACCTTGCCGCCGCCGACGAGCTGGGGCGTGGCAAACGCCGAGAGCGTCCAGGCAAAGATGGTCACCGTGCCCGAGAGGATGCCGGGCATGGTCAGCGGCAGGGTCACGTTCCAGAAGACCCTGAGCGGCCCCGCGCCAAGACTCGCGGCCGCCTTCTCATAAGCGACGTCGATATGGCTGATGGCCGCCGCCAGGATGATCACCATGACCGGCAGGGAATACTGCACCAGGGCGACCGTGACGCCGAGCGGCGTGTAGAGGAGTTCGAGAGGCGTGTCGATGATCCCCGCCGCCTTGAGGGTGCCGTTGATGAACCCGTTCTTCCCCAGCACCACCAGCCACGAGTAGGTCCGCACGATATCGCCGGTGAACATCGGCACGATCGTGGTGATCAGGATGGTGGACTTGAGCAGGCTCGATTTCGAGCGCACAAGCGAATAGGCAAGCGGATAGCCGAGGACGAGGTTTGCAACCGCGGTACAGGCCGACAGCAGCAGGCTGTCGATGAACACCCTTAGGTAGACCCAACTGCCCATGCGCCCGAAGTTGCCCAGCGTGAAATCGCCGACCTTGATCGATCCGGGGATGTATTCGCGGAAGCTGTACTGGAAGAGCGAAGCGAGCGAAGCCACCAGCGCCACGGCGAGGAACACCGAGGGCAGGACGAACCAGGCGAAATAGGCTGGGCGCCGGTCTTGCATCAAGCGGGCGGGTTGATCCCGGCGCAGCGGACCCGCTGGGGGTCGCCGCGCCGACGCAAGGCGTTCAGCGGGCGATCAGGTTTTCGGTAAACCACTTGCGCCAGTCGCCCAGGAGCTCGGAACGCTGCTTGTGGTCGATGACGATGGCTTGATCCTTCCACTGCTTGGCCGTCGTGAACATCCCGGGCAGCTTGGCGATCTCGGGGTCAACTTTGGCCTGCGGGCTGACCGGCCCCATCTTCTGCTTGTTGGCCACCAGGGTCTGGGTAGCGGGATCCAGCGCGATGTTGATGAACTTGTACGCGAGGTCCGCCTTCTTGGTTCCCTTGTTGATACCTACGGTATCGACCCCGATGATGGCCCCTTCCTTGGGAACCACGAGGTTGATTTTGATGCCCTGGCTCATCATGTGGTACGCGTTGCCCGACAGCAGGACCTGCACGGGGGTCTCGCCCGAGCCGATCTTCTCCTGGCTGGTGGCGTCCGAGTTGTAGAAGGCCTTGATGTTGGGCTTCAGTTCGAGCAGCTTCTTCTGGCCCATCGTCCAGTCCTTGGCCGTCTTCCCGCCCGACAGCAATGCGGAGGCATAGATGATGTGGCTGGGGTCGAAGTCCGGCAGGCCGATGGCGCCCTTGAGCTTCGGGTTCCAGAGGTCGTTCCAGGAGGTGAACTTGATGTCCGCCGGAACGAGGTCCGGGCGATAGGCGATCGTGTAGACGTAAGACCATGTCCCTACGTGGAACGGGCTGATGATCGCCTCCGGGAAGAGCGTCTTCGCGTTCGGCAGCTTGGCCATGTCGAGCTTCTCGTACAGGTCGTCGGACGCGTACAGCCAGCCCACGTGGCTGGTCGTGAAGATCAGGTCGGTCTCGGGATTGGCCTTGGAGAGCTTGGCCTTGTTCAGCCGGTCGATCGTGCCGCCGGTGATGTACTCGACCGGCACGCCGGTCTCGGCGGTAAAGCGCTTGCCGATGTTCTCGGCGGCGAAATCCTTCCAGCTGCCGCCCCAGATGCTGATGCGCAATGGCTCCTGCGCCGCGGCGCCAGTGCTGAACGCCCCCGAAACCAAAGCAAACGCGAGTGAAGCGCCGAACGTGCGCGCTTTCGATAGCCCCTTGACCGATCCGAACATGGTTCCCTCCGCAGAGAAACGTTGATTGGGTCTTACGTCGCTACTTTCCGCCGCTCTTCACTTTCTTCGCCTTCCTCGTCACCGGCTTCCTTGCCGCCTTGGCGGCTTTTGCCGGCGCATCCGGGATGACTGCGAACACGTCGATTTCCATAAGCAATTCCGGCCGGGCCAGCCCCTGCACGATGATCCCCGTGGAGACCGGGTGCACGCCCTTCAGCCATTTGCCCACCACGCGGTAGACCGCCTCCCGATAGGCCCGGTCGGTCACGTAGATCACGATCTTACAGATGTCCTCGAACTTCGACCCGGCTTCCTCCAGCAGGATCTTGAGGCATCGCATCGCGTTTTCGGTCTGCGCGGCCGGGTCGTTGATGCCGTGGATCTTGCCCTTGAGGTCCATGCCGGTCTGGCCCCGGACGAACACCATGTTACCGGCGCGAACGGCCATGCACAGGTCGTTGTCGATGTCCTGCCCTTTCCAGACGCTCTTGGTATTGAACTTGCGGATGCGTGTGTGAACCATGGTGATCCCCTAAGCAATTCTCATGCCGCCGACTTGATGCCGGCCGGAAGGGCCTGGACGGGCGCGTCAACCCTGTCCGACAGCCCGGCGAACTTCTTGACCAGGTCCAGCGGCCCGGAAAAATCGAACGAACCGTACAGCGCGGCCAGGTGGTTGAAGTGCGGCGCCTGGGCAAACTGCACAAAAGTGAGGCGATGGCCGGCGTAGTCCGAATTCAGGAGATCGCGCGCGAAGGCGAGCAGCTTCCGGCGATCGTCGGCCATCCAGTTGTCATTCAGCGAGTAGAACTTGTCCATCCACGACTTGGTGTCGTTCGACACGAAGGTCGAGTAGTTCGGCGTCACGCACAGCTGCCCGCCGCAGAGTTCGCGCGCGATGTGCATGATCTGCGGCAGGTTGGCGCAGGCATGGATCCGGCCGGCGTACAGCAGCGACTGGTTGGGCATCACCAATCCACCGGGACTCTTTTCGGACAATGCGATGGCCGCCGCCAGGTGTGCGCGGATGCCTTCGCGATAGGCCACCATGTCGGCAAGCTTCTCCTTCACCGACTGCATCTTGTCGAGGCCCGTCTGCTTGCAGTTCCACATGGCCGCACCGATCATCATGTCGGCCGTGTAGAGGATGCGCAGCACGTACGGGAAAGCCGAATAGCGGTGCAGCGTGCCGCGGATATAGCGGGCACCTTCCGTAAACCGGTGGAAGAAGACGTCCTCCCAGGGAATCAGGACGTTGTCGAGGATCATCAGGGTGTCGACTTCGTCGTAGCCGTTGCTGAGCGGGTAATCTTCCTTCGAACCACGGCCGGCAAAGCCCGAGCGACAGATGTGCTTCACGCCCGGGGCGCCCATCTTGACGATGCAGCCCAGCGCATAGTCGGAAAGTTTTTCGTCCGACCACGCGCCGACGGTGGGCTTGAGGAAGGCCTGGTCGGCGTAGGCGGCTGCGGTCTCGTACTTCGCCCCGCGGATGATGATGCCGGCGTCGGTTTCCTTCACCACGTGGCACATCATGTCCGGATCCTGGTCCTGCGGGCGCTTGGAGCGGTCGCCCTTGGGGTCGGTATTGGCCGAGACGTGGAACAGGTCGTCCTGCAGCACCTTCGCGATGTGGCTGTCGATGTTCTTTGCGAAGCGCGGGTCGATCTTGTTCAGGACCTCACGCCCGTCGTACAGCGACCACATCTCGCCGATCGTCTCATCGCCCACGCGGGTTACCACGCCCTTGATGTCCTTGAAGAACACGTCAAGCGCATTCCACTTGTCCCACCAGTCCTGCTGGGTATGGGGCAGCTTGAGCAGCAGAGGGTTGCGATCCTTGCCCTCGCTGTAACCGAATACATCCTTGTGGGCGGGCTCGTGCTGGATGTCATACATGCGCGCCTTGACGTCCACGATCGGCTTGAACGCCGGGTGGGTGGTGACGTCCTTGACGCGCTCTCCGTCGATCCAGACTTCGCGGCCGTCACGGATTCCTTCGCGGTATTGCTCGCCGGTACGCAGCATGGCAGTGGCTCCGAGGGTAGGGAAATGAGAAGCAGTAAAGGTAGCCGCGCAATTGCATCGGATAAAATACTTTTTACAGCTTAACTGTATAGGATAAGGCTATGCAAGATCCTTCCCCCCGGAGCATCGGCCGCCTGTCACTGCGCGCGCTGCGCTACTTCGTCGCCGCCGCCGAAACCGGCAGCGTCACCGGCGGCGCACATCAGGTCCGGGTGTCGCAGCCTTCCATTTCCGCGGCCATCGCCCGCCTGGAGGCGGACCTCAAGGTGCAGCTGTTCGTCAGGCACCACGCCAAGGGGCTGTCGCTGACCCTGTCGGGCGACCGCCTGCTGGTCCAGGCACGCAGCCTGCTCGCCCATGCCCGGGAGGTCGAACAGTTCGCCGACACCATGGGCGACGCGCATCGAGGCGAGGTCAACGCGGGGTGCTTCATCACCCTCGCCCCCTTCCTGCTGCCGGGCCTGCTGTCGGACTTCGCGGAGCGCTATCCGGAAATCTCGGTGAATGTGGATGAAGGCAACCAGGCGGAGGTCCTCGAACAGTTGCGCAGCGGGCGGTGCGAAATGGCCCTCACCTATGCCTACGGCCTGTCGGACGAGTTCGAAGCCGAGGTGCTGGCCGAACTCCCGCCCCGCATCATCCTTGCGCACGACCACCCGCTCGCCCGCCGCCGCCAGATCAGCCTGAAGGAGCTGGCGGGCGCCCCCATGATCCTGCTGGACCTGCCCCATACCCGGGACTATTTCCTGTCGCTGTTTCGCAGCGTGAAGATCGAGCCGCGGGTCACCCACCGCACGCGGTCCTACGAAATGGTGAGGGGGCTTGCCGCACGGGGGCTGGGGTTCGGCATTCTCAACGCGATCCCGCGCCTGCCCTGGACCTATGACGGCAGGAAAATCGTGGCGGTCCCCATCGCGGAGGACCTGCCGAACATCCTGGTGGTGAGCCTGCGCCTGAAGCGGGTGGCGGCCCGCCCCGCCGTCTCACTGTTTGCGCAGCATGCGCGGCAGC
>CAMAXP010000018.1 GCA_945862265.1 Bordetella parapertussis
GGCAACTTGCCCAGAGTGCTTATCAACCTTGCCAATTCCCTCGTCCTCATCTCGCGGCTCCTGGTCCAGCGCCTCTGCGCCACACGACCAGTTTCCGCCCCCACAGGCTCACCAGATGAGCTACCAACATTATTCGCTATATGAGCCTATTGGTTTGTGTTGCGCACCGACACCCTCCAAATCACCCCGGAGATCCTGAGCCTCATCGCCAGGATCGACGAGTTCAAAGGCGCGTGGCGTGCCTTGGGTACGCTTGCGCCCGATCGCCTGTCGGCGTTGCGGCGTGTAGCCACCATCGAGAGCATTGCCTCATCGACCCGCATCGAGGGTAGCAAGCTCTCCGACCGTGAGGTTGAGCAACTGCTGTCGAACCCGGGGGTCCAGTCCTTCGCCACCCGCGACGAGCAGGAAGTGGCCGGCTATGCCGGACTGATGGACCTGGTGTTTTCGTCTTGGCCGGACATCCCGTTCGCCGAGAACCACATCAAGCAGTTGCACCAGGTCCTGCTGCGCCACAGCGAGAAAGACAGCGGGCATCGCGGCAACTACAAGACCAACTCGAACAGCGTCGCTGCTTTCGACGAGCACGGCGTGCAGATCGGTATCGTGTTCCAGACGGCGGCCCCCTTCAACACGCCCCGCCTGATGACGGAACTGGTGGCCTGGGTGGCTCAGGAACGCGAAACGGCGCGCCTGCATCCGCTGCTGATCATCGCCCTGTGCGTCGTGGTGTTTTTGGAGGTCGACCCCTTCCAGGACGGCAACGGCCGGTTGAGCCGCGCAATGACTACGCTCCTGCTCCTGCAGGCTGGCTACGCTTACGTGCCCTACAGCTCGTTGGAAAGCGTGATCGAGCAGAACAAGGAAGCCTACTCCCTGGGTCTGCGACAGACGCAGGGAACGATCCGCAGCGAGGCGCCGAACTGGCAGCCGTGGCTGATGTTCTTCCTCCACTCCCTGGCCGAGCAGGTTCGGCGACTGGAGAAGAAGGTCGAGCGCGAGAAGATCGTGCTGGCGGCCATGCCCGGGCTGTCGCTTCAGATCGTCGAGTTTGCCCGCGAGCATGGCCGCGTCACCATCGGCGGGGCCATCAAGCTGACCGGGGCCAGCCGCAACACGCTCAAACAGCATTTCCGCACGCTGGTCGAACGCCGCACGCTGAACCAGCATGGCAGCGGCCGCGGTGTGTGGTACGACCTGCGCTGACAGACTCTCCGGACACTCCCCCGATGACTGATGAAGCCGTTCCCCACAAGCGCCGCGTCCGCTATGCCGGCAAGCATCCGCGCCGCTTTGAAGAGAAGTACAAGGAACTCAACCCCGGGCAGCATGGGCTTGAGCTGCAGAAGGTCCTGGACCGCGGCCAGACGCCGGCCGGCATGCACCGTTCGATCTGCATGGAGGAGATCCTGCAACTGCTGGCGCCGCAGCCGGGCGAGGTCGGGCTGGACGCGACTTTGGGCTTTGGTGGCCATGCGCAGGAGTTGCTCGCCAAGGTGCTGCCGGGCGGACGCTTGTTCGGCATCGATGTCGACCCGATCGAGTTTGCGCGCACCGAAGCGCGCTTGCGGGCGAAGGGCTTCGATGCTTCGGTGCTGGTGCTGAAAAGGATCAACTTTTCGCAATTGCCTGAGTTGCTACCCGAAGCAGGCGGTGGTTTTGATTTCCTGCTGGCCGACCTGGGCGTGTCTTCGATGCAGATCGACAACCCGGCGCGAGGCTTCAGTTTCAAGACCGATGGCCCGCTCGATCTGAGGCTTGATCCGGGCAGCGGCCAGTCGGCTTCGGAGCTGCTGCAATCGGTCACCAGGCCGCGCTTGCGCGAACTGCTGGTCGAGAACGCCGACGAGCCCTATGCCCTGCCCTTGGCCGCCGCGCTGCAAGGCCAATATATCGAGACGACGACCCAATTGGCCAAACTGATCAGGGCCACGTTGGCCAGGCAGTGGACGCGCAAAATGCCCGAAGCCGAGCGCCTGGCCGAGACCAAGAAGTCGCTGCAGCGGGTGTTCCAGGCGCTGCGCATCGAGGTCAACGACGAATTCGGCGCGCTCGACGCGATGCTCGACTTGCTGCCGGCCTGCCTCAAGCCTGGCGGGCGGGTGGCGATATTGAGCTTCCATTCGGGCGAGGACCGCCGGGTGAAAAAAGCCTTCCAGTCGGGCGAACGAAGCGGCATCTATGCCCGCGTCGCACCCGAGCTGATCCGGCCTTCGTTCGAAGAACGCCGCGCCAATCCGCGCTCGAGCTCAGCCAAGCTGCGCTGGGCCATCAAGGCAGCCTGAGCTGACCACGGAGCGGGTACGGTTTCAAAAACCCGGGACAGACCCGGGTCTGTCCCGGGTTTACATTGTTAATTTGATACACTTTAATACATTAAAATATAGATCCATTCCCTAAAGGGTATGCCGCCAATGAGACTACAAAGTCTGCCGAACGACCTCCGGCAAGAGATGCGGACGAAGCGCAAGGCGAAGGATTGGAGCCAACTGGAACTGGCCCAGAAGGCGGGCCTTTCGCAACGGCATATCTCCGGCATCGAAACCGGGAAGATCGTTCCCCGCTACGACACGCTCCTGGAGATCCTGCGCGTTCTCGACCTCGACCTGATCCTCGTCCCGCGCGAAATTCTGTCCGCCGTGCAGGCCCTGATCCGCGACCACCACAATCGCGCTGCACCCGGCCACACCGCGGAACGCGCTCGCTACGCCGTGGAGGAAGGCGAGGAGGACGAGGAGACACCCAATGGCTGAACGTCAACTCGACGCCCTCGCCGTTCGACTGCATGGCCAAAGGATCGGCGTCATCAACAGGCTTGCTGGCGACAACTACCTGTTCTCGTTCGACGAAGCGTATGTAAACAACCCGCTTCGACCCACGCTGAGCCTGTCCTTCAAAGGCACCTCAGGCGGCCTGCTCACCAACGTTCGCCCGTACAACGTGCGGCTCCCCCCGTTTTACTCGAATCTGCTTCCGGAAGGTCATTTGCGCGAATACCTCGCGGCCCGTGCCGGCGTCAAGGTGGATCGCGATTTCTTCCTCCTCGCCATCCTTGGTTCCGATCTCCCAGGCGCGATATCAGTCACCCCGGTTGGGGCAGCCGCCGATGATCGGCATGGTGATCCTGCTCAAGCTGATCATGGCCAGCAGCCGATGCGGTTCTCTCTAGCCGGGGTTCAGCTCAAATTCTCCGCGGTCATGGAGGCAAGCGGCGGCTTGACCATACAGACGGACGGGCTGGGCGGCGCCTGGATCCTGAAGCTTCCGTCCGCGCGATTCGAGGCGGTTCCGGAGAACGAATTCGCAATGATGGAGCTCGCCCGAAAGATCGGCATTCCCGTTCCAAACCTCAAGCTCGTGCCCCTCTCGGCCGTTGAAGGACTGCCGCGGGATATCGGCAAAATGGCCGGCTCGGCCCTGGCCGTGCAACGCTTCGACCGCACACCCGAGGGCGGACGGATCCACATGGAGGATTTCGCCCAGGTTTTCGGGATCTACGCCGACGCCAAATACAGCAAGCGCAGCTACGCCAATATCGCTCAAGTCCTGTCGGCCGAGTCGGGCGACGATGCGGTCATGGCGTTCACCCGCCGATTGACTTTTTCCGTGCTCATCGGCAACGCGGACATGCATCTCAAGAACTGGTCTTTGCTCTACCTCGACCGACGCACCCCGAGCCTTGCACCCGCGTACGACTATGTATCCACCGTTCCCTACCTCCCGAACGACCGGCTCGCCCTCGGATTAGGTGGCAGTAAAGAGCTTACCGGGATCACCCAAGACCAGATCCGGCGCTTTGCAGACACAGCACGCCTCGCCGTGAGCCCGCTTTGGCGCGTCGTCCAAGAGACGACCGAGAAAACCGTGGCCGCTTGGCAATCTCTCGACGAAAAGAACATTCTCCCCGCTAAAATTCGCACGGCCATTGACGATCACATGGCCAAAGTCGCCGCTTCAATCAAGTAGGAACAACCAGCGACGAGGGGACAGACCCGGGCGAGATCGGCGCCGTTCCCCGGGGATCGGTCCACCGGTACCAGGGTTCGGCCACCGCCGTCCCACAGCCCAGGAGCAAAAGAAGCATCAGCAGGTCACTGCCGTGCACCACTGCGCGGCGCGGAATACGCAACATCTCCTACCCTCAGGCAATCAAGCCTGCCACGCCAGGGCCCCACCGCCTCCCGGCATATTAAGTATTGTTAAGAAAGGGGATTCCGGGATTTTCAAAGGCGTGCGATGGGTTTACCATTCTCGCCTTCAGACAACACCGGCGCACCCCTTGGACCCCTCGCTGTACGAACTGCTCGAAGTCAGCCCGAAGGCCGGCGCCGCCGTCATCAAGGCCGCCTATCGCACGCTCGTCCAGCTGTACCACCCGGACAAGAACCCGGGCAATCCGGCCGCGGCCGAACGCCTCACCCTGATCAACCAGGCCTATGCGGTGCTGGCCGACCCTCTCCTCAAGGCGCGCTACGACGAAAAGCGCGCCGCCAGCGACGAAAGGCGCAGCGGTCGCGGGCTCGCCCCGGCCAAGCCGGAGGCGGTCAAGCCTGACGCAGCCATGCGCCCGTTCGCTTTCCGGCGGTTCCAGTAGCCGCGTCCCTGCCTCCCGAATTCCTCCGCACGATTTCCCGGGAGGAGATCAACGAACTGCCGATTCGCCGCTACGAAGGCGAAGTGCGCATGGTCGCCACGCCGCGCGATGCACAAGATGCGATGGAGGACATCCGCCAGGAGCGCGCAGTGGGCTTCGACACGGAAACACGCCCCGCCTTCCAGAAAGGCGAGCGTTACCTTCCCGCGCTGGCGCAGATCGCCACATCGAACGCGGTGTACCTGTTCCGGCTCCAGCACATGGACGCTTCACGCGAGCTTGGCGAGTTGCTCGCTTCGGCTCACACCGCCAAAGTCGGGATCGCGGTGGCCGACGACCTGCGCCAGTTGCGGCAGATGTTCGACTTCGAGGCGCAGCGGGTGATCGACCCGGGCGACATCGCCTACCGGCACGGCCTGAAGCAGAGCGGCCTGCGGAATCTGGCGGGGCTCTTTCTCGGCTTCCGGATCCCCAAGGGCAGCAAGACCACGAACTGGGCCGCGCAGCGCCTGAGCGAGCAGCAGATCGCCTATGCGGCAACGGATGCCTGGGCCAGCCGGGAGTTGTTCCTGTGTTTCGAGAGGCTCGGGCTGCTGCCCCCGAACGCCTGAGACGGCTGCGGCTACTTCTTGCCGCCGAAGATCCCTTGCAGCAAGCCGCCGAATCCGCCGCCCGAATTGCCTGAAGTTTCAGCCGGTGCGGCCGCAGGCGTGGCACCAGGCGACTGGTCGCGGGACACGACCGGCGTCGACGGCAGCGCAGCGCCCGTGGCCCACCCTTCCCCGACGACCATGAAGGGCGCCCAGTAGCTCGGGTGCGCGAAAGACAGCCGGTCCTCGCCGTTCATCAGCGGCAGCATCGCCCGGCGCAGCGCCTCCGCATTGCCGGCCCCGCGGGCGCGCTCGCGCAAGGTGCGGGTCACGAGTTTCAGCGTCGCGTCGGAAGGCACGGCCCAATGCGTTGCAAGCAGCGCGCGGTCGCCAGCGTAGAAGAACGCTCGCGCCAAGGTCGAGACCCCTTCCGCATCCGGCGTGCCGTCCGAGGCCGCGGTGCTCGTTGCGCTGAGGATGACCAACTCGGCGTTCAGCTTGAGTTGCGCCACTTCGCTCGCGGTCAAGAGGCCGTCGTCGGTCTCGCTTGCGCGTTGCGGCGGCGAGAACACGAGCGCGGATTCGGGCAGGCCCTTGAAATCGTCGGCCATGAACCCGTGCGTGGCGAACGCGATCACGCGGTAGTCCGACAGGTCGTAGCGCTTGACGCTCGCCTCGCTCGCCTCGGACTGCAGGTGGATATCGGCCTGCTCGGCGTTGAGGATGTCGGCCATCGCATAGAGCGCGTAACGCGTCTCGGGCAACGGCGCGAAGCTCCAGACCTGGTTCACGTTGGCCAGTGAATCACGTGTGTAGGTCCGCGATCCCCCGCCTCCACCGCGCACCCCGCGCTCCTCCCCGCCCAGCAACGGGTCGCCGAACCCGGCAAAGGGCCGGCTCGCCGCAGGCCGGCGGGTCACCTGGCGGAACGTGCGCAGCATCCCCTCGGCGGGAAGCATGGTCAGCGCATAGCGACGACCGAGCCACGCCACCTTGGCATGCTCCTCCGGCTCGCGAATGGCGCCCGCAAAAGGCTCGGTGACCAGCGCGGCAAACGGCAAGCCGTTCAACGCATCGTCCGGGACGACGATCAGGTGCGATGCGCCCTGCAGCATCGGCTCTGCCGCCAGCAGGATGCGGCGGTACAGCTGGTTCGCCTGCGCCACCGGGAATGCGCGGAACACCGTGCGGCCGACGTCGTCCCCGGTCGGGTAGTCGAGCTGCTCGCGCAGGCGCTTGATGACGGACACCAGTTCGCTCCGGCCGATGTCGAGGCTCACTAGCGAGTAGCGGTCACGCCGCACCACGATCAGGTAGGTCGCGTTCTCGTCGACGAGATAGCTGAGCAGCGCCTCGTCCCCGGCCAGCAGCGACTGCGCTGAAGCCAGCGCGAGCGGATCGGGTCTGAGGTATTCGCGGTACCCCGGGGCGCGCTGCGTGATCGCCTGGTCCTGCTGTGCAATCTGCCGGTCCAAGCCTGCGAGGTCCTCGCGCAGGCGCGCCTCCTCGCCAGTGCTGCGCGAGCCGGGCCGGCTGGCGGCGTCGACGATCGTCTTGTCGAGGCTGTGCCAGCGGTCGAGCAGGTCTTCGCGCACGCTGGCCACCCGCGCCAACGAATCGTCGCTGCGTCCGAGCCGCGCCGTGATCCGGGCGATCGCGCCCGAGTCGCTCCGGTTGCGCGCAGCCTGGACGATCTCGAACGCCTGCGGCACGGCGGTCGGTGAATTGCGCGCGGCGGCGGCGCCGAGCGCGCTCAACTGCATGGCGAGGGCCGAGCGATACATCGCGCGCGGCGGAGCAGCTGGCACAGGGGCCGGTGCGGGAGCCGGTGCCAACGCAGCCTGCGGCTGCACAGCGGCGGGCTTGGGTGCGGGGGCGGGTGCGGGTGCGGGTGCGGGTGCGGGTGCGGGTGCGGGTGCGGGTGCCAACGCCGCCTGCGGCTGCACGGCGGCGGGCTTGGGTGCGGATGCGGGAGCCGGGGTCGGTGCCGGGGTCGGTGCCGGGGCAGCAATAGGCGCAGGCGCAGCCTGCCGGAGCGGCGCAGGCGCGGGTGCCGGAGCCGGGGCTTGGGCCGGTGCTCGGGCGACCGCTTGCGGTGCCACAGGCGCCGGCTTGGCGGCGACCGACTCGGCCGGCAGGGGCACTTGCGCCGGGGAAGGGACGACCTCCACTGCGCGAGGTTGCGCAATCGGTTGAGCTGGTACCGGCGCAGCAGGAGCAGCCGGCGCTGCGACCACCGCAGGGGCCGGCGCAGGCGCCGGGGCCGCTTGCGGCTCCGCCGGCCGCACAGGCTCGGCCGGGCGACGGGTGACGACGCGACCGCGCGCAAGGTCGCGATGCAACAGCGCGAGGTAGTTGCGGCTTTGTACCGTGTCCGGGTGGTCGGTGCCGAGCGCCTTTTCGCGGATGGCCAGCGCGCGGCTGACCAGCGGCTCGGCTTCGTTCAGGCGGCCGACGCTGCGATACAGCGAGGCCAGGTTGTTCAGCGCTGAAGCAACGCGTGGATGCTGCGGCCCCAGCGCCTTCTCGTAGATGCCGATGACCCGGATCTGCACGGGTTCCATTTCGCGCTGGCGATTCTGCGTATGGAAGAGCAGCGCGAGGCTCTCGAGGCTCATCGCGGTGTCGGTCGCATCAGGACCGCGGAATTTCTCGTCGAGGCCGATGGTGCGGCGGATCAGCCTTTCAGACTCCTCGAAGCGGCGCTGCACGCGATAGAGCTCGGCCGTCCAGGCAAGGCTCGTGGCGAGCCGCGGATCGCCCTCGCCAAAGCCTTCGGCCTCCTTGAGGGCGAGCTCGAACTGGCGCGTGGCTTCGTCGGGATCGCGCTTGTGGTACGCGGTGGTGCCCGCATCGAGGAGGCGCGTCCAGGTCGCCTCGTCGGCAGCGATGCCGGCAGGCGCCCCGGCCAGCAGCGCAACAGCGAGCGCCGCGGACAGCGCTGCCCGGTACAAGGGGGGCATCCTCATGGGAGCCGCGCTTTCGACGGGCCGCGCAGGATCAGCCCTTGACTCGGCTCCGATACTCGCCGGTACGCGTGTCGATCTCGATCATGTCGCCGGTGTCGCAGAAGAGCGGCACGCGGACTTCAAAGCCGGTTGCCAGCTTGGCGGGCTTCAGCACCTTGCCCGAGGTGTCGCCGCGCACGGCCGGCTCGGTCGAGATGATCTCGCGCGCGAGCGTCTGCGGGATGTCCACGGAGATGGGGCGGTCCTGGTATAGGGTCACCTCGGCCGGCATGCCGTCCTCGAGGTAGTTGAGCGCCTCGCCCATGCCGTCGGCATCGACCTCGAACTGGTTGAACTCCTGGTCCATGAACACGTACGAGGGTTCGGCGTAGTAAGAGTAGGTGACTTCCTTCCTCTCGAGCTGTACCAGTTCGAACTTGTCGTCGGCACGGTAGACCGTCTCGGTCGCGGAGCCCGAGAGCAGGTTCTTGAGTTTCATCTTGACGACTGAGGCGTTGCGTCCCGACTTGCTGAACTCGGCCTTCTGGACCACCAGCGGGTCATTGCCCACCATGATCACGTTTCCAGCGCGGATTTCCTGTGCAATCTTCATATGCGTCCCGGTTTCGGCTTTAGCAAACCCGCTATTTTAGACGTTCCAAGCAGTATTGCGCCAGATTAGCCGCAAGATCGCCCGGAGCGGCCAGTTTTTCCGCCCAGGCCTCGGCGTGTGCGCGCAGAGGTTCCTTGCCCGAGGCCAGCTCGCCCCAGGCCGCCGCGATGCCCGCAACGGCCCCGCCCTCCGGCGGGTTCCAGCCGTCCCAAAGGCGACCCATCGCCGCCGTGAGATGCGAATCCAACCCTTGGCAATACACCGCCAGGAAGGCCTCCAGCTTCCTGAGATGGGCGTCGTCCGCCTGCGGATAGATGTGCCAGGCCAAGGGGCGCCGGGCCCATTGCGCCCGCACGAACGAATCCTCGCCGCGCACGAAATTCCAGTCGCAGGCCCAGAGCAGCTCGTCATAGGCCGGCTGCGCCAGGAAAGGGAGGAACCGGGCCTCCAGCCGTCCCCTGCGCACCGTGGTGCCGTGAGCCGCCTTTGCAACCCCAAGGTGGCCTGCGACGCCCGGGCGGATCCGGCTGTCGGTCACGGCGAGCACGACCGGGTCCGGCCCGTCGGCCCAGGCCTCGAGCAGAGGCCCAACCGCAGGATTTTCATACCCGAACAGCGACACGACAGTCGCCGAGGGGTCGGGCACGTCGAATCCCAGCTCCGCCCAGAATCGCGCCGGATCAAAGGCCGCGCGCCGCGACTCCAACCCTGCCTCATGCAGCACCCCGCCCGTCCCAGCTGTCACGCCGGGAAAAAAGAAGTACCTCTCAAGGGGAAGCCGCGGGTGCGGCGAAGGCAGGCCGTGGTGCCCCGCCACCCACGGCTCGGCGCTGAGGTATTCGAGGACGATCCAGAGCGAACGGGGCGTGCGCGCCGCCATCGCTTGCGCGTACGCGTCCGGCAGCCCGCAGCCGAACGCATCGACGGCCACATCGGCCGGCACCCCGAACACGGTGTCGGCCCGCCAGTGGCGTACCTCGACGCCGTTGACGACCTGCAGGGCCTGCGCCGGCACCAGCGCCGGGCAGAGGGCGGCCAGCGGCGCGGGATCGTCGATCCACAGCCGCACGCGCCCCGCGTGCTCGCCCGCAAGCTGCTGCGCGAGGCGCCAGCAGACCGCAGCGTCGCCGAAATTGTCGACCACCTTGCAGAAGACGTCCCAGGATCGGGACATGGCGTGACCTCGTAAGCGGTTGGGAGTGCATTGTCCGGGGCGCCAGTCTGCCTCCCCCGGGCGGTTCGCTCAAATGGAAAGTAGAATGCGCGCTTGCGCCTCGACGTCATCGTGATCGGCGCCGGCGCGGCCGGCATGATATGCGCCGCACAGGCTGCGGCCCGCGGCCGCAGCGTATTGCTCATCGAGCACGCCGAGAAGCTCGGCGAACGCATCCGGATCTCGGGCGGCGGGCGCTGCAACTTCACCAACCGCAGCGTCGGCGCAGCCAATTTCCTCTCGCAGAACCCGCACTTCTGCCGCTCGGCCCTCGCGCAGTTCTCCGCGCGCGACTTCATCGCGATGGTGGAGCGCCGCGGCATTGCGTACCACGAGAAGACGCTCGGCCAGCTGTTCTGCGACGACTCGTCCACCCAGATTATCGACATGCTCCGCTCCGCGTGCGACGAAGCCGGCGTGCGCTGGGCCCATCCATGCGCGGTGCATGCCGTGACCCGCTCCGTCTCCGGCCCCGCCCGGTTCTCCGTCGCCACCGACCAGGGCGGCTTCGAATGCGACTCGCTCGTCATCGCGACCGGCGGCCTCGCGCTTCCGCAGATCGGCGCGACGCCGTTCGGCTACAAAGTGGCCGAACAGTTCGGCCTCGGCATCGTGCCGCCCAAGCCAGCGCTGGTGCCGCTCGCGCTGCCGCCGGAGGTGCTCGACCGTCTCAAGGCGCTGTCGGGCGTTTCCATCGAAGCCGTCACCCGCTGCGCCCCGGGCCAGCCGGAGTTTCGGGAAAACCTGCTCGTCACGCACCGCGGCCTGTCCGGCCCGGCCGTCCTGCAGGTCTCCAGCTACTGGCAGGCGCAGGCGGACCCGAAGCGCCCGGTGCTGGTCGACCTGCTGCCCACGATCGACGCGCGCGCATGGCTGGCGGAGCATCGTCACTCAAAGGCCACGCTTGCGAGCCTGCTTGCCGAAAAACTGCCGAAGCGCTTTGCGCTCGAGTGGTGCGCCCTCGCCGGCTGGGACAAGCCGCTCAACGAGATGCCCAACAAGGACGTCGAAGCGGCGGCCCTCGCGCTCAAGGGCTGGCCGCTCGCGCCCTCGGGGACGCTGGGATACGCCAAGGCCGAAGTGACGCTTGGGGGCGTCGATACCCAGGCCCTCTCGTCGAAGACCATGGAATCCAGTGCCGTGCCGGGCCTCTACTTCATCGGCGAAGTCGTGGACGTGACCGGGTGGCTGGGCGGCTACAACTTCCAGTGGGCGTGGTCGTCCGGCTGGGTCGCCGGCCAGCATGCGTGAACCGTCCGGTATGATCGGCCGCCTATGAACAAGCTCCAGCGCTTTCACGCCGCGGTGCGCGGCGAACCGGTCGACTACGTCCCCACCGTGGCATGGTGCAATTTCGCCACCGACGCCGTGGACGGTGCGGAAAACGCCCGCCGCCAGCTTGCCTTCCAGGAGGCCTGCGACTGGGACCTGTGCAAGGTCATGAACGACTACCGCCTCGCCCCGCCCGCCGCGATCGAGACCATCGAGACGCCCGCCGACATGCTGCGCTTTGCCCGGCAGTCGATGTCCGAACGGATCTTCGCCGAGCAACTCGAGTGCCTGCGGATCATGCGCGCGCGCCTCGGCCCGGAGATCCCGCTGATCGACACGCTCTTCGAGCCGTTCTTCTCCCTGCTCTTCGCAGTCGGGTTCTCGCGGGCGCCGTTCATCCGCAGCCACCCCGCGGAGGCGGCGTCGATGCTCGGCGCGCTCACGGACACCTTTGCCGACTATGCGGCCGAACTCCGGAAGCTCCCGGTCGACGGCATCCTGTATGCGACCAACGCGTGCATCCTTGCGCCGTCCTCGCGCGGCATCAGCGATGCCGAGTACCGCGAGTTCCACCGCCCCTACGACCTGCGGCTCCTCAACGCGATGGAAGGGCTCGTGCGCATCGTGCACGCTCACGGCAACCCGCTCGACCTCACCCGCATCATCGATTACCCCTGCGAAGTGCTGAGCTGGTCGGACCGGCTGCCCGGCAACGCATCGATTGCGGCCGTGCGAAAATTAACCGGCAAGTGCCTCATGGGCGGCGTGGACGAATCGAAACTGCAGGAAAAGTCGCTGCCCGAAATCCGCGCCGAAGTGGCCGACGCGCTGGCCCAGGCGGGCGGGCCGCAAAATTTCATCCTGTCGCCCGGGTGCAATGTCGCTTCGGGTATCGCGCTTCGAAATCTTGAGTGCATGCGGGATGCCACCCGGCCTGCCGTAAGGTAACCTCCCGCTGTAGCGCAAGCCGCCCCGAACCCAGAGGACCCCATGATCCGCAAACTCGTCCAGTCGACCCTCGCCGCAACGCTCATCCTCGTTGCGCTGACCGGCCATGCACAGAAACCCGGCGGCACGCTGATCTGGGGCACGACCCAGGCCCCGCGCCACCTGAACCCTGCGGTGCAGTCCGGCATCGCCACGATGATGCCGGGCGCGCAGTTGTTCGCGAGCCCGCTGCGCTTCGACGACAAATGGAACGCGCAGCCCTACCTCGCCGAGAGCTGGAGCTTCCAGGACGACGGCAAATCGCTGCTGCTGAAGCTCGTGCCCAACGCCGTCTTCCACGACGGCAAGCCGGTCACGTCGGAAGACGTCGCGTTCTCGATCATGGCGATCAAGGCCAACCACCCCTTCTCGACCATGCTCGCCGCGGTGGAGCGGGTGGACACGCCCAGTCCCAACGTGGCCATCATCCGCATGAGCCAG
This sequence comes from Bordetella parapertussis, assembly GCA_945862265.1. GTDB lineage: Bacteria > Pseudomonadota > Gammaproteobacteria > Burkholderiales > SG8-39 > SZAS-79. Next base: position 12,659 of record CAMAXP010000018.1, read on the forward strand.
CCGCACCCGGCGATCCTGTATGCGCTGTCGCCGCCGCTCTGCCCGATCATCCCCAAGCACATCTACGGCGACGGCGCCGACCTGAAGACCCATCCGCGCAACACGAACCCCGTGGGCTCCGGCCCCTACAAGTTCGTCGAGTTCAAGCCCGGCGAGCACATCATCCTCGAGAAGCACGCCGCGTTCTTCATCAAGGACCGCCCCAAGTTCGACCGCATCATCTTCCGCATCTTCCGCGACTCGAACGCGCTGGCGATCGCGGCCGAGCGCAAGGAAGTGGAGTTCACGCCCTTCTGGGCCGACCTGTCGCTGCTCGACCGCGTCTCCAAGGCCCCCGGCATCAGCGTGACCGAGAAGGGTGGCGAAGCGATCGGGCCGCTCAACTGGCTGGCGTTCAACACCAAGAAAAAACCGCTCGACGACGCCCGCGTCCGGCAGGCGATCTCGTTCGCGGTGGACCGCGACTTCATCACCAAGAAACTGCACGGCGGGCGCACCAAGGTCGCGACCGGGCCGATCGCACCGGGGTCGCCGTTCTACACGACGGCCGTGGAGCCCTACAAGACCGACCTCGACAAGGCCAACAAGCTGCTTGACGAGGCCGGGCTCAAGCGCGGCGCCGGCGGCATGCGTATGGCGCTGAGCATCGACTACCTGCCCGGGTCGGCCGAGCAGCAGAAGAACATCGCCGAGTACATGAAGCCGCAACTGAAGAAGATCGGCATCGACCTGACCGTGCGCGCCTCGCCGGATTTTCCGACCTGGGCCAAGCGCGTGTCCGGCCAGGAGTTCGACCTCACGCTCGATTCGGTCTTCAACTGGGGCGACCCGGTGATCGGCGTGCACCGCACCTACCTCACTTCTAACATCCGCCCCGGCGTGATCTGGTCGAACACCCAGAGCTACTCAAACCCGAAGGTGGACGAGCTGCTCGCCAAGGCCGGCGTCGAGAAGGACCTCGCCAAGCGCAAGGCGATGTACCAGGAATTCCAGAAGATCGTCGTCGCGGATGCGCCGATTGCGTTCCTCAACGTGCTGCCCTACTTCCAGGTCTACGAAAAGAGCCTGCGCAAGCTCCCCACCAGCGTCTGGGGCGCCACCAGCCCGATCGACGAGATGTATCGCGAGTAAGGCGGACCGGCCTTGCGGATCGCCCTGTTCATCGCCCGCCGGGTCGCCTACGCGATCGGGCTGCTGCTGGCCGTCGCGATCCTCAACTTCACGCTGATCCACCTCGCGCCGGGCGATGTGGTCGAGACCATCGTCGGCGAGATGGGCGGCGCGACGACCGAGACGATCGCGGCGCTGCGCAAGACCTACGGCCTGGACAAGGGCTTCCTCGAGCAGCTCGGGATCTACCTCGGGCGTATCGCCGTCGGCGACCTCGGCGTATCGACCTACTTCAACCGCCCGGTGCTCGGCCTGATCCTCGACCGGATGTTCGCCACCGTGCTGCTGGTGTTCTCGGCCCTGGCGGCGGCCGTGGTGATCGGCACGCTGCTCGGGGTGACGGCCGCGCGCTACCCGCGCGGCTGGCTCGGCGCGGGCGTCACCATCTTCGCGCTGTTCGGGTTCTCGGCGCCGGTGTTCTGGTCCGGGCTGATGCTGTTGCTGCTGTTCGCCTCGGTGTGGCCGATCCTGCCCGCCTCAGGGATGTACGACGTCGCGGCTGGCGCCACCGGGCTTGCCTATGCGCTCGACGTCGCGCACCACCTCGTGCTGCCTTCGGGGACGCTCGCGATCATCTACCTCGCGCTGTACTCGCGCCTTTCGCGCGCAAGCATGATCGAGGTGCTCGGCTCCGACTACATCCGGACCGCGCGCGCCAAGGGCCTCTCGGAAAACAAGGTGGTATTCAAGCACGCGCTGAGGAACGCCATCCTTCCTGTCGTGACCATCGCCGGCCTGCAGTTTTCGGGGATGCTCGCAGGCGCGGTGCTGGTCGAGACGGTATTCACCTGGCCCGGCATGGGCCTGCTCGCCTTCGAGGCGATCCTCAGGCGCGACACGCAACTGATCCTCGGCATCCTGCTGCTCTCGGCGCTGCTGGTGATCGTCGGCAACCTGCTGACGGATCTCGCCTACCGCCTCGTCGATCCGCGGATCCGCACCGATGAGTAAGACCCGTGAGGCGATTGCCACGCCGCGCGCCAAGGGGCCCTGGCGGGAAGCCTGGAGCGTCTTCCGGCGCAATAAAGCCGCACTACTGGGTCTCATCATCCTTGTGGTCATCATCCTCGGCGCCATCTCCGGGCCGTGGCTGTACCCCGTTGACCCCTTCGACATCATCGGTGCCCCGAAGACGCCGCCCGGCACCGACGCCGATGCACCGTTCGGCACCGATTACCTGGGGCGCGACATCCTCGCCGGGATCGTGCATGGCGGACGGCCCACGCTGATGGTCGGGTTCTTCGCGGCGATGATCACCACGCTGATCGGCATCACGATGGGCGCGTTCGGCGGGTTCTACGGCGGCCGCGTGGACGGGGCGCTGGGGCGCGTCACCGAGTTCTTCCAGGTGCTGCCCGCCCTGCTCTTTGCGATGGTGCTGGTCATGCTGTTCGCGCCTTCGCTCGTCACGGTCACGATCGCCATCGGCGTGGTCGCCTGGACCAGCATGGCGCGGCTCACGCGCGCCGAGTTCCTGCGTATCAAGCAGCTCGAGTATGTGCGCGCCGCGCGCGCGATCGGCTCGTCGAACAGCCGGATCATCTGGGGTGTGATCCTGCCGAACGCGCTGCCGCCGATCATCGTGGCGGCGACGCTCGCCACCGGCTCGGCGATCCTCTTCGAGGCGGGCCTGTCGTTCCTGGGACTCTCGGACCCGAACGTGATGAGCTGGGGCATGATGATCGGCTCCAACCGCAACTACCTGCGCGAGATGTGGTGGGCGGTGACCTTCCCCGGCGTGTGCATCTTCCTCACCGTGCTCGCCATCAGCCTGGTGGGCGACGGTCTCAACGACGCCTTCAACCCCAAGCTGCGCACCCGCTGACCGCCATGCCCGCCCTCCTCGAGATCGAAAACCTCCAGGTCGAGTTCGACACCTGGGACGGTCGCGTCCGCGTGCTGGACGGCGTGAGCCTTTCCGTGGACGCCGGCCAGACGCTGGGCATCGTCGGCGAATCCGGCTGCGGCAAGAGCATGACGGCACTGGCCATCATGGGCCTCGTGCCGCGCCCCGCGGGGCACATCACCGGTGGCTCGATCCGCTTTCGCGGCGAGGACCTGCTCAAGGTCCCCGAGGCGCGCCTGCGCGAGTTGCGCGGCGACCGCATCGCGATGATCTTCCAGGAGCCGATGACTTCGCTGAACCCGGTGTTCACGGTCGGCGACCAGATCGCCGAGACCGCGCGCCTGCACCTGGGGCTGTCCGCGGCGGATGCCCGCAAGCGCGCGATCGAAATGCTGAAGGCGGTGCACATCCCGAGCGCAGAAAGGCGCGTCGACGAATACCCGCACCAGTTCTCCGGCGGCATGCGCCAGCGGGTGATGATCGCGATGGCGCTGGCCTGCGAGCCCGAGGTGCTGATCGCCGACGAGCCCACTACCGCGCTCGACGTAACGGTGCAGGCGCAGATCTTCGACCTGCTGCAGGAGCTGCGCGACACGCGCGGCACTGCGATCGTGCTGATCACGCACGACATGGGCGCGATCGCCGAGATGGCCAACCGCGTGGTGGTGATGTACGCAGGGCGCAAGGTCGAGGAAGGATCGGTGGAGGACATTCTCGGCCAGCCGTCGCACCCCTACACGCGCGGGCTGCTCGCCTGCCGTCCGCAGTTGCAGCTCGGGCGCGCCGAGCGCAAGGCGTTGCAGGAGATTCCCGGAGTCGTGCCGCCGCTGCACCTCCTGGGTCGAGGCTGCGCCTTCGCCGACCGCTGTCCGCAAATGATGCCGCGCTGCAAGGAAGCCTACCCGCCCGAAACGCAGGCCGGCACGTCGCACGTGGCTTCCTGCTGGCTGCTGTCGAATACCGGGGAGGCCGCATGAGCGAGCTGCTGCTCGAAGTCGACAACCTGCAGGTGCACTTCCCGCTGCGCAAGCAATCGATGTTTGCCGCGCCGCAGACGGTGCGCGCGGTCGACGGCGTGAGCTTCGCGGTTGCGCGCGGCCGCACCTTCGGCATCGTCGGCGAATCCGGCTCGGGCAAGACCACCACGGCGCTCGCGGTCATGCGGCTGATCGAACTCACGGCGGGCGAGATCCGCCTCGCCGGCCAGCCCTTCTCCACGCTGCAGGGCGAGGCGCTGCGCAGCGCGCGCCACAAGGTGCAGATGATCTTTCAGGACCCCTATTCCTCGCTCAACCCGAGGATGCGGGCCGGCGCGATCGTGCGCGAGCCGATGCAGCGCATGAACGTCGGGTCGGAAGACGAGCGTCGCGAACGCGGCCGCGCGCTCTTCGAGCAGGTCGGCCTGCGCCCCGACCAGATGGACCTGTTCCCCCACCAGTTCTCCGGCGGGCAGCGCCAGCGTATCGGCATCGCGCGGGCGCTCGCGACCAAGCCCGAGCTGGTGGTCTGCGACGAACCGGTCTCGGCGCTCGACGTCGCCATCCAGGCGCAGATCCTCAACCTGCTGGGCGCGCTGCAAAAGCAGTTCGGCCTGACCTACCTCTTCATCTCGCACGACCTCGGCGTGGTGCAGTACCTCTGCGACGAAGTCGCCGTGATGTACCTCGGTCAGGTGGTCGAGTACTCGACGCGCGAGGCGCTGTTCGAAGACCCGCTGCACCCCTACACCTGGGCGCTGCTGTCGGCAGTGCCCCGCATCGGCAATCGGCGAAAAGGCGCTGCCGGCCGCATCCGGCTCGAGGGCGACCCGCCCAGCCCGATCAACCCGCCGCCGGGCTGCCGGTTCTCCGCGCGCTGCCCGTTTGCCGAGGCCCGCTGCCGGACTGAGGCGCCGGCGCTGCGTGAAGTGCGGCCCGGCCAGCGCGTGGCCTGCCACCTGGTGCGCGAGGACGGGAGCACGCCGCACCGGCCGGCTGCGCTTTAGATGGATTCGATCCGGGGACTCCCGCTTGTGGCATCCTTCATCCCGTGACCGCTGACAGGAGGCCCCATGCCTATCCCGCTGCATGAATTGGAAGCCGAAGCTCTCGCGCTGGCGGCCGAAGATCGAGCCCGTCTTCTGGAACTTCTCATTGAGAGTTTCGAGCCAGACACGAATGTCGAGCGAGCCTGGGTCGCCGAGGCATTGCGAAGGGAGGCAGACGTCAAGGCTGGCCGCTCGAACCTCGTTCCGGGCGCCGAAGCGCTTCGGCGAATCCGGGCACGCATTGCGTGAGCTACTGGCTTCACACTGAAGCCGAAGCGGAATTGGGTGATGCCGCGGTGTACTACGCGGAGCACGCCAACAGGGGCATCGCCGATGCATTCCTCGAAGAGTTCGCGCGGGTGGTTGCGCTCCTGCAAACCAATCAACAGCTCGGGACGCCCAAGGAAGGTGGCATGCGTGTCTACCCGTTCCGCCGATTCCCCTACTTGCTCGTTTACAGGCAAGACGAGCAGGCCGGGCCGCAAATCTACGCCGTGGCACATCACAACCGCGCGCCCGGGTACTGGCGGGACCGCCATACTGAAGACTGACTAAAACGTACCTGTATCGGTACACCAACTGACAGAAGAGCGGCTACCAGAGCCGATCTCCGAAAGTAAAAGTGCCTAAATCTCCGGCCTGTCGCCGGCCCGGAGCGACTCGCTCGCCCACCCCGCCAGCCGGTGCACCGTATCGCAGCGATCCTGCCCGGGCGCACAGCACCCCGCCTCCACGCTGCGGTACCCGCGAACCTTGCGCTGCGGCACCGCAGCCGCGCGATGCAGGCTCGCGTTGGGCGCAGCCACCGGGACGACCTCGCCCTCGAACACCGTGCCCCACACCTTGATGTCCTTGAGGCCCTTGACGCCCACGGCAAAGGGATCGTCCTCCAGCACCGTGAAATCGGCCTTCTTGCCGGCCACGATGCTGCCGATCTCGTGGTCCATGTGCAGCGCGAAGGCGGCATCGATGGTGATCCCGCGCAGCGCCTGCTCGAGCGTGAGGCATTCGGTCGGCGACACGGTGGCGCCGGACCGCGTGATCCGGTTGGCCGCGCACCACGCAAGGAACAGCGGTTCGGTGGGCGCCATCATGAAGTCCGAGTGCAGCGACACCGGGATGCCCGCCCGGGCCATGGAGCCGGCCCGCACGATCTGCCCGGCCCGCTCCGGCCCGAGACCGAGGATCGAGTAGCTGTCGGCCAGCGCGTGGGTGAAGTAAGGGTTGACCGAGGCCACGGCGCCCAGCGCCGCCATGCGCCGCGTCTGCGCGCTGGTGCTGAAGCCCATGTGGTGGAAGGCGAAGCGATGGTCGAAGCGCGGCTTGCGCTCCTGGGCGGCGGCCAGAGCCGCCAGCACCGAATCCATGCCGCCGTCGCCGTTCACGTGCACGTGGATGCCGTAGCCCGCATCCCAGAAGGTGCGCACCCCGTCGGCCACCACGTCCGGCGCCATCATCCATTCGCCTTCGTGTCCGTCCATGTAGCCGGGGGCGTTCATGCGCATCAGCTGGGAGAACATCGCGCCGTCCGCATAGAGCTTGATCGCCTTCAACGTCTTCATCCGACGGCTGTCGCGCGCGGGCAGCGTTTCCACGAGTTCAAGCACCTTGTCGAACCCGGGATTCTCGGCGGCATTGGGCTTGCGGCCCGAAAGGCGAAAGCCCAGCGCCCCCGCGTGCGGGATGTTGTAGACCCGCATGGGCAGGCCCTTCTGTTCCACCACTGCATCCCACGCGGCGATTTCGTAGTCGATGCCGAGCGACCCGAAGGCCATGTCGCCGGCCGTGGTGATCCCGCCGCGATGCATGAGCCGCGCCATGCGCTCGAGGCCCGTGTTGAACCACTCCTTCCTGAGGAAATACGGCATCAGCTTGGCCAGCAGCGTCTTGGTACCGATCTCGAAGAAGTGCCCCTCGTCCCAGTTGATCTGCAGGTGCTGCGCAGTCTCGAGGGTCAGCCCGGAAAATTCGAGTGCCTTGGTGTTGGCGAATATTTCGTGGAAGGAGCGGTGCCAGACGATGAGCGGGCGGTCGGGCGAGATCTCGTCGAGTTCGCTGCGCCGCGGACGGCGGCCATGCGTGCCGTGGTCGAACCCCCACGAGGCCATCAGTTCCCCATCGCCATGATGCGCCGCGACCGCCGCCCGGATGCGCTCGAACCACGCATCGCGGTCGCGGGCCGCGAGGGCCACCGTGCCATCGGCCAGCCGCCAGTCTTCGGGCGCAATGATCGCGGTCGGCAGGAGCAGCGCGCCCAGCCACGGGTGCACATGGTTGTCGATCAGCCCGGGCATCAGGACCTTGTCGGCGAGCCGCTCATCCACCGTGACCTTGCGTCCTTCGCGCCACGGCGCGATGGCAGCCATGTCGCCGACCGCAACGATCCGGTCGCCGCATACGGCCACCGCGGTCGCCTCGGGCAGGGAGGCGTCCATCGTGATGATCTTGCGTGCCGGGTAGATCGTCAGCCCATCGCCCGACTTGCCAGTCACAGCATTCGACATGAGTTTCAACTCCGCAGGTCCATGCGCCCGGAGGGGTACGCTATGATGCAGAGCATACCTTTCACCCGGAGCCTCGCCATGAGAATGCGTACAACATTGCGGAACATCGCGCTGGCCTGGAGCGCGCTTTCGATCGTTGCGTTTCCGTCCGCGTCAACCGCGCAAAGCCGCGCCGAAACCCTGATCGTGGGCGGCAGCCAGAGCCCGCGCCACCTCAACCCGGCGGTGCAGTCCGGCGTGGCCACCATGATGCCGGGCGCGCAGATCTTCGCCAGCCCGCTGCGCTTCGACGAGAAATGGCAGCCGCAGCCCTACCTCGCGCAGAGCTGGAGCTTCCAGGACGACGGCAAGTCGCTGCTGCTGAAACTCGCGCCGAACGCGACGTTCCACGACGGCAAGCCGATCACCTCCGAGGACGTGGCCTTCTCGATCATGACCGCGAAGGCGTTCCATCCCTTCCAGTCGATGTTCGGCCCGGTCGAACGCGTCGACACCCCCTCGCCCACCGTCGCGATCATCCGCATGAAGGATCCGCATCCGGCGATCCTGCTGGCGATGTCGCCCGCGTTCTGCCCGATCCTGCCCAAGCACATCTACGGCGACGGCCAGGATGTGCGCTCGCATCCGCGCAACCTGAACCCGGTCGGATCGGGGCCGTTCAAGTTCGTCGAGTTCAAGCCGGGCGAACACATCATCCTCGAGCGCAACGACAAGTTCTTCATGCCCGGACACCCGAAGTTCGCGAAGCTGATCTTCCGCCTCTACAAGGACCCAACGGCCATCACGCTGGCCCTCGAAAGGAAGGACATCGACATGTTCCCCTTCGTGAGCAACATCACCGAAGTGCTGCGCCTGCAGAAGCTGCCGAACGTGAATATCGAGCGCCGCGGCGGCGAGGCGATCGGCCCTCTCGGCTGGGTGGCGTTCAACCTGAAGAAGAAGCCGCTCGACGACGTGCGGGTGCGCCAGGCCATCGCCTACGCGATCGACCGCGAGTTCATCACGAAGAAGCTGCACGCCGGCCTGACAAAAGTCGCCACCGGCCCCATTGCGCCGGGGAGCCCCTTCTACTCGGCCGACGTGGAGCCCTACAAGCTGAACCTCGACAAGGCGAACAAGCTGCTCGACGAGGCCGGCCTCAAGCGCGGCGCGGACGGCATGCGCTTTGCCCTCACGCTCGACATCCAGCCGGGCAGCCCGGACAACTACGCCAACATCGCCGAGTACCTCAAGCCCCAGCTGAAGAAGGTCGGCATCAACATCACCCTGCGCCTGTCCCCCGACTTCAGCACCTGGGCCAAGCGCGTGGGCGGGCACGACTTCGAGGCTTCAATGGACGCCTCCTTCAATTACGGGGACCCGGTGATCGGCGTGCATCGCACCTACCTGTCGAGCAACATCAAGCCCGGCGTGGTCTGGTCCAACACGCAGAGCTACGTGAGCCCCAAGGTGGACGACCTGCTCGCGCGCGCCACGACCGAAAAGAACCTCGACAAGAGGAAGACGCTGTATGCGGAGTTCCAGCGCACCGTGGTCAGCGACGCACCGGTCACGTACACACACGTATGGTCGGTGGTCACGGCGGCGGACAAGTCGCTGAAGAACCTGCCCATCGGAATCTGGGGAACACTCGCGCCGTACGACGAAGTCGAGCGGAAGTAAGGCCTGCGCCCTCTCCCCTGCTGCTGTGACCGGACTGACCAACCCATGAACAGGCCCCAATGACGACCATCTACCGCGCCCGGCGCATCCTCACGATGAACCCCAGCCGCCCCGAGGCGACGCACGTCGCCGTCCGCGACGGCCGCATCCTCGGTGTGGGCACGCTCGACGAACTGAAGGGCTGGGGCGACTACACGCTCGACGAGCGCTTCGCGGACAAGGTGCTGATGCCCGGCCTCGTCGAAGGCCACAGCCACACCATGGAGGGCACCTTCTGGCGCTACGCCTACGTGGGCTACTTCGACCGCACCGATCCCGACGGCCGCGTATGGCCCGGCGTTGGTTCGATCGATGCCGTGGTGGAAAGGCTCAAGGAGGCCGGCGCAAAGCTTGCCGACCCGAAGGCGCCGATCGCCGGCTGGTCGCTCGACCCGATCTATTTCGGCGCGCGCCGCTGCACCCGGCAAGACCTCGACCGTGTCTCCACCACGCGGGCCATCGGCGTGCTCCACGCAAGCGGCCACATCATGAACGTCAACAGCAAGGCGCTCGAACTGGCCGGGCTGCTGCGCAAAGGCGTGGACCATCCCGGCATCCCGCTCGGCGAAGACGGCCTCCCGACGGGCGAAATGAAAGGCCCGGAAGCCATGATGCCGGTCGGGCCGCACGTGGGGTTCGACCGCGACATCCTCGCCTGCGACGAGCTCGGCCTGCGCTACTTCGCAAAGCTCTGCGTGCGCAAGGGCGTAACCACCGCTGCGGACCTCGCCAGCCTGCTGCCGCAGGACGCCGTGACCATGATGCAGCGCGTGACCGGCGAAGAGGATTTTCCGGTGCGCGTGGTTTCGCTGCGGCGGATGCTCAACCTCGCGCCCAAGGACCTGATCCCGCGCGCGCAAGCGCTGCAGGCCGCGAGCACCGACCGCCTGCGCATGGGCATCATCAAGATCGTCGTGGACGGCTCGATCCAGGGCTTCTCCGCGCGCCTCGCCTGGCCGGGCTACTACAACGGTGCACCCAACGGCCTGTGGTACGTGACGCCGGAGGAACTGCGCGCAGCATTGGCGCTCGCGCTCGAAAACAACGTGCAGATCCACACGCACACGAACGGCGACGAAGCCACCGAACTCGTGCTCGACTGCCTCGAGGAAGCGCTGGCGAAGCACCCCGCGCGGGACCACCGCTTCACGATCCAGCACGGCCAGCTCGCCACTGCCGCGCAGTTCCGGCGCATGAAGGCGCTCGGCATGTGCGTGAACCTGTTCCCCAATCACCACTTCTACTGGGGCGACCAGCACTACGCGACGACAGTGGGGCCGGAACGTGCCGAGCGCATGAATGCCTGCGCCACCGCGCTCGCGACCGGCGTGCCGCTTGCGATCCACTCCGATGCCCCCGTCACCCCGCTCGGCCCGTTGTTCACCGCGTGGTGCGCAGTCAACCGCCGCACCGCCAGCGGCCGGACCCTGGGCAGCGAAGAAAAAATCGGGGTCGGAGTCGCATTACGCACGATCACGCTCGGCGCGGCCTACACGCTCAAGCTCGACGGAGAAATCGGTTCCATCGAGTCCGGAAAACGCGCGGACTTCGCGGTGCTCGAAGACGATCCGCTCGAAATCGGTGCCGAGCGCCTGAAGGACGTCCGGATCTGGGGCACCGTCCAGGGCGGGCGCATCTTCGAGGCCCCGCCCGCCCCCTGATGTCCCGCACGCCCGTCACCGTTGTCGGCGGATACCTCGGCGCCGGCAAGACCACGCTGGTCAACCACCTGCTGCGCAACGCCAACGGCCTGCGCCTCGCGGTGCTGGTCAACGACTTCGGCACGCTGCCGATCGACGCCGACCTGATCGAGGCGCAGTCGGGCAACCTCATCAGCATCGCCGGCGGATGCATCTGCTGCTCTTTCGGCAGCGACCTCATGGGCGCGCTGATGGAACTCGCGCAGAGGGACCCGCCCCCCGACCACGTGCTGCTCGAAACCAGCGGCGTCGCCATGCCTGGCGTCGTGGCGCGGTCCGCCGCGTTGCTGCCGGCGTTCTCCATCGACAGCGTCGTCGTGCTGGCGGACGCCGAGACCGTGCGCGCCCGCGCCGCAGATCGCTACATGGGCGACACCATCACGCGGCAGTTGCACGAGGCCGACCTTGTGATCCTCAACAAGGCAGACCTCGTCAGCGCCGGGGCAATGCAGCTATTGCATCAGTGGATGGCGCACACGGCGCCGCGCGCGGCGCTGGTCGAAGCCGCGCGGGGCGAAGTGCCGGCCGCGTTGATCTTTGGCCGCGGGCACACGCCCCCAGCCTCGGGCACGCTGTCTTCGGGTTCGATCCGGCCTGCCGAGGATGCCGCCGGCCGCTACGAAAGCGCGAGTTTCTCGCCCGCCACAGCGGTGCAGGTCGAATCGCTCGCCCGCGCCCTGGCGCAAGCGGAGTGCGGCTTGCTGCGCGCCAAGGGCGTGCTGCGGGATGTGGACGGCTCGCTGAAAACGCTGCACGTGGTCGGCGCGCGGTTCGAGGTCACGCCGTTCTCGGGGGACGGCGACGCTGTCACGGGGGTCGCTTGTATCGGCCTGCGCGGACGCGTCAACCGCGCCGCAATCGAACATGCCTTGGCGCGATCAGCGAGCCTCTGATTACTGCCACTTTTTGGCATAAGTCCGCACCAGGAGCCGGTCTCCAGCCAAATTGTTGCCAACAATCAGCGCCCCTCTTCAGGGCTCGGCAATCGCGCCTGCGCTGAGCAGGGCCTCGATGCGTTCGGTGGAATAGCCCAGCGTATCCGCCAGCACTGCGCGGGTGTCCTCTCCCGCACGGTACGGCGCGGCGCCGCGCGCATGGACCGCACTGCCGTCGACGTGGAACGGCGAGGAGGTCACGCGGACCTCGCCGCGCGCCGGATGCGGGATCGTCGTAAACGCTTCGCGCTCGGCCATGTGCGGATGGGCCAGCACGTCCTCCATCGCATCCACCGGTGCGCAGGGCACGCGTGCGGCGGTCAGCGCCTTCATTGCGACCTCGCGCGATTCGAATTTCTCCAACCAGTTGCAGATCACCTGGCGCAGCGCGACCCAGTGGTCGCGTCGTCCCTGCGAAGTGGCAAAGCGCACGTCGTCGCCGGGCCCGTCCGTCCCCATCGCGGCCCGCAGCCGGTCCCAGGTCGGCCCGCCGCCGATGAACTGCACGGCAAGCGACTGCCCCTTGAGCGCGTGGATGATCATGCCGGGCCGCGGCCCCTTGGTGATTTCGCCGTCGTTGATCGCAGCGGCAATCCCGATGTCCTCGGCCGCCCACAGCGTCTGCAGCATTGAAATGTCGAGGTAGGCGCCCTGCCCGGTGCGCTGCCGCCGGTTGACGGCCGCGACGACGAGGCCGAAGGCGTGCACTCCCGCAAGCGCATCGGCCGACTGCATGTAGGCCACGCGCGGCTCGGGTGAGCCCTGCCGGTCGAGGTCCATCGCGCCGGAGGCGGCGTTGATGAGGTGCGCGAAAGCCGGCCGGTCCCGCAGCGGGCCGGTCTGCCCGTAGCCGGAGATCGAGCAGTACACAATGGACGGGTTCGCCGCCGACACCGCGGCATGGTCGAGCCCGTGCCTCGCCATCACGCCGGGCACGAAATTCTCGACCAGCACGTCGACCTTGCGGGCGAGGTCCAGCACCACGCCCTTGGCTTGCGGGTGGGCGAGGTCGATCGCGACGCTTTCCTTGCCCGCGTTGAAGCGGATGAAGTAGCTGCTCTGGTCCTTGCGCCCTGCTTCCAGCTGCATGTAGAAAGCGCGCGTGTCGTCGCCATCGACCGGCCGCTCGACCTTGATGACCCGCGCGCCGAGGTCGGCCATGAGGCGCGTGCAGTACGGGCCGGCAAGGACCCGGGTGAAGTCTAGGACGGTCAGGCCGTCCAGCAGCCCCTGCACGCCTATCCCGCCACGAAGGGTTCGTCAGTGCTGAACTTCGGCGACAGCATCAGCGGCGCGCCGTCGGTCACCAGCACCATGTCCTGCAGGTGCCAGAAGTTCACGTGCGGCTCCAGCGCGAGTACCATGCCCTCCTCGAGCACCAGCTCGCTCTTCCTGCGCAGGATCGGCTCCTGCTGGTGCCACCACGCGCCGACGCCGTGGCCGATCAGCATGTAGTGGTCGGGCCAGCCCACCGCGCCGTAGTCGTTCATCGTCGCCTGCCAGAGGTCGTGCACGCGCGCCCCGGGGCGGCAACGGTCGAGGCACTTGCGGTGGATCTCGAGGTTGATCGCGTAGTCGCGCTTCTGTGCCGCCGTCGGCTCGCCCATGATGACGGTGCGCGACTGGTGCCCCGGGTAGCTCTGCAGGTAGCCCACGTAATCGGTGCGGATGGCGTCGCCCTTTTCGAGGACGAAATCGCTCTCGCCCGCGTAGGGAATCGTGTTCTTGTGCGAGTTCAGGATCCCGTGCGCCCATTCGAACCCGAGGCGCAGGCACGTGCCCATCATGTCGGCGTGGATCTTGCGCTCGGTGTCGCCGAAGCGGATGCGCTTGAACGTTTCGAGGTAGGCGTCGTCGAGCAGGTCCGCCGCGCGACGGATCATCTGCACTTCGTCGTCGGTCTTGACCCAGCGCACGCGGTCCATGAGCGCCGTGCACTCCACCATCTTCAGGCCCGGCAGCGCCTTCTGGATTTCGTCCCAGTGCGCGGCGCTGAAGTAGTCGCGCTCGAAGCCGACTTTCGCGGACGCGAATCCCGCTTCCCGGATCACATCCGCAAGCTTGGCCTGAGGCGAATCGACGTAGGCCTCGTACAACACGACCTTCTCCACCCAGCCGTCGCGCTCGGCAAGGCCCGCGGCAGTCTTGTTCGAGAGGATCACCGGCTTGCCGTGGCGCGGCCACAGCAGCACCACCGGGCGGGTGGAGTCGGTGAGATCCATGTGCCGCTGCAGCGTGCCTGGATAAACGACGCCCGACAGGTAGGTGAAGTTCTGGCCCGAACGCAGCACCAGCGCGTCGAGGCCTGCTTCGTCCATGAAGGTATTGAGCCGCGCGATGTTCGCGGTAATCTGGCGATTGGCTTTCATGTCATTCCGGCTGGATGCCCGCGCTCTTCACGATACGGGCGAATTTTTCGGATTCGTTGCGCAGGAGCGTACCGTATTGCTCCGGCGTGGACGCAAACACTTCGAGGCCCTGCGCCGCCACCTTCTCGCGAAAGTCCGGCATGGCGAGGATCTTCGCCACCTCGGCGGCAATGCGCTCCACGATCGGCCGGGGCGTGCCGCCGTGTGCGAGCAACCCGAACCAAAGCCCCACGTCGAACCCCGGCAGGCCCGCCTGCGCGAAGGTAGGCACCTTCGGGTCGGCGAAGGGCGCGTCGCCTGAAATGGCGAGCGGGCGCAACCGGCCCGACTTCACGTTGCCCAGCACTGTGGCAGGCGTCTGGAACGAAAGCTGCGCCTGCCCGGCCATCACGTCCGCCACCGCAGGCGCGGAGCCCTTGTAAGGGATATGCACGAGCTTGACGCCGACCAGGCCGTTGAACATCTCGGTGGCGAGCTGGTTGATCGAACCGCCCGGCGCGGCGCTGTTGAGGGTACCGGGCTTCGCCTTGGCGAGCGCGATGAACTCCTGCAGGGAGTTCGCAGGCAGCGACGGCGTCACCACGAGGAACAGACCGGTGCGGGCAAGGCTGGCAACAGGAGAAAAGTCTTTCAGCGAATCGAACGGCAGCGGCGCCTTGGACAAGTACGGCACCAGCACATGCGAGTTCCCCGGCAACAGCAGCGCGTGGCCGTCGGGCGGGGACTTCAGGAGCTCGTTCGAGGCAATCACCGTATTGCCGCCCGGGCGGTTGTCCACGATGACCGGCTGGCCCAGCGCGTCGCCCAGTTTCGGTGCAAGCAGGCGGGCGAGAATGTCGTTCGTTCCCCCTGCGGTGAACGGGATGATGATGCGGATCGGCTTGTTCGGGAACCCGGACTGCGCCATGACGGAGCAGGACGAGGACAACGCGAGGGCAGCGAGTACGACTCGCGCTATGTGAAATTTCACGGCACGCTCCAGAAATGGCGGGGGGATGGATATACTTTACTCATGATCACGCTGCTGCGCACCCTTTGCCTTTTTTTATTCACCATCGTGCCACTGCAAGCGCAGTCGCAGGGCGCCGTTTCGCCCAACGATGCGCGCGCCGTGCGCGCAGTGATCGAGGCTCAGCTCGACGCGTTCCGCAAGGACGACGGCGAGCGGGCCTTCGGGCTTGCCACCGTCGCCATCCGCGATGTCTTCGGGACCGCACAGAAATTCATGGAGATGGTGCGCAAGTC
The DNA here is from genome assembly GCA_945862265.1 of Bordetella parapertussis. Lineage (GTDB taxonomy): Bacteria > Pseudomonadota > Gammaproteobacteria > Burkholderiales > SG8-39 > SZAS-79. The sequence goes on from CAMAXP010000018.1 coordinate 28,155, forward strand.
CTACCCGGTGGTCTACCGCCCCAACAGCGTGCTGTTCGAAACGCCTGTCCTGGTCGAAGGCGAGGTCGTGCAGCCGGTGCGGATGACGGATGGCGAGGGTCGCGGCTGGGTCGCCCTCTACCCGATGCAACGCCAGCCGGACGGCTCCTGGCGCACAAACGGCTGCCAGCTCAGCCGCCTCGGCGGCCAGGTGATCTGAGGTCCGGCCCCAGGGCCGGCTATTCCGGCTCGAGCCCGATCCTTGCCGCAAGTTGGCGCAAGATATCGGTCTCGGATCGGATCAGTTGCACGAGCTCGGCCGGCGTGCTGGTGAGCGGCAGGATGCTCAGGTCCTCGAGTGTCCTGCGGAACTCCGCCGACTTGAAGGCCGCGACCACCTCCGCATGCAACCTTTCGACCACTGGAGCGGGCGTGCCGGCAGGCGCGAGCAGGCCGTACCAGGAGCCGCCGGTGAATCCGGGCAACCCTGCCTCGGACAGGGTCGGGATGGTGTCCGCCTTTGCCAGCCGCTGGGATGCCGCCACGGCAATGGCTTTGAGCTTGCCGCCCTTCACCAGCGGCAGCGTCGCACCGGGTGTGGCGAACGTGTATTGCACCTGGCCGCCGGCGAGGTCGGCGATCACCGGGCCACTGCCCTTGTACGGAACATGCACCGTGCTGATGCCCGCCGCGACCTTGAAGCGCTCGTCGATCATGTGGTTCTGGCTGCCCTTGCCGAACGACCCGAAGTTGACCTTGCCCGGGTTGGCCTTGGCGTACGCGATCAATTCGGCCAGAGAATTCGGCGCAAAGCCCGCGTGGGTGACGAGGATGTAGGGGCCGCGGCCAGCCAGCGCGACCGGCGCCAGGTCCTTGAGCGGGTCGTACGGCATGGCCTTGACCGTGACTTGGGCGATCGTCAGTTCGGCGTCGGACGCAAACATCAGCGTGTAACCGTCCGGGTCCGAACGGGCGACCGACAGGGTGGCGATCCTGCCCCCGGCGCCCGGCCGGTTCTCGACCACCACCTGTTGTCCGAGCGACTTCGACAGGTGCTCCGCCAGCAGCCGTGCAACCGTATTGGTGCCGCCGCCCGGCGGGTAGCCGACGATGATCTTCACCGGCTTGGATGGCCATGCCTGAGCCGCGGCGAGCGCAGGCAGGAGTGCGGCGCAAAGCGCGAAACCGAAAGCGCGCAGCCGGCGCACTGTCCTGAGTTGGTCCATGATTGTCTCCTTGTGTCTTAAGCTACGAGCAGCTTCAGTCGTTGCACTTTACCTGAAGGCCCCTTCGGGAGGTCAGCCATGAACTTGAACACCTTGGGCGTCTTGTAGCGGCCGAGTTCCTTTTCGCAGAAGGCGCGCAGTTCGCCCTCCGTCGCGCTGCAGCCGGGCTTGAGCACCACCGCGCACAGGATCTCCTGCCCGTAGTGCGCATCGGGAATGCCCACGGCCGCTGCGTCCAGCACGGCGGGGTGCATGTACATCACGTCGTCGATCTCGCGCGGCGCGATGTTCTCCCCGCCCTTGATGATCAACTCCTTCAGGCGTCCGGTGACAAAATAGTACCCGTCTTCGTCGGCGTAGCCGAGGTCCCCCGTGTGCAGCCAGCCGTCCGCGTCCAGCGCCTTGACCGTTTCCTCGGGGCTCTTGAAGTATTCGCGCATGACGTTGTCGCCCTTGACCGCGAGCTCGCCGACCTCGCCGGGCTTGCAGGGCACGCCCTCCAGGCTCACGACCTTGGCGATGTTGCCCACGGGCTGGCCGACCGAGCCGTATTTGCGCTTGCCCTGCTCCAGCGGGTTGGTGAAGATCGGCGCAGCCGTCTCGGTCATCCCCATGGTTTCGATGATCGACAGGCCGAACTTCCTCTCGAAGGCACGATGCAACTCCGGCGCGAGCGCCGCGGAGGCGGACCGGCCGAAGCGCACGCGCTTGCGCCCGCCCGGCGGCGCCTCGGGCGCGGGCGACGCCGCGAGATACGAAATGATCGTGGGCACCACGTTGAACCAGGTGCATTCGTAACGATCGAGCAGGTCCCAGAATTGCGACACCGAAAACCGGTGGGGCGCGACGACGCTGCCGCCGTGCACCAGCGGCCCCACGGTCGCCACGATCTGGCCGTTGATGTGATACAGCGGCAGCGAGGACAGCACGCGATCGGTGGGCCCCAGCTGGTGCGCCTCCTGCACGAACCGCCCACCAGAGATCACGTTTTTCTGCGTGAGCAGGCAGCCCTTGGGCCGGCCGGTGGTGCCGGAGGTGTACATCAGCAACGCCGGGACGTTTTCGTCGACCGCGGGTACGCGCGTCGGCGGCAAGCGCTCCTCGAGAAACAACGAAGGCGCATCCACGTCGATGACGATGATCTCGATCGGGCGGCCCACGGCCTTCACCCGCGCAGCGATCGACTCGGCATGCTCCGCATCCGTGAAGACCAACCGCGTGTCCGAATGCTCCAATACGTACTCGAGCTGCGAGGCCTGCGAAACGAGGTTGAGCGGCACGGACACGAAGCCGCCGTACATCGTGCCGAGGAACACCGCAGCGGTCTGGTAGCCGTTGGCGCAGTAGAAGGCGATCCGGTCGCCCGGCGCATAGCCGCAGCCGATGAGGAAGCGGGCGAGGTTGTCCGACTGGCGCTTGAGTTCGCCGAATGTCAGGACGCAGCCGGTCTCGGGGGCGATCAGGTACGGGCTGCCGGCCCGGTCGCGCGCCTGCCGGTCGACGTAATGCCGGACTGTCCGCACCGCTACCTGCCGTGCTTGGCGTGATAGTCGCCGAAGAGTTCGCCGGTCGTCGGCACTCGAGCGGGGATGGTCCGCACGATGCGGGTGGTGTTGAGATAGTGGCGGTAATTCATGTTCTCGGAAATCGAGTTGCGCCCCCAGGTGCCGCAGCCCATAGAGAGCGAAAACGGCAGGCCGTTGTCAAACGATCCGCCGTTGGCGATCGCGTGCGCCTGGTTGACGATGATGCGGGCCGAGGCCAGTTCAAGGCCGAGGCGCATCACGTGCGCATCGTCTGTCGTGTGGATGCCCACCGAGTGCCCCGCGCCCTGGTGCGCGTAGATCTCGCGTACCGTATCGAACGCGTGGTTGAAGTCGCGCACCCGGTAGATCGTCAGCACCAGCGAGAGCTTTTCACCCGAGAACGGAAACTGACCGCCCACGCCCGCCTCCTCGACCATCAGGAACTTTGCGCCGGCGAGGCCCGCTCGGGTGAGGCCCGCGAGCCTCACGATGTCGGCCACCGGCCGCGCCATGATCGCCGGATTGAGTTTGCCGTTGGGCCACATCGCGGCCCGCAGCTGTTCCTTTTCCTGCGCATCGAGCAAGGCACCGCCCGCCTTCGCGAGCTCGGCCAGCATGCCCGCATAGATCGCTTCGACGATGACCACGGAATTCTCGGAGGAGCAGCTGGTCGCGTTGTCGAAGCACTTGGAGTCGCGGATCTTCGCTGCGGCATCGGCCAGCGCCGCGGTCGAATCCACGATGACCGCCACGTTGCCCAAGCCCACACCGACCGCGGGCGTGCCCGAAGCATAGGCCGCGCGCACGTTGGCCTGAGAACCCGTCGCAACGACGAGGTCCGCCTGACGCATCAGTTCGTAGGTGGTGTCCTTGGTGACCGGCGAGGGCAGCACCTGGACGAGGTCGCGCGGCGCGCCGACCTTGTCGAGTTCTGCGTGCACGTACTCAAGCAGCAGCGCCGCCGTCGACCAGCCCTTGGGAGACGGGGCCACAATGACCGCATTGCGGCCCTTGAGCGCGTTGATGATCTTGTTGGCGGGCGTCGCGCCCGGATTGGTGGACGGCGTAATCGCCGCGACCACGCCCACCGGCCGCGCAATCTCGACGATGCCCAGGTCCGGATACTCCGCGATCACGCCGACCGACTTTGCGCCCTTGAGGTCACGCAACAGGCCCATGGTCTTGCGCTCGTTCTTGGCGAGCTTGTCCGGCACGTTGCCCAGGCCCGTGTCGTGGACTGCGAGTTCGGCCAGACGCCGGTTGTTCTCCGGCTTGACGATGGCCCACCCAGCGGCGGTGACGACCTCATCGACCCTCATTTGGTCGTAGCCCTCGTACACCCGCTGTGCCACGCGCGCACGCGCGATCAGTGCACCGACGATCTCTTTCGCAGCGAGCGTCGCTGCAGTTTTTTCCGCTACCGCAGCCATGGCATCACGATCCTGAAGCAAAGCACAAAGTCTATTCCAGTTTGATCCCGGCCTGCTGGATCAGCGCGGCCCATTTCTTCAGCTCGCTCTTCACTGTCTGGTCGAGGTCCGCGGCGGAATTGCCCACCGCATCGGCGCCCTGCTCCAGCAGCTTCTGCTTCACTTCGGGCAGCCGGACAAGCCGGGCGACCTCCTGCTGCATGCGCGCCGTGATCGCCGGGGCCGTGCGCGCCGGGGCGAAGATCGCGTACCACGAGTCGACTTCGTAATCCGGGATGTTCAGGGCCTCGGCCACCGTCGGCACTTCGGGCGCGGCGCCCGAGCGCTTCAGCGTAGTGACCGCGATCGGCCGCAACTTGCCGCTCTTCACGAACCCCATTGCCGCGGGAATGGACACGAACAGCAACGGCACCTGGCCACCGAGGACGTCGGTGGTGGCCGGGCCGCCGCCCTTGTACGGGATGTGCAGCAGCTTGACGCCCGCACGCAGATTCAGCAGTTCCCCCGCGATGTGTGAAGGCGTGCCTGCGCCGACCGAGGCGTAGGCCACCTTGTCGGGCTGCGCCTTGGCCTGCGCAACGATGTCCTGCATGGTCTTGAACGGCGAGGCCGGGTTGGTCGCGATCAGCTGTGGCAGGCTCGCCACCGTCGTCACCGACACGAAATCCTTCTCCACGTCGAACGAGAGCTTGTAGAGCAGCGGGTTGATCGTGTGCGAGGAGAGCGTGAAGAGGAAGGTGTAGCCGTCGGCCGCCGACCTGGCTGCAGCCTCCGTGCCCAGGGCCCCGCCCGCGCCGCCGCGGTTCTCGATGACGACCTGTTGCCCGAGCGCGCGCGACAGCGGCTCCTGAATGATGCGCGCGATGACGTCGGTGCCTCCCCCGGGCGGATACGGCACGATGAACCGCACCGGCTTTTGCGGCCAATCCTGCGCTTGGGCCGCCTGCGCAAGGAGTACGAACCCGACCAGCGCAACACGACGAACGAGTGCTCGGTACATTGTCTCCTCCGGTTTGCAAGGGCCCGTCTGTGCGGGCTCCCTCGCTCAGTCCTGCATCAGACGTACGATTTGTACTTGTCCAGGTGGCGCACCGGGTGCTTCAGCGCATCGCGGCGGAACGGGTCGCCGAGTTCGCGCGTCACCATCAGTTCGATCACCGTGGTCTTGCCATCCTTCTGCGCATTGCACGCGGCCTGCAGCGCGGGGCCGACATCCGACAGGGTGTCGACCGTGACGCCTTCGGCGCCCATCGACTTGGCCACCGCGGCCCAGCTCGGGTTGTCGAGGTCCACGCCCTGGAAGCGGTTCTTGTAGAAGTCGACGTGGTTCTTCTTCTCGGCGCCCCACTGCTGGTTGTTGAACACCACCGCCGTGACCGGGAATTTCTCGCGCACGCAGGTGAGGATTTCGCCGAAGCTCATGCCCCAGGCGCCGTCGCCCACGTAGGCGATCGCGGGTCGATCGGGCGCAGCGGACTTGCAGCCGATCATCGTCGGGAAGGCGTAGCCGCAGTTGCCGAACATCATCGCGCCGAACATGCTGCGCGGCTTCTCGAACTTGAGGTAGCTGTTGGCGATCTGGCAGATGTTGCCGATGTCCGTGGACACCATCGCGTCCTTCGGCATGGCCTTTTCCAGCTCGCGCAGCATCTGGCGCGGGTGCATGTACTTCGAGCCCTTGGCGACCTCGAGGCTCCAGGCGTCCTTTTCCTGGTGCCAGGTCTCGAGCTCGCTCGCCCAGGCGTCGCGCTCGGTCTTGATGGACTTCAAGCGCTCGTCCTTGTTGGCCATGCAGGCGAGCGTGCGGCCCTTGAGGCGCTGCACGATGGCCATCGCGGCCTCGCGCGCATCGCCGTTGATCGTGACCGAGGTCTTCTTGACGAGGCCCAGCATCTTGGCGTCGGCATCGATCTGGATCAGCTTGGCGTTCTTCGGCCAGTAGTCGAATTCGTACTGCGGCAGCACGCCGAACGGCCCCAGGCGCGAGCCCAGCGCCACCACTACGTCGGCCTTGTTGAGGACCTTCATCGCGGCCTTGGAACCGTGGTAGCCCAGCGGGCCGCACCACAGGCGATGGCTCGCGGGGAAGGTGTCGTTGTGGAGGTACGAATTGCAGACCGGCGCTTCCAGCGCCTCGGCCAGCGCAATGCACGCATCCGCCCCGTTCGACATGATCACGCCGCCGCCGGCGATGATCACCGGGTACTTGGCGTTGGCCAGCAGCTCGGCCGCCTCGTCGAGGTTCTGGCCGCCGCCCGGGCCGCGTTCGATGCGAATCGGCTGCGGGATCTCGAAGTCCATTTCGCCATAGAAATAGTCGCGCGGGATGTTCAGCTGCGTCGGCCCCATCTCCAGTACTGCGCGGTCGAAGGCGCGCCCGGTCAGCTCGGCCATGCGGGCCGGGTTATTCACGTGCGCCTGGAACTTGGTGATCTTGGAGAAGATCGGCAGCTGGTCGGTTTCCTGGAAGCCGCCCAGGCCGATCGACAGGCTGCCGGTTTCCGGCGTGATCGCCACGACCGGCGAGTGCGCCCAGTAGGCCGCCGCAATCGCCGTTACGAAGTTGGTGATGCCGGGACCGTTCTGGCCGATGCAGACGCCGTGGCGTCCCGACACGCGCGAGAAGCCGTCGGCCATGTGCGCCGAGCCCTGCTCGTGCACCGTGGGCACGAAACGGATGCCGGCGGCCGGGAAGAGGTCCAGCGCATCCATGTAGGCCGAGCCCACGATGCCGAAGACGTGCGTCACGTTCTGCGCAACCAGCGTCTCGACGAAAGCCTCGGACGGGGACATCTTGATCTTGCCGGAAACGACAATGCGCTTCGGGTCGGAAATATTGGTCATGGGAGGTTCTCCAATTCAGGGCATCAGCAGGAATCCAAGCGCGGGAAGTCTCTCACAGGGCTCCGCTGAAATGCAACGAGATCAGAACCCATCGTTCCGGAATATGATAATTTATAGATATGGCCCGCAAAGAAGACAAGATCCCCGCCACGCTGCGCTCGTTCGCGGTGCTCGAGGCGCTGGTGGCCGCCGAGCGCCCCGCCTCGCTCACTGACATCGTCAAGGCGTGCGCGCTGCCCAAGCCCACCGTGTACCGGATGCTGGCGATGCTGGAATCCGCCGGCCTTGTGGTACGCGATCCCGGCGCGGCGCGCTACGCGCCCGGCCCGCGGCTGGCTGCGCTCGGGCTCAACATCATGATGAACGGCAGCCTCGGCTCGGCCCGGCACGCCATCCTCGCGCAGCTGGTCGGGCAGATCGGCGAGACCTGCAACTTCACCATGCTGCAGGGCGGCGAGGTCATGTACCTCGACCGCGTCGAAGCCGCCTGGCCTCTGCGCATGAACCTGACCAGCGGCTCGCGCGTGCCTTTGCACTGCACGGCGAGCGGCAAGCTCCTGCTCGCCTACCTGCCCAAGGCCTCGCGCGACCGGATCCTCGAGAGCATTCCCTACCAGCGTTACACGGATACAACGATCGCCAGCCGCAAGGAATTGGAAGCCGAGCTCACGCGCATCCGCAAGGCGAAGCACGCCATCGACAATGAAGAGTTCCACGCCGGCCTCGTGTGCGTCGCGGTACCGACGCGCAGTCCCGGCGGGCGGCCTTGCGCGGCGATCGCGGTGCATGCGCCCGTTTCGCGCATGCCGCTGGACAAGGCTCTGGAGCATTTGCCGCTGTTGAGGAAGGCGGCGGAGACGATGGAGGGGACGTTTGCTTCTGAATAGCTAGCGCGCCGCGTCCTGGAGTATCGAATCCGTCGCCTTCTCCGCCACCATCACCGCCGGCGCGTGCGTGTTGCCCGACACCAGCGTCGGCATGATCGAGCAATCCACAACGCGCAATCCCGTCACGCCATGCACCCGCAACTGGTCGTCCACCACCGCCATCGGGTCGCTGCCCATCTTGCAGGTGCCGGACGGATGGAAAATAGTCGCACCGTAGTTGCGGGCAAACTCGAGCAGGTCGTCGTCGCTCTTTGCGCCTGCCCCCGGTTTGTACTCTTCCGCGACATACGGCTTCATCGCCTCAGTCGAGGCCAGTGACCGGGCCAGCTTCACAGCGGCCACCGCGCAGCGCCGGTCCAGTTCGGCCGAGAGGTAGTTCGGCTTCATCGAGGGCGCCTCGAACGGATCCTTCGAACGGATGTGCACCGTCCCGCGCGACTCCGGCCGCAACTGGCACACCGAAAACGTGAAGCCCGGCCAGGGGTGAGGCTTGGCGCCCGCAAGGTCGGCTGACAGGGTTGCCACGTGGAACTGGACGTCCGGCGTCCTGGACTCCGGCAAAGCCCGAGCAAAGACGCCGCCCTGGTTGATACCGATGCCGAGCGGGCCGGTGCGATACAGCAACCATTGCAGCCCGATCTTGATCCGCCGCGGCAGGCTCGCGAGGTCATCGTTGGTGGTGATGGGCTTGGTGCACTTGTACATGAGACGCAGTTGCAGGTGGTCCTGCAGGTTCTCGCCCACGCCGGGGAGGTCTTTCACGACAGGAATGCCGTGGGACTGAAGCAAAGCCCCCGGTCCTATCCCCGACAGTTGCAGCAGTTGCGGGCTCTGCAATGCACCGGCCGACAGGATCACCTCGCGACTCGCCCGCGCCTCCTTCACCACGCCGCCCTGCCGGTAGCGCACGCCGACAGCCTTCGTACCTTCGAAGATCACGCCCATCGCGTGCGCGTCAGTCTGCGCGTCGAGGTTCGCGCGATCGCGCACGGGCTTCAGGTACCCGGTGGCGGAACTCGAGCGCAGGCCGTTACGCGTAAAGAGCTGGTAGTACCCGGCCCCTTCCTGCGTTGCACCATTGAAGTCGTCGTTGCGCGGGATGCCGATTTCGGTTGCACCGCGCAACACCGCTTCGATGAGTTCGTGCTTGTCGCGGATGTCGGTGCACGCGACCGGCCCGCCAACCCCGTGATACTCGCTCGCGCCACGCGAGTTGTCCTCGCTGCGCAGGAAGTACGGCATGACGTCCTTCCAGCCCCAGCCCTTGTTGCCGGCCGCGGCCCAGCGGTCGTAATCCTCGTGCTGGCCGCGCACAAAGATCAGCCCATTGATTGAAGAGCACCCCCCGAGGCCGCGCCCACGCGGCCAGTAGATCTTCCTGTTGTTCGTCCCCGGCTCTGGATCAGTATGGAAACCCCAGTTGTACAAGGGGTGGAACATCGTCTTTCCGTAACCGATGGGGATATGGATCCACAGGTAGTTGTCGCGCGGCCCCGCTTCGAGCAGCAGCACGCGAGTGCCCGGATCGGCGCTCAGCCGGTTGGCGACGACGCATCCGGCGGAACCGGCGCCAACAACGATGTAGTCACAAATCATTGTGCATTTATCAATTTACGGAACTGGATGATTCGAAGCGTGCTAACGAGTATTGCCACCTCACTCCTAAATGTCTAGCATCCACAGCACCATGACAGAACCCACTGAAAAGATCGACATCCACCGCGGCCTGAAGGGCGTCTACTTCGACCGTTCCGCCGTGTGCTTCATCGACGGCCGCGCGGGCGAACTGCGCTATCGCGGCTACTCGATCCACGACCTTGCGGTGAGCTCGACCTTCGAAGAGACCTGCTACCTGTTGATGTACGGCGAGCTGCCGACAAAGCCGCAGCTCGCGGCTTTCGACGCCGATCTCAAGGCTGCGCGCTCCCTCCCCCCGGCGATCCTCGACGTCATCAAGGCCGTGCGCAACGCGCACCCGATGGACGTATTGCGCACCGCGGTTTCCGCGCTGGCGGCCTCCGACCCCGAAGTCGCGGACAACTCGCGCGAAGCGACGTTGCGCAAAGGCGTACGGCTGACCTCCCAGGTCCCGATGATCGTGGGCGCACATGCCCAGATCCGGCAGGGGCGCGAGCCACTTGCACCCGATTCGCGCCTGAGTCACGCAGCCAATTTCCTCTATATGGTCACGGGCAAGGTGCCCAGCGCGGATACTGCCCGGCTCATGGACACCGACATGATCCTGCACGCGGAGCACGGCGCCAACGCCTCCACGTTCACCGCACGCGTAGTGGCGGGGACGGAAGCCAACCTGCACGCGGCGATCACCGCGGCCATTGCAGCGCTGTCTGGCGCAGCCCACGGTGGCGCTGCCGAGAACGTGATGCACATGGCGAAGGAAGTGGGCGCTCCGGAGAAGGCGGCGGACTACGTGAAGCGTAAACGCGCCAACAAGGAAGCCGTCATGGGCTTCGGCCACCGCGTCTACCGGGCCGAAGACCCGCGCGCGCGCCACATGAAAGCCGGCGTCGAAAAGCTCTCGCGCGAGATGGGCCAGCCGCAGTGGTACCAGATCCTCGAGGCATTGGTGCAGGCCATGAAACCCTACTCGCGCCTCGGCGTGAACGTGAACGTGGATTTCTACGCTGGCGTCGTCTACTACCTCAACGGCATTCCAGCGGACTTGTTCGTGCCGATCTTTGCCGTCGGGCGCATGCCGGGGTGGATCGTCTCGGTGGTCGAGCAGATGGAGAACAACATCCTGATCCGCCCGCTGACGGTGTACAACGGACCTGAAGCGCGCGAGTATGTGGCGCTGGAGAGGCGCTAGAACAGTTCTCTAAACACCAACCTTCTGCAACCGCCCCGGAGCTGCGCTGCGAACCGCAGAAAGGACAGCCTCGGCCAGTGGGCGCAAGTGCTGCATCCGATTCGAAACGGCACATACGATGATGACGCCAAAGGGCAATGCGGGAATGTTCTGCTGGAACTCAATATTGCGGTCGAACGTAACGAAGACGTCGCAACTTCCGCTCGCACGCTGCATTAGTTCCCCGTTGAGCACTCCTCCCCAGCCACGCCCAATTACAGAGTTGACCTCATGGCCCGGCAATTCGGCGGCAAAATCTACCGGGACGTTCTCGTCAAGCAGTATGCGCATCGGCCACTAGTGAATCGCACGCCAGGTCCAGGGCGGCGATGGCTTGTTCCCGATTGACTGAAGGAAACTGGCGCAGGAATTCGTCGAGCGTCTCCCCGCCCTCGATGTAGTCGAACAGAGATCGAACGGGAACCCGGGTGCCGACGAAGACCGGCGTTCCACCCAGGATTTCAGGATGACTATGTGTGACGTGATTTTGATGGGCCATGTCGTTTCTCCACGTGACGAGGAGTATATCCCCAAGCCACCCCGGATCCGCCCGCTGACGCTGTACAACGGGCCCGAAGCGCGGGACCATGGGGCGCTGGAGAAACGCTGACCCGCTGGAATAAATACAATTTCCGGTATAGAAACTCCTCGGAAATCGGCTCCAGGTGCGGATGTTAAAAATAAATCTTCAAGATTCAAGGAGAAACAATGGCTGCCTCGCTGTCCTTCCTGCGCCCCCTGTGCCTGGCTGCGCTGTCCCTCGCCGCAGCCGTAGCAGTCGCCCAGGGCGCATCCGCATGATGGGCGGCAGCGTGCCGACCGACAGCCTGGTGGAGATCCTCCAGGCACCGTTCCTGATCCTGCCGCTGGTCAACGGCGACAACAACCAGCATGCCTACGACGAGAACATGCGCATAGGGCACTACGTAGGCGGGATCCGGACGATCTCCACGCTGCTGCGCACACCCCTGGGAAACTAGCCGCCGCGCAAGTCGCGACAGTCGCCTCAATCGCAGTTTGCGGATTGGGCGAGGACGACCGCAGCCGTATCGACGATGTCTTCGACGCTCGCCCCGCGCGACAGGTCGCTGATCGGCTTGGCGAACCCCTGCAGGATCGGCCCGATCGCCCGCGCCCCGGCCAGGTACTGGGTGAGCTTGTAGGCGATGTTGCCGGCATCGAGGTCAGGAAAGACCAGCACGTTGGCGCGCCCTGCAACGTCGCTCGCCTCCTTGACCTTCTTTGCGGCCACCGCCGGCACCAGGGCGGCGTCCGCCTGCAGCTCGCCGTCGATCGCAAGGCCCGGGGAGCGTGCGCGCGCGATCGCAAGCGCACGGACGACCCTGTCGATTCGCGCGTGCTTTGCGCTTCCCTTGGTAGAGAACGACAGCAAAGCCACGCGCGGCGCTTCGCCCATCAGGGACTGGAAACTCCCGGCCGAGGCCAGCGCGATATCCGCAAGCTGTTCGTCGGTAGGGTCCGCATTCACCGCGCAATCGGCATAGAGCAGCACGCGATCCGCAAGCGCCATCAGGAAAAAACTCGACGGGGTGGAGACGCCCTCGGCCAGTCCCACCGTCATCATGCCGGCCTCGATCACCCGCGCGGTCGGGTGCGCAACGCCAGCGAGCATCGCGTCGGCATCGCCCGCCTTGACCATCAGCCCGGCATGGAACAGCGGCTTCGCGGCGATGCGCCGGGCAAGCTTTGGGTTGGCGTCGGGGCGTCCCTGCACATACAACGCAGCATAGGCGTCGAGGCGCGGGCTGGAATCGAGGTCGGCCCCCAGCACGATCGGCTCGGCGATGCCTTCGTCGCGCAGCCGTTTCGCCGCAGCCACGATGCGCTCGTCGCCGCCTTCGGGGAACACGACGCGCAGGCCGCGGCCGCGGATCTTCTCGAGGCAACTGCGGACTACATCCATGGCCGCTCGCGGTCTAGGCGAACTTTGCGGCAAGTGCGTCGGGCCGGCCGACCTTCGCCGCCTGCAACGCCTCCCACACCCGCACCTGCGTCGCCGGCATGTCGAAATGCGTGACGCCCGCCGTGCGCAAGGCATCGACGATCGCGTTCATGATGCAGGGCATGGAACCGGTCACCCCGGCTTCGCCCACCCCCTTTGCGCCGAGGGGATTGGTCTTGGTGGGCACCGGGTGATGGAGTACGCGCAGGCCGTCGACGAGGATCGCGCGCGGCATCGGGTAGTCCATGAACGAGCCGGTGAGCAGTTGGCCGGTCTCGCGGTCATACACCGCCTGCTCGCCGAGAATATGCCCGGCGCCCTGGGTGATGCCACCCTGCATCTGCCCCTCGACCAGCTGGTGGTTGATGATGGTGCCGGCGTCGTCGCATGCGATGTAGGACACCACTGCGACCTCCCCCGTCTCGGGTTCGATTTCCACCTCGGCGACATGGCATCCGTTGGGAAAAGTGGCGCCGAAGCGGTTGGCATAGTCCTGGTCGAGCGGGTGCGGACCTTTGCCGAAATACTTCTTCGCAAGTTCGACGATCGAGACCTGGTGGTCCGTCCCTTTGACGCGATAATTCCCGTCCGCGAACTCGATGTCCGTCGCAGCGGCCTCGAGTTCTTCCGATGCGAGGTCGATGCCTTTCTTGACCACTTCCTTCGCCGCGAGCTGCAGCACGCTGCCCACGCCGAGCAACGAGCGCGAGCCTCCGGTCGGGTTGCCGGTCAGGTTCTGGTCCGGGTCCGCTGTGCGCAAGCGGATCGACTCCATCGGCACGCCCAGCACACCGGCGACGATCTGTGCAAACGCAGTCTCATGGCCCTGGCCGTGCGAATGCGAGGTCGCCTCCAGCGTGATGGACGCGTTCGCGTCCCATCGCACCTTGACCTCGTCGTGCGGCGCCATGCCGCCCCCGCCGCTCGCCTCGATGTAGCTCGCCATGCCTCGACCGCGCAGGAGCCCCCGCGCCGCAGAGTCCTTGCGGCGCTGGTCGAACCCGTTCCAGTCAGAAGCCGCCAATGCGTCTTCAAGCACGCCCTCGAAGTCCCCGCAGTCGTACTCGAACCCGGTGACGATCTTGTAGGGAAATTTCGCCTTGGGCACGAGGTTCCTGCGGCGGAACTCGGCCGGGTCCATCCCGATCTGCCGCGCCGCTTCGTCCACCAGCCGCTCGATCGCGTAGGAACTCACCGGCCGGCCCGCGCCGCGATAGGCGGCGGTCGGGATCGTGTTGGTGAAGGCAAGGCTTGCATGCACATGCACCGCCTGCACGTCGTACACGCCGCTCGCGACGTTCACGAGGTTGAGCGTGTTGACGAAGGCACCGGTCGGGGCGATGTAGGCGCCGAGGTTGCACTTGAAATCGAAACGCATGCCGAGGATGCGGCCGTTGGCATCCAGCGCCATCTCGCTGTGGTGCAGGACGTCACGCGCCTGTTCGTCAGCGAGGAACATTTCCGAGCGCGTCCCCACCCATTTGACCGGACGGCCGAGGTTCTTTGCCGCCAGCAACGCCGCGCAGTACTCCGGGTAGAGGTTGAAGCGCACGCCGAACCCGCCGCCAACCTCCTCCGCTACGATGCGGATACGCTCCGGCGGGACCCCGATCACCGTGGAAATCTGGCTCCGCATGACCGAGGCGCCCTGCGTACAGGCATGCAGGTAGTACATGTCGGTCGCGGCATCGTAGCTGCCGACGCAGGCACGCGGCTCCATGGGATTGCCCACGACCCGCGTGTGGTAGGCGTCGAGCTTGACGATGTGGGCGGCTTTCGCAAACGCCGCGGCGGTCGCTGCCTCGTCGCCACCGACGAAGTCGAGGGCCAGGTTCCCGGGCACGTTGTCATGCACCAGCGGCGCGCCAGGGACGATCGCCTCTTTCGCGTCGAAAACTGCCGGCAATTCTTCATAGTCGACGACAAGCGCCTCAGCCGCATCCTGCGCCTGCATCGCTGTCTCGGCGACCACCAGCGCGATGGGCTCCCCGACGTACCGCACGAAGCCCAGGGCCAGCGTGGGCCGGTGCGGGATGATGAGGTCCGTGCCGTTGCGGCCCTTCATGGGCGCGAAGGCGGGCAGCGACTTGTACTGCGCCTCGGCCACATCCTCCCCGGTGAGCACCGCAATGACGCCCGGCATGCCGAGCGCGCCTGCACTGTCGATGGAGGCGATCCGCGCATGGGGTCGATCAGAGCGCATGAAGCACCCGTAGGCCTGCCCCGGGAGGTTCCAGTCGGAAACGTAACGTCCCCGGCCGGAGAGCATGCGCGCATCCTCCAGCCTGCCTTTGTGTCCAAAACTCTGCATGGCGTGCAACCTAATTGTTGTTCTGAGACTCCGCAGCGACCAGCCGGCTCACCTGGGCTTGGAGAGGGAAATCAGCACGCTGCAGGGCGCGTAGTCGAGGAGCGAGGCGCCCACGGACCCCTTCCACCAGCGGGCCGCAAAGGAGGTGTTCTGGTTGTGCCCGACCACGACAAGATCGGCGCCCAGATCCTTGGCCAGGCGGCAGATTTCCTCCACCGGCTCGCCCACGGCGAGGTGCCCGATGGCCTTGAATCCCTTGTCGGTCAGCGACATGATGCCTTCTTCCAGCACGACCTGGGTGCGCTTTTTCTCTTCCTCGAGCAGCTCCTCGGGCACGAATCCCTCGGTCAGGAAGAGGCTGGGCGGCATGCTTGCAACAGCAAGCAGGTGGGTCTCGGCGTTATGGAACTCAGCGAATTCGGCGCATTCGAGCAGCGCGCGCTTGCCTTCCTGTGAGCCGTTGTACGCGAGGAGAATCTTCTGGTATTTCATCTGTCCCTCCTTCGATTCGAACGCGGCCTTACTTTGCCAGAAGGCCGAGCCGCTCGATAGTAGCGCGTTCTTCGGCGAACGTGGCGGCGGCCCACTTGGAATAGTCCTCGCTCGACTTGTGCCTATATGTTTTTAGGGTGCGCGCAGATTATACTCAGGGACACGGCATGCCCTCCTGTTTCGCCATGCGTCTCGGCCTCCTTTCCGGTGGCCGCTAGAATCATGGCCCCGCCGCAGACCGACCCCGACCAACCTTTCTCGGAATCACGCAAATGCTAGACGTATCGCGCAAGGACCTCATCGCCGGCGTGGCCGGCAGCGGCACCATGGGCCGCGGCATCATCCAGGTGCTCGCCCAGTGCGGCGTCCGGGTGCTCGTCTATGACGCCAAGGCCGGGGCCGCCCAGGCCGGCAAGGACTCCATCGCGCAGTCGCTCGCCAAACTGGTCGAAAAAGGCCGGGTCAAGCAAAAGGATGCCGACGCCACGCTCGGCCGCATTGAACTCGTGGGCGAACTGAAGGCGCTCTCAGCCTGCCACCTCGTCGTCGAGGCGATCATCGAGGTGCTGGAGGTGAAGCGGGAATTCTTCGCGGCGCTCGAGGCGGTCGTCAGCGAAGACTGCATCATTGCGTCGAACACCTCTTCGCTCTCCGTGACCGCCATGGCCGCCGGCCTGAAGAAGCCCGGCCGCGTTGCCGGCTATCACTTCTTCAACCCCGTGCCCGTAATGAAGATCGTCGAAGTCGTCGGCGGCGTACTGACCGAACCGTGGGTCACCGAAGCGCTGACGGAACTCGCCAAGCGCTACGGGCATACACCAGTCAACTGCCAGGACACGCCCGGCTTCATCGTGAACCACGCCGGACGCGGCTTCGTGCCGGAGTCGCTGCGCATCTATTCTGAAGGCATCGCCGAACCGGCGGTGATCGACCGCATACTGGTCGATGCCGCGGGCTTTCGCCTCGGGCCGTTCGGCCTGATGGACCTCGTCGGCCTCGACATCGCGCACGGCGTGATGAAGTCCATGTACGACCAGTACTACCAGGAGCCCCGCTATCGGCCCTCGTTCGTATCCGACCCGCGCGTGGCCGCCGGGCTGCTCGGCCGCAAGACCGGTCGCGGCTGGTACGAATACAAGGACGGCAACCTCGTGCCGGAACCCGAAAACTCCGCACCGCCCGCGCGCCCGACCTCGGTGTGGGTCGCGCCCGACGCACCGGCGCTGAAGGAGTTGATCGCCCGCCTTAACGTGAAGTCCGAGTCCGGCGCGAAGCCTTCGCCCGACGCACTGTGCCTCGTCGCGCCGCTGGGCAAGGATGCGACCACCTCGGCCCTCGAGCACGGACTGGATGCGGAACGCACCGTGGCGGTGGACCCGCTGTTCGGCTTCACCAAGCGCCGCACGATCATGACCACGCCAATTACCAAGTCCGCGTACCGCGCCATGGCGCACGGGCTCCTCGCTGCCGACGGCGTGCCGGTCTCGGTGATCAAGGATTCCCCAGGCTTCGTCGCGCAGCGCGTCGTCGCACACATTGTCAACGTCGGCTGCGACATTGCGCAGCAGAACATCGCATCGCCTGAAGACCTCGACCGTGCCGTGGTGCTGGGCCTGGGCTATCCCCATGGCCCGCTCGCGATGGGCGACGCCGTCGGCGCCGCGAAGATCCTCGCCGTGCTCGAGGCCATGTACGACTTCTACAAAGAGCCCCGCTACCGCCCGAGCCCCTGGCTCACGCGCCGCGCGCGGCTCGGCGTGTCCCTGCTTACCCCGGAGAACTGATCATGCTGAACGCCTACATCTACGACGGCCTGCGCACCCCCATCGGGCGGCATGCGGGAAAACTCGCCACCATCCGCCCCGACGACCTCGCCGCCGGCGTGATCGCCGAAGTGGTCAAACGCAACGGCGTAAAGCCCGAAGAGATTTCGGATGTCATCCTCGGCTGCGTCACGCAGGCCGGCGAAGACAGCCGCAACGTCGCACGGTTCGCCACGCTGTCGTCGGGCCTGCCCGCCTCGGTGCCGGGCGTCACGGTGAACCGCCTGTGCGCGAGCGGCCTGCAGGCCACGATCGACGCCGCGCGTGCAATCACCTGCGGTGAAGGCGAGCTCTATATCGCCGGCGGCACGGAAAGCATGACCCGTGCGCCCTACATCATCGCCAAGCCGTCCTCGGCCTTCGGCCGCGACTCCAAGATGTACGACTCCACCATCGGGTCGCGCTTCACGAACCCCAAGGTGGCCAAGCTCTTCGGCGACCATGCAATGCCGCAGACCGCCGACAACGTGGCCAAGGAATACGGCATCACCCGCGAGCAGGCCGACGAGTTCGCCCTCGGCTCGCAGCTGAAGTACGCCAAGGCCGAAGCCGACGGGTTTTACAAAGGCGAAATCCTGCCCGTGGCGCTGCCCGGCGGAAAGAAGGACGCTCCGCCCGTGATGGTGAGCGCGGATGAACACCCGCGCCGCGACGCGACGATGGAGTCGCTGGTCAGGCTCAAGCCCTTGTTCGAAGGCGGCGTCGTGACGGCGGGCAATGCCTCGGGCGTGAACGACGGCGCTGCTGCGTTGATCGTCGCCAGCGAAAAGTGGGGCAAGACGAACGGCAAAAAGCCGATGGCCAGGATCCTGGCCGCCGCCTCGGCCGCCGTCGAACCGCGCATCATGGGCGTCGGCCCGGCCTACGCGATCCCGCTGGCGCTGCAGCGTGCCGGCCTCACGCTCAAGGACATGGACATCATCGAGATCAACGAGGCCTTCGCCACCCAGATGCTGGGGTGCCTCGCGATCATGAAGGTGGATTTCAAGGATCCGCGCGTAAACCCGAACGGCGGCGCGATCGCCATCGGCCACCCGCTCGGATGCTCGGGCGCCCGCCTTGCGATCACGGTCGCGCGGCAACTCGAGCGCATGAACGGCCGCTACGCCGCGATATCGCTTTGCATCGGCGTGGGCCAGGGGCTGGCGATGATCATCGAGCGGACGAAATAACTTTCAGCCGAAGTGGACTGCGACCCCGCCCAGCGGGCCGTAGTCCACGTTGATCGTATCGCCCTTCTTCACCGCCACCGGGCGCGTGAAGGAACCGGCCAGGAAGAAGTGCCCCGCCTCCAGGCCGACGCCGAATGCGGCGAGTTTATTGGCCAGCCAGACGATCCCCATCGCGGGATGCCCGAGCACCCCGGCAGCGACGCCGGTTTCCTCGACCACACCATTCTTCGAGCAGATCGCCGCCGCCCAGCGCAGGTCGATGTCGAACGGGCGCACCGGCCGTCCGCCGGTGATGATCCCGCCACAGGCCGCGTTATCGGCAATGTTGTCCTGGATCTTGCGGGGGTACTTCGAGCGCCCGTCGATGATCTCCAGGGCCGGCACCACGAATTCCGTCGCACGCAACACGTCGGTCATCGTCACGCCGGGGCCCTTCAGCGGTGAACCGAGCACGAAAGCGAGTTCGACTTCGATGCGCGGGATGATGAATCGCGACGTGTCCAGCGTGTCGCCATCGTTGTAGAACATGTCGTCGAGCAGCACGCCGTAGTCCGGCTCATGGACGTTGGAGGCGGCCTGCATCGCCTTCGAGGTGAGGCCGATCTTGTGGCCGCGTTTCGTGCGTCCCTGCGCGAACTTCGCAGCGATGACCTCGCTCTGGATCGCGTAGGCGTCCTCGATGGTAATGCCCGGATAGGTGGTGGTGAGCTGCACGCACGGCACGACCGTGCGCTCCGCCTCGAGCATCTGCGCGGCGGCAGCCTTGAGCTCGGCCGGGGTCACGGCTTTTCGTCCGCGACGGTGTTCGACAGGACGCCCACGCCCGAGACTTCCACTTCCACCACGTCGCCGGGCTTGAGGAACTTCGGCGGCGTGAAACGGATGCCTGCACCGATCGGCGTGCCGGTGACGATCACGTCGCCCGGCTTCAGCGCCGTCCACGTGGAGATGTAGCGGATCAGCGTTCGGAAAGGGAACATCAGGTTCGCCGTCGTATCGTGCTGGCGCTGCTCGCCATTGACCCGCGTCGTCACCGTCACGTCACCGAAGCCGGGAAATTCGTCCGAAGTGACCATCCACGGACCGATCGATCCGCTGGCCTCCCAGGTCTTGCCTTGGGTGACGTTGAACTTGCCGTGCTTCGTCCAGTCGCGGATCGTGCCCTCGTTGACGCAGGTGAGGCCGGCGATGTGGCTGTCGGCCGCCTCCTCGGAAATCCGCCGGCCGCCCTTGCCGATGATGATCCCGATCTCCCCTTCGTAATCGAGTTGCTCCGACTCGGGCGGGCGCATGAGCTTGCCGCCGTGTCCCACCAACGACCCGGGAAAGCGCAGGAAGATGCTCGGGTACTTGGGGAGGTCGGAGCCGTCCTTGTACTCGGCGTTGCGATTGCCGTAGTTGACGCCCACGCAGATGATTTTTTCCGGGAAGGGAATGGGCGAAGCGAGCTTGAGCCCGGCCAACGCGTGGTCGGGCTTCGCCTTGGCGACAAGTTCCTTGATACGGGCAAGCGCATCGGCCTCGAGGGCGGCGCGCAGCGTCGTGATGCCCGCACCGAGCTTGTCGGTCAGGTCGACCACGCCATCGCCTGCAAGTGCACCGAAGCGCGGCTTGCCCGCGAGTTCAAAAGAAAGGAGTTTCATGAGTCGAATCCAAAAAGTCTGGCGGGGTTGTCGACGAGGATCTTCTTTAGCATCGCCTCGTCAGGGACAAAACGGTACAGCGCTTCGAGGAGGTCTGCCTCATTCGGCGGTTGCTTCACCGATACGGGATGAGGCCAGTCGCTGGCCCACACCACGCGGTCCGGCGCAGTCTCGATCAGGGTGCGCGCCACCGGGATGACGTCGTCCCAGGGCGCGCCGGCCTTGGAGATCTTCTCGGTCAGCGAGAGCATGACCCAGAAGTTCCCCCGCTTGAGGAGTTCCACCACCTTCTTCAGGCTCGGGTCGGCTGCGCCCAGTTGCGGATCGGGACGCCCCATGTGATCGAGAAGGACCGGGATCTCGAGCTTCTCGAAGGGTGCGATGTTTTCGGCAATGCCTTTGGCCTCGGGCTGGATCTTCGCGTACCAGCCGAGTTCCTTGACCCTAGCAAGGGAGCGCTCCATTTCCTTGTCCGACAGCGCAATGCCCAGGCTCTGCCGCGAAAACCTCGCGCCACGGACACCGCCCTCATGCAGCTTCGCGATGTAGGCGTCGTCACGCTCGCTCAGCACGACAGCGTTGGCGCAACCGCGATAGTTCGGCCCCAGCGCGGCAATGCCATCCAGAGTCGCAGAGTGGTCGGCGCCATAAGTGGTCGGCTGCACGACAACGCCACGCTGGATCCCCAGCGCCTTGTGCATCTTCTGCGCCGCTTGCGAGGTGGCAGTCGGCATGACGTAGGCCGCGCCGGGACGCGGCGGGTACTTGTCGGCCGGCCCGAGCACGTGGAACTGGCTGTCGCAAGAGAGCGGCGGCGGCACCTTTTTGGGCGTGCGGGGATTCGGGTCGAATGCGAGATAGTCGGCCATGTCCCCTCCTCAGCCCAGCACAGCAATGAAATCGCACTCGAGCAGCTTTTCGCCGTCGAGCGGGGCCTGCATGGCGTGGCGCGCCGGCCGCGAATGCGGATCCGGGAACATCTTCAGCCACTCACGGTTTACGCCCTCGCGCTGCGAGCGGTCGAGCATCCACACGGTCATCTTGATGATGTTGGCCGGGCTGCCTCCTGCGGCTTCCACGATGCGTTTCACGTGAGCGAACATCAGCGCGCTCTGCTCGTCGATGGTGGCGCCGTACTTCCCGGTCGCCGGATCGGTGCCCTGGATGCTGCCGGAGTAGAGCATGTTGCCGATCCGGCAGGCTGCGGGGATCGGGTTCTTATGACTGAACCCATCGACATAGATGCTCGTGCGCTTGAGGTCTGGTGTACTCATTTCAATTGGCCCGGATGTTGGCTTTCATGATGACGGGGGTCCATTTTTCGTATTCCGCCTTGAGGTAGCCGTGGAATTGCTCGGGAGTGGTCGCGCGGGCCTCGGCGCCAAGCGCGTCGAATTTATCGATCACGGATTTTTCGCCGAGCACCCGGGCCAGCGCCGACTGCATCCGGGCGATTACCGCCTTGGGCGTGCCGGTCGGCGCCACGATCCCGGTGAAGGTCGCGCCTTCCATGCCTTTCACGCCCGCCTCCTCGAAAGTGGGGACGTCCGGCAGGGACGGAACGCGCTTGTCCACGGTGACGGCCAATGCGCGCACGCGCCCCTGCTTGATGAAAGGCAGCGACACCGAGACCTGCTCGAAGCTCATCTGCACTTCCCCCGCCAGCATCGCCGTGCTGGCCGGCGCATTGCCCTTGTAGTGCACGGTCAGCCAGGACGCTCCGGTGAGCGACTGCAGCAACTCGGACAGCAGGTGGTTGGTGGTCCCGGCGCTGGGCGTGGCCAGCGTGAGCTTGCCCGGCTCCTTCTTCGCGAGGTCCAGCAGCTCGCGCACCGACTTCGCCGGTGTCGTCGGATGGACGAGCAGCGCGATCGGCGTAAACGACACCGAACTGACCGGCGTGAAATCCTTGTCCCAGTGGTAGGCCGGGCGATTGAAGATGATCGGCGCATGCAGCAGCGGCGAGTTCGCCATGAAGAACACCGTGTAGCCGTCGGCCGGGCTCTTCGCCACGAATTCGCCCGCAATGATGCCGCCGGCGCCGGGCTTGTTTTCGATGATCACGGGCTGGCCGAGCGCCTCCTGCATGCCCGGCGCGACGATCCGCGCCGCGGTATCCACGTTCCCGCCGGGCGGGTACGGCACGACGAGCTTGATGGGCTTCTCCGGCCATTTCTGCGCCAGGGCGGGCGTGGCGAGCGCTGCGAGCGCCGCGCAGGCCGCGGCAAAAAATGCGACTGTCCTCATGGTCTCTTCCTCTAGTTTTGTTATTTTCAGACTGTAAAAGGCCGCGCCGCCGCCCGCAACCGGCGTGGCGCATTTTGTTCCACACTATGGACATTCATGTCCATCCTCGCTTGACCCCGGCGCGCCCGGCCCCTTAGTCTCCAGCCGAACCGATTGGAGACTGCATGGACATCCCCGCCGCGGGCCTCGACCCCGAAGCCACCTACAAGCTCATCACCGGCATCATCGTCCCCCGCCCGATTGCGTGGGTCACGACCCTGTCGCCCGGCGGCGCGGTCAACCTCGCGCCGTTCAGCGCTTTTACCTTCGTGTCGAACAAACCTCCGATGGTAGGCATCAATATCGGTCGCAAGGCCGGCAGGCTCAAGGACACCGGCGTCAACATCCATGCGGGCGGCGAATTCGTCGTCAACATCGCCGACGAAAACCTGATCGAACCCGTGCACCTGTCGGCGATCGAATACGCGCCGGAGGTCAGCGAAGCCGACCTCCTCGGCCTAGCGCTCAAGGCCAGCCAGGCCGTGCGCGTGCCAAGCCTCGCCGCCGCGCCGATCAGCCTCGAATGCCGCTTCCACAGCGCTACGGCTTACGGCGAAACGGGATCGGAATTCATGGTCGGCGAAGTGCTCGTGTTCCATATCCGCGACGGCCTCTGCGTGAACGGCAAGATCGACACCGCGCAACTGCGCCCACTGTGCCGGATCGGCGGGCCGAACTACGCCAAGCTCGGCGAGATCCTTTCCATGCAGCCGATCGGGCAGACGCCGAAAACCGTGCTCGGTGCCTGAGACATGGCGGCGCGGCAAGGCGTAGGCGGCGCGCAAAGCATCCGCCGTGCGATGGCGGTGCTCCGCATCCTCGCCGTCGGCCAGGAGCACGGGGTGCGGCTGACCGATATCGTGGAGGAGACCGGCCTCAACCGCCCGACGGTCCACCGCATCCTGCGCGTCCTGCTGGAAGAAGGTGCAGTCGAACAGGATCCCCAGACACGCAAGTACCTCATTGGCCAGGAGGTGTCCCTGCTTGCGCTGGCGCGCACCGCCCGGACGCCGGTTCGCGCCGTGGCCGAGCCGTACCTGCACCACATCGCCGAGAAAGCCGGCGACACGGTCTTCCTCACGATCCGCAGCGGCTTTGACTCCATCTGCGTGGACCGCAGGACCGGGAACTACCCGGTCAAGGTCCTGTCCATAGAGATCGGGGCGCGTCGCCCGCTCGGCTTAGGGGTCGGGGGATTGGTATTGCTCGCGTTCCTGCCGCGCGCCGAATCGGCCGCGATCAACAAGGCGAACGCTCAGCGCCTCGCCCACCACGGCCTCACCACGACGAAGCTGACCGAGCGGGTGCGAGCGACCCGCGCCAAGGGCTATGCCTATACCGAGGTGGGTGTCGTGCGCGGCACCAAAGCGCTCGCCGTCCCCGTCCTGGGACCAGGAGGCGAAGCGGTCGCAGCCATCAGCATCGCCGCCATCTCGGACCGCATCACGCCGGCGCGCATGGCGACGCTGGTCGGCCTGATGAGCCAGCAGGCCGCGCTGGTTTCCCGCCGGCTCGCGGACCTCGCCAAGGCGGGAAAATGATGTCCCGCCCCCCCGCCGCGAAGTAAAATTGCGGCAACCCCCATTTGCACGCAGGAGCACCCCATGAACGCCCCCTCTTCCACCGCCAAGGCCCGCTTTTCCTGGGACGATCCCCTGCTCCTCAACGACCAGTTGAGCGAGGAGGAACGCATGGTTCGTGATGCCGCGCACGCCTACTGCCAGGGCAAACTCGCGCCGCGCGTCACCGAGGCCTTCCGCCACGAGAAGACCGACCCGGAAATCTTCCGCGAGATGGGCGAACTCGGCCTGCTCGGCCCGACGATCCCCGCCGAGTATGGCGGCCCGGGCCTCAACTACGTGAGCTACGGGCTGATCGCGCGTGAAGTCGAGCGCGTCGACTCGGGCTACCGCTCGATGATGAGCGTGCAGAGCTCGCTCGTCATGGTGCCGATTTTCGAATTCGGCAGCGAAGCCCAAAAGCAGAAGTACCTACCGAAGCTCGCGACGGGTGAATGGATCGGGTGCTTCGGCCTGACCGAACCGAACCACGGCTCCGACCCGGCCTCGATGGTCACCCGTGCGAAGAAAGTGCCGGGCGGCTACTCGATCTCGGGCGCGAAGATGTGGATCTCAAACTCTCCGATCGCCGACGTGTTCGTTGTCTGGGCCAAGGAAATCGACGGCAAGGCGCCGGACGGCCCGATCCGCGGCTTCGTCCTCGAGAAGGGAATGAAAGGCCTCTCCGCACCCACCATCCACAGCAAGGTCGGCCTGCGCGCCTCCATCACGGGCGAGATCGTGATGGATGAAGTGTTCTGCCCGGAAGAAAACGCGTTTCCCGAAGTGCGCGGCCTCAAGGGCCCGTTCACCTGCCTCAATTCCGCCCGGTACGGGATCGCCTGGGGAGCGCTCGGCGCGGCCGAGGACTGCTTCCATCGTTCGCGCCAGTACGTGCTCGACAGGAAGCAGTTCGGCCGGCCCCTCGCCGCCAACCAGCTGATCCAGAAAAAACTCGCCGACATGCTCACCGAGATTTCCATCGGCCTGCAGTCGTGCCTGAGGCTCGGTCGCATGAAGGACGAGGGCGGCGCGGCAGTCGAGATCACATCGATCCTCAAGCGCAATTCGTGCGGCAAGTCGCTCGACATTGCCCGCATGGCGCGCGACATGATGGGCGGCAACGGCATCTCCGACGAATTCGGCGTGGCGCGCCACCTCGTGAACCTCGAGGTCGTGAACACCTACGAAGGCACGCACGACATCCATGCGCTGATCCTGGGGCGTGCAATCACCGGCATCCAGGCTTTCTCCTGATCCGATGACCCGCCTGCTCGCCACCTGCGTCCTCGCCCTGTGCGGGACGCTTGCGGCAGCGCAGGCCCCCGGTGCCGCCCCCGGCCCGAACGGCGTGTTCCTCATCGCCAAGCCGGAACTCACGGACCCGAATTTCACTCGTACCGTCGTCCTGGTCACCCAGACCGAGGACTTCAGCACCGTCGGCGTGATCATCAACCGGCCGACCACGCTGCGCCTGTCGGACTTTCCCACGCTGGGTGAAATCGAAACCGGGAAGTACACCGATCGGATCTACCTGGGCGGGCCGGTGATGCGCAACGCCCTCCTCGCGGTCTTCCAGGCGGAGGCAAAGCCGACCGCGCCCGCCTTCCATGTGCTTCGCAAACTCTACATAACGATGCACCCGGACAACATGAAGGGGTTGCTGGAATCCACTGACCGCCGGTACAGGCTGTACGCGGGTTTTTCCGGCTGGGCCCCGCGCCAGCTCGAAAGCGAGTTCAACCGCGCAGGGTGGTATGTCCTGCCCGCCGACGAAGCCATGGTATTCCGTGAAAACACCGAAGGGCTGTGGGAGGAACTGCTGCACCGGGCGCAGGGCCTTAAAACGCGCTTCCAATCGGGAAAGCGGATGCGCGATTTCAGGGATTGCGATATACAATTCTTTTGACCACCGAATCGCAACACTTGGAGAGAGACTCGATGCGCGCCCGCCTCTTTGCCGTCCTTCTTGCGTTGGCCTGCTCCTGGTCGGGAACGCTTCTGGGCCAGGCTGCCGAGCCGGCCTCGGACGAGGACACGATCTTCCTCGTGGCGCATCCGGCCTTCCGGGATGCGGGCTATTTCCACACCGTTCTTATTGCAGCCCCGCTCAAAGGCGGAGGCCATATCGGCGTCATCCTCAATCGCCCGATCGGCCGCCCGCTGATCTCGCTCTTTCCGGAGCATGAGCCCGCCAAGAAGGTGGCCGATTCCGTGCGCTATGGCGGCCCGTTCTCGCCCGGCGCGCTGGTGGCGGTGGTCAAGTCGGACAAGAGCCCCGGCGCAGATACGCTGCCGCTGATGAAAAACCTGTATATCGCCTTTCGTGCAGCGACGATAGACAAGGTCATCGAGGACACGCCCAACGAAGCGCGCTATTTCGTGGGTTACGTGGGCTGGCGCCCGGGCGAACTCAAGAGCGAGATCGACCGCGGCCTGTGGGGCATCGTGCCGGCCAATCCGGACACCGTGTTCCAGAAAGACATGAACGGGCTTTGGGAAGAGCTGCTGGCGCAGACCCGGCGCCTGCAGGCAGAAGGAAAGGGGGATCTGCTTCCCCCGCTCCTTACGCTTTTGCAAACGCCATCGAGCCGTTTGCCCAGTCGACCTTGATCGTGTCCTTGGGGGCGAAGCGCCCCTCGAGGATGGCCTTGGCCAGCGGGTTCTCGATCTGCCCCTGGATCGCACGCTTAAGGGGCCGCGCGCCGTACACCGGGTCGAATCCCTCCTTCGAGAGTTCCGCCAGCGCTGGCTCGCTCACCTCGAAGCCGTAGTCCATCTTCGCCAGCCGCCCCTTGAGGATTGCGAGCTGGATGGATGCGATCGACTTGATCTGCCCCTCGCCCAGACCGTGGAACACCACCACCTCGTCGATGCGGTTGATGAATTCCGGGCGGAAATGGCCCTTCACCTCGCCCATCACCGCGAGCTTCACCACGCCGTAGTCGCTGCCTTCCATTTGCTGGATCATGTGCGACCCGAGGTTGGAGGTCATGACGATCACGGTGTTCTTGAAGTCGACCGTGCGGCCCTGCCCGTCCGTGAGGCGACCGTCGTCAAGCACCTGCAGCAGCACGTTGAAGACGTCCTGGTGCGCCTTCTCGATTTCGTCGAAAAGTATTACCGAATACGGCTTGCGGCGCACGGCTTCGGTCAGCGCTCCGCCTTCGTCGTAGCCCACATACCCGGGAGGCGCGCCCAGCATCCGTGCAACCGAATGCTTCTCCATGTATTCGGACATGTCGATGCGGATCAGGTGCTCTTCCGAATCGAAGAGGAAGGACGCGAGCGTCTTGCAGAGCTCCGTCTTGCCCACGCCGGTGGGCCCGAGGAAGAGGAACGAACCGTACGGCCGGTTCGGGTCCGAAAGCCCGGAGCGTGAGCGGCGGATCGCGTCCGACACGAGGCGCACGGCCTCGTCCTGTCCGACCACGCGCTCATGCAGCTTGTCTTCCATGTGCAGAAGCTTCTCCCGCTCGCCCTGCATCATCTTTGACACCGGGATGCCGGTGGCACGCGAGACCACCTCGGCGATCTCTTCCGCGCCCACTTCGGTACGCAGCAATTTCGCCTTGGCGCCGGCCGCCTCGCCGGACTCCGCTTTCTTCAGCTGCGCTTCGAGCTGCGGGATCTTCCCGTACTGGATCTCCGACATCTTCTGCCAGTCGCCCTTCCTGCGCGCCTCTTCCATCACCTGACGCAGTTTCTCGATCTCTTCCTTGATGTGCTGCGAGCCGGCCACGGCCGCCTTTTCCGATTTCCAGATCTCGTCGAGGTCGGAAAACTCCTTTTCCAGCCGCGCGATCTCTTCCTCGATCAGCGCGAGGCGCTTCTGGGAGGACTCGTCCTTTTCCTTCTTGACGGCCTCGCGCTCGATGCGCAGCTGGATCATCCGGCGGTCGAGCCGATCCATTGACTCTGGCTTGGAGTCGATCTCCATCCGGATCCGCGAAGCCGCCTCGTCGATGAGGTCGATGGCCTTGTCCGGCAGGAAACGGTCGGTGATGTAGCGGTGCGAGAGTTCGGCCGCGGCGACGATCGCCGGGTCGGTGATCTCCACGCCGTGGTGGACTTCGTACTTTTCCTTCAGCCCGCGCAGGATCGCGATGGTGTCCTCTACCGAAGGCTCACCGACCAGCACTTTCTGGAACCGGCGCTCGAGGGCCGCGTCCTTCTCGATGTACTTGCGGTATTCGTCAAGCGTTGTGGCGCCTACGCAATGCAGCTCGCCGCGCGCGAGGGCCGGCTTCAGCATGTTGCCCGCGTCCATCGCGCCTTCGGCCTTGCCCGCACCGACCATGGTGTGGATCTCGTCGATGAAGACAATGGTCTGGCCCTCGTCCTGGGCGAGCTCCTTGAGGACCGTCTTGAGGCGCTCCTCGAACTCGCCGCGGTACTTGGCGCCTGCGAGCAGCGAAGCCATGTCGAGCGACAGCACGCGCTTGTTCTTGAGGGTCTCCGGCACTTCACCGTTGACGATGCGCTGCGCGAGGCCTTCGACGATCGCGGTCTTGCCCACGCCCGGCTCGCCGATCAGCACCGGGTTGTTCTTGGTGCGCCGCTGCAGGATCTGGATGCAGCGGCGGATCTCGTCGTCGCGCCCGATCACCGGGTCGAGCTTGCCCGCCCGCGCGCGCTCGGTGAGATCCATCGTGTACTTCTTGAGGGCTTCGCGGTTGCCTTCATCGGCCTGTGACTGCACGTTCTGCCCTCCCCTGACGGCTTCGATGGCGGCTTCGAGCGCCTTTTTGGTGACGCCTGCCTGCTTCAGCAATTTCCCGGCCTCACCCTTGTCGTCGGCTGCGGCGAGCAGGAACAGCTCCGAGGCGATGTATTGGTCGCCTCGTTTCTGTGCTTCCTTGTCCGCAACGTTAAGCAACTGCGTGAGGTCGCGCGACACCATGACCTCGCCGGGCGCGCCTTCGACCTTGGGCAACCGCCCGATGGACTGGGCGAGCGCAGCCTTCAGCGTGGCGGGGTTGGCCCCGGCCTTCTGCAGGATCGAGCCGATCGATCCGTCAGCCTGCGCGAGCAACGCGGCCAGCAGGTGCTGGGGCTCGATGTACTGGTTGTCGTTGCCAAGGGCGGCACTCTGGGCGTCGCCCAGGGCTTCCTGGAGCTTGCTGGTGAATTTTTCGATGCGCATGGCTTCGTCTTCCTGCGATTCGTCCTGTAGGGTTGACAGGCAGATGGGGGCTTGATGCCCCATTTCAACCGGCCCGATGCAGGCCGAAGTTGATTCAGGTCAAGCCCAGGTCCGGTAGGTCCAGAACCCGAGGAAGGTAAATGCGAGCGAGCCGAGCAGGTGCGCACCGGTGTGCAGGAAGGCCGCCCCATACTGGTCGGCCATCAGCATCTGGACCGATTCAGCCGAAAAGGTGGAGAACGTCGTGAGGCCGCCCAGGAACCCGGTGATGCACAGCAGTCGCCACTCGGGCGCAAGCGTTGAGTTGGCGGCGAAATAGGCTACCGCAAGCCCCACAAGGTATCCACCGACCAGGTTGGCGGCCAGCGTGCCAAGCGGCAGCCCCGGGGTCACCGGGTTGAACCAGGTCGACAGCATCCACCGCAACCATGCCCCCAGCGCCGCCCCGACCCCGACCGCGAGGAAGGCGGAGCCGGTCACTTCCAGCGCTCCGCGGCCGAGTCGTCGGAGGCCTTGGCCTCGACCCAGCGCGCACCCTCGGGCGTTTCTTCCTTTTTCCAGAATGGCGCCTGGGTCTTGAGGAAATCCATGATGAACTCGCAGGCGGCGAAGGCATCGCCCCGGTGGCCGCTCGCCACCACGACGAGGACGATCTGGTCGGTGGGCTCGAGCCGGCCGTAGCGATGGATCACCGTGCAATCGAGGACCTCCCAGCGGGCCCGTGCCTGCTCGACGATGCCACTGAGCGCCTTCTCGGTCATGCCGGGATAGTGCTCGAGGGTCAGCGTCGCCACGCCCGAGCCGTCGTTCACGTCGCGCACGACTCCGACGAAGCTCGCCACCGCGCCCACCTTTGGATTCGCCGCACGCACCGCAGCCATCTCACGGCCGGCGTCGAAATCCTCGAGCTGTACGCTGATTGTCGGGGTCTTTCCCATCGATTAACCGCCGGTGACCGGCGGAAAGAAAGCCACCTCGTCGCCGCCCTTGATCGGCGCGGTGCCGGGCCCCATGTCCTGGTTGACCGCCATGCGCACTGGTCTCCCCTCGGCGAGGGCCGACTGCCACGCGCCGCCCCGTCCGACGAGGTGCGCGCGCAAGGCGCCGAGCGTCGACGCTTCGCCCGGCAGGTCGACTTCTTCCGAGCCCTGGCCGAGTTGCTCGCGCAGGCTCGCGAAGTAAAGCACCTTGACCTTCACCGGTAGAGTTCCGCAAACGAGAGGAATTTCACCCGGTCGCCCTTGCCGATCGACTGGCTGGCCGGGTTGTCCACGAGGCCGTCGGCCCAGGCGGTCGAGGTCATGACCGCCGAATCCTGTGATGGGTAGAGGTCGAGGCCGCCAGCGGCATTCCACTTGACGCGCAGGAACTCGCGCCTTGCGTCGGGTTTGTCCCACGTAAAGTCGGCGCGCGCGTCGATCACACGCGGGGCGACATTGGCAATGCCTTGCGTCTTCAGCAGGAAAGGCCGCACGAAGATGAGGAACGTCACGAACGAGGACACCGGGTTGCCAGGAAGTCCGATGAACGCCGCCTCCTTCACCTTGCCAAAGGCGAGCGGCCGGCCGGGCTTCATGGAGATCTTCCACATGAGGAGCGACCCCTCGGCCTCGACGGCAGGTTTCACGTGGTCTTCCTCGCCGACCGACACGCCGCCCGAGGTCACAATGATGTCGTTCTCGGCCGCCGCGCGGCGCAACACTTCGCGCGTGGCGTCAAGCCGGTCCGGCACGATACCGTAGTCGCGCACTTCACAGCCGAAGGCCTTCGCCATGCCATTCAGCGTGAAGCGGTTGGAGTTGTAGATCCGCCCCGGCGGAAGCGGGTCGCCCGGCATGACGAGCTCGTCGCCTGTGAAGAACAGAGCCATCTTCACTTTCCGGCGCACCGGCAGGGCCTTGATGCCCACGGACGCCGCCAGGCCCGTGTCCTGCGGGCGGAGCTTGGTCCCTTCGGCCAGCACCGCGCCTCCCGAACGGATATCGCTGCCGGCCCGCCGCACCCATTCCTCGGGCTGCGGCTTTTTCTTCACGACGACGTGGTCGCCGTCGACCGCGCAGAACTCCTGCATCACCACGGCATCCGCGCCCGGCGGGATCGGCGCACCGGTGAAGATGCGCGCGGCGGTCCCGGCCTCAAGCGGCTGGCCGACCGCCCCGGCCGCAATGCGCTGCGCGATGCGCAACCGCGTGTCGGGGCCTGCGATGTCGGCAACGCGCACGGCGTAACCGTCCATCGCACTGTTGTCCATCGGCGGCACGTCCATGGTCGAGGCCTGCGCACGCGCGAGCACGCGGTCGGTGGCTTCGAGCGTGGAGACGTCCTCGACCTCCGCCACCGGCTTCGCGCCGGCCAGCAGGACTTCGAGCGCCTCGTCTACGGAAAGCAATCCCTTGTTCATTGGAGGTTCAGGTGTCCGAGGATGAATTGGGCGATCGCCGCGTCGTCGTTCAGGTCGAGCACCGGCAGGGTGGTCTCGATCTTCGCGTCGGTGGCGACCGCAATGATGTGGGGGTCCTTGGGGTGCAGCGGCGGCGAGTCCACGCCTTCGCGGTACACCTCGATCTTGGGGATGGGCTGGAACTTGAAGCCCTCGACGATCACCAGGTCGCACGGCGAGAGGTGCTTCAGCTGCTCTTCGAACGAGGGCTCCGGCCCGCCGCGAAGCTCGTGCATCA
Source organism: Bordetella parapertussis (assembly GCA_945862265.1). GTDB lineage: Bacteria > Pseudomonadota > Gammaproteobacteria > Burkholderiales > SG8-39 > SZAS-79. Next base: position 59,989 of record CAMAXP010000018.1, read on the forward strand.
GCACCCAGCGCCGCGACGAGGTAACAAGCACTTCCGACGCGCCCGCATGACGATGGCGATAGGAGTCTTTTCCCGGCTGGTCGACGTCGAACTGGTGGTGCGCGTGCTTGATCAACGAGACCCGCACCCCCCCTTTGACGAAGCGGGGGATGAGTTTTTCGATCAGGGTCGTCTTGCCGCTCCCGGACCAGCCCGCAAAACCGAATATTTTCATGGGCCTATTTTATGACGGAATTTCCCCTCCCCGGCCGCTGTATGCCTCCGGAAGGTAGTATCTCGGCTCAACTCAGGGAGGGGTTATGAAGAAGGCACTTGCATTTTGCATGGTCCTCGCAGCCGCGCCGTTCGCGCAGGCGGCCGACATCGCCGCCGGCAAGGCCAAGGCCGAAGCCGTATGCGCGGCCTGCCACGGCGCCAACGGCATCAGTGTCAGCGATACGATCCCCAACCTGGCCGCACAGCGTGCGGGCTACCTCGAGACCCAGCTGAAGGCGCTCAAGGACGGCTCGCGCAAGAACCCGGTGATGAACGCGATGGCCGCCCAGCTGACCCCCACGGAAATTGCAGACGTGGCGGCGTTCTTCGCTTCGCAGCCGGGCGCGCCCGCGGCTTCCAAGTCCGCCTTCCTGCCCAACCTCGCCAAGACCAGCGTCGCCTTCCCGGAGGGCTACAAGGACACGTTCACCAAGTACATGACCATCAACTTCCCGGCCACCAGGCAGGTGCGCTACTACTTCGCCAACAAGACGGCCGTGCAGGCCGCGAAGTCGGGCAAGCCGGTGGCGGACGGGGCCTACATGCTGGTCGAAGTGCATGCCGCGAAACTTGACGCCGAGCAGAAGCCGGTGATGGGCTCAGACGGCTTCTTCGTGGCCGACAAGCCCCTCTTCTACACCGCGATGGCGAGCGAAGCCGGTTGGGGCAAGGACATCCCCGACATGCTGAAGAACGCCAACTGGAACTACGCCATCTTCACGCTCGACAAGAAGCACCGCCCGGGCGCCAACCAGGCCGAGTGCCTCGCCTGCCACAAGCCGCTGGACGGCACGAGCTACCTGTTCACGCTGAAGGAACTGGCGGCGGCGAAGTAAGGGTCGGCGGCGAAGAGCCGCCTACTTGGCGTTCGGGAAGAACAACTGCTCGCCGCCGATCTTGTAGTCGGCGATCGCCTTCTGGCCCTCGGACGAGATCACCCACGCGATGAACCCGTCGCCGAGGTCCTTCTTCACGTGCGGGTGCTTGGCGGGGTTCACGAGCATGATCCCGTACTGGTTGAAGAGCTTGTTGTCGCCTTCGACGAGGATCGTGAGCTCGCCCCGGTTCTTGAAATTCAGCCAGGTCCCACGGTCGGCGAGGATGTAGCCGTTCATGGCGGACGCCGTGTTCAGCGCCGGCCCCATGCCCGAGCCGGTCTCCTTGTACCAGGGGCCCTTGTCCTTCGCGATGTCCACGCCCGCAAGCGACCACAGCCTCACTTCAGCCGCATGCGTGCCGCTCTTGTCCGCACGGGACACGAACGGCGCCTGCGCCGCCTTCACCTTTTGCAGGCCGCCGAGCACGTCCTTGCCGCCAACCTTGGCGGGATCGGCTTTCGGGCCGATGAGGATGAAGTCGTTGTACATGACGAGGTGGTAGTTCACACCGAACCCGTCCCCCATGTACTTCTTCTCGGCCACCGGGTCGTGCACGAAGACCACGTCGGCGTCACCCTTGCGGCCCATGTCGAGCGCCTGGCCCGTGCCCACGGCGATCACGCGCACTTCGACACCGGCCTTCTGCGCGTAGATCGGCAAGAGGTGCTTGAAGAGGCCCGATTGCTCCGTGGAGGTCGTGGACGCGAGCGTGACGAATTTCGACTGTGCCTGCGCACCGGTGCAGGCCAGCGCCAGCAGTGCGGCAAGCATGATTTTCCTCACGCCCATGGGTTTTCCCCTTTGATGAACGCCGAGGCCTCGGCCGAGGCGGGTTGCGAAAAGAAGGTGTCGACCGGCGTAACCTCGGCGACGCGGCCCTGATGCACGAACAGTACCTCGTCGCCCAGGCGCCGCGCCTGCCCGAGGTTGTGCGTGACCATCACGATCTTTGTGCCCGATGCGTCGAAAGCCTTGATGACGGTCTCGATCTCGCGCGTCGCGGCCGGATCCAGGCTCGCGGTCGGCTCATCGAGGAAGAGGACCTCCGGGTGCAGCGCCCACGCACGCGCCAGTGCCAGCCGTTGCTGCTCTCCGCCTGAAAGCACGCGTGCCGGTCGGGTGGCCAGCGTCGCGAGGCCGACCTCCTCCAGCGCCTCCAAGGCAAGCCGGTCGCGATCCCGGGCCGGGACGTCCGCCAGCGCAAGCGCATAGGTGATATTGGCCAGCACCGAGCGCCGCAGCATCACCGGGCGCTGGAACACCATGGCCTGCAGCCTGCGTGCGCGGGCGGAGTTGCTTCCTAGCCATTCCACCCTTCCCGAGCTCGGGGCGAGAAGCCCGTGCATCAGGCGCAGCAGCACGCTCTTGCCGGCGCCATTGGCGCCCAGCACGATGGTGCTCGGGCCGGCCGAGAGTTCGAACGAAACGCGGTCGATGATCGTCCGATCGCCCGCAGAGAAGCTGACGTCGGAGAGGCGCAGCGGCAGGATCGCGCTCATCCGTACTTCCTGCGCGCGGCTTCTTTCACCATCTGCGCGGCTGCGTTCAGCGCCAATACCATGATGATGAGAATGATGCCCAGCGAAAGCGCCAGCGGCAGGTCGCCTTTGGAGGTTTCCAGCGCGATCGTCGTGGTCATCACGCGCGTCACGCCATCGATGTTGCCGCCCACGATCATCACCGCGCCCACCTCGGCCAGCGCGCGCCCCATGCCGGCCAGCACCGCGGTGAAGAGCGAGTACCGGATGTCCCAGACCAGGGTGAGCGCAGCGCCGATGCCGTGCGCGCCGAGCGACCGGAGCTGTTCCTCGTACTCGGCCCACGCGTCCTCCACCGCCTGGCGGGCGAGCGCCGCAATGATCGGAAAAATCAGCAGCGTCTGGGCGATCACCATCGCCGGCGGGGTAAAGAGCAATCCGAGCGACCCGAGCGGCCCGGCGCGCGACAGCAGCAGGTATACCACCAACCCGACCACAACCGGCGGCAGGCCCATCAGCGCGTTCATCACCACCAGCACCGCCTGGCGACCCGGGAAACGGGCCACCGCGACCGCCGCGCCGAGCGGCAGGCCGATCAGCGTGGCGAGCACCACGGCCGCGAGGCTCACGCCGAGGCTGAGCAGCACGATCTGCAGCAGCGCGCGGTCGCCCGAGGCGATCAGCCCCAGCGCGCCGGAAAAGGCATCGAGCAGCGGGGTCATTGAGCAGGCATGGAGTTTTTCCTCTGAGCGCGGCATGCTACGCGATCCCGTGCGAACTGCAGATATGCACGGCACTTCATAAGCAGGCCCTGGATGACCATGAAGAAACTGCTTGCCACCCTCACCCTGCTCGCCGCGTTCGCGCCAGGCGCCAACGCCCAGGACACCCTGCTCGTCTTTGCTGCAACCAGCCTCAAGGAGTCGCTGGACGCGGTGAATGCCGCCTGGGCGCAGCAAAGCGGCGCAAAGACGGCCACGTCCTATGCGGCCAGTTCAGCGCTCGCCCGGCAGATCGAAGGCGGCGCCCCGGCGCAGGTCTTCATCTCCGCCGATCTCGAATGGATGGACTACCTCGAAAAACACGCCCTGCTGCAGCCCGGCACGCGCAGGAACCTCGTCGGCAACAGGCTGGCGCTCATCGCGCCAGCACAAAGCAAGGCGCAGGCAATCCTCGCGCCGGGCGTGCAGTTGGCGACGCTGCTCGGGCCGTCGGGGCGGCTCGCGGTCGGCGACCCGCAGCATGTGCCGGTCGGGAAATACGCCCGTGCGGCGCTCGACAAGCTCGGCGCATGGGACCCGGTGTCTCGACGCCTGGCTGCAACGGAAAACGTCCGCGCTGCGCTGGCGCTCGTCTCGCGCAACGAGGCCCCGCTCGGCATCGTCTACGAAACGGACGCCCGTGCTGAACCCAAGGTCCGCATCGTGGCCATGTTCGGCGAAGGACTGCACCCGCCGGTGATCTACCCTGCGGCGGCCACCCGGGGCGCAAAAGCCGGCGCCGGTGCCTACCTCGCTTTCCTCGCCACCCCGCAGGCCAAGGCGCTTTTCAGGCAGCACGGCTTTACCCCGTTAAACTAGGCGGGTGATCGGCCTCACCCCTGAAGAGCTGGAGATCCTCCGGCTCAGCCTCAAAGTCGCATTCTGGAGCACGCTGGCCAGCCTGCCGGTGGCGCTCGCCCTGGCGATGCTGCTCGCCCGCGGGCGCTTTCCCGGCAAGGCGCTCGTCGACGGCCTCGTCAACCTCCCGCTGGTGCTGCCCCCGGTCGTGATCGGGTACTTCCTGCTGCTCGCCTTCGGCCGCCGCGGGCCCATAGGCGCGCTGCTGGAGGAAACCTTCGGCATCGTGTTCGCCTTTCGCTGGACCGGGGCGGCGCTCGCCTGCGCGCTGATGGGGCTGCCCCTCGCCGTGCGCGCCATGCGCCAGGCCATCGAGTCGGTGGACTCGGGCCTGGAGGCGGCCGCCGCCACGCTCGGCGCGAGCCGTGCCTGGGTATTCGCGAGCGTCACGCTGCCGCTGGTGGCACCCGGCATCGTCAACGGGGCCTTGCTCTCGTTCGCGCGCAGCCTCGGCGAATTCGGCGCGACCGCCACGTTCGTCTCCAACATCCCCGGCGAGACACGCACGCTGCCGCTTGCCATCTACGGTTACACGCAGTCGGTCGGCGGCGACGCTCAGGCGCTGCGCCTGTGCATCCTGTCGATCGTGCTGTCGCTCGGCGCACTGATGGCCTCCGAATGGCTGCTGCGCGCCGCCCGGAAGCGGACCGGCTGATGCGGATCGAAGCCGACGTGCGCCTGAGGCACGGCGCGTTCTCGCTCTCGGCGCAGTTCGCGAGCGCAGCCGGCGTGACCGTGCTGTTTGGCCGCTCCGGCTCGGGCAAGACCACGCTGCTCAATGCCATCGCCGGCCTGGTCCGGCCCGATGCCGGGCGCATCGTCGTGGGCGGGGAGACTTTCTTCGATTCCGACCGGCGCATTTCCGTGCCGGTGCAGAAGCGCCGCATCGGCTATGTCTTCCAGGAAGGGCGCCTGCTGCCCCACCTCTCGGTACGCAGCAACCTCGCCTACGGCCGCTTCTTCACCCCGATGGCGGACCGATATGCCGACTTCGACCGCGTGGTCAGTCTCCTCGACCTCGGCACGCTGCTGGAGCGCCGGCCGCGCCACCTGTCCGGCGGCGAGAAGCAACGTGTCGCGATCGGCCGTGCACTGCTCGCAAGCCCCCGGCTGCTGCTGATGGACGAACCGCTGGCCTCGCTCGATGCGGCACGCAAGGGCGAAATCCTGCACTACGTCGAGCGGCTGCGCGACGAAATGCGCGTGCCCATCGTCTACGTGAGCCACGCGATCGAAGAGGTCACCCGTCTCGCCGACACGCTGGTGCTGGTTTCCGATGGCCGGGTCACCGGCGTGGGCAGCGTCCCGGAACTTGCGGCACGCCTCGACCTGCGCAACCAGCTCGGCCGCTTCGAGGGCGGCGCGGTGATCGATGCGCGAGTCTCCGCGCAGGACCTCGCCTCCGGCCTCGCACACCTCGCGTTCGACGGCGGCGAGCTGCTGACCACCGACCTCGACGCGCTGGTCGGCGAGCGCGTGCGCGTGCGCATCCGGGCCCGCGATGTATCGATCGCGCTGGAGCGTCCGAACGGGATCAGCATCCTCAACTGCCTGGCCGGCACCGTGGCCGAGATCAGCGGCGACGGATCGAGCGCCGACGTGCGCATCATGGTCGGCGCCACCGCGATCATCGCGCGGATCACCCGCCACTCCATCCAGGCGCTCAACCTCGCACCCGGCGTCCCGGTGCATGCGCTGGTGAAGGCCGTGTCGCTCGATCGCCACAGCGTCGGCTACGCATGAGCGACACACCACCCCCGCCCGTACCCTTCCGCGAAGCCTTCTGGTTCTGGCTGAGGCTCGGGTTCCTGTCCTTCGGCGGGCCGGCCGGGCAGATCTCGATGATGCACACCGAGCTGGTCGAGCGGCGGCGCTGGATCTCGGAGGGGCGTTTCCTCCATGCGCTCAACTACTGCATGGTGCTGCCCGGCCCCGAAGCGCAGCAACTGGCGACCTCCATCGGCTGGCTGATGCACCGCACCTGGGGGGGCATCGTGGCGGGCGGGCTTTTCGTGCTGCCATCGCTTTTCATCCTGATCGGCCTTTCGTACGTCTACATGGCCTACGGCAGCGTGCCGGCCGTGGCGGGGCTCCTCTACGGCATCAAGCCCGCAGTGGTCGCCATCGTGCTTGCTGCTGCCTGGCGCATCGGCCAGCGCGCCCTGAAGCATCCGGCGCTGTGGGCGATCAGCGTGGCCGCATTCCTTGCGATCTACGCCCTCGCCCTGCCCTTCCCGCTGATCGTGATCGGCGCCGGCCTCATCGGTGCGCTGGGCGGGCGCTTCGCGCCGCAGGTGTTCGCGATGGGCGGCGGGCACGGGGCGTCGAAGAAAGGCTATGGCCCCGCGCTCATCGACGACGACACGCCTACGCCGGCGCATGCGATCTACCGGCTCCCCAGGATTGCCGCCTATGCGCTGGGCGGCCTGGCCCTGTGGGTGGCGGCGATGGGCGCGCTGGTCGCCGCGTATGGGTGGGAGAGCACCCTCGCACAGATGGGCTGGTTCTTCACCAAGGCGGCGATGCTGACGTTTGGAGGCGCCTATGCCGTTCTGCCGTATGTGTACCAAGGTGCTGTAGACCACTACCACTGGCTGACGGCCACACAGATGATCGATGGCCTCGCGCTCGGCGAAACGACACCGGGCCCGCTGATCATGGTGGTGGCCTTCGTCGGCTTTGTCGGCGGCTGGGGCGCGGAACTGTTCGGGCCGGGCAACCTGCTGCTCGCCGGAGCGGTGGCGGCCACGGTCGTCACGTACTTCACCTTCCTACCCTCGTTCGTGTTCATCCTCGTCGGCGGACCGCTGGTGGAAACCACGCACGGCAACCTCAAGTTCACCGCGCCGCTGACAGGCATCACAGCCGCAGTGGTGGGCGTCATCGTCAGCCTCGCGCTGTTCTTTGCCGGGCACGTGTTCTGGCCGGAGGGCTTCCAAGGGCGCCTCGACTGGGTCGCCGCACTCGGCGCCCTCGCCGCGCTCGTCGCAGCAGTGCATTACAAGGTCGGGCTGATCCGGCTGATCTGCGTGGCCGCTGCCGCGGGACTGGTGTTGCGGCTTTCGGGCCTCGCGTAGAATCCGCTTAAAAAGGAGATCCCCATGCCCGCCTACCTGATTGCTGAAGTCGAAGTCACCGACCCCGCCGCCTACGAGGGCTACAAGAAAATCACGCCCGCAGCTGTCGCGGCCTACGGCGGAAAATTCATCGTGCGCGGCGGCGCCGTAGACAGCAAGGAAGGCGGCTGGAGCCCCTCGCGGCTGGTGGTGATCGAATTCGCCTCCATGGAGCAGGCGCGCAGGTTCTACGACTCGCCCGAATACGCCCCGGCGCTCGCGATCCGCAAGGCGGCCTCGAAGTCCCGTCTCGTCCTGGTCGAGGGCGTTTGATGGCCGTGCGCCCCCTGCTGCTCGCCCTGCTTGGCGCTGCCGTGCTGGGCACTGCCGGGTGCGGCTCGCTGCCCGTGAGCGGCACCACGCGTGAAGTCACCGATCCGGCGCGCTTCCTGCCGGACCTGCCGTTGCCCGAAGGCACCAAGATCGACCTCGAGCGTACGCTCATCCTCGGGAGCGCGGCCGACTGGACGGGACGAGTGGCCGGCACGACACCCTTGGGCGAGGAAGACCTGATCCGGCACTTCCGCGAGCAACTCGGTAAAGGGGGGTGGAAGCTCGTGACGATCGCACGCTCCAAATCGTCCCTTATGACGTTCACCAACGCGCCCCGAGCGGCGACGATCGAAGTCTCGCCCGCCGGTGGATTCGGCGGGAGCTCTGCGTTTACGGTGGTGGTGTCGCCCCAGGTCTCAGGGGCGACCGGGCCTGCGCAGGCGCGCTAGCCGGCCTTGATGACCGCGCAGGCGCTGCGCGCGCCTGCATTGCCGGTCGGCTGGGTCTTGAAATCGTCCGCTTGCGCATGGACGATCAGGCCGCGCCCGACAACGCTGCCCGGGCCGGCCGATACGGTGATCACGTCGAGGTCCGCCGTTACGTTCGCATTCCCCGAGGCATCCGACTTTAGGCTGGGCAGGTCGCCCGCATGGCGCTCCGGCGTCCCGGCATGGGCATGCGACTTGGAGTAGGGATTGAAGTGCCCCTTCGTGCTCATGCCATCACCGGAGCTGCAGTCGCCCGCCTCGTGGATATGGAAACCGAATTCCCCGCCGGGTTTGAGGCCGGTGATGCGGGCCGTGACGCGCACCTTGTCGCCAAGCTGCACGAAGCTGGCGGTGCCGCGCACCGTGCTGCCCTTGGTGGACTCCAGGGTCGCCGAAGCCTTGGGCGCGTCTGCGGGGATGGACTGGCAGCCTGCGAGCAGGGCGAGAAGCGATACGGCTAGGATCGGATGGCGCAAGGAAACTCCCGGTTTACTTCTTCTTGGCGGCCACGGCCACGGCCGCGCCCTTGGGCTCGGCGCTGCCTTTCGACTTCTTGTAGTTCGCCACGGCCTTGTCCTGGGACTTGCCCAGGAGCTCGGCTTCCTTGTCCGCGCCCGCCTTGTCCTTTGCTGCCTTCTCGGCTTTCGCCTCTTCCGTCATCGGCGGCGCGGGCGGCAGCTTGGCAAACGCGGCCCCGGCGATCGTGCCGGCGGCGAGGCATGCAATCAGTCTCTTCATCATGGTCTCCAACCCTCCTTAGTGTTGCGGCTGCGCGGCCGGTGCGGGCTTCGCATCGCCCCCGGACTTGCCCGATTTGACTTCGTCGTACCAGAGTTCGTGGTGCTCCTTCGCCCAGGTCTCGTCGACGTAACCGGTACGCATGCCTTCGTATGCGCCCTCGGTCCCGATGGTGCCCATGTAGATATGCGCAAACGAGACGGCGATGAACACCACGCCACCGACCCCGTGGACGATGTTCGCCTGCTGCATCGTGGCGCGGACCTGCTCGAAGTTCGGGAACAGCATGATGAGGCCGGTCACGCTCAGGACCGTGCCCAGCACCACCACGCCCAGCCAGAACCAGCCCTTCTCGCCCGCATTGAAGCGACCCGAAGGCACTTCGTGCTCGCCAAACATGCCCCCCGCCTTCACCAGCCAGGTCAGGTCGCCCTTGGCCGGGAAGTTGGAGCGCACGTAGATCAGCGCGAACAGCACGGTGGAAACAAGGAACAGCGGCCCGATGAAATTGTGCAGGTTCTTCATCAGCATGCTCAGCCACGCAAACAGCGTGTAGCCGATCACGGGCAGCAGGATGTGCTTGCCGAACAGGATCACCAGGCCCGACACGCCGAGCACGCAGAAGCTGATCGCCATGCTCCAATGGGCCCAGCGTTCCACTGCGGTGAAGCGCAGCATCGTGCGACCGGTCGGCGGATTGTGGAGCTTGATCGGTCCCTTCCAGAGGTAGAACGCGCCAATCACCACTGCGGCGAGCACCACCAGCAGCCCGCCGTAGAAAGTGACCGGGCCGTTGCGGTACTTGCGCCATGCCTCGCCCGCCGTGGACATGCCGTCCTGACCGAAGAACTTCGCCTGGGGCTGGATGAGCACGCCGGTTTCGGGCCCCTTGATGCTGGTGTAGTTCGATTCGCCGGAGCGAACTTCGCGCCACACCGGGGCGTTGTTGCCAGGCTGCTCGACCTGGCGTTTGGCCTGGGAATCCTCGGCGGCTGGCTGCGCCGCCGGTACGGGTTGCGCCTGCGCCAAAGCCGCGGCCGGCACCAGCACCGCACACGACAGCGCCATGGCCAGGCCCATCAGCCCGCTACGTAGTTTCATCATTGGGTCTCCTCCGGCCCCGGACCGGCTACTGCCCGATCCGTTTGTATTCGTTCTGGCCGTCGTTGCGCGCCTTGATCTGGGTTTCCCAGGTGCCCTTGTCGCCCTTGGTCCACTTGGCATTTGCCGCGCCGATGGCGAGCGGGGCGTTGTCCCACGGCTTGCCATCCGGCTTGCCCTGGTACTTGCCCTGCTTCTGCCCGGTGGAGGCCTGCTCGACTTCCATGCACCCGACCGCGCCCAGCGACGCGATCACCGCAACAATCAGCGAGCGGCGCATCATGATTTTGCTGCGGGGGCCGGTGCCGCGCCACCCTTGCCTTGTCCGTACGCCGTGCCCCAGCCCCAAACCTCGGAGCCCTTGCCGCGCTTGAGCACCCGCTCGCGGTAGATGTCGGCGATCACGTCGCCGTCGCCGCCCAGCAGCGCCTTGGTCGAGCACATTTCCGCACAGGCCGGGAGCTTGCCCTCGGCAAGGCGGTTGCGACCGTACTTCTTGAATTCGGCTTCCGACTTGTCGGCTTCCGGTCCGCCTGCGCAGAACGTGCACTTGTCCATCTTGCCGCGCAGGCCGAACGCGCCCGCCTGCGGGAACTGCGGCGCGCCGAACGGGCAGGCGTAAAAGCAATACCCGCAACCGATGCACAGGTCCTTGTCATGCAGCACGACACCGTCGTCGGTGCGGTAGAAGCAGTCCACCGGGCACACCGCCATACAGGGTGCGTCCGAGCAGTGCATGCAGGCCACCGAGATCGACTTCTCGGCCCCGACCACGCCGTCGTTGATCGTGACGACACGCCGGCGGTTCACGCCCCACGGCACTTCGTGCTCCTGCTTGCAGGCAGTCACGCAGCCGTTGCACTCGATGCAGCGCTCGGCGTCACAGAGGAATTTCATTCTCGCCATGGTCGTCTCCTTAGGCCTTCGCCACTTGGCAAAGCGTGGTCTTGGTTTCCTGCATCATCGTCACCGAGTCGTACCCGTAGGTCGTCGCGGTGTTCACAGCCTCGCCGCGCACGATCGGCGCCGCGCCGTCGGGGTAGAACGCCAGCATGTCCTGCCCCTGCCACCATCCCGAGAAGTGGAACGGGATGAAGCAGGTGTCAGCCCCGACCCGCTCGGTCACTTGCGCCTTGACCTTGATCTTCGCGCCGGAGGGCGTGCTCACCCAGACGTACTCGCCGTTGCGGATGCCCCGGTCGGCCGCAGCCTTGGGGTTGATCTCGACGAAGTTGTCCTGCTGCAGTTCGGCGAGCCACGGGTTGGAGCGCGTCTCCTCGCCGCCGCCTTCGTATTCCACCAGCCGGCCGCTCGTCAGTACCATCGGGAACTGCTTGCCGATGTCCTTGTTCTTCTGCTGGATCGACTTGAAAAGCGTCGGCAGGCGCCAGAACGCCTTCTTGTCGTCATGCGTCGGGTACTTGTCGATGAGATCGGCTCGCGGGCTGTACAGCGGCTCGCGATGTTTGGGCACCCCGTCGGGGAAGTTCCAAACCACGGCGCGTGCCTTGGCGTTGCCGAACGGATGGCAGCCGTGCACTTTCAGGACCACGCGCTGGATGCCGCCCGAAAGGTCGGTCTTCCAGTTCTTGCCCTCGGCGGCTGCCTTCTCCGCGTCGGTCAGGTCGTCCCACCATCCGAGCTTCTTCAAGAGGACGTGGTCGAATTCCGGGTAGCCCGTAGTGATATCAGCCCCCTTGGAGTGCGAGCCATCCTCGGCCAGCAGCGAAACCCCTTCGCGCTCCACGCCGAAGTTCGCGCGGAAGTTGCCGCCGCCGTCCATCACGTGCTTGGAGGTGTCGTAGAGGTTCGGCGAACCCGGGTGCTTCAGCGCCGCAGTGCCGTAGCACGGCCACGGCAGGCCGAAGTAGTCGCCGGTGAGATCGTAACCGGTCTCCTTGTCGACGCCGCCCTTGGCGCGCAGCGTCTTCACGTCGAACACATGCATGTTGCGCATGTGGGCCTTGAGGCGCTCGGGCGACTGCCCCGTGTAGCCGATGGTCCAGCAGCCTGCGTTGATTTCGCGCAGCGTGTCCTCCATCTCGGGCTCTTCCATGCCGCCCTTGCCCTTCACCAGCTTGATCGTCTGCTTGCCGTCCTTCTTGCCCACGAGCTGGTCGGCAAAGCCGAGCTTCTGCGCGAGCTGGTACATGATCATCTGGTCCGAGCGCGACTCGAACAGCGGGTCGATCACCTTCTCGCGCCACTGGATCGAGCGGTTGGACGACGTGGCGCTGCCCGAAGTCTCGAGCTGTGTGCAGGCGGGCAGCAGGTACACGCCGTCCTTTTTAACCATCGCGCTCATTGCCGCGGTGGCCGACGGGTACGGATCGATCACCACCATCAGGTCGAGGCGCTTCATCGCCTCGACCATCTCCAGGCCGCGCGACTGGCTGTTGGGCGAATGGCCCCAGTAGATCATCGCGCGCAGATTCGAGTCCTGGTCGATGTTCTCGTTCTTCTCGAGCACGCCGTCGATCCAGCGCGACACGGTCATGCCTGACTTGCCCATCTGCCCGGGCGCGTATTGTTTTTTGAGCCAATCAAGGTCGACGTTCCAGACCTTGGCCCAGTGGGCGAACGACCCGGGCGCGAGGCCGTAGTAGCCCGGCAGCGAATCCGGGTTCGGGCCCACGTCGGTGGCGCCCTGCACGTTGTCGTGGCCACGGAAGATGTTCGCGCCGCCACCCGTGGTGCCGATGTTGCCGAGCGCGAGCTGGAGGATGCACGACGCGCGCACGATGGCGTTGCCGATGGTGTGCTGGGTCTGGCCCATGCACCAGACGATGGTCGACGGGCGGTTCTTGGCGAAAGTCTCGGTGACGCGCTTGAGCTGCTCAGGCGAGACCCCGGTCACCTTCTCGACCTCCTCGGGGGTCCACTGCTTGACCTCCTCGCGGATCTTCTCCATGCCGTAGACGCGGTCGTTGATGTACTTCTTGTCTTCCCAGCCGTTGGCGAAAATGATGTTGAGCATGCCGAAGAGGAACGGGATGTCCGTGCCCGAGCGCAGCCGCACGAACTCGTCGGCCTTGGCCGCGGTGCGGGTGAAGCGCGGGTCGACCACGATCATCTTCGCGCCGTTTTCCTTGGCGTGCAGCATGTGCAGCAGCGACACCGGGTGCGCCTCGGCGGCGTTCGAGCCGATGTACAGCGCGCACTTCGTGTTCTGCATGTCGTTGTAGGAGTTGGTCATCGCGCCATACCCCCACGTGTTGGCCACGCCGGCCACGGTGGTGGAGTGGCAGATGCGCGCCTGGTGGTCGGTGTTGTTGGTGCCCCAGAGGCGCGCCCACTTGCACAGCAGGTAGGCCTGCTCGTTGTTGTGCTTGGAGGAGCCGACCAGGAACAGCGCATCCGGGCCCGACTCCTTCTTGATCTGCAGCATCTTCTTCGAGATCTCGTCGAGCGCGACCTCCCACGAGATGCGCTTGTACTTGCCGTTCTCAAGCTTCATCGGGTACTTGAGGCGGTGCGAGTCGGCGGTGATGCCGTGCTCGCGGATCGAAGCACCCTTGGCGCAATGCGAACCAAGGTTGATCGGCGAATCGAACACCGGCTCGTGGCGCACCCAGACGCCGTTCTCGACGACCGCATCGAGCGAACAGCCTACCGAGCAGTGCGTGCAGACGGTGCGCTTGATCTCGACCTTGGCGGCCGTGTCGGCGGCCTCGGCCTTGCCGAGCATGTTGAACGGCAGCTGCGTGGCGACGGCACCCGCGCCCACCGAAACGCCGGAGCGCTTGAGGAAGGTGCGGCGGTCGATCGTCTTGCCGAGCACGCCGGAGAGGCTGCGCGAAAGGCGGGACTGGGAGGCGGAGGACGCAGCAGCGCCTCCAGTGGATTTCCTGGTGAGCAGCATGGCGTGACTCCTCAGACCTTGGTGGTGCGGTAGTAGTTGTTGATGTGCTCGGAGGACGTGTAGCCCTTGGTCGAGCGCTTGCCCGAGCCCGTGTCAGCCGGCATGGCCTGCGTGGTGGTCTTGGCGGCGATGGCGGCAACGGTTGCCGCGCCGCCCGCACCGACTGCAAGGAGGAAGTTGCGCCTGTTCAGTTTGGTTGTTTTGGTTCCAGCCATCTTCGTCTCCTTAGCGTGCACCATTCGGTATCCATGGTTCCTGTGACATATGCATGAGCCTACATATCCGCTGGATTCTAGAGCATTCCCGATCCGATGCAATGTTCTTGAAAGGTTTTTCTGCGCCTGCGCGGCGTGAGAAAATGAGTGCATCGGGCATCCCGATAGTTGCTGCATTGCACAAACCCACTTCAGTGAGACGGCACGCGTGATCAAGGTCAACCTGCAATACGAATGGACCCCCGCCCCGGGCCGCTCACAGGCGCTCGACGCCACCCTGTTCCGGGTGCTGCATGCCGTGGCTGACTGCGGCTCGCTGGCCGAGGCTGCGCGCCGGCTGGGCGTGTCCTACCGGCATGCGTGGGGGCTCGTCGGCAAGTGGGACAAGGTCTTCGGTCGCCCGGTGATCGAATTGCGCCAGGGCCATGGCGCGCAACTCACTGCGTTCGGCCGCAAGCTCCTGTGGTCCGAGGAACTCGTGCAGGCGCGCATTTCGCACGAACTGGAAAACGTGCGCCGCGAGATCGAGCACGCCCTGCTCGAGGACGGCGGCGGGCTCCGGCTCTCGCTGGCGGCCAGCCACGACATGGCGCTGGCCGCGCTGCGCGACCGGCTCGCCCAAGCCGACGGCCTCAAGCTCGACCTCCGGTTCGAAGGCAGCCTGGAATGCCTTGGCGCGCTGGCGAAGAACCAGTGCGTCCTCGCAGGCTTCCACCTCGCCGAAGGGCTCGACGAGGCGGGCATCGCCGCGTTCCGGCGCTACCTGAAGCCCGGCACCCACACGCTCATCGGCGTGGCCACGCGGACCCAGGGCCTGATGGTCGCGCGCGGCAATCCCGTGCAGATCTCGAGCCTCGCGGACCTGACCCGTCCGGGCGTGCGCATCGTCAATCGCCAGCGTGGTTCCGGCAGTCGCGTGGAGTTCGACCAGTTGCTGTCCGGCGCGGGCATCCCGGCCGAGTCGATCGAGGGATATCTCAACGAGGAGTTCACCCACCTCGCAGTCGCGGCCACGGTGGCCGGGGGACGGGCCGAGGCTGGCTACGGCATCCGCGCCGCTGCGGCGGAATACGGCCTCGATTTCATCCCGCTGCTGACCGAGCGCTACTACCTTGCCTGCCGCAAGGACCTGTTAGGCGAGCCCGCCGTTGCGCAGTTCATCTCGCTGCTCGGCAGCGCGGAGTTCGGCGCAATCCTGGCAGCGCTGGCGGGGTACGGCTCGGGGATCACCGGGCGACCCTTCTCGGTGGAGGAAGCCCTGCCGAAACCTCACTGCATCTCGAAGGCCGTGCGCTCCAACTCGAAAAAGGCACGGGCAAAGCGCGCCACCGCCTTGTAGAAGTTAGCGCTTTCCGCCGCGAGCAGTGCATCGCAAAACCGCACCGTTCCCGGGTAGAGGAACCGGTGATAGCACTCCCGCTGGTCTTCGATGCCGGCCTGCTGGACCGAGATCAGGTGGCGCATCAACTCGCACAGCGCCGCCACGTGGTCCTCGGGTTCGGTCACTGAGTCCTTCCGGCCCAGGCCCCGTGCCGCCAGGTACGCGCGCAGTTCCACCAGCAGGCTTTCCGGACCGGTTTTCTCTGCATAGGCACCAACGTACGGCGGCACCGGCGCCTTGCCGACGCCGATCAGCAGGCTGTCGTACTCGTCCTGCACGGCCTCCTCGTCGACCGCGGCGCAGGCGCGCTGCAGCGCGCCCCACGCTTCGGCCAGCGCGACCGAGTCGTCCTCGCCGACGATCTCATCGGCCTCGGCGAGGGCCTGCAGCAGCCCGGCGTCGGGCGGCGCATAAAACAGCGTCGCGATGAGCGCATACAGGTCGGCGCGCGCCCGGTCTTCGGGCGCGTCGGGTGCGTGGAACTGGATCGGCTGGGCAGTGGTCATGGGGCTTTAGGCACGTTGAGGATGGAGGGCTCGTCGGTGGATTCCATCATGTCGACCACGCGGCAGTCGGCGCACATCTGGAGTCGCCGGATCGCGCCGCCCCCGGCGAACATCGAGTGGGCGGTGAGCCGCCCCATCATCGCATCGATCATCTGCTTCGTCCCGAAAGGCGTCGCACAGCGCACGCAATTGAAAGGCGTGGCCTCGTTGAGCGTGACCGCCTCCTTCGCCTGCGCAGTAAGCAGGAGTCGCGGCTGCAGCGTGATGGCCTTTTCCGGGCAGGTGTTGGCGCACAGGCCGCACTGCACGCAGTTGCGCTCGATGAAGCGCAGCATCGGCGTCTCGGGCGAATCGAGCAATGCGGCCTCCGGGCAGGCCCCGATGCAGGCCTTGCACAGGGTGCAGGTGTCCTTGTTGACGGCGATGCTGCCGAACGGCGCGCCTGCACCCAGCGGGATCTCTTCCTTCGGGGAAGGCGCGTGCTTCGCCAGGTGATCGATCGCGAAGTCGAGCGTGGTGCGCTTCTCGGCGGAGAGGTTGAAGGTCGCGGGCTTTGCGACGCCGGCCGCAGGAGCAAGCCCCCAGAGGGCAGCCTCAAGCGACTTTGAATCATCGGCCACGACCAGTTCGAAGTGCTTGCCGGCATAGCCAAGGGCCGTCAGCACCGTCTGCGCAATCCCCATCTGTGCACGGATCGCCTCGACGTAGGCCTCAGGCTCGTCCCCGTTCGACACGACCGCCACTTGGCTCGCGCCATAGGCAAGCGCTCCCAGCCACACGTCCATGCCGACCGAGGCGACATGGAACAGCTCCATGGGAATGAGTCGTGCAGGCAGTCCCTTGCCACGCCGACCCAGCGACCGCACCAAGGCGCGCCCCTCCCCGGCGTTGTGGAAAACAATGCACGCATCCTTCCCGCCCGCTTCGCGATAGGCGCCGAGCACGGCCTTGAGTCGCGCCCCGGTATCCGGCACGCGCGGGTAAGCGTATGTCATGGCCCCCGAGGGACAGACCGTGGAGCACCCCCCGCACCCGGCACACAGGTGCGGCTCGACCTTCACGTGGTCGCCGTCGCTCGTGATCGCGCCGGTCGAGCAGACGTCAATGCACTTGGTGCACCCGGTCTTGCCGGAGCGCCCGTGCGCGCAGATGCGTTCCTTGTATGCAAAGAACTTGGGCTTCTCGAACTCGCCGACCAGCTGCGGCAGCTTCTGCGCAGCCAGGGCCTGCTCCAGCGGATCTGCGCCCGGTGCGAGGTAGCCCTGCGGCAGGTCCGGCGTCTTCAGCACGGGCTCGCGCGAGAGGTCGAGCACCAGGTCGAATTTCTCGCTGCGCTTCGTGTCGCCGCGGTTGAAGTCGATCGCGCCGATTGCGCCGCAGGCCTTCACGCACGCCCGGTGGCCTGTGCATTTCTCCGCGTCCACCTGGTAGGTGAAATCGATTGCGCCTTCCGGGCAGGCGTTCACGCAGGCGTTGCACCGGGTGCATACCTCGAGGTCGATCGGGTTGGCCTGTGTCCACTCGACATCGAACGCGCCGAGGTACCCCGAAACTTTATTCACCGTCCCCGACCAGACCGGGTATTTCCGCTCGGCGGGCAGGTCGCCCCCGCGTGCGGTGGTCAGCAGCACACCCACGTCGAGCTCGACAGAGAGCCGGTCCGCCCACGCCACGGCCGCCTCGGCCGGGCCGATGATGAGCAGGCTGCCGTCGCTCTTGTAGCCCACCGTCGGGACGGGCTCCGGGTCAGGCATTGCAGCCAGCGCGAGCAGCGCCATGATCTTCGGGGTTGCCGCGCCGGCCTCGGCCGACCAGCCGGCGTTCTCGCGGATGTTCAGGAAAGACAGTTCGCCCTTGGCCCCCGCCGCCTGCGCAAGCTCCGCGAAGAGCGGCGCCTCCTGCGTGCAGGCCACCAGCACTTCCGGGTCGCGCAGCGCGTCGTGGAACGCGCCGACTTCCTTGCGGCACAGCTCGCTGTGGATGGTGACCGGGACCTTCGACTTCAGCGCGGCCGCCAGCGCCTTCGCATCCAGCGGCATCGTCCGGTTGCAGTTGCAGAGCTTGATGGTCTTGTCTTGGAGCGCCACGCGTCAGGCCTTCTGGTCTGGGACATCAGTTACATAGGGATGCGGCGGTTCGGACGGATAGGCATCCGCAGGGGGCAGGCTGGCCTCGATCGTTGCCTTGGCCTCCGCATCGGCCTTGGCTTCAGCGGCCGCTGCAGCTTCAGCGGCCGCTGCAGCTTCCGCGGCGGCCTCCGCATCTGCCTTGTCCGCCGCCGCCCTCTCCTCGTCGCTCCAGACATGCTGGCGCGCCTGGTAGAGGGTCTTCATCATCGATTCCGGGATCGGGTCGGGCACGCCATAGTCCTCGATATAGGTGTCGAGACCGTCCATGACGTTGAACTGCGGATCCTTGAAAAGCTGCTTCATCGCCGCCTGCTTGATCCCGGGGTCGACCTCCGGGCGCATGAACGGCTTGAAATCGGACTCCGGCGTGAGGCTTTCCACCGGGGGCAGCGGCTCGAGCGCAGGCGCGGACGGCGCCCCGGCCGCTGGCGTCGCTTCAGGCGACGCGGCTGGCACCTCCGGCGACGCAGGCGTCTCGGCCACCTCCTCCCGCTCGAGCTTGCGCCGCGACCAGCGCGAAATAAACCCCGTGACGTCGTCGGCGTTCATGACGGCTTGCCCACACGGTCCTTGGGACTCAGGAAGGATTTCGGCCGGTTGCGCTTCTTCTGCTCCGGCCGGTAGTTCTCTTCAACGTAACCGCCCACCCAGGCCATCAGTTCCGCCGGCATGTCCACCGTGTCCACCTGCTCGCCCCCGTCCATCAGGCGGCCGGCCTCGTTGTAGCTCAGGGTCACGAATTTCGGCACCGCAAGACCCTCCTCCATCCGCCACATGACAAAGACGCGCGGCTGGTCAGAGGACACGTTGAGGTAGTAGCCCTCGGCTTCATCGCGAAAGAGCTTCAGCTCGAATCCCGGATGCAGCCATTGGGTCACGCCACCCTCATCGACCAGCAGGCTCGGCGCGCCGGCTCCCGCATGGTTGACGATGACGCCGACAGGATCCCAGGCCTCGCTCTGCCAGCGGTTCTGCAAAGCCCTGCGCTGCATCACCACGGCAATGGGAATCGACGGTTCGTTCATGCGGCGCAATATAACCTACTTGGATCCGGCGGGATGCGTCCCTCTGCTATGATCGCAACCCTCCTGAACCCCAGTAACACCATGCCGGAAAAGGTTATTCCGATCCGCCCTGCGGGGTCCTTCGTCCCCGCGCAGAAAGCGCCCCGCCATGCCGGCGGCGCGTTTGCGGACACGCTCGGCCGCCAGCTTCGCGACCTGCGCATTTCGGTGACGGACCGCTGCAACTTCCGCTGCGTGTACTGCATGCCGCGCGATGTATTCGACGAGAACTACACCTTCCTGCCGCAGTCTTCGCTGCTCTCGTTCGAGGAGATCACCAAGATCGCCCGCGTGTTCGTGGGCCTCGGCGTCGAGAAGATCCGCCTCACCGGCGGCGAGCCGCTCGTGCGCCGCGACCTCGAGCGCCTGATCGCCATGCTCTCCGAGTTGAACGTGGACCTGACCCTCACCACCAACGGGTCGCTGCTCGCGAAGAAGGCCAAGGCCCTCAAGGCCGCGGGCCTGAAGCGCATCACCGTCAGCCTGGACTCGCTCGACGACGCCACCTTCAAGGCGATGAACGACGCCGACTTCCCGGTGGCCAAGGTGCTCGAAGGCATCGACGCGGCCGCGGCCGCGGGCCTCGCCCCGGTCAAGGTCAACATGGTCGTCAAGCGCGGCGTCAACGACACGCATGTCCTGGACATGGCGCGACACTTCCGCGGCACCGGGCACATCGTGCGCTTCATCGAATTCATGGACGTGGGCAGCACCAACGGCTGGCGCATGGACGACGTGATCCCGTCGGCCGAGATCGTGCGCATGATTTCCGCCGAGTTCCCGCTGGTGCAGGCCGATCCCGACTACCGTGGCGAAGTCGCCGAACGCTGGCGCTACGCTGACGGCGGCGGCGAGATCGGGGTCATCTCCTCGGTGACCCAGGCTTTCTGCCGCGACTGCAACCGCCTGCGCCTGTCGACCGAAGGCTCGATGTACACCTGCCTCTTCGGCCAGACCGGCCACGACCTGCGCACGCTGCTGCGCAACGGCGCCTCCGAGGACGACCTGCGCGACGAGATCGTCGCGGTGTGGCGCGCCCGGGGCGACCGGTATTCTGAAGTCCGCACCGCGGAGACCGCACGCGCCTCCAAGGTCGAGATGTCGTACATCGGCGGGTAGCACCGGTCCCGGCCATGACCGCGCAGCGCCCGAAACTCTCTGACGCCGGCCGCCCCGCCACCTACGAGGTGGAGGCCTACAACGAGCGCGGCGAGATGGAGCCGACCCTGGTCGCGGGGGAACACCCCCTCACCCTGTACCTCGACAAGCGCGAACTCGTCACGCTGATGACGCTCGGCCAGGCGCCCGAGGCGCTGGTCGTCGGGTACCTGCGCAACCAGCGGCTGGTGGCCTCGGTAGAGGACATCACCGAGGTGCAGGTCGACTGGGAGACCGATTCGGTCGCCATCGTCACCCGGCATGGCGTGGAAAACCTCGAAGCCCGCCTCGAAAAGCGCACCGTCACCACCGGCTGCGGCCAGGGCACGGTGTTCGGCGGACTGATGGACGAGATCGATTCGATCAAGCTCCGCGACGACGTGACGCTGGAGGACTTCCAGTTATTCTCGCTCGTCGAGCAGGTCAGGAAATACGAAACCATCTACAAGCAGGCCGGCGCCGTGCACGGCTGTGCGCTGGCGAAGACAACCCCGGAGGGCACTGAGATCCTGATGTTCGTCGAGGACGTCGGCCGCCACAACGCGGTGGACGCCATCGCCGGCCACATGTGGCTCGATGGCATCGACGGTTCGGACAAGATCTTCTACACCACGGGGCGGCTGACTTCCGAGATGGTGATCAAGTGCGCGCAGATGGGCATCCCGTTCCTGGTCTCGCGCTCGGGCCTCACCAAGATGGGCCATGACATCGCCAAGCTCACCGGCATCACCATGATCGGGCGCGCCTCGGGACGCCACTACCTGCTGTTCACCGGCGCGCAGCGCATCCTCCGCACCGCGCCGCGGCCGACCGCGCTCGCCTAGGAAATTTCCTTAAACGGCAAGCCCATTGCCCGGAGCGCGCCTCCCGGCTGGACGATCGTAATACTTTGTTTTACACTCCCTGCCCATGATCAAGACCATCAAAAAAATGGGCAATTCGCAGGGCCTGATCTTCGACCAGGCGCTGTGCGAACTCACCGGTCTCAAGGTCGGCGACGAGGTCAACGTCGTCGTGCACGAGGGCGGGACGGTGACGCTCACGCCCATCCGGCGCATGGCCGGCCCCGAAACGGTGACCGCAACGATCCGCCAGACGGTCGGCGACTACGCGAAGACGCTGAAGAAACTCGCGTGAAGTCCACGCCGGACGACTGCATCCACCTGACGGTAGTGCAGGTGATGGAGATCCACGAGGCGGTCATCGATGCCTTTGGCGGATCGCACGGCATACGCGACAGGGGATTGCTCGAATCCGCGATCGGCGCCGTGCAGGCGACCGCGTTCGGCCAATCGGTCTTTGCCGATCTCACCGAGATTGCGGCGGCTTACCTGTTCTACCTGTGCCGCAACCATCCCTTTGTGGATGGGAACAAGCGCGTGGGCATGACCTCAGCCATCGTCTACCTGCGGCTGAACGGGGTGGAGCCTGCTCCAGACAGCGACGAATGGGAACGTCTCGTCCTCGACGTGGCCAATTCCGTGCTCGACCGCGAAGCCACCACCGCGCGGTTGCGAAAATTACTCAAACCAGTCAAAAAAGGGAGAACCAAATGAAACTCGCATTTTTCGATGAGTTCAAGCTGGGCGTGGTCAAAGGCGACACCGTAGTCGACGTGTCGGACGCAGTACGCGACATCCCGCGCCTCGGGCCGCAGGACGTCATCAATGGCGTGATCGCCGATTTCGGCACCTGGAAGCCGCGCCTCGAGGCTGCGGCAGCGGCCGGCAAGGGCATCCCGCTCGCCAACGTGCGGCTGCGCTCGCCTCTTCCCAAGCCCTTCAACATCGACTGCATGGCCGTCAACTACATGGAAGACGGCACGCGCACCGAGCCCGCCCCCATCAACGCCTTCCTGAAGTCGCCCAACTGCGTGATCGGTGACGGCGACACCATGGTCCTGGGCGACATCCCGGCCACCGTGTTCGAGGGCGAGGCCGAGATGGCGCTGGTCATCGGCAAGCGCTGCTCGAACGTATCCGAGGCCGACGCGATGAGCTACGTGTTCGGCTACTGCAACTTCATCGACGGCTCGGCGCGCGGCCTGCCGCCGCCCAACAACGTCTTCTACCAGATGAAGTCGCGCGAGACCTTCGCCCCCATGGGCCCCTGGATCGTGACCGCGGACGAATTCCCCAACCCGCAGAAGCGGCAGATCAAGCTCTGGACCAACGGCGTATTGATGCAGGACTTCAACACCGACGACATGGCCCACAAGATCGCCAAATGCATCGCCTGGGTCAGCTCGATCCACACCCTCGAGCCGGGCGACGTGATCGCCACCGGCACCAACCACCGCGGCCTCAACGCCTTCCAGGACGGCGACCGCGTGGAACTGGAGACCGAGGGCCTGGGACGCCTGCATATTGGAATCCGCGACGACCTCAAGCGCACGTGGTCGCGCGACACGCGGCTGGCGCATGCCAACAAGAAGCTCGAGGGCGTAAGCACCCC
>CAMAXP010000019.1 GCA_945862265.1 Bordetella parapertussis
ACAGATGCGACCCTGACCCCGAGTTGAAAGAGTGCTTGCTCACCAATCAGATGCCCCCTTCCCAATAAGCCGATTCTCCTGCCTGTTTCGGGGTCGAAGACCTCTACCTGGCCATCTTGGATGATGAAAATATCCCTTGCCTCTTCACCTTTATTGAAAATAATTTGCCCTTCAGCGTAATTTGCAATGGAGATGGCAGGAGGACTTGGTTTCATTGATGTCATGTTTTCGATCAATAGCCTATGGGTTTTCGGGGCAGGGAAAAAATAGGCATAAACCCACGCTGAATTGGTCTTGCATTCAGCGTCTACGCGCGATGACCATCTCGGACGCTGAAGAATAATTCGAGCCAGATGATAATTGGTACTTGCCCCGACATACGATCTCGGTTGGCAATTGGTCGCAGCGCATATCTATCACCTTCGGTGAAGCGGCCCAGCCTGTAGCGGCTGAACAGGCTTTTAAGCGAGCTGGATCCCCATTGCCGTCGAATTCAATTGAGCATGTAAATTCGAATTGATTGTTAATTGTTACGGAATAGGTACCAGTTTTGGCTTCCGTAATTCGGACGGGTTTAAGTGCTGCTGCGGCATTGTCGTGGCCGTAAAGTCCAGCCTTTAGCCATGCTGGCTGAGGTGGCAACGAGGTGCTGCCCCCGTTGAAAAACCCCAGCTGAGGTGGCAACGAGGTGCTGCCCCCGTCGAAAAGCCCCAGATGGTTAGCAAGTATGCCTAGGGTAACGCCTACAATACCAATAATGAAATTGTTCCTGCGTTTGCGAGCCTCTATTGCTTGTTGAGCAGCAAGTTTCTCTTGTTCGCGCTCCTTACGTATCTTACGTTCGGCAGCCTTACGCGCCGCGTCTACTCTTTCGAGTTCGAGCCGTTCTAGCTCGCGCTCCTTACGTATCTTACGTTCGGCAGCTTTGCGCGCCGCGTCTACTCGTTCGAGTTCGAGCCGTTCTAGCTCCCCGCGTTCCTGCTCAAGTCTTTCGTTGAGCTTGCTATTGCGTTCGAGCTTTTCTTTTTCTTTACGATCGATATCTTTTTGCTTCTTTTGCAGGCGTTCACGCTCAAGCCGCTCTAGCTCCCTCTGCTCACGCTCATGTCGCTCCTCTAGCTTGCGTTCACGGTCGAGCTTCTCCTTTTCTTTGCGTTCTTTTGCCTCGCTCTCGAGCCGGAGGCGCTCTTGCTCCTCTCGCTCACGCTTGACCCGTTCACGTTCTTTTCTTTCTTGCTCCTCGCGCTCACGCTTGGCCCGTTCACGTTCTTTTCGTTCTTGCTCTTCACGTTCACGTTTGATTTTTTCGCGCTCAAGTCGTTCACGCTCTTTCCGCTCTTGTTCTTCACGCTCACGTTGAAGGATTGCATTTTTGCAAAGATCTTCGCATTCTTGTTCGGCTTTTCTGACCGTTTCGGCAAACTTTTTATGCTTTGGCGTGCTCCAGAACTTATGGACTTCAGATAATGTGAGGTCTTCTCGTCCGAGGAGTTGCTGCCAGTCTTGCACAAGAACGCCCAACTCCTCTTGGGCTTGGCGGTAAAGTTCTGCTAGGTCTTCTACTCCCCATTGTTGTAGCCCCGAACTGCACTTTCGCAGCGCATCATTCCATCGCGAAGGGAACTCAGCGCTTGATTCCACAATCGTTTTTACCAAGTCCCGAGCTTGAGCCTCTTGCCGTTCTAGTTTTACAGACCAATCGGATGGAAGCAGAGAAGGTCCCAGTCGTTCCATATCGCAGACGCCTTCTCCCCAAATCGCGTTCAAGTTGTCTGCCTGGTTATTCCAGGAATCAACCATGGCCCCGATTGGGTCTGCTAAGGAGTAGTTTAGGCGAGCAACTCCCAAATTAGTTGTTAGCTTACGTACATCAGACTCGGCGCGTGTTATTCGAGCTTTACTGGCATCAAGCTCATCGAGAAGCGCTAAAGCGTTTTCTTCAAGCATTTGGCTGAAGCGTTCGTCAGTGCTTAGGTATTCATCCAAGAAATGCAAATACAGTGATTTAACTGAAGCCTTTGACATGAGGAGTTCTTGAACTTCGCAGGAATGAGTTGGACTTAGCGTTGCATGTTTCGGATGTGCTGTTGCATGATCCGTTGAGTCTCTTCCAGGTGGCGCGCCATTACATTTAATTCGCGCGACATCACTTCAAATTGTTCAATGGAGGCTGCGAGGGTCGTCGCATGACTCTTGGCCGTTTCGACAAACATCATATATTGTGGATCTTTCCACTGAGATTCGAGTTGCTGGGTTCGTCCCATTATGTTTTGGCGTGTGTCTTTCATCTGCTGCGCCCATTGGTTTAACTGATTTGCAAAGCTCGCCACTTCACCTGGCTTGACGCTGATATCCATAACTTGGTCCTTTCAATGAATTTGAGGAATTTTCACAATGGCGGCATTTGATTCGCCGGGGTAGAACAGAGCAATTGATGCTGCCTGTCCGGTTAATTCAGAACCGTTTCCAAACCTGGCATATGACCGTTGGTCCAGACAGATAAGGAGTTCTGCTGCATTGCGGTCTAAATAAAGATCGCTGAATGCAGATGGTGTTTCGATCATCAACAGTAGCTTTGTAGGTGCTGACGTGATTAGTTGTTTAGTAGCGTTTTGTATCGCAGAATTAACTGTATCCCGCTGTCGCAGGCGCAAAATCAGTAATTGCACACCTGGAAGCTGACCGTTTAGAGTTCCCAATTCCTGGATAAGTGCGCTCAGCGACGTACCGTCTACTTCGCGTTTATTGCAGCCCAAGCGAGCGATCTCGTCTTCAAGATTCGCCTCAAATTGTGACTTGAGTTCACCGGAGCCACAACAAAATACAGGACCCTTTGACGGATCAAGGCTGAAGCAGAGTACGTTGGGGGGGATTCCTTCTTCAACTCCAATAATCACCGCGTCGGATTCGGCGGGCAGACTCAATGTCGCTTTAGGATGACCGTCGTCGTCCTTGTAAATGTAGGGCGCCTGACTGTCTGGATTCCGAAGGGTTGCAATTCGCTCGCAAAACTCAGCAATCCGCTTTTCTGGGTAATAGGCCACACGAAACTCTAGGTTTCCTTCCAGACGACCTTCCTGGTTGTTCAGAACTGCCTGTCCCGGTTCCTGGAACCGCGATGGAATGTTATTTTCGGTGGAAAGAAAATCCATGCAATCCGAATATGAGAGTTTCAAGCAGACCCTACATCCGATGCTGGACTTAGTAGATGCTTGCAGCGATCCGTCTTTGAGTGTCTGGCTTGAAAGTATGAATGTGAATCCGTACGAGCGTCCCCGTCGAATTAGATCATCAAGCCATGCTTTGGCATCGTTGCCAAGTTGACGATGACCAAGGAGTCTCTGAAACTCATCGATCACAACGAGATGTCGCGGAAGAAATTTACCAGTTTTATCGCGGTAACCCGCCAAGCTGTTTACGCTGGCGGCTTTGAACAGTATGGAGCGACGATCAATCTCTTGTTCAAAGTGAAGGAGCAAGTCGGTGCCGAACTTGGTTCGTGAGCCCAGCGAAAGTGCATAGAGATGAGGGACGTCTGAATACACATTGAATTCAGTACCGCTCTTATAGTCCAGCAGGGAGAGCCGCAGTTCATCGGGCGAATAGTTGGCAAGACACTGCACTATGATCGCATGAAGCAAGTTGGTTTTGCCTGTGCCCACAGTTCCTCCGACGAGTGCGCTGTGAACTAGCTCTGGAGCTCCAAGTCTGAATGTAACTAATTGACCGCCAGATTTACCGATGATGGCCTCAAGACCGTTCGCTGAATTCTTTTTCCAAGCCTGAGTTTCCCATTCATCGCTGGTGGGTAATGGGATAGTGACGTTTTCCTGGCGTCTGGTAAAAACGTGGCGTCGAGCCCGCTCTACCAAAGCATCAAGACCTGCTTTATCGGTGTGAGGTACCACTGAAAGTTGGCTGGAAAACATCGGGTCTTCACTGTTCAGCCCTTCAGAGTCCTCTACCTGCAAGATGACTGGGCCTTTGCTCCTGCGCGTTGCCACCAAAGTGGGCAATGAGGGGAACGCTTCTTTGACTGTATCGAAGCTATTTCTGGTTTGGTGCAGGATAAGGAAATGAATCCCTGCTCGCGCAGCGTTGTCGTTTGCTAACATCCGCGCCAGCGTCGCCTTAGTTTCGGTGTTCAGGTCTTCTTCATACGATGCAATAAGTATGAAGTGGTAGGGGACCGATGAATCTCCATGCACTCGGTTGTAGTCGTGGATAAACTGGAACGAATGCCCTCGGATCCTGTTGCGCTTGGTCAGCTCCTCGATAAGTTCACGGAACAACTGCTCAACGCCATGTCGGTCGGTGATTATTCGCGGGTTGTTAAGCACCGAGCTCGCGATTGAAAATGCCGAACCAAAATCACGTTGATCAATGATGGTGCACTGGACCACTGATGGGTCAAGCCGCATCACTAACTCAAGAAGATAGCGTTGTAGAACCTCAGCCATCACTTCATTTAGGTTAACCCCGTGATGCAGTACGGCTGATCGGTTTCGTAAATCTATAAGTGCGGGCGTCTCCCGTCCCTCAAAAAAGCAGGGAGCTGAATCGCGCTTGCCTTTGAGGTTTTGGATCGCACCAACGCTGATCATGGCGGGTAATACCTTGCTCCATTCTTCGTCGTCAATGAGTGAGCTTTCATGGCCCGCGCTGGTTTCATTTGCCATTGCCTGCCGCCAGTGCATATCAGCTGTTTCAAGCCGCTTATCGATGTGACTTTGGATTGCTGAACTTATGCTCTCTCTGGGAATTTCAAGATCAATAAGTTGCATAGGAAATCGGACACTACTATTGTTCAAATGTCTGCCTCTATTTAAAGAATGTTCTTTGTTCGCAGTCTGTTTCTCGACCGTCCCGTTACGTGCCGCTCAAAACAGAGTGCCTTGCATCATTCGTTAATAGGTAGGACGATAATTATCTAATGGGTCAATCACGAAAATGTGTTTTCGGCAATGCCGGAGAAAGGCGAGTACGACTACGGCAGCAATCGACATGACGGGCCAACAGAAGTGGCTCCGGTTGTTTGGCTTATCTCACTGCTGATCAGGAAAAGCGAGCCGCATGATGGTCTCGACTGTGGGATACCCAAACGCTCAATTCACTGAGTCTGCAATCCTTAGCTGCGCTTCGATAAGTCCAACCTCCACGCAATCGATTTCTCTCCAGAGGGATTACCGCGTAGCCCCCGGTGGCGCAGGCTTTTGTATCGGGGGTTGCTGTGGATAGCCCTGTGGGGGAGCTCCGGGCATGCCTGGCGGTTGCGCCATTGCGGGCCGCGGCGGCGGCGGGGCGGCGTTGACTTGTGGAGTGCCTGTGCTGCCCGGGCGTGGCGTGGGCAGCACGGGGCTGGAGAATTGATCGGTATTGCCGCCCGTACGCCGCTCCAATATGCCATCGGCGAGTTGTGCAACATCGGCGGTGTCGGCGGTCCCCAACCAAGTCGAGCGGTTGGCGATGATCACCTTGAGTTGAGCGATTGAGCATAGATCGGCGTTCTTTTTTAACCAGGCCACGGCAAACGCCTTACGCTCGTCGGGGGCGTGGGTGATCATGGCACCCGAGCGCAATTCAGAGATCAGGCAACCGCTACCGGTGCGGGCAGCGGGTTCGGCAGCGGAAGCCAACGCGGGCACCATGAGGCAGGCGAGAGCGAGTGGCACTAGATGATGTGCCGCGGGGCGCCGCAGGAGTGTACTCAGTAAGGGCCTCAATTTTTCCATGGCGTATTCCAACGGTTGAACCGAGAGCCCTCGCAGTCAAAAAAAACGAATCTACGCCGATTTCC
This sequence comes from Bordetella parapertussis, assembly GCA_945862265.1. Lineage (GTDB taxonomy): Bacteria > Pseudomonadota > Gammaproteobacteria > Burkholderiales > SG8-39 > SZAS-79. The sequence goes on from CAMAXP010000019.1 coordinate 5,798, forward strand.
GGTAAAACAACAGCGTTGCTATTGCCGTGAATGCCGATTGTAGGCTGCGCTGGCCAAAAAACAGCGGAATTACTGAGCACACGCCACGCGCCAACTCCGCCAAGCCATCAAGCAAACCCGTTCTTCTTGGTTTAGCGTCCGCAGAGAATGCCCGTCTCGAAAGGGCTCGATTCACTGAATCTGCAATCCTTGGCCGGTTTATGATGAGGTATGTTCTGCCCCGCCAGCCCCCCGAGCCCCGCTGATCGCGGGGGCTTCGCACCATAAAAATCATGTCACCACATCCGCAGCAACACGTTGCCCCGGAGGCCTTCTGGACGGGCAAGCGGGTTCTCGTGACGGGCGGGGCGGGGTTCATCCGGTCTCGCGTGGTCGCGACGCTCGAACGCCACGGTGTTCGTCCTGACGACATCCTTGTCACCAGATCGCGGGACTGCGACCTGCGCGTACAGGCCAACTGCAGCAATGCCGTAAATGGCCGGGAGGTCGTCATCCATCTCGCCGCACCTACCGGCGGGATCTCCTACAGCAGGGCCCATGCGGCCTCGCAGTACCGGGACTGCACGCGCATCAACCTGAACATGCTCGAGGCCGCGCGTGAGGCAGGGGTCACGAAGTTCGTGGCAATCGGCAACCTGCTTGCATACCCTGCGGTGGCGGAGTCGCCGCTGCGCGAGGATCGTCTCCATGACGGGGCCGTGGCATCGACTCACCTGGGCATCGGGCTGGCGAAGCGGGACATGGTGGCGCTGGCCGAGGGTGTTCATAGGGCATATATTACGGCAACGGTGTATTGAAAGATAAAAAATTCGTCAGCGAAGCGCTTGAAAACGTGAAGTAATCCGCAAATTGGATGGGAATTTTCAGGTCTATGTCGCGAGCCTGCCGGAAATGTGCCTTCATACGAGGTGAAACGCTGCCGCTTCCCGGTGAGTCCGAAAGGTATACTCCCCACCAGCCGGTTCGGGTTTGTTGAGCCCGTCGAGGGCATCAACGCCAAGAAGCCGTTCAGTTGCAACGCACAATCTGCGGCCCCATGAGGGCCGCTGTCTATTTCAGGCCCTGACCATGAATGCACCTGCTGTCCAGTTCGATCCCGATTCCGCACGATTTGGTACCTCGCGTTCGCAAAAGCGCATCGAGGACGACCGGCTGCTCACCGGACGAGGCCTTTACAGCGACGATCGCGTGACTGCAGGGCAGGCCTGGCTCGTGATGGTCCGCTCTCCTTATGCCCACGCCCGGATCGGCGCGATCGATATCTCGGCGGCAGTCGAGGCCCCTGGCGTCCTCGCGGTTTATACGATCGCCGACCTGCAGGCAGACGGGTTGGGCCACATCCCTTTCCCGCCGCTGTTCAAGCAGGCGAACGGCGAACCCATGGCCGCCCCGTTGCGTACCCCCTTGGCAGGCGACACCGCCTACTACGCCGGACACCCCGTTGCCGCAGTCGTCGCCGAAACGCGAGAGCAGGCGCAGGATGCGGCCGAGCTCGTGTCCGTCGACTACGATGAACTGCCTTGCGTGATCGATCCGCGCAAGGCGATCGAAGCGGGTGCGCCGCAGATCTTTGCCGCTGCCCCTGGGAACGTCTCCGCGGAGGCGCGATACGGCGACGTGAAGGCGGCCGCCGATGCGTTTTCCAAGGCGGCACACGTCGCCTCGATCGAACTCCACAACCAGCGCCTGATCGCCACGGCGCTCGAGCCGCGCAGTTCGACCGCGGTGTTCGAGAAGGAGCGCTGGACGCTCTATACCCAGTCGCAGCAGCCGACGGGCGCGCGCGACGCCCTGGCCGCAGTGTTCAAGACCAAGCCCGAGGCCTTCCGGGTCGTGGTCGGCGACATGGGCGGCGGCTTCGGCATGAAGACCGGCTTGTACCCTGAGGACGCGATGCTGTGTTTTGCAGCACGCAGGCTCGGCCGTGCGGTGAGGTGGCGTGCTGAACGAAGCGAGGAGTTCCTCGCGACCCAGGGCGGTCGCGACCAGCTGTTCACTGCCAGCCTGGCGCTGGACAAGGACGGGAAAATCCTCGCCCTGAAGATGGAGATGCTGGCCAATTTCGGTTCGGTGCCGGTCGGCTCTTCGGCGATCATCCCGCTCGTGCTCGGGCCGAAAGTGCAGACGACCGTGTATCACGTCCCGGTCATCGATTACCACGTGCGGGGGGTGCTCACGAACACCATGGCCACCGGCGCGTATCGTGGCGCCGGACGGCCGGAAGCGAACTACCTCATGGAGCGGCTGATCGAAGAGGCGGGGCGCGAAATGGGCATCGACCCGGTCGCGATCCGCAAACGCAACATGATTGCGCCGACGAGCTTTCCGTACCGGACCCAGCTTGGCGATGTCTACGACGCGGGCGAGTTCGCGGGCATCCTCGATCGCGTGCTCGCCGAGTCGGACTGGCAAGGCTATCCGGCGCGCGCCGAAGAATCGAAGCGCCGCGGCAAGCTGCGCGGTCGCGGGCTTGCGGTGTACATCGAGTGGACCGGCGCGCTGCCGACCGAAACGGTCGACATCCGGGTCGATGCGGACGGCGCCGTGACCGTGTTCTCGGGCACCATGGCCATGGGGCAGGGCATCGAGACCAGCTACATGCAGCTGGTCACCGAAGTGCTGCAGATCCCGGCGAAGACGATCCGCATCGTGCAGGGCGACACGGACCTTGCCAACGGCGTGGGCAGCGTGGGTTCGCGCTCGGCGTTCGTCGGCGGGTCGGCGGTCGTGTCCGCGGGGCGCAAAGTCATCGTGCGCGGCAAGGAGCTCGCGGCCGAATCGCTCGAGGCCGCGGCTGCGGACATCGAGTTCCGCGACGGCCGCTTTGGGATCGCGGGCACCGATCGGGGCGTGGGGCTCGCGGAGCTCGCCGCCCGCCAGCCGGAAAAATACATCCGCGTGTCGGCCACGGAGACCCCGTCCGCGCCGTCGTGGCCGAACGGTGCGCAGGTGTGCGAAGTCGAGATCGACCCGGATACCGGGGTGACGGACGTGGTGCGCATTACCAGCGCAGACGACATCGGCCGCATCATCAACCACATGATCGTCGCGGGCCAGGTGCAGGGGGGGATTGCGCAGGGCATCGGGCAGGCCCTCTACGAACAAGCGGTGTATGACGAGAGCGGGCAGCTGCTGACCGGCTCGCTCATGGACTATTGCGTTCCGCGTGCCGATGACCTGCCCTCGATGACCAACGTGTTCGACGAGAGCGTGCCTTGCAAGACCAACCTGCTTGGCGTGAAAGGGTGCGGCGAGATCGGCACCATCGGCGCCGTGCCGGCGGTCGTGCATGCGGTGCTGGATGCGCTCAAGGCGACGGGCGTGAAGCATATCGAGATGCCGATCACGCCCGAGAAGGTCTGGCGCATTCTCGGCGCCGCGAAGTAGGGATGCCGCGCGTCCCGGGATGACCGAACTTGTCCACTGCGCGCGCTCAAGGCGTTTACGCCGCTGACGACCCCGGCCGCAGGTTCAGGATCGCAATCGCTGCATCCATAGCCGCGCACGCGGTGGTCCTTTTTGTGGTTCCCGGCTTGCTCGACCAGTCGCGGGTGCAGCGCCCCTCGCCCGGGCCGCTCGTTGCGCGCCTTGCGCAACCGCAGCCCTCCGTGCAGCCCGCGCCAGAGCCCGTTCGTCCGCGGGCCGAAGAGCCGTTGCGTCCTGTGTCGAAGCCGGTGCCCACGCCGAGCGCGGCCCCCGTGCTTGCCATACCGACACCTTCAGCGGCGCTCCCGTCGGTGCAGGCGCCGGTGGTCGCGCCTCGCCCGGCGGAGCCGGCGCCGGTTGCGCCTTCCTCCGCCCCCAGTCCTGCACCAACCGCCAGGCCCGAGCCGGCACCGGGCCCGGCTGTTGCGGTCGTGTCAGCGCCGCCGGCCGGCGAGGCGGCAGATGCGGCGACCATCGGGCAGTACCGGATCTCCGTTATTGCCGCGGCGCGGCGCTACAAGCGTTACCCGCGCATTGCGATGGACAACAACTGGGAGGGCAAGGTGGAAGTGCGCCTGGTCATCGGTGCCGATGGCGACGTCACTTCGATCAGCATCAAGACGCCCTCGGGCTTTGCGGTGCTCGACCAGCAGGCCCTCGACATGATCCGGCGGGCGAAGCCTCAGGCGCCGATTCCCGCCGCGCTGCGCGGCAAGGGATTCACGATCGACGTTCCCGTCGTGTTCAGCCTGAAGGAGGAGGGCTGAACGCCACGACGTGATCCACGTCGAGGCGAATGCCGATGTGCTCGCCGAGGGCGTGGTTGTGGTGGCTGGGCACCAGCGCGAGGACCTTGCGCCCGCTGCCGAGCTTCAGCGTGTACATGATCTCCGCGCCGCGGAAGGCCTTGTGCACAACTTCGGCCTGCAGGGATGAAGTGTCGTCGTGGATGATGTCGTCCGGGCGCAGCAACACGTCGGCGGTGCAGCCTTTGCCGCATTCGGCACAGCCCTTGCGGCAAAGGTCCGGGATCGAGCCGTTCAGCACGCCGAGCTCGATCTCGACCTGCAGGTGGCTGAGGACCTGTGCGGGGAGGAACACGCCCTGGCCCACGAAGTCGGCCACGAAGCGGCTGGACGGGCGGTGGTACAGGTTGTAAGCCGTGTCCCATTGCTCGATCCTGCCGGCGTTCATCACGCCGATCTCGTCGGTCATGGCAAACGCCTCATGCTGGTCATGGGTGACCAGCACGGCCGTTGCGCCGCTCGCCTTGATGATTTCGCGCACTTCAAGGGAAAGCCTTTCCCTGAGGTCCACGTCCAGGTTGGAGAACGGCTCGTCCATCAAAAGCAGGTCGGGGCGCGGCGCAAGCGCGCGCGCCAAGGCCACGCGCTGCTGCTGCCCGCCGGAGATCTCGTGCGGATAGGCGTCGGGCGATTCGCCGAGGCCGACCAGCGCGATCAGTTCCTCGACGCGCGCGCGGCGTTCGGCGGCGCCCATCGAGCGCAACCCGAAGCCGATGTTCTCCGCGATCGTGAGGTGGGGGAACAGGGCGTAGTCCTGGAACACCATGCCGATGCGCCGTTTCTCCGGGGGAATGAGCCGATCGGGCGAGGAGGCCACGGTGCCGGTGAGCAGGATCTCGCCGGCAGTCAACGCCTCGAATCCTGCAATGCACCTGAGGAGCGTGGTTTTCCCGCAGCCGCTCGGGCCGAGGATGCAGCCGATGCTTCCGCGCTCAAGCCTGAACGACAGCCCGCGAACGACTTCGTGCGTGCCGTAGGCGTGCGCGGCGTTGCGCACTTCGAGGACGGGATGGGGGGCAGGAATATTCACTAGATGATAATCATTCCCATTTTCGTTGTCCGCGTCAAGGCCGACTGATAAGATCTTCCGGATTTTAAAGATCTTTCAGGCGATTTCCCGCGTGACGCATCCAACCACTTTAGCCACCACTGGGGTAGCCGCATTGCCCAGGATCAAGGTTTCCCTGCTCGATCTCGGCGCCGGGGCGATCGCCCTGCTGATCACGCTGCCGATGCTGTTCGTGGTGCTGAACCTGCTTGTGCCGCGCGCAGAAACCTGGGCGCACCTCGCCTCGACGGTCCTGCCCGGGTATGTCCTGAATACCGCGCTGCTGTCCGTCGCAGTCGGCGCAGGGGTTGCGGTTCTCGGCGTCGGGTGCGCGTGGCTCACCAGCCTCTGCCGGTTCCCCGGGCGGGCATTTTTCGCGTGGGCGCTGGTTCTCCCGATTGCCATGCCTGCGTACGTGATGGCCTACGCCTACACGGATTTCCTGCAGTTCTCCGGGCCGCTGCAAACGGCGCTGCGCAGCTGGACCGGCTGGCGGGCGGGGGACTACTGGCTGCCGGAAATCCGCTCCCTCGGCGGGGCGGCATTCGTCCTGGCCTCGGTCCTGTATCCCTATGTGTACCTGCTTGCGCGCACCGCTTTCCTGGAACAGTCGGGTTCGAGCTTTGAGACGGCGAGGGTGTTGGGCATGGGGCCGTGGCGGACGTTCTTTCGCGTGGCCCTGCCGCTTGCACGCCCCGCAATCGTTGCAGGCGTGGCATTGGCGATGATGGAGACGCTTGCCGATTACGGCACGGTGGCTTACTTCGGGGTGGATACGTTTTCCACGGGTGTGTTCCGCGCCTGGTTTTCCCTCGGCGATCCGGTCGCGGCGGCGCAACTCGGGGCACTTCTGCTGGCCGGGGTCGGCGCCATCCTCATGCTGGAGCGTGCGCTGCGCGGGCGTTCTGCGTTCCATACGGGGCCGCGGCGCGAGCCGGCCCCGATGCGCCTTGAGGGGGTGAGGGCGCTCGCCGCAGTGATCGGCTGTTCGGTGCCGCTGCTGGCCGGGTTTGTCGTGCCGCTCGTATTGCTCCTGCGACTTGCGCTGCAGGAGGCCGAGCCCGGCTCGGCCGCCCGCTTTGCCACGCTCGCCTGGAACAGCTTTACGCTGGCCGGCGTCGCCGCGGTGCTGGGCGTCGCGTTCGCGCTCGTCATCGCTTATGCGGCCCGGCTGCGCCCGGGCCCGGTTGCGGCAGCGTCCAGTCGGGTGGCGGGTCTCGGGTATGCGATTCCCGGCGTCGTGATCGCCGTCGGCGTGATGGCGCCCGTGACGCAGTTGGACCGGTGGCTGTCCGGCTGGCTCTCGAGCCAGTTCGGCAGTGCGCCGAAGCTGTGGCTGAGCGGCACGATCATCGTCCTCGTGTATGCGTACCTCGTGCGCTTCATGTCGATCGCACTGCAGACAGTCGAGGCCGGGCTCGCGAAGATCAAGCCGAGCCTGGACGATGCCGCCCGCAGCCTCGGCATGCCCCCGGGCGAGGTGCTGGCCCGTGTGCACGCGCCCATCCTGTCGCGCAGCCTCTTCACCGCCGCGCTGCTGGTGTTCGTGGACGTCATGAAGGAACTTCCGGCCACGCTCGCGATACGGCCGTTCAACTTCGACACGCTTGCGGTGCAGACCTACAACCTGGCCAAGGACGAGCGCCTGGCCGAGGCCTCGGTCGCCGCGCTCGCGATCCTTGTCGTCGGCCTGGTGCCGGTCCTCGTGCTCGCGCGGTCGATCGCGAAGCGCTAGCGCCAGGTGGCGCGGTCGCTGAGCGCTAGCGCCAGCCAGCGCGGTCGTAGACCTTCTGCGCTGCAGCCTGGTTTTTGCCGAGCACGCTCACATTTTGCGCATCGGCCTTGAATTTTCCGATCGAGGCAAGTTCGGCATTGTCGATCGTCACAGAGCCGACCACCGAGAATTCATTGTTGCCATTGGCGAAGTAGCGCTGCGCATCGTCGCTCGCAAGGTACTCGAGGAACCTGACGCCGGCCTCGCGGTTCGGGGCCGATTTCATCAGGCCGGCGCCGGAGATGTTGACGTGCGCGCCGCGCCCGTCCTGGTTGGGCCACACCATGCCGACCTTGTCGATCGCGGCTTTCTCGTCCGGCTTGGTCGCCTTCAGCATGCGCACGTAATAATAGGTATTGACGATGCTGAGGGCGCATTCGCCCGCAGCGAGCGCCTTGATCTGGTCCGTGTCGCCGCCCTTGGGCGCGCGCGCGAAGTTGGCCACGACGCCTTTGGCCCACGCTTCGGCCCTGGGTTCGCCCAGGTGCCCGATCAGCGAACTCATCAGCGAAAGGTTGTACATGCTTGCCGAAGAGCGCATGCAGACCTTGCCTTTCCATTTCGGGTCGGCGAGGTCTTCGTAGCTGCGGATGTCGCCGGGCTTCAACGCGTCCTTGGCATAGATGATGACGCGGGCGCGGGTGGAGAACCCGAACCACAGGCCCTCGGGCTGGCGCAGTGACGCCGGGATGCGCGAGTCGAGCGCCGCGGATTTGACCGCTTGGAACAAGCCCATCTGTTCGGCGCGCCACAGGCGGCCTGCGTCCACGGTGATGAGGACGTCGGCGGGGCTTGCGGCGCCCTCATTCCGGAGCCTCTCCAGCAGCGCGTCTTCCGGCGCCTCGATGCGGTTGATCCGGATCCCGGTCTGCTTGGTGAAGTTCGAGTAGAGCGCCTCGTCCGTGTTGTAGTGGCGCGACGAATAGAGGTTCAGGACCTTGTCCTGCCCGATGGCGGCCGACATGCTGAGCACCGAAATGGCCAGGGCTGCGCCTAGCGCGAATCGTCTATCCATGAACGACATGTGGGTTTCCTGGGGGGGGCGGCTTCGGGAACGGAGATGCGAATTGTTCCTGAAGTATAGACAGTAATGAGAAGCATTCGCAATAAGGCGTGCAGAATCTTGAGAACAGACCGCCTTAGAGGCTGGCCGAAATGCGCCGGGCCCCGTTCCAGCGTTTCGACCAATAGCCGCTGTTCAGGTTCTCGATGCGCACGGCGGCGCCAGTCCGCGGCGCGTGGATGAACCGTCCGTCGCCAACGTAGATGCCGACGTGCGAAAAGGGCTTGTTGAGCGTGTTGTAGAAAACGAGGTCCCCGGGCTGCAATTCGTCCATGGAGACCGGCTGACCCGCCTGGCTCTGGCCGTAGGTATTGCGAGGCAGGGCTACGCCGTAACCTTCCCGGTACACATGGGCCACCAGGCCGCTGCAATCGAACCCTGTGGTGTGGGAACTGCCTCCGTACTTGTAGTCCACGCCGATGGAGGAGAGCACCCGGAAGAGCACCTCGGACTGCGCCGGGACCGCGCGTGTGACCGGGGCTGGCGCAGCGCTCTTTGCAGGCGCCGCCACTGGCGCGCGCGCCTGAATTGGGTCTTCTACCGGGGCCGGGGACGAAATCATCCCGCCGCAGCCCGTCAAAAATGCGGAAAACGATAGGCCATACAGGATGTTAAGGCGCATAATTCAAGTAATGTAGACGACCGCGCCCGCACTGTAAAGGCCAGCCCGGTCCGGCCGGCCTTTGCCGGTAAGATGCCGTGCCGGATTTCCCCATGAAACGCTTCCTCCTCTCAGCCTTCCTATTGCTTTCAGCACTCGCCGCATTGGCGCAGGGCAGCCTCGAGGTCGTCCCGCTCCAGCATCGCAGCGCCGAGCAGGTGATGCCGATCCTGCGTCCGCTGCTGGACCCGGGCGCGGCACTCACCGGGCAGGGCTACCAGTTATTCATACGAACGAGCCCGTCCAACCTGCGTGACCTCAGGCAGGCGCTGGCCGCAATCGACACTGCGCAGAGGCGACTGCTGATCTCGGTGCGCCACGGGGCCAACGCCGAGGCCGCCCGCAGCGGCATCGACACCCGCGGCACGCTGCGCTCAGGCGACGTGACCCTCAGCAACCAGCGATTCCCGGCCGAGCGCACGCTGGTCGAGACGCGCGTGATCTCCAGTCGCAGTGCTTCCGATGAGCGCGTCGACCAGCGCGTGCAGGTCCTCGAAGGCAGCCGGGCGTTCATCTCCACCGGCCAGTCGCGCCCGCTGCAGCGCCAGCAGGTCTTCGTCGGGCCGGCCGGGGTGGCGGTCCAGGACACCACTGTGATCCAGAACCTCGACACGGGCTTCGAAGTCACGCCCCGGGTTTCCGGCAACACCGTATTCCTCGACATCAGCCCGCAACGCGAAACGCCGGGGGCGCTGGGACAGGGGAGTGTGCAGTCGCAGCGTGTGTCGAGCAGCATCAGTGCGCCGCTGGGCGAGTGGGTGGAACTGGGAAGCGCAACCGAATCCGGCGCGGGTTCGGCGGGCGGCGTGCTCGCGTCGCGGGACGCAAGCACGAGCCAGTCGCGGCGGGTGTGGGTGAAGGTCGAGGAGCTGCGGCCCTGAGCGACAGCCCGGCGTTTTCCGCATTGGAACTGGTCTTCGGCGAAAGGGGGTCGCTTGCCTCGGCGATCCCGGGATACAAGGTCCGCCGGCAGCAGATCGACCTCGCGCAGGACATCCTCGACGCCATCGAGAAGACCCGCGTACTGATTGCCGAGGCCGGCACCGGCACCGGCAAGACGTTCGCCTACCTCGTGCCGGCGCTGTTGTCCGGCGGCAAGGTGATCATCTCCACCGGCACCAAGAACCTGCAGGACCAGTTGTTCGACCGCGACCTGCCGGCGGTGCGCAAGGCGATCGCGGCCGGGAACACCACCGCGCTGCTCAAGGGCCGCTCCAACTACGTATGCATTTACCGGCTCGGGCGCGCGCGCGGCGATGCGCGCCTCGGCTCGCGCGAGGAGACCCTGCAGCTCGCGGCCATCGAACGCTTCGCCAAGCAGACCAAGACCGGCGACCGCGGTGACCTGGCCGAGGTGCCGGAAACTTCGCCGGTGTGGATCCACGCCACCTCGACGCGCGAGAACTGCCTCGGGCAGGAGTGCCCCGACTACAAGGACTGCTTCGTGATCGCCGCCCGGAAAAACGCGCTGGCGGCCGACGTCGTGGTGGTCAACCACCACCTGTTTTTTGCCGACGTGATGCTGCGTGATGAGGGGCTGTCCGAGTTGCTGCCCTCCTGCAACACCGTGATCTTCGACGAGGCGCACCAGTTGCCGGACACGGCGCGGTTGTTCTTTGGCGACACGGTATCCACCGGGCAGTTGCTTGACCTCGCCCGCGACTCGAGGATGGAGTTGCGCGCGGCGGGCGGCGCCTTGCCGGACCTGGACCGGGCCGCGGCAAAGCTCGACAAGGCGGCGCGCGACCTGCGGCTCGCGTTCCGCGACGACAGTGCACGCTTCGCCTACTCGCAGGCGGTGCGTCTGCCCGAGTTCGTTCCCTCGGTCGAGGCCCTCGGCGAGGCGATGGGCGAGTTCTGCAAGCTGCTGCAGTCGCAGGCCGAGCGTTCCGAAGGCCTGGCCGGGTGCCTGCGGCGCGCGGAAGAAGCGCGCATCAAGCTTGCCCATTGGCAGGACGCCGACGACCTCGAAGCGGTGCGCTGGGTGGAGGTCTTCGCCAGCGCGATGCAACTGCACACGACCCCGTTACGGACCGGGGAGCTGTTTCGCAAGCAGATGGACGACCATCCGCGCGCGTGGATCCTCACCTCGGCAACGCTTGCTGCGGGGAAAGACTTTACCCATTTCACGCGCGAGCTCGGCCTGGACGAAGCGCGCACCGTGCGCTGGGAGAGCCCGTTCGATTTCGCCAACCAGGCGCTCTTCTACGTCCCGAAGAACCTGCCGGAGCCCAGCGACCCGTCGTTCACGGACCGCGTGATCGAGGCGGCGTATCCCGCGCTGAAGGCCAGTCGCGGCCGGGCGTTCCTGCTGTTCACGACGCTGCGGGCGCTCCGGCGCGCCAATGACATCCTGCGCGAAAAGCTCGAGCGCGACGGGCTCGATTATCCGCTGCTCGTGCAGGGCACCGGTTCCCGGAGCGAACTGCTTGCGCGCTTCCGGCGGCTCGACAATCCCATCCTGCTCGGCAGCCAGTCGTTCTGGGAAGGGGTCGACGTGCGCGGCGACGCGCTGTCGCTGGTGGTGATCGACAAGCTGCCGTTCGCGCCGCCCGACGACCCGGTGCTGGCCGCGCGAATCGACGCGCAGCGTGCCATAGGCGGCAACCCTTTCATGGACCTTCAACTTCCCCAGGCCATCCTGCAGCTGAAGCAGGGCGCCGGGCGACTCATCCGCGACGAGACCGACCGCGGCGTGCTGATGATCTGCGACCCCCGCCTCTACTCGAAACCCTATGGCCGCACCATCCGGGCGAGCCTGCCGCCGATGAAGCCGACGCGGGAGATCGCCGACGTCGAAGCATTCTTCGCTAGAATCCCGACACTTGTTCCCACAGAGGAAGGCACGTCATGAAAGTCGTCATCACCGGAGGAGGCGGCATGCTTGGCTTCAAGCTTGCCAAGGCACTGCTGGCACGGGGGCGCCTGACGGGCGCCGACGGCAAGGAGGCCGCGATCACGCGCCTCACGCTGTTCGACATGGCGTTCCCGGCTGTGCTGCCGCAGGATCCGCGTCTTGAGACGATTGCGGGAGACATCTCCGCGCCGGGCATGCTTGCCAAGGTGGTGACGCCCGATACGCAGTCGATCTTCCACCTCGCATCGGTCGTGTCCTCCGGTGCGGAGGCCGATTTCGACCTCGGCTGGCGGGTCAACCTCGACGGTGCGCGCACGCTGCTGGAGCTTGCCCGCAACTGCGCGAAGCCGCCGCGGTTCCTGTTCTCCAGTTCAGTCGCGGCCTTCGGCGGCGACCTGCCCGCCGTGCTCGACGATTCGACCACCCCGAACCCGCAGACTTCCTACGGCGCGCAGAAGGTGTGCTGCGAGTACCTCGTCACCGACTACACCCGCAAAGGCTACATCGACGGCCGGAGCCTGCGGCTGCCGACCATCGTCGTGCGGCCGGGCAAGCCCAACCTCGCCGCGTCCTCGTTCGCGAGCGGCGTGCTGCGCGAGCCGCTGAACGGCGTCATTTCCGAATGCCCGGTGTCGCTGGACACTGACGTCTGGCTGCTTTCGCCGGGACGCTGCGTCGAGTCCTTCATCCACGCCCACGAAACGCCGTCGTCGGCCTGGGGCATGAGCCGCGTGCTGAACCTGCCCGGCATCACCGCGCCGGTGTCCGGCATGGTGGAGGCGATGCGTCGCGTGGCCGGGGATGCGGCCGCCCAGCGCGTCGTCTACAAGCCCGACGAGCGCATCCAGAAGATCGTGGCCGGGTGGCCGGTGAAGTTCAGGACGTCGCGGGCGCTGGCCATGGGGTTCAAGCCCGATGTGGATCTCGACAGCGTGATCCGCGCCTACATCGCCGACGAGGGCATCAAGCCGGCTTAGGGGTAAATGTACCGATACTGGTACATTAACTGGCAGGAGACCGGCTCCTGGCAAGGACTTTGTAAACTTAAAGTCCTTAAATTTTGTGTAGCCGACTGTCCGCTCAGTCGATCTTCAGGTTCGCGTCCTTCACCACCTTCGCGTACTTCGCGATCTCGGCGCGCACGTGCTCGCCCATGCGCTCGCTCGTGCCGCCCAGCGGGTCGAGGCCGCGCTTGATGAAGGTGTCGCGTAGTTCGGCCTGTGCCAATGCACGGTTGATCTCCGCGTTCACGCGCTGGACGATTTCCCTCGGCACGCCGGCCGGCGCAACCAGGCCGTACCACGAGTCCGTATAGAAGCCCGGGTAGCCCTGCTCGGCGATCGTGGGCAGGTCCGGCGCGAGCGGTGCGCGCTCGTTGTAGGTGGTGCCGTAGGCCTTGAGTTTGCCGCCGCGGATCTGCGGCAGGCATTCGGGCAGGTTGCAGAACATCGCGTTCACCTGCCCGCCGATCACGTCGGCCAGCGCCGGGCCCTGGCCCTTGTAGGGCACGTGCACCATGTCGATGCCCGCCATCGTCTTGAGGATCTCCCCGGCGAAGTGGGCCGTGGTGCCGTTGCCGAACGAGGCGTAGCTCAGCTTGCCGGGATACTTCTTCGCGTAGTCGACCAGTTCCTTCGGCGTGTTGGCCTGCACGCTCGGGTGGCCGACGAGCACGTTGGCGGTCTTCGCCATCAGGCCCACGGGCTGCAGTTCCTTCAGCGTGTCGTAGGGGAGCTTGGGCACCAGCGTTGCGTTCACGGTGAAACTGTTGGCGACCGACCCGAAGGTGTAGCCGTCCGGCGCAGCCTTGGCGGTGGCGTCGACGCCCACCACGGTGCCTGCGCCGGGCTTGTTCTCGACGATGATCGGCTGGCCGAGCGCCTTGGTCAGGTCGGGCACCAGCAGGCGCACGACCGATTCCATGGTGGCGCCCGGGGGGAACGGGACGATGACGCGGATGGGCCGCGCCGGCCAGGCTTGCGCGAAGGCCTCCGCGGAGCCCATCAGCGCGATCAGGAAGAGGCAGGTTCTTTTCATGGCGTTCTCCAGTGAAGGGCAGCGGCCTGACCGCGGCTACTCGCCCGGCTCGGCCCAGCGCAGGCTGCGATGCACCGCCTCGCGCCAGCGGCCGAGCTGGTCGGCGACCGCGCTCGGATTCATCTGCGGCTCGAAGGTGCGGTCGATTTCCCAGTGCGAGGCGATTTCCTCGCGTGATTTCCATACGTTGGTGGCCAGTCCCGCGAGGTAGGCCGCGCCGAGCGCGGTCGTTTCCTGCACCTTGGGCCTCAATACCGGGACGCCGAGGATGTCGGCCTGGAATTGCATGAGGAGGTTGTTGGCCGTGGCCCCGCCGTCCACGCGCAGTTCGGTGAGTTTGCGGCCGGCATCGCGCTGCATTGCGTCGAGCAGGTCGGCACTCTGGAAGGCGATCGATTCCAGCGCAGCCCGGGCAATGTGCTCGCGGCCCGAGCCACGCGTGAGGCCGAAGATCGCGCCGCGCGCGTAAGGGTCCCAGTGCGGTGCGCCCAGCCCGGCGAACGCCGGCACGAGGAATACGCCTCCGTTGTCCGGCACGCTCGCGGCGAGCGACTCGATTTCCGCGGACGATTTGAAGAAGCGCATTTCGTCGCGCAGCCATTGCACCACGGCGCCGCCGACAAACACGCTGCCTTCCAGCGCGTACTCGCGGTCCACGTCGCGCGAATCGCGGCTGTGGCCCATCTGCGCGCACGAGGTGGTGAGCAACCCGTTGCCTGAAGTGACCGCCTCGTCGCCGGTGTGCATCAGCATGAAGCAGCCGGTACCGTAGGTGTTCTTGCCCATGCCGGCCTTGTGGCAGCCCTGCCCGAAAAGCGCCGCCTGCTGGTCGCCTGCGATGCCGGCGATCACCACCGGCTCGCCGAGCACGTCCGGGGCGATCATGCCGAACGCGCCTGAGGAGGCGAGCACATCGGGCAGGATCGCGCGCGGCACCTTGAGTATTTCGAGCAGCTCTTCGTCCCAGTCGCCCTTGTGGATGTCGAAGAGCATGGTGCGCGAGGCGTTCGAGGGGTCGGTGACGTGCAACCGGCTCTGCGAGAAATTCCACGCGAGCCACGTGTCCACCGTGCCGAAGGCGAGCTCGCCGCGCTCCGCGCGGGCCCGCGCGCCATCCACGTTGTCGAGCAGCCAGGCGACCTTGGTGCCGCTGAAGTACGGGTCGAGCACGAGGCCGGTCTTGTACTTGATGAGGTTCTCGACGCCGGACTCGCGCAGCTCGGCGCACCTGGCCGCCGTGCGGCGATCCTGCCAGACGATCGCGTTGTGGATCGGCTGGCCGGTCTGGCGATCCCAGATGATGGTGGTTTCGCGCTGGTTGGTGATGCCTGCTGCGACGATCTCCGCCGACCCGATCTCGCCGCGTTCCAGCGCTTCGCGCGCCACGTCGCGCTGCGATTCGAAGATCTCCACCGGGTCATGCTCGACCCAGCCCGGCCTGGGGTAGATCTGCCGGATTTCGCGCTGTGCGCTCGACACCGGCGAGCCTTCCTCGTTGAAGACGATGGCGCGCGAACTGGTGGTGCCCTGGTCGAGTGCGAGGATGTATTTCATGGCTTCCTGCAGAGGGTGGAGATTCTAGCAGTGGTAAAATTCGACGCATCGCAGCATTCGCGGGCTTCCCCATGGCATTGCCGATCCAGGACGTCGAACGCGAGCTCACGCATACGCGACGCGTGCGCTTCGAAGGCTACAAGCGCGCCGACGGCCTGTGGGACATCGAGGGTCGCTTGACCGACGTCAAGAATCACGACTTTACCCTGCAAACTGGGGTGCGCCGCGCGGGCCTCCCGGTGCATGATATGTGGGTGCGCTTGACCATCGACACCGAATTCAACGTCGTTTCCGCCGTTGCCGTTTCCGATGCGGTGCCGTACCCGGGCACGTGCGAAACGATCGCGCCGGACTACGCGCAGCTGGTCGGCCTGAATCTCCGGCACGGGTTCCGGAAACGGGCCAAGGAACTGCTGGGCGGCACCCGCGGGTGCACGCACCTGACGGAACTCCTCGGGTCCTTCCCGACGGCGGCCATCCAGACGTTCGCGGGCGAGCGGCGGTCGGCGCCCGAAGGCGGCAGCAAGCCTTTCCAGATCGACCAGTGCCACGCGCTGGAATCGGGCTCGGAAAACGTGCGCAGGATGTATCCGAAGTGGTATAGAAGCAAGTCGGCCGAAAACGCGCAGTGACAGAAAACAGGGATAGAAGCACATGAAAATCCACGAGTATCAGGGCAAGGAATTGTTCCGCAAGTTCGGCATGGTCACGCCGCGGGGCACTCCCTGCTTCTCCGTCGACGAGGCGGTTGAGGTGGCCAAGGGACTGGGCGGCAAGGTCTGGGTGGTGAAGGCCCAGATCCACGCCGGCGGCCGCGGCAAGGGGGGCGGCGTCAAGGTGGCGAAATCGCTCGAGGAGGTGCGCGCGCGCGCCACCGAGATCCTCGGCATGCAACTGGTCACGCACCAGACCGGGCCGCACGGACAGAAGGTGCGCAGGCTCCTCGTGGAAGAGGGTGCGGCCATTTTGCAGGAGCTCTACATCGGCATGGTTGTCGACCGCGGCACGCAGCGCGTGGCGCTGATGGCCAGTTCCGAGGGCGGCATGGACATCGAACAGGTGGCCGCCCACACGCCGGAGAAGATCCACACGGTGTTCGTCGACCCGGGCGTCGGCCTCACCGACGCGCAGGCCGACGACATGGCGAAGAAGATCGGCATTGCCGACCCGCTCGTGCCGCAGGCGCGCGTGATGCTGAAGTCGCTCTACACGTGCTTCGTCGAGACCGATGCGTCGCTCGCCGAGATCAACCCGCTGATCACCACCGGCGACGGCAAGGTGATCGCGCTCGACGCGAAACTCAACTTCGACGACAACGCGCTGTTCCGGCACCCGGAGATCGTCGCGATGCGGGACCTCGACGAGGAGGACCCGGCCGAGGTGGAGGCCTCCAAGTACGACCTCAACTACATCCAGCTCGAAGGCAATATCGGGTGCCTGGTGAACGGCGCGGGCCTTGCCATGGGCACCATGGACATCATCAAGGTGTATGGCGGTTCGCCCGCCAACTTCCTCGACGTGGGCGGTGGCGCCACGACGGAGAAGGTGACCGAGGCCTTCAAGATCATGCTGAAGAACCCGGGGCTGAAGGCGATCCTGGTGAACATCTTCGGCGGGATCATGAAGTGCGACGTGATCGCGGCCGCGTGCGTTGAAGCGGCGCGGCAGGTGAAGCTGTCGGTGCCGCTGGTCTGCCGGCTTGAAGGCACCAACGTCGAACTCGGCAAGAAGATCCTCGCCGATTCCGGCCTGCCGATCATTTCCGCCAACAACATGTCTGACGCCGCGCAGAAAGTCGTGGCCGCCGCAGCGGGGAAAAAATGAGCATCCTCATCGACAAGAACACCCGGGTGATGACCCAGGGCATCACCGGCAAGACCGGCCAGTTCCACACGCGCATGAGCCGCGAGTACGCCAACGGCAGGAACTGCTACGTGGCCGGGGTCAACCCCAAGAAGGCCGGCGAGGACTTCGACGGCCTCCCCATCTTCGCCACCGCAAAGGAAGCTAAAGAAAAGACCGGCGCCAACGTCTCGGTGATCTACGTGCCGCCGCCCTTTGCGGCCGCTGCGATCGACGAGGCGGTGGAGGCGGGCCTCGACCTCGTGATCTGCATCACCGAGGGCATCCCGGTGCGCGACATGATCCAGACCAAGTACAGGATGCTCGGCAAGAAGACCATCCTGATCGGGCCGAACTGCCCGGGCCTCATCACGCCCGAGGAAATCAAGATCGGCATCATGCCGGGCCACATCCACAAGAAGGGCCCGATCGGCGTGGTGTCGCGCTCCGGCACGCTGACTTACGAGGCGGTGGGCCAGTTGATGGAACTCGGCCTCGGCCAGTCGTCCTGCGTCGGCATCGGCGGCGACCCGGTCAACGGGCTCAAGCACATCGACGTCATGAAGATGTTCAACGACGACCCGGCCACCGAGGCGGTGATCATGGTGGGCGAGATCGGCGGCTCGGACGAGGAAGACTGCGCGCGCTGGATCAAGGCGAACATGAAAAAGCCCGTGGTCGGCTTCATCGCGGGTCTCACCGCGCCGCCCGGCAAGCGCATGGGCCATGCCGGCGCGATCATCTCCGGCGGCAAGGGCACGGCGCAGGAAAAGCTCGCGGTCATGGAAGAGTGCGGCATCAAGGTCACGCGCAATCCCGGCGAGATGGGCAAGACGCTGCAGTCGGTCCTGAAGAAGTAGGCGGCCGGGTTTGGATAACAGCACGAAGCCTGCCGCGGGCGCGGCAGGGGCTACCATACCCGCGCCTGCCGGGCGCCTCGCCGTCCTTCCCTATGCCGGGACGATCTTCCTGTCGTCGTTCCTGCTGTTCCTCGTGCAGCCGATCATCGCCAAGCAGATCCTGCCGTGGTTCGGCGGGTCGGCTGCGGTGTGGACGACCTGCCTCGTGTTTTTCCAGGCGGTGCTCCTCGCCGGGTACGGCTATGCGGACCTGACCACGCGCCTGGGCCTGCGCAGGCAGGCGATGCTGCACGTCGGGCTGCTCGTCGTGTCGCTCGCCTGCGTGCCGATCCTGGCCTCCTCGGGCTGGAAGCCGCAGGGTGACGAAGAGCCGGTGGGGCGCATCCTGCTGCTCCTGCTCGTCACGATCGGCCTGCCGTACTTCCTGCTGTCCACCACCACGCCGCTGCTCCAGGCCTGGTACTGGCAGCGGTTTCGCACGGCGGTGCCTTACCGCCTGTTCGCGCTGTCGAATTTTGCTTCGCTGCTCGCGCTGATCGGCTTCCCGGTGCTGTTCGAGCCGTACTTCACGCTGCCGCAGCTGGGCTGGGGCTGGTCGGGCCTCTATGCGGTGCTGATCCTGCTGTGCGGCGCTACGGCCTGGCGCTCGATGCGGGCGATCGTCGCGCTGCCTGCGGCGGGCGAGGGTAACGCCCCTGCAGCCGCGCCTCTTACGGGCGCGGTCCAGCTTGCGTGGATGGGTCTGGCGGCGCTGGCCTCGGTGATGCTGCTTGCGGTGAGCAATCACGTGACGCAGAACATTTCCAGCGTCCCGTTCCTCTGGGTGCTGCCGCTGGCGTTGTACCTGCTGACTTTCATCCTCGCCTTCGACCATCCGCGCTGGTACCTGCGCACCCCGCTCCTCGTGCTCTTAGGTGTACTCACGCCCTGGATGGCCTGGGAGATCTCGTCGCTGCGGCTTGTGGTGGCCGTGCCCTTGTACTTCACCGGCCTGTTCGTCGCCTGCATGGTGTGCCACGGGGAGCTGGCGCGCCTCAAGCCCGACCCGGCGCACCTCACGCGCTTTTACCTGATGATCTCGGTCGGCGGCGCGGTGGGGGCGGTGCTGGTGGCGATCGCGGCCCCGCTGCTGCTGCCCGGCTACTTCGAGCTGGGGATCGCGCTCGTGCTGCTCGCGCTGCTCCTTCCGTACCGGCTGGCGGGCCTTGCGCGCGTCGCCGGCTTCGCCGTGGCGGCCCTGACGCTCGGGCTGGTGGTGCGCGGGGCGATGGACTACACCACCGACATGCGCGTGATGGAACGCGATTTCTATGGCGTCGTGCGCACGCGCGACCGCCCGGAGCCCGTGCCCTACCGCGCGATGTACCACGGCGCGATCATGCACGGCGGCCAGTTGCTGGGTGAGAACTACCGCAACACGCCCGCCGACTATTTCGGCCCCACCTCGGGCTACGGGCGAGTGTTTGCGGCACTGCGCGAGCTGGAGCCCTCGCGCACGCGCGACATCGGCGTGATCGGCCTCGGCGCGGGCGTGATCGCGTCCTACGGGCGCCCGGGCGACACGCTGGTGTTCTACGAGATCAGCCCGCGGGTGGTCGACATTGCCAAGCGCGAGTTCACCTTCCTCAAGGACACTGCGGCGAAGACTTCGCTGGTGATGGGCGACGGGCGCCTGAGCCTCGAGCGTGAGGCGCCCAAGGGGTACGACGTGCTCGGCATCGACGCGTTTTCGGGCGATTCGATCCCCATGCACCTGATCACCCGCGAGGCGATGGCGCTGTACGCCAAGCACATCAAGCCCGACGGCGTGATCGTCTTCCAGGCGACCAACCGTTACGTGGACCTGCCGCCGGTGATCAAGCGCCTCGCGGCCGAGCTCGGTTTCGAGGCCGTGCTGGTCTCGGACTACCCCGAGGAGGACCAGAACGGGGCAGGCTACTGGCGGTCTTCCACCGACCAGGTGCTGGTGACCCGCAACAAGGCGCTCCTCGCGTCGAGCCACCTCAAGGAGGTGGCGACGCCGATCGAGGACCGCAAGGACCTGCCGACGTTCACCGACGCGCACCACAACCTGCTGAGGATCCTCAAGTAGGGTTTCCGTTTCAGGCAAGTAAATTTGCTTTAGAGCGGCTCCAGGAGCCGTTTTTACAGACTGAATGTTGGTAAATCATGAGGGCGATAGATGACCGCTGCCGCGCCTGGGCCGTTTCTCGAGCGCCTCGATGCCGAGGCCCGCGCCCTGCTGCTATCCGTCGCGCGGGAGGTGTCGTACCTGAAGGGCGCCCGGCTGGTGCGCCACGGCGAAGCGGCGCGCGGCGCCTGGCTGCTGCGCGAGGGCCTGGCGGAGGCGGTGGTGATGCTGCCGGGCGGGGAGGCGCTGACGGTTGCGCGGCTCGAAGGCGGCAATGTGTTCGGGGAAATGGCCCTCCTCGACCACGGCGCCTGTACCGCGACGGTCAGCGCGGCGACCAACATCGACGGTTGGTTTGTCGAGCGGGACGATTTCCGGGCGCTGGTCGCGCAACGCCATCCGGCCGCCCTGCGCATCCAGCACGCCATCACCCTGGTCCTGTCCGACAAGCTGCGGCAGCTGAATGCAAAGGTGCTGGCGTGTCCCTCGGCCGAGGACCGGCCGGCGCGGGTGGCGGGGCCGGAAGGCGACCCCCTGCGGGATGTGCCCCGCTCCACGCGCGCGGCCTTCGACTGGCGGGCGTTCCTGCCGCGGCTGCCGATGTTCGAGGGGTTCGACGGCGACGAGATCGAAGATGTGGCGGCGGCCGGGAGTCTTGTGGAGTTGCCACGGGGCGCGCCGGTATTCCACGCGGGGCAGGCGGCCGGTGCGACTTACCTGGTGGTGCGCGGGGCGGTGGAGGTGGTCGGGCGGCACGCGGCCCTGGAGCGCCGGCTCGCAGTGCTCGGGCCGGGCCAGCTGTTCGGCTTCATGAGCATGCTCGAGGGCCTGCCGCACGGCGTTTCATGCCATGCGCGGGAATCGGTTCTGCTGCTTGAGTTCCCCCGGGCGCGCTTCGAGGCATTGTATTTCGGGCCCGGCCCGGCGGCGACCAAGCTGCACCGCGCGGTACATCGCAACCTGCTGGCCTCGCTGGCCCAGACCAACCGGCGCCTCACGCGCCTCATCAGCCAGCTGCAGTTGGCGGCCGCGCACGGGCAGCATGCCGAGCTTTCAGCGGCCTACCACGGCCAGCTGGTGGCTCAGTCGACGTAATCCAGGGTGATCACCGGGCGGCCGTTCTTCAGCTCGGCGTGCAGCAGCCCGTATTCAGGCACTTCCACCCAGGCGCTGGTATCGTGCGTGAGCGGCTCGGAGGCGATCAGGATCGAATCGGCCTGCTCGATGCCGCCCGTCATCTTCCATTCGCCGTCGTGCAGCGCGTAATCACGGCCGGCCGTGTACCAGAGGCTGAGGTAGGACAGGTTCGCCTCGTGCAGGCGTGAGGCATCTTCCGTCGCGTAGCAGCCGAAATCGAAGCAGTAGCGCACCGCGGCCAGCTGGTGGCCGTCGGCGACAAACAGGTTGAGCGACGACGACACCGCGATGCCGAGCTCCGCCCGCGTTTCCCGCAGGATGGCGAGCGTCTCGCGCAGCGCGCCGGTGAGTTCGCCGGCGCTCGGGCGGCGGTGCGCGTCCGGCAGGCGGGATACGACCAGCGCATAGACCCACTCGCTGTCGGTCGTGCCGTGCACCTGGGCGGCAAACTCGGGCTTCAAGTGACGCGCCAGGAGCGGCTTCATCTCGGCGAAGCGGGCCAGGTCGCCGTTGTGCGCGAGCACCAACGGCACGCCGGCGAAGTGGAAAGGGTGCACGTTCTGCAGGGAAATCTCGACGCGGGTGCTGTACGCCACCCCGCGCACATGGGCCAGCACGCAGCCCGCGTGGATCTTCTCGGCCAGTCCCTTCAGGTTGCGGTCGAACACCGGCAGGGACTGGGAGTGGTACGAAAACGGGCGATCAGGGTCGGGCGTCGCGGGGTCCCAGGCGCGCATGCCGAAGCCGGCCAGGTTCAGCATGTGCAGCATCTTGGGCATGTAGCTCTGCCGCACCAGCGCCGAATCCGGCTGGAACAGCAGGTTGTCGAGCAATACGGGCTTGCCGAGGTAGAGGAGTGCTCTGCACATGGCGGAACTACAACAGGGCGCTTGACCGCAGTCAAGATTCCGGCGCTGCCCCCTGCCCGATAATGTCGGGTAGACAAGGAGGCAGCGCAAGATGGGTGGTCCAGACAGCAAGACCCCGCTCGGCCAGGGTGTGGCGGGGACGGCAGCAACGTCCCGCGGGAAGAAGCGCGGCACCCCCAAGGGGCGCAGGGTCGACCCGCAGGCGCTGGAGGACGTGCGCAAGCTCCTTGGCAACGAACCACGCCGCCGCGACTTGCTGATCGAGCACCTGCACAAGATCCAGGATGCCTGCGGGCAGTTGCCGGCCGCGCACCTGGCCGCGCTCGCCCACGAAATGCGCATGGCGATGGCCGAGGTCTACGAGGTGGCCAGCTTCTACCACCATTTCGACATCGTGAAGGAGGGCGAGGCCGCCCCTGCAGCGCTGACCGTGCGCGTGTGCGACTCGCTGTCCTGCGAGATGGCCGGCGCCAAGGACCTGCTGAAGAAGCTCCCGGGCCTGCTGGGCAAGGAGGTGCGCGTCATTCCCGCACCTTGCATCGGACGCTGCGAATCAGCGCCTGCGGTCGTCGTCGGGCAGAACCCGGTGCTTGAGGCCACGCCGGAAGCCGTTGCACGGCATGTGCACGGGCGCCTGACCAAGAGCTTCGAGCCCAAGTACATCGACTATGCGGCATATCGCAAAGCCGGCGGGTACCAGCTCATCGCCGACTGCCTCGCAGGCAAGCACACCCGGGATGGCATCACCAAGGTCATGGAAGACTCCAGCCTGCGCGGTCTCGGCGGCGCGGGCTTTCCCACCGGGCGCAAGTGGCGTCTGGTGGCGGCGGAGCCCGAGCCGCGCAACATGGCGGTCAACATCGACGAGGGCGAGCCGGGCACCTTCAAGGACCGCTACTACCTCGAGCGTGACCCGCACCGGTTCCTCGAAGGCATGCTGGTCGCCGCCTGGGCGGCGGGCGTGGGCGAGATCTGGATCTACCTGCGCGACGAATACGCCGGGTGCCGGGCGGTGCTCGAGCGCGAACTGGCGAAGCTGAAAAAGAACGCGCCCTGCGCGCTGCCCCCGATCCACCTGCGGCGCGGCGCGGGTGCGTACATCTGCGGCGAGGAGTCCGCGATGATCGAGTCGATCGAAGGCAAGCGCGGCATGCCGCGGCTGCGGCCGCCCTACGTGGCGCAGGTGGGCCTCTTCGGCTACCCGACGCTCGAGCACAACATGGAAACCGTCTACTGGGTGCGCGAGATCCTCGAGAAGGGCGCGGCCTGGTTCGCGTCGCACGGCCGCAACGGCCGCAAGGGCCTGCGTTCCTTCTCGGTATCGGGCCGGGTGAAGAAGCCGGGCGTGCACCTCGCGCCGGCCGGCATCACGGTGAAGGAACTGATTGCCGAATACTGCGGCGGCATGCAGGACGGCCACGAGTTCTACGCCTACCTGCCGGGCGGTGCCTCGGGTGGCATCCTGCCTGCGTCGATGGGCGACATCCCGCTCGACTTCGACACGCTGCAACCCTACGGCTGCTTCATCGGCTCGGCTGCGGTGGTGATCCTGTCGCAGCAGGACAATGCCGTGGATGCGGCGAAGAACCTGCTGCGCTTCTTCAAGGAAGAGTCCTGCGGCCAGTGCACGCCGTGCCGGGTCGGCACGGCCAAGGCGCTGGCGCTGATGGATGCCCCGCAGTGGGACCAGCCGCTGCTCAAGGAACTCTCCTCGGCAATGATGGACGCTTCGATCTGCGGCCTAGGGCAGGCCGCGCCCAATCCTGTGCTGAGCGTGATGAAATTCTTCCCGCAAGAGGTGGCGTGATGGAAAGAGTAAGCACCGAACAGCTGGCGACGATGCCGGTCGAGTTCAAGTTGAACGGCCGCACCGTAGTCGGGCGCCCGGACGAGACGATCATCGAGACGGCGAAGAAGAACGGCGTCGAGATCCCGCACCTCTGCTATATGCCGGGCATGCGCCCGGACGGCAACTGCCGCGCCTGCGTGGTGGAGATCAAGGGCGAGCGCGTGCTGGCCCCGTCCTGCTGCCGCTACCCGAAGGACGGGATGGAGGTCACCACCGACAGCGAGCGCGCGAAGGCCTCGCAGAAAATGGTGCTCGAGCTGCTGCTGTCCGACATGCCGGAAAAGCACTACCGGGTCGATTCCGAGCTCGACCAGTGGGCGGAAAAGCTGGACGTCGGCCTGCCGCGGTTCCCGGGCCGCACCCAGCCTGCCGCGGACGTGTCCCACCCGGGCATCGCGGTCAACCTCGACGCGTGCATCCAGTGCACGCGCTGCGTGCGCGCCTGCCGCGAGGAGCAGGTCAACGACGTGATCGGGCTGGCCTTCCGCGGCGACCACGCAAAGATCGTCTTCGACTTCGACGACCCCATGGGCGCCTCCACCTGCGTGGCGTGCGGCGAGTGCGTGCAGGCCTGCCCGACTGGCGCGCTGATGCCGGCGCGCGAGGCCGGGCTCGCGGAAATCGACAAGACGGTCGAATCGCTGTGCCCGTTCTGCGGCGTAGGCTGCCAGCTCACCTATCACGTCGAGAAGAACGTCATCAAGTTCGTGACCGGCCGCGACGGCCCGGCCAACCACGGGCGCCTGTGCGTGAAGGGGCGCTACGGGTTCGACTATGCGCACCACCCGCAGCGGCTCACCAAGCCGCTCATCCGCAAGCCCGGTGTGCCCAAGTCTGCGACCTTCACCGTAGACCCGGCGAACTGGAAGGAAGCGTTCCGTGAGGCGAGCTGGGAAGAGGCGCTGGAAGTGGCCGCGAAAGGGCTGCGCAATATCCGGGATGCCGGAGGCGAGCGGGAGGGGCGCCTGGCCCTCGCCGGGTTCGGTTCGGCGAAAGGCTCCAACGAGGAGGCCTACCTCTTCCAGAAGCTGGTGCGCACCGGGTTTGGCTCCAACTATGTAGACCACTGCACCCGGCTGTGCCATGCGTCCTCCGTGTCCGCGCTGCTCGAAGGCGTGGGCTCCGGGGCGGTGTCCAACCAGGTCAGCGACGTGCTCAAGGCCGAGGTGGTTTTCGTCATCGGCGCGAACCCCACGGTCAACCACCCCGTTGCCGCGACCTGGATGAAGAACGCGGCCAAGAACGGCGTGAAGCTGATCATGGCCGATCCGCGCCGCACCGAGCTTGCCCGGCATGCGACGCACTTCCTGCAGTTCAACCCGGACACCGACGTCGCGATGCTCAACGCGATGATCCACACGATCATCGATGAGGGCCTCGTGAACGAAGCCTTCATCCGCGACCGCACCAGCGGGTACGAGGCGCTCAAAGAGAATTCGAAGCACTACTCGCCGGAGAAGATGGCGCCGATCTGCGGCATCCCGGCCAAGACGCTGCGGGAAGTCGCGCGCATGTATGCGACGTCCAAGGGGTCGATGATCCTGTGGGGCATGGGGATCTCGCAGCACGTCCACGGCACGGACAACGCGCGCTGCCTGATTGCGCTCACGCTGATGACCGGCCAGGTCGGCAGGCCCGGCACGGGCCTGCATCCGCTGCGCGGGCAGAACAACGTGCAGGGCGCCTCCGACTCCGGCCTGATCCCGATGATGTTCCCCGACTACCAGCGCGTCGACAATCCCGAGGCGAACAAGCGCTTCGAGAAGCTCTGGGGCGCGAAGCTCGACACCAAGCCCGGCCTGACCGTGGTCGAGATCATGGACGCGGCGTACGCCGGCAAGGTGCGGGGCATGTACATCATGGGCGAGAACCCGGCGATGTCCGACCCTGACGTCGGGCACGCCCGCGCAGCCATGGCGAAACTGGAGCACCTCGTGGTGCAGGACATCTTCCTGACCGAGACCTGCTACCTGGCCGACGTGGTCCTGCCGGCCACGGCCTTCCCCGAGAAGGACGGCACGTTCACCAATACCGACCGCATGGTGCAGCTCGGCCGCAAGGCGATCGACGCGCCGGGCGAGGCGAAGCCGGACCTCTGGATCCTCTGCGAGCTGGCAAAGCGTATCGGCCTGGACTGGACTTACCAGCATCCCAAAGAAGTCTTCAACGAGATGCGCAAGGGCATGAACTCCATCGCCGGCATCACGTGGGAGCGCCTCGAGCGGGATTCCTGCGTCATCTACCCGTGCGAGAACGAAGGCGATCCGGGCCAACCGGTAGTGTTCACCGAGGTGTTCCCTACGGCGACGGGCCGTGCCAAGTTCGTACCGGCGGACCTGATCTCCGCCGACGAACGGCCGGACGCTGACTACCCGACAGTCCTCATCACAGGCCGGCAGCTGGAGCACTGGCATACCGGCGCGATGACGCGACGCTCCGGCGTGCTGGATGCGATCGAGCCGGATCCCGTCTGCTCGATCCACCCGCTCGACCTTGCGGCCCTTGGCGCAAAGGCGGGCGATGTCATCACGGTACAATCGCGGCGCGGCAAGATCTCGCTTTACGCGCGTGCCGACGAAGGCACGCCGCGGGGCGCCGTCTTCATTCCCTTCGCTTTCTACGAGGCGGCGGCCAACATGCTCACCAACCCCAAGCTCGACCCGGTCGGGAAAATCCCGGAATTCAAGTATTGCGCGGTGCGGCTCACGCGCGGCGGGACCGCCCCCGGGGACCCGGGCTACGGGAAGGGGGCAACACTGAAGACCATGTACGGCTGAACGTTCGCTTGACTTCAGTCAAGGGTGCGGCGGCGGCCGCGCCCCTATAGTTCCGCGCATCCAACCCAACACAAGACTCAGGAGACTCCCCCCATGCCGTCGGATATCGAAATCGCCCAGGCAGCCACGATGCAGCGCATCAACAAGGTGGCGCTCGAAAAACTCGGCATTGCCGAGGAGCACCTCGAGCCCTACGGGCACACCAAGGCCAAGGTTTCGTTCGAGTACCTGGATACGCTCAAGGACCGCAAGAACGGCAAGCTGATCCTGGTCACGGCGATCAGCCCGACTCCGGCTGGTGAGGGCAAGACCACCACTACGGTCGGCCTTGGCGATGCACTCAACTACATTGGCAAGAAGGCGGTGATCTGCCTGCGCGAGCCTTCGCTCGGTCCCGTGTTCGGGGTGAAGGGCGGCGCGGCTGGCGGAGGCTATGCCCAGGTCGTCCCGATGGAGGACATCAACCTGCATTTCACGGGGGACTTCGGCGCGATCCAACTCGCCAACAACCTCCTCGCCGCGCTGATCGACAACCACATCAACCACGGCAACGAACTGGGCATCGACGTGCGGCGCATCCAGTGGAAGCGCGTCCTCGACATGAACGATCGCGCACTGCGCGAAGTCACCGTGGCGCTGGGCGGGACGGCCAACGGCTACCCGCGCGAGGACGGGTTCGACATCGTGGTGGCCTCCGAAGTCATGGCGATCTTCTGCCTGGCCACGTCCATCGAAGACCTGAAAAAGCGCCTCGGAAACATCGTGATCGGCTACACGCGTGACCAGAAGCCGGTCTGCGCCCGCGACCTCAATGCCCATGGCGCGATGACGGTGCTGCTGAAGGACGCGCTCAAGCCCAACCTGGTGCAGACGCTCGAGAACAACCCGGCGTTCATCCACGGCGGCCCGTTTGCAAACATCGCCCACGGCTGCAACTCGGTGATCGCGACGCAGGCCGCGCTGAAGCTCGCCGACTATGTCGTGACGGAAGCCGGTTTCGGTGCCGACCTTGGCGCTGAGAAATTCGTCGACATCAAGTGCCGCAAGTCCGGCCTGCGCCCCTCGGCGGCAGTCATCGTTGCGACTGTCCGCGCGATGAAGTACCACGGCGGCGCCGACCTGAAGACCATTACCACCGAGGACGTGGACGCGCTGGCCAAGGGCATCGTCAACCTCGAGCGGCACGTCGAGAACGTTACCAAGAACTACGGCATCCCCTGCGTGGTCTCGATCAACAAGTTCACCAGCGATACCAAGGCCGAGCTCGACCTGCTCTACGACCGGATGAAGAAGATGGGCGTGCCGGTGGTCCTCGCCACGCACTGGGGCGACGGCGGCAAGGGCGCGGCGGACCTCGCCAACGTCGTGGTCGGGCTGTGCGAGCAGAAGTCGGAGATGACGTTCGTCTACGACGAGCAGGACACGCTGTGGGAAAAGGTCAACAAGATCGCCAAGAAGATCTACCGGGCTTCCGAGGTCACCGCCGACACCAAGGTGCGCAACCAGATCAAGAAACTGCAGGAAGACGGTTACGGGCACTACCCGGTCTGCGTGGCGAAGACGCAGTCTTCGTTCTCGACTGACGCTTCACTCAGGGGGGCGCCGACGGATCACGTCGTGAACGTCCGTGAAGTGCGCCTGGCTGCCGGCGCCGAGTTCGTGGTGATGGTCTGCGGCGACATCATGACCATGCCCGGCCTGCCGAAGGTGCCTTCTGCGAACAAGATCGACTTCGTGAACGGAAAGGTGGTCGGCCTGTTCTAGCCTAGCAGGCGAGGATGAGGATCCCGATGGCGATGAGGACGAAGGGGACTACCTGCGGGCCGTAGCGGCGAATCGGGGCGCCGGCGGCCGGATGGCGTACCAGCCAATACGCGGCGAGGCACCACAGGCCCGTCATGACGGCGAAGATCGCGGCAAAAGCGCCGATTTCGAGCGCGCTGGAGGTGGCAAATAACGGGATGTAAACGCCTACGTTGTCCCCGCCGTTCGCCAGCGTTGTCGCCGCGATGGGGAGAATCCCGGATCCGGGGGGCGTTTCCGGCCCGGCCGGATGGTCGTCCAGAAGCTGCGTCACCCCGATGATTACCGGCAGCAGTCCCAGAAGGCACGCGTACCCGGCCGGGATGCCGAATGAAAGGAGCGAAGCCAGCGCACTTACGGCGAAAAGCGCGCCGATGCCCGCGTACTGGCCCAGCACTACATCGCGGGCGCGCCCCCAGCCGATTGCGAAGAAGACGACCAGCAGGAACAGGTCATCGAGGTTGGTCGCCGCAAAAGCGGCAACGCCGATGAGCAGCGTGCCGCCAAGGGAGTCCACCGCAACAAGGGCCTCAGGAATCCGCGGGCAGCGCTTTCACGGTCACCGGCGGAGCCTCGCCCATCAGGGTGCGCCCGCGCTTATCGGTCGGATGCCAACCAACGAGCGCCAGCATCACCATGAACCCGAT
The DNA here is from genome assembly GCA_945862265.1 of Bordetella parapertussis. GTDB lineage: Bacteria > Pseudomonadota > Gammaproteobacteria > Burkholderiales > SG8-39 > SZAS-79. The sequence goes on from CAMAXP010000019.1 coordinate 34,939, forward strand.
CACGTAGGCGAGCGCCACGTGCCAGCCATGGCGCACCCAGCGACCCACCGATTTGGCCTCAGGGTACATGTTCGAGATGGCCACGCCGGCCGAGGAGCCGAACCAGATCATCGAGCCGCCATAGCCGACCGCATAGGCCAGCATGCCCCAGTCGTAGCCGCCTTGCTTGAGAGCCAGAGCCGTAAGCGGAATGTTGTCGAACACCGCGGAAATGAATCCGAGCGAGAAGGTGGCCTGCCATGAGGCCGGCGGCAGTTTCTCGACCGGCATCATCGACGCGCAGGTCACCAGGGCGAGCAGGAACACCGAACCCTTGAACGCATCGGGGAGCAGCTTCCAGTCCGGCTGCCGGAGCGCGGCCGTGGCGAAAATGGCGACCCACACCGCCACGCCCATGACCGGGAACTGGTCGAGCACCGCCGGGAATTTCAGGTTGGCCACGACGTTGGCGAGGATCGCCGAAATGAGGATGACGCCCACGATCCAGAGGCGGGTCCAGTCGACCTCGTGGTGGCCCACCTCGTCCTTGAGGATGGGCGCATAGGCGTGCTGTTGGCGCGCCGCGACGTAGCCGCTGATTGCAAGCGCCACGATGGCCGCCACATACGCGTCCAGCACCATGATCGGGCTCACGCCGTCGATCCACATCATCGTGGTGGTGGTGTCCCCGACCACGCTGCCGGATCCCCCGGCGTTGGATGCCGCGACGATCGCCGCCAGGTAGCCGATATGCACCTTGCCGCGGAACACCGCCCGCGCCATCGTGCCTCCGATCAGCGCCGCGGCGATGTTGTCGAGGAAGGCGGACATGACGAAAACGATCCCGAGCAGCGCGAAGGCGCCTTTCCAGTCGTCGGGCAGGAAGCGCGGCAGGATCTCCGGTACCTTGCTGCGCTCGAAATGGTTGGAGAGCAGGGCGAAGCCGAGCAGCAGGCCCAGAAGGTTGGTGAGGATGATCCATTCGTGGGCCATGTGGGTCCCGAGCCCGGCGAGGCCTGGTCCGGCCTTGAAGCCGGTGAACGCCAGCTTGTAAACCGTGATCACCGCTAGACCGGTAAGCGCGACCTGAAGCACACGATGGTGGAACAGCGCGACGCCGGTGAGCGTAAGGCCGAACAGCACGAATTCCATCGGTACGCCAAATGCGGCACAAGCCACGCCGATGGCGACGGCGCCCGCGAACAATGCGACTCCCATTTCGCCTCCCGGTGGATTCCAATCTGGCGATTCTACTGCGCCGCAGCCGCAAATTGAGCATCTCGACTGCGACAGAGAATGACATGGCGAAATAGATGTTGCCCTTGGGCACGTGGAAATCCACGGCATCGGCAATAAGCGCCATGCCGATGCGCCGCGCGGTTTCGCGCCGCTCCGGCGGAGGGCGGTCGACCAGGATGGATATGAATATGATGTTGTCGATGCCGAGCATCGGCTCGAACGCAGTGAGCGTCGCGAATGCGATCCGGGCCTGTGGTTCGAGCAGAAGTTCCGCCCAGCAGTCGCCACATGTGCTTACCCAAAGGTACAATTAGGCATTATCGGGAGAAGAAATCATGGAATTTTCGCAGTGGTTGGCCGTGGGAATCTTCGCCGTCACGATCCTCGTGGTGGTCACCAACGTGATCGACAGTACGCTCGCCGCGATGATCGGCGTGACGGTGATGATCTGGTTTGGCGTGATGAGCGAGGACGACGCGTTCAAGTACGTCGACTGGAACGTGATGGCAATCCTGGTCAGCATCTGGCTGATCGCCGGGTATTTCGGCAAGTCGGGGGTGCCCAGCTGGCTCTCGGTGCAGGCACTCAAGCTCTCGGGCGGCAGGCCCGGGCTGCTGGTGATGATCCTCACCTTCCTCGCCGGGGTGATCTCGATGTTCGTCGACAACGTCGTGACCATCCTGATGATGGCCCCGGTCGCGCTGCCCCTGGCGCGCGCCATGAAGATCCCGGCGGTGCCGGTGGTCCTGATGATCGGCTTCGGCGCCAACTTCATGGGCACCGCGCTGATCATCGGCGACCTGCCGCCGCAGATGCTGCATAGCGTTGCGGGGGCCGAGTTCTACGACTTCATCTGGCAGCACGGCCGGCCTTCCTCGTTTCCGATTCTGCTGCTGACCTTCGTGATCACCCTCGCGGTGATGTACGCCTACGCCTTCCGTGGGCGGCCCCGGGTGACCGACATCGCCGCGCTCGGCATCGACGCGAAGATCGAGAACCCGCTGTTCGCGACGATCGTCGTGGTGTGGTTCCTCGGGACGGTGGTCGCGATGTCGATGCGCGAGTACATAGGGGTCAAGCTCGGCTTCATCGCGCTCACGGGCGCCATTTCGCTCGTACTTGTGCTGGCGATTCTGGGCGATCGGGTCAAGGCCGCGAGTTTCGAGGAAATGGTGCAGGAGCTCGACTGGCGGGCGATCTTCTTCTATATCGCCCTGTTCGCGTTGGTCGGGGGTCTGGAGAAGAGCCATATCCTCGACATGCTCGCCAATGCCATGAAGCCGATATTCGCGCAGAACTACGCGCTCGGCGCGACGATCCTCTACTGGGTGACCATCCCGATCGTAGGCCTGGTGGAGCACGACGCATATATCCTCACTTTCCTCTACACGATCCGCGACCTGGGCGCGGCGGGAATCGAGCCCTGGCCGCTTTACTGGGTTCTGCTCTGGGCGGGGACGCTTGGCAGCAACCTGACCGTTGCCGGCGCGCCGGCGCTGTACGTCGCTCTGTCGCTGGCGGAAAAGGAAGAGGGGCGCCGTGTTTCACTGCGCGAATTCCTCTCATGGAGCGTGCCGTTCACGCTGGTTTGCTCATTCGTCTGCTATGTCCTAGCGATGCTCATCTGGGTCCTGCCCTACGCGAAATAGGAGATCTCTAAAATGTACAAGCACATACTCATTCCCACCGACGGTTCCAAGCTGAGCGAGGGGGCGGCCGTGGCTGGCGTCAAACTCGCCAAGGAGCTGGGTGCCAAGGTCACCGGGTTCTATGCTTCGCCGCCAGCGACGCCCATCGAGTACAAGGGGTTGCTATCGTCCTATATCGATCCGCAGGACCACGCCAAGGTCATTGAAAAGGCGACCCGCAAATATTTGGGGGTCATCGAGCGCGCAGCAAAGGCGGCTGGTGTGCGCTGTGCCACGGCCAGCGCGACGAGCGACTATCCGGCCGACGCGATCGTCGCCGCTGCGAAGCGTTTCGGGTACGACCTGATCTTCATCGCTTCCCACGGCCGCCGCGGTTTCCGGGCTTCGAACCTCGGCACGCAGACGCAGAAAGTGCTCGCGCAATCGAAAGTCCCGGTGCTCATGGATCGCTAGCGGAGGGATGCGCGCATTCTCGGGGGCTATTTCGCGACTCAGGCGGGATGAGTCGAATTCTTGACCATGGTCAAGGCCCCTGTTTTCGAGTGCCAATCACAATCGCACCCTGAGGTGTCAGACTCGTTTTCCGCAGAATAGGCGCCCGGACAAGTGGACTTCAATGTCAAAAGGAGGCGTCATGAATACCAGTTTCGGGAAGAGTGTTCGGATAGCGACGGGGGCTGTGGCGCTTGCGATTGCATCCATGGCGCACGCCTGGGAGCCGACCAAGACGGTGGAGTTCATCGTGCCGGCCGGCACCGGCGGCGGGGCCGACCAGATGGCGCGGGTCATCCAGTCGATCATCGCCAAGCACAGCCTGATGAAGCAGTCGATGGTCGTAGTCAACAGGGCCGGCGGCGCGGGGGCCGAGGGATTCCTCGACGTGAAGGGCGCCAAGGGCGACCCGCACAAGATCATCATAACGCTGTCCAACCTGTTTACGACGCCGCTGGCCACGGGCGTGCCGTTCAACTGGCGCGACCTCACGCCGGTCCAGATGATGGCGCTCGACCAGTTCGTCCTGTGGGTGAACGCCGAGTCGCCTTACAAGACCAGCAAGGACTTCTTCACCGAAGCCAAGGCGAGGGCCGGCGATCAGTCCAAGCGATTCAAGATGGCCGGGACCGGCTCCAAGCAGGAAGACCAGATCATCACGGTCGCCCTCGAGCAGAAGATGGGCAACAAGTTCACCTACATCCCGTTCAAGGGCGGCGGCGACGTCGCCGTGCAGCTGGTTGGCAAGCACGTGGACTCCACGGTGAACAACCCGATCGAGGCGGTGGCGCAGTGGCGCGCGGGGAAACTGCGGCCGCTCTGCGTGTTCGACCCGAAGCGCATGCCCTACAAGGCCAAGGTGACCGACACGCAGTCCTGGGCCGACATTCCGACCTGCAAGGAGCAGGGCCTGGACGTCGATTACCTGATGCTGCGCGGCATCTTCATGGCGGCGGGCGTGACGCCGGACCAGGTTCAGTACTATCTGGACCTCCTGAAGAAGGTGCGCGAGACCCCCGAATGGAAGGACTTCATGGAAAAGGGCGCCTTCAACCAGACTGCGCTGAACGGCAAGGAATACGCCGACTGGGTGGCCAAGGAAGAGGCGCGGCACGTCATGCTCATGAAAGCGGCCGGCTTCATCGCGGGCGGCAAGTAGAGCCCGCCCGGCCTGCGCCGGGCGGCTTCCAGGAGAGCGCATGACCGAAGGATCCGGCGGCAAGGCCGCAATCAAGACGAGGACCATGGAGATCGCAGTCGCGGCCTTCATCCTCCTGTGCGGTGCGATCGTCATCTTCGACAGCGCGCGCCTGGGCGCCAAGTGGGGCGAGGACGGGCCGGAGGCGGGGTATTTTCCCTTCTACATCGGGTTGCTCCTCTGTATCGCCAGCGTAGTGAACCTGCTGAGCGCCCTCGCGGCCGCCCGGCGGGACGCCAGCGACTTCGTCCAGCTCCGGGCGCTCAAGCTCGTCTTCTCAGTGCTGATCCCGACCGCCATTTACGTCGGCCTGATCAGCCCGCTGGGCCTGTACCTGGCATCGACGGTGTTCATCGCTTTCTTCATGCGCTGGCTGGGCAAGTACGCCTGGTGGATCGTGGCTGCGGTCAGCATCGGCAACAGCGTCGTGTTCTTCGTCGTATTCGAGGTGTGGTTCAAGATCCCGCTGCCCAAGGGGCCTCTCGAGGCAGCCCTGGGGCTGAACTGAAATGGATGAAATCCAGTCGCTGATGCAGGGCTTCGCGATCGCCCTGTCTTTCAAGAATATCGTACTGATGTTCGCCGGCGTGATTCTGGGCGTGATCATCGGCGTGCTGCCGGGCCTGGGGGGCGCCAACGGCGTGGCGATCCTGCTGCCGCTCACGTTCTCGATGGCGCAGAGCCCCGGGGGCACGACGTCGGCGATCATCCTGCTGTCGTGCATCTACTGGGGGGCCCTGTTCGGCGGGGCAATCACCTCAATACTTTTCAACATTCCTGGCGAACCCTGGTCGGTTGCGACCACGTTCGACGGCTATCCGCTGGCGCAGCAGGGCCGGGCGGGAGAAGCGTTGACCGCGGCGTTCACCTCGTCGTTCGTGGGCGCGCTGGTTGCGGTAGTCATGATCACGTTCCTGTCGCCGGTGGTCGCCAAGTTCGCCTTGGAATTCGGACCGCCGGAGTTCTTCGCCGTCTACCTGCTCACCTTCTGTGCGTTCGTCGGCATGAGCAAGGAGCCACCGTTCAAGACGATCGCCGCGATGATGCTCGGGTTTGCGCTGGCCGCCGTCGGCACCGACCCGGTCACCGGCACGCTGCGGCTCACGTTCGGCCAGACGCACCTGCTCAGCGGATTCGATTTCCTGGTCGCAGTCATCGGGCTGTTCGGTATCGGCGAAATCCTGCTGACGCTCGAGGAAGGCCTCGAGTTCCGCGGCACGCGGGCGAAGATGAACATGCGCGTGGTGCTCGACACATGGCGGGAGCTGCCCAAATACTGGATGACGTCGCTGCGTTCGTCCGCGGTGGGCTGCTTCATGGGTATCGTGCCCGGCGGCGCGACGCCGGCGTCGTTCATGAGCTACGGCGTTGCGCGCCGGTTCTCCAAGGATGGCGAAAAATTCGGCACCGGCATGGTGGAGGGCGTGGTGGCGCCGGAAACCGCGGCCCATGCGGCGGGCACCTCGGCGCTGCTGCCGATGCTGACTCTCGGCGTGCCGGGATCACCGACGGCTGCGGTGCTCCTGGGCGGCCTGCTGATCTGGGGCCTGCAGCCGGGACCGCTGCTGTTCGTCGAGCAGAAGGACTTCGTCTGGGGGCTGATCGCCAGCATGTATCTGGGCAACATCGTGGGTCTGATCGTCGTGCTGACCTGCGTGCCGCTGTTCGCGGCGATCCTGCGCATCCCGTTTGCGATCGTCGCGCCGGTGATCATGGTGATCTGCGCGATCGGCGCGTTCACCGTTCACAACTCGATCTTCGACGTATGGATGATGATCGTGTTCGGCATTATCGGGTACGTGTTCAAGAAGCTGAACTATCCGCTGGCGCCGCTGGTGCTCGCGATCGTGCTCGGTGATCGCGCGGAGGCGTCGTTCCGGCAGGCGATGCTGGTGTCGCAGGGAGACATGTCGATCTTTTTCTCCACCGCGCTGGTCAGCGGGCTTACCGGACTCGCGCTGTTCCTCCTGCTGTGGCCGGTTGCCAGTGCACTGCGGGCGCGTTTGAAGGGGCGCTGAGGCCTGGCAGTGCGCCGTTCCTGCGCCTAGTCCTCGACGTTGAGCTTCTGCTTGAGCCTGGAGAGGGTCTCGGGGGTCAGGTTCAGGTACGCGGCCAGTTCCTTTTTCGGGATCCGGCCGGCCAGTTCTGCGTGCTTTCTCTGGAAACGCAGTAACCGCCCCGGAGCGTCCAGGAGGTGAAGGGTAATCGTGTGCGCCATGACCTCAGACATGAGCTTCATGACCTCATATTCAAAGCGCAATTTGACCGCAGGATGGCGCCCCAGGAACTCCACCCATGCGGGCATGGGAATCTTCGCGGTGCGGACCTTCGTGACCCCTACGATCGAGTACGGGACAGGGGTTTTTAGTCGCCAGGCGGCATAGGACGTATCCATATCCATCTCGGCCGCGAACCGCAAAATCATTTCGTGGCCTTCGGGGTTGGAAACAACGCGCTTCAGCATCCCGTCCAGGACGAAAAACTGCTCCATCTCGGTGTCGCCCTGGCGGACCAGGAGATCGCCCTTTCCGTAATCGACGATGTCGAGCAGCGGCTCGAGCTCCTTCCAGTCAGCGGGAAGCATGTCGCCGAGGATGAGGTTCTGCTTGAGCTGGAGGCGGACTGTGTTGCTTTGCGGATGATTCTCGATCGAGGCCATTGCGGCTGCGCTGAGGCTGGATTTTGCATTCGAACCAATCTGACATTTTAGACGAAAAAAGATTGACCGCAGTCAAGGTTGGCAGGAGGGCGGCTCCCTACCATTACGACCCACGCTTGAAAGCCCGCGGTCCCACGGTGATCCGCGGGAAAACCTGTAGTACCTCAAAGGAGACCACGATGGGTTCTGTGGAGACGCAAGCCGCGACCGATTCGCAATCACAGGAAGTGACGGATGGCTTCCACCTGGTGATCGATGCGCTCAAGATCAACGGCATTGACACGATTTTCGGGCTGCCGGGGATTCCGATCACCGACTTCGCACGCAAGGCGCAGGCCGAAGGGATGCGCGTCATCTCGTTCCGCCACGAGCAGAACGCGGGCAACGCAGCCGCGATTGCCGGGTTCATGACGCAGAAGCCCGGCATCTGCCTGACCGTATCTGCCCCGGGCTTCCTCAATGGCCTTACCGCGCTGACCAATGCCACGACCAACTGCTTTCCGATGATCCTCATCAGCGGCTCGAGCGAGCGCGAGATTGTCGATCTGCAGCAAGGCGATTACGAGGAGATGGACCAGCTGGCCATCGCCAAGCCGTTGTGCAAGGCGGCCTTCCGCGTGCTGCATGCCGAGGACATCGGCGTGGGCATCGCGCGTGCCATCCGGGCCGCAGTGTCCGGCCGTCCTGGCGGCGTATACCTCGACCTGCCCGCCAAGCTGTTCGGCCAGACCGTCGAAGCGCAGGTGGGCAAGAATTCGCTGATCAAGGTTGTCGATCCCGCGCCGCGGCAGATTCCGGCACCGGATGCGGTGCAGCGCGCCCTGGACCTGCTCAAGGGCGCCAAGCGTCCGCTGATCCTGCTGGGCAAGGGGGCTGCGTATGCGCAGGCTGATGAGGACATCCGTGCGCTGGTTGAGCGCACCGGTATTCCCTACCTCCCGATGTCCATGGCCAAGGGCCTGCTGCCGGACACCCACGACCAGTCCGCCGCGGCGGCGCGCTCTTTCGTCCTCCCAGGCGCGGATGTCGTCCTGCTGATCGGGGCGCGCCTCAATTGGCTGCTCTCGCATGGCAAGGGCAAGACCTGGGGCGGCAAGGACCACAAGGCCTGGGGTGCCCAGAAGTTCATCCAGATCGACATTTCCCCGCAGGAGATGGACAGCAACGTCCGGATCGACGCGCCGCTGGTCGGTGATATCGGGTCCTGCGTGGGCGCATTGCTCGCAGGCATCGGATCCGGGTGGGCGAAGCCGCCGGCCGACTGGCTGGGCGCAATCGAGGAGCGCAAGAGCAAGAACCTCGCGAAGATGGCCGAAACGCTGGCCAAGGACCCGGTGCCGATGAATTTCCACAGCGCACTCAACGTCGTGCGCGACATCGTCAAGGCCAACCCGGACGCGGTCCTGGTAAACGAAGGCGCCAACGCGCTCGATTTCACGCGCAGCATCGTCGACATGTACAAACCCCGCAAGCGCCTCGACGTGGGCACGTGGGGCATCATGGGCATAGGCATGGGATTCGCGGTCGGAGCGGCGGTCGTCGGACGCGACCCCGTGATCGCAATAGAGGGAGACAGCGCGTTCGGCTTCTCCGGAATGGAAGTGGAGACCATCTGCCGGTACAACCTGCCGGTCTGCATCGTCATCATGAACAACAACGGTGTTTACGGGGGAACCGACAAGAACCCCACGGGCGGTACCGACGTGGCGCCGACGGTGTTCGTGAAGGGCGCGCGCTACGACAAGATGATGGAGGCGTTCGGCGGCGTGGGCGTCAACGCCACGACCCCGGCCGAGCTGCGCCGCGCGATGGAAGAGGCGATCCGCTCCAGGAAGCCCACGCTCATCAATGCCGTCATCGATGAGACCGCCGGCACGGAAAGCGGCCGCATCACGAGCCTGAACCCGCAAAGCGCGAAGAAGAAGTAGTTCGGCAAGCCGGGCGGGGCGGTAGCCTATCGCCTGCCCGGGATTTTTTGGAGAACAGAATGGAAGCACTCAAGGGAGTCCGGATCCTCGACATGACGCACGTGCAGGCGGGGCCGACCTGCTCGCAGCTTCTCGCCTGGATGGGCGCGGACGTCATCAAGTTCGAGCCGCCGCAGGGCGATGCGACCCGCGGCCAGTTGCGCGACGTGCCGAACGCCGACAGCCTTTATTTCACCATGCTCAACTGCAACAAGCGGTCGATCACGGTGAACATGAAAACGGAGGAGGGCAAGACTGTGTTCGTCGACCTCCTGAAGAAGTGCGACATCGTCATGGAGAACTTCGGCCCCGGCGTGCTGGACCGGTTCGGCTTCACCTGGGAGAAGATCCATCAGGTCAACCCGAAGATCGTGATGGGCTCGATCAAGGGCTTTGGTTCCTCCGGGCCCTATGCCGAGTTCAAGGCCTACGAGAACGTCGCCCAGGCGATGGGCGGGGCGATGAGCACGACAGGTGTGCCTGATGGCGCGCCGTTCGTCACGGGCGCGCAGATCGGGGATTCCGGCACGGGACTGCATCTGGCGATCGGCCTCCTGGCGGCGTTGCACCAGGCCAATCGCACGGGCGAAGGCCAGTACGTGGAGGTGGCGATGATGGACGGGGTGATGAACCTCTGCCGGGTCAAATTCCGCGACCACCAGCGCCTGACCCGTGGGGCTCTTCCCGAATACTCGGTGCCGACCTACCAGGGCATGGGCGACGTGCCGCGCGCAGGCAACGATTCCGGCGGCGGACAGCTCGGCAACGCGATCCATTGCAAGCCGCATGGCGCAAATGACTGGCTCTACGTCGTGGTCCAGGAGGCCGTCTGGACGGCTCTGGCGAACCGGGTCGGTCCGGATGTGGGCATGCCGGACCTAGTCAACGATCCGCGCCTGGCCACGATCGGTGAGCGGCGCAAGAACCAGAACCTGGTGTGGGCCCTGCTGACCAAGTTCGCGTCGAACTACACGAAGCGCGAGTTCATGGCCATCCTGAACCCGCTCGATGTCCCCTGCGGCCCGATCATGTCCACAGAGGACCTTGCTACCGACGAGCATATCCGCGGTCGTGAAATGTACGTCGAGCTCGACCACCCGCAGCGCGGCAAGTGGTGGAACGTCGGCATGCCGATCAAGCTCTCGGCCTCGCCGGCGAAGATCGAGCGGAGCCCGCTCCTCGGCGAGCACACGGACGAAGTTCTGAAGCAGGTGCTCGGTTACGACGACAGCAAGGTCAGCGCATTGAAACAGGCCGGGGCCCTCTCCGCGCCACCCAAGAAGGCGGCTTAACATGAAAATTGCAATCATCGGCCAGCAGGATTTCGGCAAAGCCGTCCTTGAGGCCTTTCTTGCCCGTGGCGATACGGTTGCGGGAGTATTCTGCGCGCCCGAGAAGCCCGGCGCCCGGCCCGACGCACTCAAAGTCTGTGCACAGGAGAAGGGGGTGCAGGTGTTCCAGTTCCCTTCGCTGAAGACGCCCGAGGCGCACGAGAAACTGAAGGAACTCGCTGTTGATATCGGCATTATGGCGTTCGTGCTGCAGTTCGCGCCGCAGGAATTCGTGAAGATCCCCAAGCACGGAACGATCCAGTACCACCCCTCGCTGCTGCCGAAATATCGAGGGCCTTCCTCGATCAACTGGCCCATCATCAAGGGTGAGACCAAGACGGGCCTGACGATTTTCCGCCCGAACGACGGCCTCGACGAAGGCGACGTGGTGCTGCAGAAGGAAACCCAGATCAGCGCCGACGACACGCTGGGCACGGTCTACTTCGATCGCCTGTTTCCCATGGGCGTCGCCGCCATGGTCGAGGCAGCCGACCTGGTCGTGGCCGGCCAGCACCAGGAGCTGGTGCAGGACGAGTCGCAGGCCAGCTATGAAGGCTGGTGCCGTGAGGGCGAGGCGCGCATCCACTGGGCCAACCACGTGGATTTCGTCTACGACCTGATTCGCGGCTGCAATCCGGCGCCCGGCGCGTGGACCACCCTGAACGGGGTGAAACTCCAGGTGTTCGACGCGAAAAAGCACACCGTCCGCACCTTCGGTGCGGTGAAGGGCAAGATCGGCGAGGTCGTCGAGGTCGGGGCGCAGAGCTTTACCGTGACCGCGCAGGGCGGGCGGATCGAGGTGTTCAAGGCGAAGCTGGGGGACGGCAAGAAGGTGTCCGCTGCCGAACTTGCGGCCTCTGCGGGTATCCAGGCGGGAACACTGCTCGGCACCTGATTTTTCCGTCTCAACGCAGGTCCCCGGCCCCCGCTTGCCAAACGGCAACTGGGGGCTTTTTACATGCATACCGATTCCCCCAAAATATTTGACTGGCCTTACACTTAACTGTAAGAATGCCAGTTAGGCTTCTGTTTTCAAGGGAGTTGTCTGGAGCCGCGCTGTTGAAGCAGGGGGGCTGTACGTGCCCCGGTGGAAGAGCGGTTTTCTGATTGAATACATTGAGATTTCTCCTGTATTCCAGGGTCAGTCCGCGTAATATTTCGATGATCTGCCTGTCCGCCCGACCGCCTAAGAATAAGTCGATGGAGCGCCCATGAAGTCCGGCTTCTGGAAGACCGATTGGCTTTTCGGCCTTGTGGTCGCGCTAGCCATGTTGCTGGCGAGCCACAGCGACCTGCTCCAGAGTCTGGAGCGCAAGGCTTATGACATCGGCGTAACTTCCTCCTCGCGGTCCCCGCTAGACCGCATTGCGATCATTGCAATCGACGATGTCTCCGTGGCCAACCTGGGTCGCTGGCCGTGGTCGCGGGAGATCCACGCAAAGATGGCCGACATCCTGGCTGAGGCAAAAACCCAGGTCGTTGGAACTACCGTTTTTTTCAGCGAAGCGCAGATCGACCCCGGATATCAGTACATCCTGAAGCTGATCGAACTTGCCGGCGGGACCACGACGGCTGAATCGAGCGCTGCGCCTGGGGCGGCCTCCGCTTCGGTTGCCGCGCCAGCCGTTCCGACGGGGGAGCTAGGCGGGTTTCTGGGTGTCCTGCGCGAGGCGGAGGGGGCACTCAATCCCGACCGCAAGCTCGCCGATAGCTTTGAGCGCGCGAGGAACGTGCTCCTGCCCATGCTTTTCACGCTCGGTGACCCTCTGGGCAAGCCCGGCAAGCCCTTGCCTGAATTTGCTTTGCAGAGCGCCGTCAGCGCGACGGCAGGAGCGCAGGACGCCCTCCCGCTCTCGAGCGTGGGCGTCCAGGCGCCGATCGAGCCGCTTGGCAAGGTCGCGGCGGGACTCGGACACCTTGCCTCGAAACCGGATGTCGACGGTGCGATCCGCGCCGAGCCTCTGGTAATCCAGTATCTCGACAAGTTCTACCCCTCCCTCTCGATGCTGATTGCCGCCCGGAGCTTGAACCTGGGGCCTGCCGATATAAAAGTTCGGTTTGGGGAGGGGGTTACCCTCGGCAAGTTGCGTATCGGGACCGATCCGGAACTCCGGATGCATACGTACTTCTATCGGGACCGCGATGGGAAGCCCGCCTTCCAGGTCGACTCCTTCTATGACGTATACACAGGCAAGATCAGCGCTGAAAAGAAGTACCGGGACAAGATCGTCCTGATCGGCGCTACGACCGCCGGAATCGGAACTGCGGCGGTTACCCCTGTTTCGCCGGCAACTTACCCGGTGCTGACGCTCGCGCACTCGGTTTCCTCCATCCTCCAGGAGCACTTTTTCGTCGTGCCCTCCTGGGCCTGGATTGCGGAAAAGGCGCTATTCCTGCTCGTCACGGCCTATCTTGTCGTGGCCCTGCCGCGCCTCAATGCGGCCTATGGAGCCGCCGTTACCGCCGGAATCCTCGCGGTGCTCCTGGTCGCCCATTTCGTCCTGATGACCGCAAATGGGGTCTGGATCCAGTTCATGGTGCCCTGCGTCCTGCTGCTGGCCGGACATGTGGCACTTGTCACGAAGCGGTTTATGATCACCGGGCAGGCCAAGGTCAAGTCGGACGAGAGTTCGGCCGAGTCGAATCGGATGCTCGGACTGGCCTACCAGGGGCAAGGCCAGTTGGACATGGCGTGGGACAAGTTCCGCCTTGTGCCCCTTTCTGAAGGACTGCTGGATAACCTTTACAATCTGGCCTTGGACTTCGAGAGGAAGCGCCAGTTCGCCAAGGCGGAGGGCGTGTTTCGCCGTATGGCGGAGTTCAACCCGAAGTTCCGGGATATTGAGAGTAAGCTGTCGCGTACCAAGCAGGTGTCCGAAACGGCCATCCTCGATGGCGGAGGGGGCGCTGCAAACAGCAGTATTCTGGACAAGGGGCAGGACGGCGGGGTTGAAAAGCCCATGCTCGGGCGGTACCAGATTGAAAAGGAACTGGGCAAAGGTGCGATGGGGGTGGTATATCTCGGCAAAGATCCAAAAATAGGGCGTGTCGTGGCAATCAAGACTATGGCGCTAGCGCAGGAGTTCGAGGCTGACGAACTGGCCGACGTGAAAGAGCGATTCTTCCGGGAGGCGGAGACCGCCGGCCGTCTGGCGCATCAGAACATCGTCACGATCTATGACGCGGGTGAAGAGGACGATCTCGCGTTCATCGCGATGGAACTTCTGAAAGGGGGGGACCTGGTTCCTTTCACCAAATCGGAAGCATTGCTTACGGTCGACCAGGTCGTTTCGATCATCGCCAGGACAGCGGATGCGCTTGGCTACGCGCACAAACAGGGCGTGGTTCACCGGGATATCAAGCCGGCGAACGTCATGTACCACCTTGAGTCCGATACGGTCAAAGTGACTGATTTCGGCATCGCACGACTTACCGACAGTTCAAAGACCAAGACCGGAATGGTGCTCGGCACCCCGTCCTACATGTCGCCGGAGCAGCTTGCGGGCCAGAAGATCGATGGCCGGTCCGACCTGTTTTCCCTGGGTGTCAGCCTGTATCTGATGCTGTGCGGCCGGCTGCCTTTCGAAGGCGAGTCGATGGGCCGCCTGATGTTCAGGATCTCCAGCGAACCGCCGACCGATATCCTGTCGATCAACCCTAACGTGCCGCTAGGCCTGGTAGCTTTTCTGGACCGCGCGTTGGACAAGGAGCCAGATAACCGTTTCCAGACCGGCGAGGAGTTCGCGGCAGCGCTGCGCGAAGCCCGCAGTTCCGGTGGCGCCTTCCAACCAGCACTCGAATCCGCCGCAGGCGGGGTCGATATTCAACTCTAAGCGCCTGAATGGACCTGACCCAAGTTCTTGAGATCACGAGCGCCACCGACCCCGGGATGGTGCGCTCGCACAATGAAGATTCGATAGCCTCGGATCCTGCGAACGGCCTCTTGGTGCTGGCCGACGGGATGGGGGGATATAACGCAGGCGAGGTCGCCAGCGGTATGGCGACGACCGTCATCACGACCGAGGTGGCGCAGGTTCTGGCCACCGTTCAGCCCTACGATGTAGACCCGGAGAACAACAAGCTGGCCACCCAGATCGTGCGCCAGCAGATCCTGAAGGCGAATACGTCGATCTATCAGGCGGCCCAGAGCCAGCCCCAGTATTCGGGCATGGGTACGACGCTGATCGTCTGCCTCTTTTATGACAACAAGGTCATGGTCGGCCACTTGGGCGATTCCAGGGTCTACCGCATGCGGGAGGGTGCCTTCAGCCAAGTGACCCGGGACCACTCGCTGCTGCAGGAGCAGATCGATTCGGGGCTGATCACGGCCGAGCAGGCCAAGACCGCAGCCCACAAGAACCTCGTTACCAAGGCGCTCGGGATAGACCCGACGGTCGAGCCGGAAATCCACGAGTACGAAACACAGGTTGGTGACGTTTACCTGCTGTGTTCTGACGGCCTTTGTGACATGGTCTCGGACGAGGACATCGGCATGACGCTCTCGATGCTCGGAGGGAACCTCAAGCTCGCCACGCAGCAGCTCATACAGATGGCGAACGACAACGGGGGGCGGGACAACGTATCCGTGATACTCGCGCGAGTCCTCAAGGAGTATCCGGCTGCGCGGGGCGTCATGTCGAAGTTTTTTGCGTGGTTAAAATAACCTTCCCCGGGGGGGGCTGTTATGGCGAAACTGATTCTCAGCATGGATGGCCTGGTGCTCAAGGAGATCCCCTTGACCAAAGAGCGCACCACCATCGGGCGCAAACCGCACAACGACATCCAGATCGACAATCTGGCGGTGAGCGGGGAGCATGCGGTGATCGTCACGATCCTGAACGATTCGTTCATGGAGGACCTGGGCAGCACCAACGGCACTCTGGTCAATGGAAATACCGTCAAGAAACATTTCCTCCAGAACAACGACGTTGTCGAACTCGGGAAGTACAAGCTCAAGTACATCGCGGAACCAGGCGCCGCCCAGCCGGCGGAGAAGGCCGACTTCGAAAAGACAATGGTGTTGCGCCCGTCTGCGATGCGCGCTGCGGCCGAGCAGGCCAAGGCAATGGCAGCCGGAGGCGCACAGCCCCAGGCCGCTGAAGCCGCCCGTGTGGCGGCACTGCAGGCGGTGGGCACGGCAGCCCAGGCGTCCGGGATAGCGGAGAAGCCGGCGGGTGCACCCCCCGCAGCGCCCCACGCAGCGCCGGCCGCACCCGCAGTGCCGCCAAGGGCGGCCCAGCCTCTCGGCGCCATCCAGATTATTTCCGGGGCCAGCGCCGGCAAGGAACTCGAGCTAACAAAGCCGCTGACGACACTGGGCAAACCCGGTGTCCAGGTTGCGGTACTCACGCGTCGCCCGCAGGGATATTTCATCACCCATGTCGAAGGCGCCAACCGGCCTATGGTGAACGGCCAGTCAATCGGAACCGCACCGCATGCGCTCAAGGATCACGACTTGATCGAGCTCGCCGGCGTAAAGATGGAATTCTTTATCAAGGCTTGATCGCCGCTACGGCCATTGTCTGAAGGAGACTGAGTGAAAAAGCACATTGTCCGGATTGTCCTGGGTCTGGTCATCGTGCTGGTCTTCGTCGGCCACGCGGCGAAGCTCTACCAGATCGGAATCGTCAACCAGCTGGACCATATCGTCTATGACACACGGCTGAAGGTCGCCATGCCGCGCGGGATTGACGAGCGCATCGTCATCCTGGACATAGACGAAAAAAGCCTTCAGGAAGTCGCCCGCTGGCCCTGGCCCAGGGATGTGATGGCGAGTCTGGTCACCAAGCTTTTCGACAAGTACCAGATTGCGATCGTCGGCTTCGACGTTGTGTTTGCCGAATCCGACTACAGTTCCGGCATCAAGCGGCTCGATGAGTTGGCGTCGGGAGAGCTCCGCCGGGTTCCCGGATTCGCCGAGGCTTACGGAAAGCTGCGTCCCCAGCTTGACAACGACGGCCTGCTTTCCAGGGCGATCAAGGGGAAGCCGGTCGTGCTCGGCTACTACTTCAACAGCGACAAAGATGCGCGCAGGATTGCCGCTATCCCGGAGCCAGTCCTGCCCAAGGGCACGTTTTCCGGCAAGAACAACGCGATTACCAGCTGGGCCGGCTACGGCGGAAATATTGCCCAGTTCCAGGCGAGCGCAGCCACTGCCGGCCACATCAATTCCATGCCTGATTTCGATGGCGTGTTGCGCAGGGTTCCGTTGCTGGCCGAATATGATGGCGCTTACTACGAGGCACTTTCGCTTGCCGTTGTCAGAACCCTTTTGGGATCTCCCAAGGTTGAGTTGGGGAATCCGTCGGAGGGCGGGGGCAGCGGGTACTCAGGCCTTGAGTGGCTCAAGATCGGGCCGCTGACGATCCCGGTCGACGAAACCGCCAGTGCACTGGTCCCGTACCGCGGGCCGAAGTTCAGCTTCAGGTATGTTTCCCTTGCAGACGTAATTGCCGACCGGATACCGGCGGACTCACTCAAGGGGCGCATAGCGCTTGTTGGTGCCACCGCCCCAGGCCTGCTTGATCTGCGCGCCACGCCGGTCGACGGCGTTTACCCGGGGGTGGAGGTGCACGCGAACCTTATTGGTGGAATGCTGGACCAGACGATCAAGCAGAAGCCGTCGTACATGCTCGGGGCTGAGGTGGTCCTGCTCCTGATCGGCGGCGTTGTCCTGGCATCCCTCCTGCCAGCCCTCAGCCCGCTGCTCGCCGTGCTGGTGTCGCTTGCGGCAATGACCCTCATAGTGGCGCTGAACTATGTCATCTGGACGCATGGCGGGTTGGTCCTGCCGCTGGCGTCCTCGCTCCTGATGACCGTCGGGCTGTTCACGACGAACATGGCCTACGGGTATTTCGTGGAGTCCCGCTCCAAGCGCCTGTTCACCGAGCTGTTCGGCCAGTACGTTCCGCCTGAGCTGGTCGACAAGATGGCGAAGGATCCGCAAAAATACAGCATGGATGGCCGTAGCGAGCAGCTTACCGTCCTGTTTTCGGACATTGTCGGGTTCACCTCCATCTCCGAGGCGCTTTCGCCAAAGGACCTGTCGGCGTTTATCAATGAATACCTTACCTCGATGAGTCTCGTGATTCGCGACCATCGAGGCACGCTGGACAAGTATATTGGCGACGCGATCATGGCTTTCTGGGGGGCACCGGTAGATGAACCGGAGCATGCGCGCCAGGGGGTGCTAGCCGCGCTGGGCATGCAGGCTCGGTTGCTGGAGGTCAACGAGATGATCCGCGCCCGGAATTGGCCGCCCATCCGGATCGGGATCGGCGTGAACAGCGGCATGATGAGCGTGGGCGACATGGGATCCAAGGTGCGGCGCGCATATACCGTAATGGGGGATGCCGTGAACCTCGGTTCGCGCCTGGAGGCGCTTACGCGCGTGTATGGCGTTGGCGTCATCGTGGGGCAGGGGACCCGTGGGCTTGTGACCGACGTCGTTTTTCGCGAGCTAGACAAGGTCAAGGTCAAGGGCAAGGACGAGCCCGTAGCGATATTCGAGGCAGTCGGGTTGCAGGAGACGGTAGGCGCAGCCCTGCTGGAGGAAATCAACCTCTGGCATGCCTTTCTCGGTCAATATCGCGCGCAGCAGTGGGATCAGGCGGAAAAGAGCCTTGCCGATCTGGCGCGCATGAACCCGGAGCACAAGCTCTATGAGGAGTTCTCCGGCCGATTGTCTCAAATGCGCGAGATGCCGCCCGGGCCTGGCTGGGACGGTGTCATGGCGTTCAAGTCCAAGTGATGGTGTTGCGCCTGTTGCGTAAAAATTCGTATAGAAATCAGGCAGCTTGTTGAATTGTGGGGCCGGTAAGACTAGCATAGGAAAGTCGTTTCATCTGGTCACGGCTATGTGCGGTTTTGGGGGTTATTGATGAGTGCAGTTCTCAGTCAGCAGTCGGTCCCGCAGGGGGAGGTCCAGGCACGGCTTGCCTTCCAGAAGCAGTTGCAGGCGGTGACGAACAAGATCCATGCGACCAACAACGTCGATGAGATCATGCTGGAGGTGAGTGTCGATATCTGCGCCCTGTTCAACGCGGATCGGTTGACCATCTACTCGATGGGCGAGGACAAGCAGTCCATCGTCTCCAAGTTCAAGACCGGCCTGAATTCCTTCAAGGACCTCAAGCTGCCAATCGCCGAACATTCGATTGCCGGCTATGTCGCCCTCGCGAAAAAACCCATCAACATCAAGGACTGCTACGACGAGGCGGAACTCAAGGCCATCAACCCGAACTTGCGATTCCTGCAGGAAGTCGACAAGCGGACGGGATATCGTACGAAACAGCAGTTGCTCGCGCCCATCCTCGACCAGCAGAACAATGAGTTGATAGGTGTCATACAGATCATCAACAACAAGGCGGGCTTGCCGTTTGGCGCGTTCACCGAAGAGGGCGTTTCCGAGATCGCGCAAACTCTTGCGATTGCGTTCAAGCAGCGCCAGAAACCCCAAGTTGTCAAAACCAAGTACGACTACCTCATCTCCGATGCCGTGCTTTCCGCGGGGGAGTTCGACCTTGCGTCGCGTTCCGCCCGCAAGAAGGCGGTTGATATCGAGCAGGTACTGGCGGACGAATTCCAGGTCAAGATCCCGGCCATCGGCGCGGCCCTGGCGAAGTTCTTCAACGTGCCTTACGAGCCATTCAAGTCCGATCGCATCAAGCCGATGGACCTGCTCAAGAACCTGAAGCGCGAATATGTCGATGCAAACCAGTGGATTCCCATCGACGATGGCAAGGACGGCCTGAATGTGCTCTGCCTTGACCCGGAGCGGATCCGCAGTTCGCGGATAGCGTCCAACGTCTTTCCCAAGGCGAAGCTCGTCTATCGGGTTACGACGCAGAAGGAATTCAAGGAAACCTGCGACCAGTTCTACGGTGTTGAGGTCGACAATGGCGGGGATATTGATGACCTGCTATCCAGCCTCGACAGCGACGAAGGTGAAGCGGTCGAAGGCGCAAACGACGAGGTGTCAGCGGCGGCGGATAACGAACTGGTCAAGCTCGTCAACAAGATCGTCATAGATGCCTACAACCAGGGGGCCTCGGACATCCATATCGAGCCCTATCCGGGGAAAGCGAAGACGGAAATCCGGTTCAGGCGGGACGGCTCGCTTGCGCCGTATATTGAAGTGCCTGCTTCGTATCGCAGCGCGATCGTCGCGCGCCTCAAGATCATGTGCGACCTGGATATTTCCGAAAAAAGGAAACCCCAGGACGGCAAGATCAAGTTCAAGAAGTTCGGTCCGCTCGACATCGAGTTGCGCGTGGCGACCATCCCGACGACCGGCGGGGTCGAGGATATCGTCATGCGTATCCTCGCGGCCGGTGAGCCTATTCCCATCGACAAGCTTGGCCTGACGACCAGGAACAGCGAAAACCTCAAGAACGCGGTATCCAAGCCTTACGGTCTTTTTTTCGTATGCGGACCCACGGGTTCGGGCAAGACGACGACACTGCACTCGGTGCTGGGGTTCCTGAACACCCCGGACACGAAAATCTGGACGGCAGAAGACCCGGTCGAAATCACCCAGAAGGGCCTGCGCCAGGTGCAGGTGAACAAGAAGGTGATGGATTTCGCGATGGTCATGAAAGCGTTCCTCCGCGCGGACCCCGACATCATCATGGTCGGCGAGATGCGTGACGCAGAAACGACGCATATCGGGATCGAAGCATCGCTGACGGGCCACCTCGTATTCGCGACCCTGCATACGAACTCCGCACCTGAGGCGGTGATCCGACTGCTGGACATGGGCATGGACCCGTTCAACTTCGCCGATGCGCTGATCGGCATCCTTGCGCAACGTCTCGCCAAGCGCCTGTGCAAGTGCAAGGAGCCCTATACGCCTGGCCCGGATGAGCTCAAGGCGTTCATGAACGAATACACGACTGACCTGCGCATGTCAGACACCTGGAAGAAGGACCCCCAGGGAGAGGCGAAGAAGCTCTACGACTATTGGCTCAAGGAGTACGGCAAGGAAGGCAAGCTCCAGTTCCACAAGGCCAAGGGCTGTGAAGTGTGCGGTGGATCAGGCTACAAGGGGCGGTGCGGCCTGCATGAACTCATGATCGCCTCGGATGCGGTGAAGAAGCTGATCCAGGAAAGGGCACGGGTTACCGACCTCTTCGTAAAGTCTGTCGAAGAGGGCATGTCCACCCTGAAAATGGACGGGATGGACAAGGTGATGATGGGCCTGACGGACATGAAGCAGGTTCGCACGGTTTGCATCAAGTAGATCGAACCGCCCTCACGCGACGAGTGGCGCCATGGACATCACACAGGCCTTGAGGTTCTCCGGGGAGGCGGCGACCGCCGCGGACGATCTCGTGCAGAGGCTCGAGCAGCTCAACGCGATAGGCGCGTCGCTGTCGGCCGAACGCGATATCAACCGGCTTCTGGAAAGCATCCTTGTTGCGGCTAAGACAATTACGCGGGCGGATGGCGGCACGCTCTACCGCGTAACCGAGGAAAAGACCCTTCGGTTCGAGATCGTGCGCACCAGTTCCCTCAAGAACTATCTCGGCGGCACTACGGGCACCCCGGTTCCGTTCTATCCCATCCAGCTCTACAAGGACGGCAAGCCGAACCACAACATGATCGCTGCCCACGCCGCGCTGAGCGGGCAGACCATCAATGTCAAGGACGCCTATACCGCGGAGGGGTTTGACTTCGCGGGAACGCGGGCATTCGACGCCAAGACCGGCTATCGATCACAGTCGTTCCTCACGGTTCCGATGAAGAACCATGAGAACGAGATCATCGGCGTCCTGCAGTTAATCAATGCGATAAACCCGAACACGGGCGAGATCCAGGCATTTTCATCGTCTGACGAGCGGCTTGCGGAATCGCTTGCATCGCAGGCTGCGATTGCGCTTACGAACCGCATGCTGATCAACCAGCTCGAGGAGCTGTTTGAATCATTCATCAACCTGATGAATACGGCGATCGACGAGAAGTCGCCTTATACCGGTGGGCACTGCCAGCGGGTGCCGACGCTCACGATGATGCTTGCGGAGGCGGTCAACGAGACGAAGGTAGGGCCGCTCCACGACTTCACCATGAGCGACAAGGACCGGTATGAGCTCAAGATCGCCGGGCTGCTCCACGATTGCGGGAAGGTCACCACGCCGGTGCACGTCGTCGACAAGGCAACCAAGCTCGAAACCATATATGACCGGATCCACCTGCTTGACACCCGGTTCGAGGTCCTCAAGCGCGATGCGGAGATAGACCTCCTGAAGAAGAGGCTCGAACTGGCGGAGCAGGGGCGCAGGGCCGAGGCCGGCGAGCTGGAGATGGCGCACCGTGAGCGACTGCGTCGCCTGGATGAGGATCGTTCATTCCTTCGCGCCTGCAATATCGGTGGCGAGGCAATGCGGGATTTCGACATAGAGCGTGTGAAGCGGATTGCGGAGTATCGCTGGACCGATGTGGCCGGATACCAGGCAAGCTTCCTGACCGAAGACGAGCTGAAGAACCTGACGATTCGGGCTGGCACCCTGACCCAGGATGAGCGCCAGATCATCAATCACCACATCGTTGCCACCATCAAGATGCTGGAAGCACTGCCATGGCCCCGGCACCTCAAGAATGTGCCTGAGTACGCGGGCGGTCACCATGAGCGCATGGACGGCAAGGGTTACCCGAAGGGCCTTGTGCGCGACCAGATGTCGGTGCAGGCGAGAGTCATGGGTATTGCCGACATATTCGAGGCATTGACGGCCAAGGATCGACCCTACAAGAAGGGCAAGACACTGTCGGAGTCCCTTGAAATCCTCGGGAAGTTCAGCCTGAACGGCCACATAGACACCGACCTGTTCGATATCTTCGTGCGTCGCAAGGTGTACCTGCGCTATGCAGAGTTATTCCTCGACCAGGAGCAGATCGATGCGGTCGACGATAAAGGGATTCCCGGATATACGCCCTAGGCCTGGAGCCTGAGGCAGCACGGCCGCATCAGGCGCTATGAGCATACTCTCCCATCTGCTTCGGCATTTCCTCGGCCGTGTCTTTCCGGGAGTGCCGGTTGAGTCGCACAACCGTGCCGACTCGTCCGAAGCCTTCAACGACCAGGGGATCGCCCTGGCGTCGGCCGGGCGATACGATGAGGCGCTCAAGGCCTTTGACAAGGCTCTTGAACTGAGGCCTGACTATCCACCGGCACTGATAAACCGGGGAAACGCGCTGGAAGACTTGCGGCGTCCCGATGCTGCGCTTGCAAGCTATGATCGGGCGCTTTCGATCATGCCCGTGAATGCCGAAATTAACATCAATCGCGGCAATGCGCTTTCGGCTCTAGGTGACCATCGCGGTGCGCTGGAAAGCTACGACTGTGCGATCGCGCTCGATGCTGCGTCAGCCGGTGCATTCTATTGCCGAGGTGAAGCCCTTCTCGAGCTGGGGCGCTTCGATGAGGCCGCTGACAGCTTCGGGCGTGCTCTTGTCCTCGATCCCGCTCTGGAGAACCTGCTCGGCATGTGGTTGCATGCGAGGCTGATGGTGTGTGATTGGAATGGCATTGAGGAGAATTTTTCACTCTTGACCGACCGGATTGCGCAGTCGGAGCCGGTATGTCCCCCGTTCCCTTTGGTTGCGATACCTGCGACTCCGGCGCTGCAGCGGAAGGCTGCGGAAACCTGGGCGCGTGCAAAGTGTTCCGCCTCCACGAATTCTTCGGTCGTTGCGAACCGGCCGACGCATGATCGGATTCGCGTGGGTTACTTCTCGGCGGATTTTCACCTGCACGCGACCTCGCACCTGATGGCGGAACTGTTCGAATTTCATGATCGGTCGCGTTTCGAGATGACCGCATTTTCTTTCGGACCGGCAACGCAAGACGATATGAGGGCGCGCGTCTCGCGGGCATTTGAAAATTTTGTCGATGTGCGCGAAATGTCGGATGCGGAAGTTGTTTCCGCGGCGCGAACATACGGCATCGACATCGCTGTCGACCTCAAGGGGTACTGCAAAGACAGTCGGACCGGGATTTTCGCGCGAAGGGTTGCGCCGGTTCAGGTCAACTACCTGGGCTATCCGGGGACGATGGGGGCTCCATTCATGGATTACATGATTGCGGACGCGGTGCTCATTCCGGATGAGCATCGCCCGCACTACTCCGAGAAGATCGTCTACCTGCCCGAAAGTTACCAGCCCAACGATACGAGGCGCCCGATTTCAGGGCGGGAACTTTCAAAGGCGGAGCTGGGACTTCCGCAAACGGGGTTCGTCTTCTGCTGCTTTAACAATAACTTCAAGATACTGCCGGCGACCTTCGGGCGCTGGATGCGTGTCCTGCGGAGTGTTGAAGGCAGTGTCCTGTGGATGCTGGAAGACAACGCGACTGCTGCGGCCAATTTACGCCGGGAGGCGCAAACCCGTGGAGTCGATCCAGGCAGGCTGGTGTTTGCCCCGCGCATGGCATTGCCTGAGCATCTGGCCAGGCATCGGGCCGCGGATCTTTTCCTGGATACGCTGCCCTGTAACGCGCACACCACGGCCAGTGACGCCCTCTGGGCCGGCTTGCCGGTCTTGACCTGCCCGGGCGAGACATTTGCCGGACGCGTGGCCGCAAGCCTGCTGAAGGCGATGCGATTGCCTGAACTGGTGGCGCAGTCCGAAGATGACTACGAGCGGCTTGCGATCGAATTTGCACGATCCCCGGGACGGATGGCCGACTTGAAGCGGAAACTGGATGCCAACCGGCAGGTTGCGCCCTTGTTCGACATCGAGCGGTTTACCCGCCATCTTGAGGCTGGCTTTGTCGCCATGTTCGAGCGTGACCGGGCAGGCCTTCCGCCTGCCGATATCCATGTCGCAAGGCCCGAGATCAGCTGACGGATTTCAGTCCGGGTACCCTTGCGGATTCGCGCTTTGCCATGCCCAGCCGTCGCGGCACATGTCCTCGATGCCGCGATGGGTTTTCCAGGCCATTTCCAGCAATGCCAGTGCCGGGTCGGCATAGCAGCTGGCCACGTCTCCGGAACGTCGCGCCGCAGTCTCGTAGGGAATGCGTATCCCGGTGACCCGCTCGAAGGCGCTGACGACTTCGAGCACTGAATAGCCGCGGCCCGTTCCAAGATTGGCCGTAATGGAGCGGTCCTTGTCCATCAGGTAGCGCAATGCGGCGACGTGCCCGTCCGCAAGATCCATGACATGGATGTAGTCGCGTACCCCCGTCCCATCCACCGTGTCGTAGTCGTTCCCCAGCACCTTCAGTTTGGCGAGACGGCCGACGGCGACCTGCGTGACATAGGGAAACAG
Organism: Bordetella parapertussis; assembly: GCA_945862265.1. Lineage (GTDB taxonomy): Bacteria > Pseudomonadota > Gammaproteobacteria > Burkholderiales > SG8-39 > SZAS-79. The sequence goes on from CAMAXP010000019.1 coordinate 59,718, forward strand.
GTTGTTCGGCGTCCCGCGCGGGTCCTCCCCGAGGCGGCCCGAAGGATGTGCGCCGATCGGGTTGAAGTAGCGGAGAGTTGCGTGGCGGAATTCGGGTGACCCCACCGCCATGTCGGTCAGGATGGATTCGATGAACTGCTTGGTGCGTCCGTAAGGGTTGACCGCGCCGAGCGGGTGGCGTTCGTCGAGCGGGAGGCGCTGTGGGTCTCCGTACACCGTGGCCGAGGAGCTGAATACGATCCGGCGAACCCCGCGCCTCTCCATGACTTTCAACAGGGTAAGGGTTCCGCCTATGTTGTTGTCGTAGTACTCAAGTGGCTTTGAAATCGATTCACCGACAGCCTTGTGGCCGGCGAAATGGATGACTGCTTCGACCGGGTTTTGCTTGAGTATTTGCGCGAGCGCCGTCTCGTCGCGCAGATCGACCCTGTGAAATTCAACCGTGCCGCCGCCAAGGTCGCGGATGCGCTCCAGTACGCTGACCTTGCTGTTGGCGAGGTTGTCCACAACGGCCAGCGGGTACCCTGCACGCTGCAGCGCCACGCATGTATGAGAGCCAATATAGCCCAGGCCACCGGTTACTAGGATCACTTCAGGAAGTCCCGTGCTTGTTGAGTAAGCGGTTTAATGGTCGTTCAATCTAGTAGATTTGTTCCGAATGTTGCCGCCGGCGCCGATTTGACCAGGAGGTCAATTTTCGGTCGGCGTCAACACACAGGACGCCTGTGGGGTCAGATGATCAGGAGCCGAACCACCGAATCGATGAATTCGTCGGGATACCCCTCGTCCCGCAATTTCCACTTCACCCGGTTGGCGAATTTGGCTTTCTTGTAGATGTTATAGCCGGCGACGGAAGCCTTGCGCCGATGACGATCGATGGTCTGGTCCAGCTTGGCAATCTGCTTCTTGCGTCCGCCGCCGGACTCCTCGAGCGCCGATTTCGGAACGATGTGCCCAATTTCGGAGACGACTTCGTCGGCCTGGGCCTCCGCCGCGGCGGCATCAAACCATTTCAGCATATCCAATCCCCTTCGCTGGTCTTCGTCGATTCCCGCGGGAATTATACGTTGGCGTGATTCCCCTTGGAGTGCAGGGCGGCTCACCGAGGGGCAACGACTATAATTTCCCCCCATCGCTCAGAATCGGTCGTGAGCGGCCCCTCTTTGAAATGCCCAATCCTTCACAGCGCGCGGTGGACAAGTTGCAGACGCAGATCCCGGATTCGGACGAAGTTACGGCGCTCATAGAGGCTGGCATTGCGGCGGATGCCGCAGGGAATGCCGGGGCAGCCGAGGCCCTCTTCCGGCGGGCGATTGCGCTCTGGCCGCGCTCCGCGCGCGCGCACATGAACCTGGGGATCGTGCTTCAGGATTCCGGGGATTTGTCTGCGGCTGCCGCAGCGCACGCAGAAGCGGTGAGGCTCGACCCCGGATCGGCGAATGCCCATTACAACCTTGCGCTTGCGCGGCTGGGTCTTGGCGACGTCCCGGGTGCTGAGCGAGGGTTCCGCGATTCGCTGGCCGTAAAAGCGGAGTTTCCAGAAGCGTGGGTCGGCCTTGCCGAAGCGCTTGAGTCCGCTGGACGGAACGAAGAGGCGTTGGCTGCGCTGGATTCGGCTATCGCCCAGCGGCCGCGCTACGCAGGCGCGATCTTCAATGCCGGAATCCTGCTGCGCAAACTCGGGCGCCTGGACGAGGCCGAGGCCCGCCTTCGCGGCATCCCTGAATATCACCCGGATTCCGCCAATACAATGCTCGCGCTGGCCGGGTCGCTGCGTGACCAGGGCCGGATCGAAGAGGCCATCGGCACGATACGCTCGGTCGTCGAGAAGCTGCCGAACTCCGGAGCGGCGCAGAGCGAGCTGCTGTTTGCGCTCGGGTTCTCGGACCGTGTGACCGATGAAGCGCTGTTCTCGGAGCACCTCTGGGCCGGTTGTCGTGCCGAGGCCGAGGTGAAGCCATGGTGCCCGGCATTCGTGAACAGTCCGGACCCGGAGCGAGTTCTCAACGTTGGCTACCTTTCGGGCGATTTCCGCGGGCACTCGGTTTCACTGTTTACCGAGTTCTTGTTCGAGCGCCACAGACGTGACCAGGTAAAGGTGTTCGCCTATTCGTCCACGGGGCAGCATGACGCGGTGACTGCAAGGTTCATCTCCGCGGCGGACTGCTGGCGCGACCTGCGAGAGCAATTTGACGCGTCCGTCGCACAGACCATCCTCGACGACAAGATCGACATCCTGGTCGACCTCGCTGGCCACACCGGGGACCAGAGGATCGGCGTCCTGGCGGGCCGGGCGGCACCAGTGCAGATGACATGGCTCGGGTACCTGCACTCCACCGGCCTCACGCGCGTCGACTACCGGATCACCGATCCGGTTGCCGATCCGGAGGGCATGACCGAATCCCTGCATACCGAGCGGCTCCTGCGCATGCCGTACAGCCAATGGTGTTTTCGGCCGCCCGGCGCAGCGCTTGGAGCACCGCTCTCCCGAGACGGCGCCGGGGACGCCTTTACTTTCGGCTCGTTCAACCAGTTTTCAAAGGTGACGGACAGCACTCTGGCGCTATGGATCCGGGTCTTGGGTGCTGCTCCCGGGGCGCGCTTGCGCGTGGTCGGTGTGCCCCGCGGAAATGCATCCGAGGCGTTTTCCAGGAGAGTGGCGGACGCGGGCATTTCCCCATCGCGCGTCGACCTCGTGGAGAGAGTTCCCCTGGCTGACTACTATGCCCAGTTCGGACGGGTCGATGCGTGCCTGGACTCCACGCCCTACAGCGGCGGGACGACGACTTGCGATGCGCTTTGGATGGGCGTGCCTGTGATTACCCTTGCGGGATCCCGCTCGATGTCGCGCAGTGCCGCCAGCCTGCTCTCGTCGATAGGGCGGCCTGATCTGGTGGCGCAGTCCCCTGCGGAATTCGTTTCGATTGCGGCCTGTGTGGCGACCCAAGGCCCCTGGCCCGACGTGGCACGTGCAGGGCTGCGTGCGCAATTCAAGGCATCGCCCCTGATGGACGAGCCACGCTTTACCCGTGACATGGAGGACCTGTACCGACGTGCGTGGCGCGAATGGTGCGGCGCGCAGAATCGGTGAACGCCCCGCTTACCTCGATGGAGGGAGTCGCCCGTACCTTTCAGCAGGCGATTGCGCACCATGTCGGTGGCCGGTTGGGTGAGGCGGAGCCGCTCTATCGGGAAATCCTCGCCTTCCAGCCCGAAAATTTCGACGCACTCCACCTTCTGGGCGTCGTATGCCACCAGACGGGCAGGCACGAGGCGGCCATCGGGTACATTCGACACGCCATAGCGGTCAATCCGAGGCAACCCGCACCGCATTCCAACCTTGGACTCGCATTGCAGGCGCTCAGCCAATCGGCGGAGGCGCTCGAAAGCTACGACCGTGCAGTGGCCCTCGATCCCACTTATTTTGATGCGCTGGTCAATCGCGGCAATATGCTTCGCGAGATGGGCCGGGCGAGCGAGGCGGTCGATTCATTCGAGCGAGCGCTTGATGTAAACCCCGGCGCAGTCGGCGCGCTGATCTGCTGCGGGATTGCCGAGTTGGAGACTGGCCGGCCGGCAGACGCCGAAGGGCGGTTCCGCAGCGTCCTGGCAATCGACCCGAAGAATGTGCTCGCGAATGTCAATATTGGAAACTCGCTCCAGGCGCTCAAGAGATACGAGGAGGCGATGGCCAGCTATGATCAGGCCATCGCTCATGCGCCCGGGCTGGCCGAGGCCTACAGCAACCGGGGCAACGCCTTGCGCGCGCTTTCCCGGTCGGAAGAGGCTCTGGCAAGTATCGATCGCGCGTTGGAAATCAAGCCAGCATTTCCCGGGGCGCTGAATAATCGCGGTATTTGCCTGCGCGACCTCAATCGGCAGCGCGATGCGCTGCAAAGCTATGATCGGGCGTTAGCCATCCAGCCGGACTACGCGGATGCACTTTGCAACCGCGGTAACGTTCTGCAGGACCTCGGGCGCTACGAGGAGGCGCTTGAGAGTTACGCGAGCGCTCAACGAGCGGTTCCCGGCCACGCCGAGAGCCAATGGAACGAAAGCCTTTGCCGCCTGCTCCTCGGTGACTTTGAACAGGGCTGGCGCAAATACGAGTCACGCTGGAAAACCGAGCAACGGGACAAGGTGCGCGATTTTCCCGTCCCGACGTGGCTTGGCGATTCACCGATTGCCGGCAAAACCATCCTGCTGCATGCGGAGCAGGGATTCGGGGACACCCTCCAGTTCTGCCGCTACGCAGCCAAGGTGGCTGCCCTGGGCGCCAGGGTGGTGCTCGAGGTACAGCCGCCGCTCAAGTCGCTCCTGAAGGGACTGGCCGAGGCGAGTGTTGTGGTTTCGAGAGGAGAAGCGCTGCCGAAGTTCGATCTCCACTGTCCGTTGCTCAGCCTGCCGCTGGCCTTTCGCACGGGCCTCGACTCCATTCCCGCGCCACGCGCGTATCTTCGGTCGGATCCGGAGCGTGTCGAGCGTTGGCGCAGGCGGCTGGGGCCAGCGGCGGGCAAGCGCATCGGCCTGGTCTGGAGCGGGAGCGGAGGGCTGAGGAACGATCCAGCCCGCTCATTGCCGCTGTCGGCACTTTCGGGCCTGAAACCTGCCGACGCGCAGCTTGTCTGCCTTCAGAAGGAGATTACTGTTGCGGACCAGGAGCGCCTGCGGCGCCGAGGGGACATCCTGTGTGTCAGCGAGGACCTGGTCGATTTCGCCGAAACGGCGGCGCTCGTTGAACTCATGGATATCGTTATTTCCGTCGACACGGCTGTCGCCCATCTGGCCGGCGCGATGGGCAAGCCGGTCTGGATCCTGCTGCCCAACGCGCCCACCTGGCGATGGCTGCTGCATCGGGAGGACAGTCCCTGGTATCCCTCTGTCCGGCTTTTTCGCGCTTCAAGAACCGGCGATTGGAGCGGGGCGATCGAGAGAGTTATTGCGGCTGCGGTTGCAGCGACTCGTTGAGGATTTGGCGCAGTTCGTGGAACGCGGCCAGGTATTGCGGGCGCCCCTCGGCTGCGTACGCAATCTTCAGGGAGTCGAGGAATGCCATTTCGAGGCGGAACCGGGAGAGGGGGGATTGTGACCACGGCAACGCCATTGGGTTATACGCGCACGCCTTCCAGCGCTTCTCCGTGGTCAGCATGAGCGACGCTACGCGCTCGATCACGAAGACCTTGGTCGGGACGCCGCCCCCATCGTGATTGGTTGCGGCATTCAACTTGCCGGCCAGGTCAGTGGAGCCCGCCTCGGCAATTGCAAACAGCTGTTCGCATTTCGCAAGCCACGCACGCCAGAAGGCCGGCTTGGCCACAAAGTAGTTGCAGAACACGGTATTGGTCGAATCCATCACAAGGCGGTCGAAATCGACGTGAGGCGAGACGAGTTGCACGCATTCACGGAACGTGGCGAGCGTATGCGCGTGCTGCAAGGCGCCCTGCTCGAAGACGTTCAGCGGGTAGGCCATCTGGTCGTAGAACGGCGAGAACAGGATGACGTCTAAATTGGCGGCGTGCTTCGCGACGAACTCGAGCACTTGGGCCGCATCCAGCCCGGTCTTGGCACCGAATTTCGGCGAGAAGAAGCCATAGCAGGCGTCTTCCTGCAATTGCGTGGACATCAGAAACTGGCGGATCGGCCAGTACTCCCGCCAGTCCGGTCTCGGGTTGTCCAGGTTGTCCAGCCCGGCAAAGCCCGGGTCCCGTGACTCCAGGGTCGGGATGGAATAGTAAATCTGGAAAATGTGTGCCTGCAGCATGGCGATCGACCCGTTGAATAGTGCGAATTATTTCACGGTTGTGCAGCTGGGAATCCGGGGGCACGCGGCCTTTTCGGGCAGTGCAGGCGCGGTTAGCAATTTGCGCGGATATGACTTATAACCTCGATGGAAAACCTCGCAAAGTGGGCGGAGTCTTCCTGCGCGCAGCGCGGCCGATGCGTGGTGCAAGCCGGTGTCCAGATGAAAAGAGTAGCCATCCTGCAATCCAACTATATTCCTTGGAAAGGCTATTTTGACATTATCCGCGCCGTGGACGAATTCATAATTTATGATGACGTGCAGTACACGCGCCAAAATTGGCGGAATCGCAACCGGATCAAGACACCCCAGGGGTTGCTCTGGTTGACGGTCCCGGTCCTGGTCAGGGGGCTATACAAGCAAACCATCCGGGAAACGCAGATAGACGGTCAGGCATGGGCCGAAAGCCACTGGAGGACGCTTGCACAGAACTACTCGCGGGCGTCCTGCTTCAAGGAAGTGGCCGAGGTGGTCGAGCCCGTGTACCGCAAACACGGATTCACCCACCTGTCGGTATTGAACAGGGAGCTCATCGAGGCGATATGCGGGTATCTGGGAATACGCACCCGAATCAGCAATTCATGGGACTACACACTGCTGGATGGAAAAAGTGAGCGTCTCGCCGACCTTTGCCGGCAGGCGGGCGCGGAAGTGTATGTCTCGGGACCCTCTGCCCGCGGCTACCTGGATGAACGCGTTTTCGCCGAGCAGGGGATCCATGTCGAGTGGGTCGACTATTGCGGATATCCCGAGTATCCGCAGTTGTGGGGACCGTTCGTCCATGAAGTTTCGATTCTCGATCTTCTTTTCAACGTCGGGCGCGACGCGCCCAGGTACATGAAACATGCCGATCGTGCGCCGGGCTGAATTCGCGCTGCAGTACTCGATCGTGGTTCCTATCTACGGGGACGGCTACCTTGCGCCCGCCCTTTGCGCTGAATTCCAAGCCGTCATGGCGTCGTACATCGGCACACCCGAGATCGAGCAGGCCTTGGAACTGATCTTTGTCAACGACGGCAGCCCGGATGACTCGCTGTGCACGCTGCTCGCGCTGCGAGAGCAGTTTCCCTTTGTGCGCGTGATCGACCTTTCGCGGAACTTCGGCCAGCATTCCGCCATCGCGTGCGGGATGCGGAAGGCGCAGGGCCGGATCGTCCTGAGGATGAATGTGGACATGCAGGATCCCCCGTCCGAGATTCCCGCGATCCTTGAGGCGATGAAGGAGGGCGACTACGACCTGGTAGTCGGGCAGTACGCGGATCGCAGGAGCCCGTTGCTCGATCGGCTGACTGCCTGGCTCTACTACTCGGCATTCCGGCTGTTGACCGGGTTCAACACGCCGCAGAACACCTCTGCGCTCCGGGCGATGAATCGTCGCTTCGTGGACGCCTACAATGAACTGACGGAGAAGTCGCGGTTCCCACAGGGGCTGGACCAATGGCTTGGGTTCCGCCACAAGTACGTGCGAATCGAGCACAGGGCGCGCATAGACAAGCGATCGTCATACGCCTTCTGGTCGCGGTTCAGGCTGGCCCTGAACGGGGTCCTGTATTTTTCCGACCGGCCGTTGCAACTGGTTGCCACGGGAGGGTTCCTGGTTTCCGCCTCGGGCATGGCCCTTGCCCTCTACGTCATTGCGGAAAAGCTGCTGGGGATGGACTATCTCCCCGGCTACGCCTCGCTGGCCTCGATCGGCCTGGTCGCGTTCGGGATCCAGGTCGGCTGCATCGGACTGCTGGGTCTTTACATAGCAAAGATTTTCCGCGAAGTGCAGAACAGGCCGCTCTACGTAATACGGGAAAGCTACGGCCAGTCGGCCGACGCGCCCGATTGAAGGAGATGAATGTGAGTGAGAGGCACGAATCCGCAGTCACGACGTATTCTCAGCCGGAAAGCGTCGACGCGCGCATGGAAATATTCCGCCAGATGAATTCATACCAGGCCTCCGACGACGAAAAGGAGCGGTCGCTGGGGCTCTTCCTGCGTGGTTCGCTGCTCGCGCGGATTCTCGCCATTGCGGACATCTACCGCCAGATCGTCGATCTGCCTGGGGCTGTATTCGATGTGGGTACTTGGCGGGGGCAGACTGCGGTGATCTGCGAGAACCTGAGGGCCATATTCGAGCCTTTGCATTTCAACCGGCGGATCGTTTGCTTCGACACGTTCGAGGGCTACAAGGGCTTTTCCGAAAAGGACCGAGCTTCCGAACTCCACCGGGACGGCACCTATGCGCTGAGTGGCACGGACTACGCGGAGTTCCTGCGGCAACTGCTGGTCCTCCATGAGAAGAGCAATGCCATGGGTCACAACCATGGCAAGCACAAGGTGATCAAAGGGGACTGCCGGGAAACAATACCGAAGTTCTTTGGCGAGCAGCCACATGAGTACGTCGCGCTGGCATTTTTCGACGTCAATTCCTTTGATCCGACCCTCAAGAGCCTGGAGCAGATCTGGCCGCGGCTGGTGCCGGGAGGCATTGCCGCCTTCTGGCAGTTGTCGCGGCACACCATCCCGGCTGAGTCCCGCGTGTATGCGGAGCATGTGCTTGCGAGCTACCCGCACACCATCCATCGCACGGCAAGCTATCCCGGGCTCTGTTACCTGGTGAAGAAGTGAGAGCATCCCGGTTCATGCTTTTGGATCTGGGCAGGACCCCATGCATACCGTAATTCTCGGCAATGGCATCGTGGCGCTGTCGATCGCTTTCCGGCTCGCGAAGAGGCTCGGATCCGGCGATCGAATCACCATAGTCGGCAGGAGCCATCGCCACGGGTCGGCGACCCTCGCAGCCGCCGCGATGCTCAATTCGTTTGCCGAAATCGAAGCAGACTCCCTGGAGTCGGAACTCGACCTGTACAGATTCGAACTCAGCCATCTCGCAACCCGGATGTGGCCGGACTTCGAGAAGGAATTGATCCAGGCTGCGGGGGCGCACCTCCCGTCGGGATGCGCGAAATGCGAGGGATGTTCCGGCGGCGGCTGCTTCGGGGCGGGGACGTATGTCGTAAACAACAGCGCTGCAGACGACCTGGACGACGAGAATTTCGATGCGATCGTCAATGCGCTAGGGAACTTCAACGAGCCGCATGAGTTTGTTTCCCCGAAGGACATCCCGAACTACCTCCCCTCACAGAGGCACCGGGCGACGCGGGCTGTCCTCATACACAACGAGGGCTGGTTCAATCCGCGGTTGATGCTCGAAAAACTCGACCAGGTCCTCCAGGCCAATCCGCGGGTTTCCTTTGTCGACGGAGACATCTCGCAACTGCAGGCGGTGGCGGGAGCCGTCAGCTCGGTGGAACTGGAAGGCGGGCGGGTTGTCGCCGGAGACCAGTTTGTCCTCGCAACCGGCGCTACTGTCACGGACATCCTTTCGAGGAGCCGTCTGGGCATCGATGTGCAGCGCATCTTCTACGGCGTCGGGGTGTCCGTTGAAATCCGGAGCCCGGACTTTCCTCACACCAAGTGCATTCGGACGCCGAACCGGGGCCTTGCCTGCGGCCTCTACAGCGTGCCCTATTTTGTCGGGCCCGGCGTGCCCAACGACCATGTTCTGATTGGCGCGAGCAATTTCATTTCTCCGGTACCCTATGATTTCGGGCGGCTTACCAGCGTCGAGACGCTGTTGAAGGGCGCGATGGAGCAGATCAATACGAACTTCTATCGAGCCGACCTGGTGAGGGTCAACGTTGGGTGGCGCCCTACCAGCGTGGATACCTACCCGCTGCTTGGCCGCACCTCGATCGCAAACCTCATCATCGCCAGCGGCACGAAGCGCGACGGTTTCCACCTTGCGCCCCTGATTTCGGAAAAGATCGTCCAGATCCTCATGCACGAGCCGGTCGACGAGCGATTTGCGTGGTTTGCGCCGGAACGGGCCCCGATCCGGGCGCTCAGTCGCGAGGCGGCAATCGCAAAGGCGGTGCGACACCAGGTGAGCGCGTCGTACCAGCATGGATTCACTCCGCCGCACAACCGGATGCCGGACCAGCTCAAGCGCATGTACCGCGAAGACCTGGAACGGTTGCACGACCAAGTCGGAGCCCGGGACTGGGGCATACCTCCGGAGATGCTTGACATGTATCGTTATGGGCACGCCAATGCATAGGATCGAACAATGAGCGTGCATGCGGGGTGGCGATGAAAATGCTCCTGGCAATTGCCCCGGCCGTCATCCTGATGGTGTACGGCCAGCTGGTCACCAAGTGGCGCGTGCATTCCATGGTGGCCGCCTCGGATGGCTCCCAGACCTTCCTCGCCAGGGCCATGGGTTATCTGCTCGACCCCTATGTACTGACCGCCTACGTGACGACTTTCGCGGCCTCGGTGGCGTGGATGTTTGTCGTTGAGCGCTATCCGATTTCCACAGCTTTCCCGATTTATATCGGCCTGACCGTAGTCATGGTCACTGCCGGAGGCGCGCTGCTGCTGGGCGAAACGATTACCGGCTGGCAGGTCCTTTCGATCGTCCTGATCCTGGCCGGCGTGGCAGTGGGGAGCAGGACTTGATTATCCAGGCGGGCGGGGTTCGCAGAGGTCGGCGCAATTGATCCCGTTCAACAAGCCCTACATGACGGGCAGGGAGCTTGAATATATCGGGCAAGCCCATGCCAACGGGATGCTGGCCGGGGACGGAACCTTCACGAAGCGCTGCCACGAGTGGCTGGAGCACCGAACCGGATGCAGCAAGGCTCTACTGACTCACTCGTGTACGGCAGCGCTCGAGTTGTCTGCGCTGCTGACCGATATCGAGCCCGGGGACGAGGTCATCATGCCTTCGTATACTTTCGCCTCCACCGCCAACGCATTCGTCCTGCGCGGGGCCCGTCCCGTTTTCGTCGACGTGCGGGAAGACACGCTGAACCTCGACGAGCGCCTGCTCGAGGATGCAATGACCGCCCGCACCCGGGCGATTGTGCCGGTTCACTACGCCGGGGTGGCCTGCGAGATGGACTCCGTCATGGAGATTGCCGAGCGCCGGGGCGTTCGTGTGCTGGAAGACGCGGCCCAAGCCGTAATGGCCACTTACAAGGGCAGGGCACTCGGAAGCATAGGGCATCTTGGTTCCTACAGTTTCCACGAGACGAAGAACGTGATTTCCGGGGAGGGTGGGGCGCTGCTTGTGAACGATTCGGCCCTGGCCGGGCGTGCCGAGGTATTACGCGAAAAAGGAACGGACCGCAGCCGCTTTTTCCGCGGTGAGGTGGACAAATACACCTGGCAGGAAGCGGGATCGTCTTTCCTGCCCGGTGAAATCGTCGCGGCGTTCCTCTGGGCTCAGCTTGAGCGGGCGGACTGGATCACAGAAAGCCGGATGGGCTTGTGGCGGCGGTACCACGAGATGCTGGAGCCGCTTGAGGGCAGGGGGCTCATCCGACGACCCATCGTGCCGTCCGAGTGCGGGCACAACGCGCATATGTACTACGTGCTGCTGGCGCCGGACATTGATCGCCAGCCGGTTCTGGCCGAATTCCGGCGTCATGATATCTGGCCGGTTTTTCACTACGTCCCGCTGCACTCCTCACCGGCGGGCGTGCGTTTGGGCAGAACGCATGGCGAACTTCGGGTGACCGATTCGATTGCCGCTCGCCTGATGCGGCTTCCCATGTGGATCGGCATGTCCGAGGCCCAGCAGGCAGAGGTGGTTCGCATCCTTGCGGCTCCCCGGGCCTGAGGGCAGCGCCGGCCTTACGCCGGTGTCGGCCGGGTTCGTGCGGCGAGCAGGAGCATGGCAAGCAACGCAAGGGCACCGAGGGCCAGTCCTGTGGTGAAGCCCGGCAGCGCGTAACGCAGCTCCACGCGATGCGTACCCGCCGCTATATCCGTGGCCAGCAGGCCGAGGTTGGCTTTGTACACAGGCCGGTTTTCACCATCGATGCTGATCGTCCATCCTCGGGCAAACGGGATGGACAGCACCAGGATTCCGGGGACATCGCTGACGATGCTTCCAACGACCTGTCCCGAGGTCATGCTCTCGACCGACAGGCCGCGCTTGCGCAGTTGCCTTGCCGGAGAAAAGTAGTTTCGCTCGAGCCAGTCCGGCCCCTGGTCGGCAAGCGACCGGGCGTCGTAGGCCTGTGCCGGATTTCCGGGCGGCCTGTCGACAATGGCCGCGTTGATCAGGGTGATGTCCCGGGCCTGAGGCGATAGCTGGTCGAGGCGTGAGCGCGGGTACTGCCTGTCATAGACGACGCCAAGCGGCAGGGCGACTTCGTTCTCGTAGATGGACAGGCCATGCGTGTCGGCAATCCTGCGAAACCCCGGCCAGGACACCGGCCGGTCGGCGATCAGGTACTTCACCCCGGTCAGCGTGTTCAGTGCAAAGCGCTCCCCGAAGGTTGGCAGCCAATTGGTGTAGTTCTTGAGTTGATTCCGGCTCGGCAGCAGCGCGAGGTCGGAAAAGAGCCCAACGATGCCGGCGCCGTGAAATGCGTAGGACTTCACGCCCATGTAATCCTGTACCAACGCGTCGCAGAACGACACTGAATCGAATGTCTTTTCAATTCGATGAAAGCCAGGGTCGCGCGCTTTGATGAAGGCCAGCGCCGCATCCGTCCCCGGCGAGTGGAACCCGGGCGTGCTGCGGGTTACGACGTCGCGCTGCGGCTCATGGAAGGAGGGGTAGTTCACAACGGCGCAGTCCACCGCCACCAGGAGCAGCGCGGCTGCCGAAAAGCGCGGCCAGTCGATCTTCTTGCGCGCCAGCAGGAAAAGCAGGACCAGCGCGGCCAGGGCCAGTGCGGCGATCCTCACCTTGTGCGGTGTCGATGGCTGAGGGAGCAGTCCGGTCTGGATGGTTGCGGCCACAAGTGCGAGGGTCGCAGCCGTCACGCCCACGAGGTGGCCATCCACGCCGCGCCTTGCGACCACCTCCAGCGCCTTCGCGAAGAGCGTCAGCATCAGCAGGCTCACCCACAGGTTATTGACCCGGAAGTAGTCGATGCCGAAGCCGAAAGCCACTTGCCTGAACGCGGGGATGAATATGAACAGCCCAAGCGCGATTCCGGCTGCGCGAAGGATGCGCTTGTCCGCAGGCGACCCTTTCCATAGCTGGGGAATGAGTAGGAGCGGGAGCATGCCGACGTAGAACCCCGGGCTCTCGAGATAGTTCATCCAACCGAAATGGCGGTTGCCGATGCCGAGGACATTCTTGTGGAAGAACCCAGCCAGTTCGATGAGCAACATGATGCTGTCGTTCGGCGCGAACAATTCCCCGAGCCGTCCCGCCAGGGCGACCTGTGCTCCGCCTACCCGCGGGCTGTCGAGCAGTTGGATCACTGTTGGCAGCACCACAGGCGCTGCAATTGCCACGCCCAATGCGCACTGGGGCAGGATGGTGGCAACCCACTTCCTGGCCGTTTCGACGGGCCGGTCGGATGCGACGCAGGCGGCGACGAAGGCGTACGCCACGAAGACGCCGGCAGAAAACATGAAGACGCCGATGCAGGCTGCAAAGGCGATGCAGAGCGGAATGAGCCAGGCGTTCGGGCGCGAAGCGTGGCGTGCGATGGACCAAAGGATCAGCGGATACGCCGCGAACTCGGTAGCCAGGGGGTCCCACTGTCCGTCGGTCGCGATGAATCCGCAGAAGGAATAGGCGACCGCCACGATGCGCGCGATCTCGAGGCGCGCACCCATGGCCAGCGCGAAGCCGAAGAACGCCCCGCCACCCACGAAGATCTTGGCCAGGTAGACCCAGATGCGCATGTCGAGGACGCGCTCCGCGCCGCCCGCGATCGCGAGCAGCGTGAAGGGGCTGGGGTAGAGCGGAACCACGTTGCCCAGGCCGACATTGAATGACCACGCGCTTGCCCAGCCTTCCGGGGACGCCAGGTACATCAGGTTCGGCACGAACTGCGTAAAGGTGTCGCTGCCGACGTCCTTGAAAGCGAAGAACTTGTCGCCGAAGAGGAAGTCGTGGAACAGGACAAGCGATATGCCGGCCTGGATAACCGCGAGGAGCGCCCATCCCCTGAAGCTCTGGTTCGTCAGTACTGCTCGAAGGTTCATCTGGGTTCCGGTACGCGGCAGCGCCGAATGGGCAGCATGATGCCGGAAAATGCCCGAGCCGGCCCCGGCCTGTGGGTACAATGCCCTTTTCGTGATCGCTTTTCGCATGCAAAAGCTTCTGATCGTTTCCGCTACGCGCGCGGCCCCCGGGCCGTTCATGGAAACCATGCCCCTGGGCCAGTCGCTGCGGCGGATTTCTTACGATCGACGCTTGGAAATCCGCATCGCGTTCAACAATCGCGCAGGCCTGCCTTCGGTCTACAACCGCCAGATCACCGAGGAGAATCGCGACAAGATGCTCCTCTTCGTCCACGACGACGTGTGGCTGGACGATTGCTTCGTGCACGACCGCGTCAGGGAGGCCCTGGAGGCGTTCGACATTGTCGGCCTGGCCGGCAACACGCGCCGCCAGCCCCGCCAGCCCGCCTGGGGGTTCGAGCAGGAGGATCCCTTCATCCCGGTAGAGCGCGCTTTCCTGAGCGGCATTGTCGCTGACGGCGACACTGCCTGGGGAAGGCCTTCGCGATACGGTCCCCCGGGGTTGGAGTGCGTGATGCTGGATGGTGTCTTTCTTGCCGTCCGATGCGGTACGTTGCTCGATCGCGGCGTGCGCTTCGACGAGCGCTTCGCCTTCGATTTCTACGATATCGATTTCTGCCGGAGCGCGGAAGCCGCGGGGCTGCGCATGGGGACCTGGCCGATCGCCATCACGCACACGAGCGTAGGCAAATTCGGGTCGCCGGCCTGGCGTGCGGGGTTGCAGGCCTACCGCGAAAAGTGGGGCGACTAGGCCTACCTATGCTGGCGGCGGCGAGGGCTTGCATTCCCACGCCGGTGCGGCCACGGCATTTACCTGTGCTGATAATTAATTTCTTTGCCACTTGTAAAATAAATCACCAACTTGATCCATGTAGCTTTCGCGGAAGCTTGTGACCACCAATATTCTTTCCTTTTCAGGATCAACTGCCACACGTTGACCACCATAGCCTAGCCACCAATATGAGATACGTGGGCCACTTGTATTAATCCAAGTTTGATAGCCATATGCTCGATGCAAACGACCAACGCTGCCATAGTTTTGAATCTGGGGACTGGTAGCATCGTTCATAAACTGCTGCTGGCAAGTTGTGCCTGACTTCTTCAGCTTGATGGTGTACATAGCCAGTCGTGCCCAATCGCGACTTACCGCACTAAAGCCAGCTTGTGCAATGGCCTTGTTATCTTTATCCAGCAACCAAAAGCCTGCACTTTCAGCACCAATTCTGCTCCAAATGTGTTGTTCAAATTGCTTGATAAAACCGCCGTTTTTATCAAGGATATTGGAAAGTGCAAGAGTGTCCGTAGCAGAGTATCTAAATTCTTTACCGCTGGAAATATCTCGCTCTTTAACCTTGTGCAAATACTCAACGCCTGACAGTTTCTGTGAACGCGCCATTTCCCAACCATCGCAATCTATACCCTTTGTGCAATTATATTTTCTGAACAAATGATCGCCTGACGAAATTGCCTTTCTAACACCAGAACTCATCGTGAGTAAATTGCGCACAGTGGCCTCTCCATAAACCGTACCTTTCAGGTCGTCACTGTAAATTTCAGCTTGCTGGTTGTAGTCAATCGTAGGGGTTTCACAATTTGCCAAACCCATTGTGTAAGCCGTCAGACTTTTGCTCATTGACCAGGAAAAGTTAGGGCGGTCTTCTCTTGCTGGTGCGTTATAGGCTTCAAAGATGATTTTCCCTTGATCAACCAGCACCATACTGAGCAAGGGATTGTTATTGGCAATAGCTTGAGCCTGTCGAACTATGTCAATTTCTTTTCCTTGCAGCTCTCGTCTTGGCAATGGTGATGGAGAAGTACTTGGTGAAAAACGATAATTCTTGAACTCGGTTGCCATGTCACCAGCGGCACGGCGAGGTGTAACTTCAGCAGGTTGAGCGTTTGCGTATATGCTAGAAATTGACGATACGAATAGAATAAAAAGCAATAATCTTTTAGCCGAAGTTTCGAAAAAATCAATAAAAAGTAACATGAAATTCTTCTTTAAAATGGTGGTGAGTTAAGCTGTACTTGCGTGTCGCCTTGGGGGGGGGCGACGGACATCTCGAAAGGCTGAAAAATGATAATTGCCATAGTCCTTAGGCTTACGGGAGCCTTTGTAATCTGGTACGTCCTAACCTATGGGCTGTCGGGGCGGCAGAAAGACCCAGTAAGTCACGGGCGGAAAGTGGCCGCATGGGTGGCTGCATCAGTGGTGATTACTACACCCTCCATGCATAGGAACGGGCCAGATCTCGCAGTATTTATTCTAATAAATGGATTGGTTTTGGGTGGGGTAGCATTTGTCGTGGGCTATCTATGGCGAAAGTTTAGGCCCGTTAAAGAACTCATCGCCAGTGCGTCTCCAGTAATGCCTGTGACATCTAATTCCGCCTCAACAAGCCAAATTGTTGTCGCAGAGAAAACCTATCATTCGGAACGGAGCCGTCGTAGCAATACCCCTGACACAACAGAGAAAATTGCTACCAAGACATCACTAAATACTGTTTCATCACAAAGTGATGAGGAGTTCTTTGCGATCGCATTTCAAGAGGTAAATTCGGGGAATACTGTTCAGGGGTTGTGGGCAAAATGCTTTGCCGAAACTGATGGTGACGAAAATAAAACCAAGGCTCGTTATTTGAGTGCAAGGGCGGGTCGGCTGGGGGCGGAAAATGCGGCAATTCAGTTTGAGGCAGAACGTGTGGCGAGAATGCGTTCTCTCAAGGCTGAAGTAGAGCCAGAGATGGTGACCTTACCAAAAGGGCAGTTTGTGATGGGTTCCCCGAATGACGAGGTTGGGCGGTCACAACATGTAGTGCCGCAGCATATGGTTCATATCGACTATGAATTTGCGGTGGGAAAGTATCCAGTTACCTTTGATCAGTGGGATCTTTGCGTTAAGGATGGCGGCACCAAATACAGCCCATCGGATAATGGGTGGGGTCGTGGGAGCCGCCCAGTCATCAATGTGTCTTGGGATGATATTCAGCTATACCTGAGTTGGCTCAGTAATATCACCGGAAATACTTATCGGTTTCTATCGGAAGCCGAATGGGAATATGCGGCCCGTGCCGGAAGCCAGACTACCTATTCATTTGGGGACGACGAGAAAGAACTGGGCCGCTACACTTGGCTTGACGAGAACTCTGGCAGGAAGAATCACCCAGTAGGCGAGAAACTGCCAAATGCATTTGGCTTGTACGATATGTATGGCAACGTCTATGAATGGACGCAAGATTGCTGGCACGAGAATTACAAAAATGCTCCAACAGATGGCAGTGTATGGACTACAGGTGACTGTTCCCAGCGCGTGGTGCGCGGCGGTTCCTGGATCCCCTATCCTCAGTACTTGAGCGCCGATTTCCGCTACGGGTACTCCACTGCGTTCCGGAGCGGCTACTTCGGTTTCCGTGTTGCCAGGACCGATTAAATCATGGGTCTTGGCTTCTTTACTTCTTCAGTTTCAGCTTGATTCGCCCCACTTTTGGAGTCGGCGGGAACGGCTAGGCCATACGGTCTACATGCCGACCTTTGTCTGATTCTGGCGGGCGGGCTTCTGGCTGTGGTTCGACCTCCCGAGGGGGAGGTGGCTCTTTTGGTCGCTGAGGTTCAACTCGTTGCGGTCGGGGTTCCTGTCTTATTGGGCCGATATCCATTTACGAGCGCTCCGTATAGTCGTTGACGCAATGATATCTCTACTATGTTGATCTGTTAGCGCCGATTCGAAATTGATCATTTGGTAGGTTGTGCTGCAGTCAGACGTTCCAGATCTGCTGCCTGCTTCGCCAGCAATACGGGCCAAGCCTGATCAAAGACTTTTCCCGCCGCCTCCGATCCATTTCAGTCGGTCACTAATTCCGGGAGTGTCCTGATTTCTGTGTTTGAGGCTTGAATGACTTTCGCTCAGTGGCGGCGTTCGTCGCCTGCGACGAACGTCCGACGCGGAGCGAAAGTCGGCTTCGAATCATCTTACCCGTGTTGCCGCGTGAAGCGATCTTGGTACAGGA
>CAMAXP010000020.1 GCA_945862265.1 Bordetella parapertussis
GCCAACTACACCCAGGCTCAACTCGACGTCATCGCCAACCGCCTCAACAACCGACCACGAAAAAAGTTGGGCTACCTAACCCCTCTCGAATTTATAGATCTGAGATACTCTACTCGCAGCACTCGCGCACTTCGTTCTTGAATCTGCCTCATGCTGGATCTCCCGCTCGGCCTTGCCATGATCGCTGTGTTTGGCGCGCTGCTGTGGCCGGCGGAAATCATTGCCGCGCTGCCCTTGAAAGAGGGCGCCGCCTGGTTCCTGCTGTTCTTCGCGGGCGGCTGGGTGGTGCAGCTGGTAGGCCATGTGTTCGAAGGCCGCAAGCCTGCATTGGCGGACAACCTGTTCCAGGTCTTCGTCGCGCCGATTTTTCTTTGTGCGGAAGTGTTCTTTGCCCTGGGCTACAAACCGGCGCTGCACACCGGGGTGCAAAAGCGCGCACTCCAGATGCGCGCTGAAGCGGGAATCTCCGGGCAGGACAACCCTGCGGGCGCCCCCACTGCCCCTCGACCCTAGAGCTAGTTCAGGCGCGCGCAGAGCGCGGTGAGTTCGATGATCCGCCCGCGCACTTCTTCGGCATCCGCCGCCTCGGGCTCGCGTTCCAGGTACTCAGTCAGGTCTTTCAGCGCTGCGCGGAAGGCCTCCATCCGCTGGTAGAGCACCCCGCGGTCGCGCAGTTCGCCGTGCGCCTCCGGCGCGACGGTGATCATCCGCTGGATCACCTGCAACTGCCGCTCGGGAGCGTCCTTTTTCAGGTAGATGTTCTTCAGATTGCGCAGCACCCGGACGAGGATCTGGCGCGGGCCGGCCACCTCGAGGAACGGGTCCAGCGGCAGTTCGGCAGCCACCTCCGCGGCCGACCGCAACCCTGCGCTGCCGCTGCCCGCAATCACGCGCCGCAGGATCTTGCGCAAGTCCGGCTCCGACAACGGCTCGCCGCCCGAAAACGGGTCCAGCACCAGCGTGCCGCCGCGCAGCGAGAGGCGCACGAGGAAATGGCCCGGGAAGGACACGCCCTCCAGGGGCAGGCCGATCTTGCGGCCCACCTCCATGTAAACGATGGCGAGGGAAATCGGGATTCCCCTGCGGCGCTCGATCACCTCGTTGAGGTAGCTGTTGCGCGGATCGTAGTAGTCGTCGGCGTTGCCGTAGAAGCCGAGCTCGTTGAACAGGTACTGGTTCAGTGCAACGACCTTTTCCTCGCCGTCGGCCCCCTGCGCGAGGCGACCGCGCAGGCGCGCGGCCATCCGCTCGATTTCGGCGAGGTAGTGGTTCACGTCGAGGCCGGGGTACGCATCCCCTGCAATGAGGAGGCACGCCTCGGCGAGGCTGTAGTGCCCCTCGCCCGCCGACAACAATTCGGCCAACCGGTCTTCGTCCGCCATGCCCTATTCCACCCCTTTGCGGGAAAAGTCGCGCACCCTGAACCCGAACAGCGCAAGGCAGGCCGCGTAGACGAGCATCCCCATCACGACCAGCGCGCCGAGCGCGGGCAGGCGCATCGTCCAGCGCGCGCCGAGCCACCACGCTTCAGGCCCCATCGCAAACCAGAGCACCGCGGCCATGACGGCCACCGAGGCGAACACCTTGAACGCAAACCCGCCCCAGCCCGGCTGCGGGGTATAGATCCGGTGCTGCCGGAGCTTTGCGTACAGCAGCCCTGCGTTGAGGCAGGCGCCCAGACCGATCGCCAGCGCAAGGCCCGCGTGCTGCAGGGGCCAGACGAACGCGAGGTTCATCAACTGGGTGGCCACCAGCGTGAAAACGCCGATTTTCACTGGGGTAACCACGTTCTGCCGCGCATAGAACCCGGGCGCGAGGATTTTCACCAGGATCATGCCGACCAGGCCGACGCTGTAGGCAACGAGCGCCTGCCGCGTCATCCACGCATCGTTGGCATCAAAGCGCCCGTAGTGGAACAGCGCGGCGATCAGCGGGATCGCCAGCACCGCCAGCGCTGCGGCGGCAGGCAAGGCGAGCAGCAAGGTGAGGCGCAGGCCCCAGTCGAGCAGCTTCGAGTAGTCCTCGGGCCTCGCGTCGGCGTGGTACTTGGACAGGGTCGGCAGCAGGATGGTGCCAAGCGCCACGCCGAGCATGCCTGCCGGGAACTCCATCAGGCGGTCCGCGTAGTAGAGCCACGATACGCTGCCGGTCACGAGGAACGAGGCGAAGATCGTGTTGATCACGAGCGAGATCTGGCTGATCGATACGCCGAAGAGGGCCGGCAGCATGAGCTTGAGGATGCGGCGCACGCCGGGGTGCCCGAGGTTCAGCTTCCAGCGCGGCATGAGGCCGATTTTCGCGAGGAAAGGCAGCTGCAACCCGAGCTGGAGCACGCCGCCGGCAAACACCGCCCAGGCGAGCACCTTCACCGGGGGCTCGAAATACGGCGCGAGGAATGCGGCGCCCACAATGAACGCGACGTTGAGCATGACCGGTGTGAAGGCCGGCACCGCAAACCGGTTGTGGGTGTTGAGGATCCCGGCCGCCAGCGCGACCAGCGAAATGAAGAACAGGTACGGGAAGGTGACCCGGAGCATGTCCACGGTGAGGTTGAACTTCGCCGGGTCGGCGCCGAACCCCGGGGCCGAAACATAGACGATGACCGGCGCCAGGGCGACCCCGAGGGCCGTCACCAGCACCAGCGCGATGCCCAGGGCGGTCGCCACGCAGTCCACCAGTTCGCGGGTTTCCTCCGGGGTCTGCTTGTTCTTGTATTCGGACAGGATGGGCACGAAGGCCTGCGAAAAGGCCCCCTCGGCAAACATCCGCCGGAGCAGGTTGGGCAGCCGGAACGCGACAAAAAACGCGTCCGTGAGCATCCCGGCCCCGAAAGTCCGGGCAATGATGGCGTCCCGCACATAGCCCAGGATCCGGGACAGGAGCGTCATGCTGCTGACCGTCGCCAGCGCCCTCAGGAGGTTCATTTCGCCCCCCCCGTGGCGGGCCGGGATGAAATCGGCCCGCCAGCCGGAAATGCCTTGCCCGTCCGGGGCTTAACCGCTAGAATGCGCGCCTTTTCCGAAACTGGTTCCCTGCCATGGCCAACACTGACTCGTCGCGCAAAAGCGCTAAGACTTCCGAAATCCGCCGCCAGCGCAATTCGAGCATGACCTCGACCATGCGCACCGCGATCAAGGCGGTCAAGAAAGCCGTCTCCTCGGGTGACAAGACTGCTGCTGCTGCTGCCTTCACCGCCTCGATGAGCAAGATCGACCGCACCGCGGCCAAGGGCGTGATCCATCGCAACGCCGCGGCCCGCCACAAGTCGCGCCTCGCGCAGGCCGTCAAGTCCCTCGAGAAGTAAAGCTGGGCGGCGCACGGCGCGCCGGCTAGGCATCAGCCGGGCCTGCGCCACGCCCCACCTCCGCCAGCTTTGTCCGCTCCGGCGGACGGCCGGGCCGCACCTGCAGTTCGTTTTCCTTCGCGAAACTCAGCAGGAAGCGGTAGGCCATCGGCTCGATTGCCTCGAGCCGCATATCGACCACCACGCAGCGAATCCCGTTGGATGTGATCGGATGGACATACGGCGAGTAGGCCAGGTGATGGTCACTGCCGAACGCCGACATCACGCCGCACAGGCGCTCCGCCCAGTCGCTGGGCCGGAAGGGTTTGCCGTCTTCGGTGGTGCCCTGGATGACGAACTCGACGGGGTGGTCGGGCATGGGTATGGGCCGGTGCAGAGGCGGCGTACAAGTAGCTGAAATTATACTGTGATAACATCATTTAAACGGCGGCCGGGCCCGCCGTTTTTGCTTTTGGAGACCGCTGCCATGTCCCACGTAATGAACACTTATGCGCGCCTTCCGGTGGCCTTCGTCCGCGGCGAGGGCGTCTGGCTATGGGACGAGTCCGGCAAGAAGTACCTCGATGCGCTGGCCGGCATCGCGGTCAACACGCTCGGCTACGGCCACCCCGCCTTCGTAAAAGCGCTCAACGCGCGCATCGCGAGCGGCGTGGTGCACACCTCCAACCTGTTCGCGATCCCCGACCAGGAGGCTGCCGCCGACCGCATAGCCGAAATCACGGGCCTCGACGAAGTGTTCTTCTGCAACTCGGGTTGCGAGGCGAATGAGGCGGCGATCAAGGTGGCGCGCCTCTACGGGCACAAGCGCGGCGTGGAGCGCCCCGAGATCATCGTGTTCGAAAAAGCCTTCCATGGCAGGACGCTGGCGACCCTGTCGGCCACCGGCAGCCGCAAGGTGCAGGCCGGGTTCGAGCCGCTGGTGTCGGGCTTCGTGCGCGTGCCGCTCGACGACCTCGATGCCATTCGCGCGGTCGCCGCGCACAACAAGAACGTGGTCGCGGTGCTGATCGAGCCGATCCAGGGCGAAGGCGGCATCCACGTGTCGCGCATGGAGTACCTGCGCGGCCTGAAGGAAATCTGCGACAAGAACGAGTGGCTGTTCATGGCCGACGAGGTGCAGTGCGGCCTCGGGCGCACCGGGCAATGGTTCGTCTACCAGCACGCCGGCATTGCGCCGGACGTGGTGCCGCTGGCCAAGGGCCTGGGCAGCGGCGTCGCGGTGGGCGCGTGCGTCACCGGCAATCGCGCCAAGGGCGTGTTCAGCCCCGGCAAGCACGGCTCGACGTTCGGCGGCAACCCGCTCGCCTGCACTGCGGTGGTCACGACCATCGACACGATGAAGTCGGAAAAGCTTCTCGAGAACGCAACCAAGACCGGTCGCGTGATCCGCGACGGCCTTGCGCAGGGCCTTGCGGGCACCCCGGGTTTCGTCGAAGTGCGCGGCATGGGCATGATGCTCGGCGTCGAACTCGACCGGCCGTGCGGCGACATCGTCACGATGTCGCTCGACAAGGGCCTCGTGCTCAACGTCACCGCCGACAGTGTGGTCCGGCTGGTGCCCCCGCTCGTGATGACCGAGGCCGAAGGCCGCCAGCTGGTCGACCTGCTGGTGCCGGTTGTCAAATCGTTCCTCGCCCGCCCCGTCGAGGCGGCGCCGAGGAAGGCCGCCGGCTGAACATGCCGCAGTCGAAGCCCATCCGCCACTTCCTGCAGTTCCGGGACCTGTCGCGCGAGGAACTGGACCACCTTTTCCTGCGCACACGCTGGATCAAGGACAAGTTCAAGCGCTACGAGCGCTTCTGGCCGCTCGCGGACCGCACGCTGGTGATGGTCTTCGAGAAGCAGTCGACGCGCACCCGCCTGTCGTTCGAGGCCGGCATGCAGCAGCTCGGCGGCGCGGCGATCTTCCTGTCCACGCGCGATTCGCAGCTCGGCCGCGGCGAGCCGGTGGAGGACGCCGCGCAGGTCATGTCGCGCATGTGCGACCTGGTCATGATCCGCACCTTCGAGCAGGACATCATCGAGCGGTTCGCTGCAAACTCGCGCGTGCCCGTGATCAACGGCCTGACCAACGAATACCACCCCTGCCAGATCCTCGCCGACATCTACACCTACATCGAGCAGCGCGGCGACATCCGCGGCAAGACGGTGGCCTGGATCGGCGACTCGAACAACGTCTGCAACACCTGGCTGCAGGCGGCGGAGGTGCTCGACTTCAACGTCCATGTGTCCACGCCCCCCGGCTACGAGATCGAGCCCGAGCGGGCCAACCTGCTGGGCACCGGGCACTACCGCGAGTTCACCGACCCGATGGAGGCGGCCCGCGGCGCGGACCTGGTCACCACCGACGTCTGGACGAGCATGGGCTTCGAAGCCGAGAATGACGCGCGCAAGAAGGACTTCGAAGACTGGCAGGTCGACGTGGAGATGATGAAGGCTGCGGCAAAAGACGCCGTGTTCATGCACTGCCTGCCCGCCCACCGCGGCGAGGAAGTCTCGGCCGACGTGATCGACGGCCCGCAAAGCGTGGTGTGGGAAGAGGCGGAGAACCGGCTGCACGCGCAGAAGGCCCTGATGGAATTCTTGTTACTCGGAAAAGTGAACCCGTAATGGCAAAAGAAGCAGCAAAGGCGAAAGCCGCAACGAAGCCCGTGGCCGGCAAGCCGGGCAAGGTCGTCCTCGCCTACTCAGGCGGCCTCGACACCTCGGTGATCCTCAAGTGGCTGCAGGACGTCTACGGCTGCGAGGTCGTCACCTTCACCGCCGACATCGGCCAGGGCGAGGAAGTCGCCCCGGCGCGCGCCAAGGCGATCAAGATGGGCATCAAGCCGGAGAACATCTTCATCGAGGACCTGCGCGAGGAGTTCGTGCGCGACTTCGTGTTCCCGATGTTCCGCGCCAACACGCTGTACGAGGGCGAGTACCTCCTCGGCACCTCGATCGCCCGCCCGCTCATCGCCAAGCGCATGGTCGAGATCGCGAAGAAGGTGAAGGCCGACGCGATCTCGCACGGCGCCACCGGCAAGGGCAACGACCAGGTGCGGTTCGAACTCGGCGCCTATGCGCTGATGCCCAACGTCAAGGTCATCGCCCCGTGGCGCGAGTGGGACCTGCTGTCGCGCGACAAGCTACTCGCCTATGCCGACAAGCACGGCATCCCGGTCGACTTCAAGAAGCGGAAAGGCGGCGGTGCGCCGTATTCGATGGACGCGAACCTGCTGCACATCTCGTATGAGGGCGGCATCCTCGAGGACCCGAACTTCGCGCCCGAGGACTCGATGTGGCGCCTGACGGTCTCGCCCGAGAAGGCCCCGAACAAGCCCGAGGTGGTGGAAGTCACGTTCGCGCGTGGCGACATCGTCGCCGTGAACGGCAATAAGCTGTCGCCGGCAGCGGTGCTGACCGAGCTGAACCGCCTTGGCGGCAAGCACGGCATCGGGCGCCTCGACCTCGTCGAGAACCGTTACGTGGGCATGAAGTCGCGCGGCTGCTACGAAACCCCCGGCGGCACGATCATGTGGAAGGCGCACCGCGCCATGGAGTCCATCACCATGGACCGCGAGGTGCTCGCGCTCAAGGACGACCTGATGCCGCGCTACGCGCGCCTCATCTACAACGGCTACTGGTTCAGCCCTGAGCGAAAGCTCCTGCAGGTGCTGATCGACGACTCGCAGAAGACCGTCAACGGCAAGGTCCGTGTGAAGCTCTACAAGGGCACGATGATGATGGTGGGCCGCGAATCGAAGTCGGACTCGCTCTTCGACATGAAGATCTCGACCTTCGACGACGACGGCGGCGCCTACAACCAGGCCGACGCAGGCGGCTTCATCAAGCTGAACGCACTGCGCTTGCGCATCGCCGCCAACCTGCGCAAGGGCCGCAAGGGCTGAGCATGAGCAGGCGCCTGGCTGCGCGGGCCGTGTGCACAGTGGCGCTTGCGCTGTGCACCGCCGTGCAGGCTGCGCCGTTCGCGGTGCAGGTCGGCGCGGATCGCCTCGCGATCGACACGCCCGCCGGCTTTTCGGATTCTGCAGCGTTCGGGTCACCCCGCCTCACCGATTTCGCCGAGACGCTGGCCGATGCCAGCAACCGCGTGCTGGTGTTCGCCCTCAGCGACTCCGACATGCGCAAGTTCTCGGCCGGCGACCAACTCGACCTGCGGCGCTACCTGCTCGCGGTGACCGCGCGCGCCACTGAGCGGGAGCGCCTGACGGCTGCGCAGTTTGCAATCCTGCTCCAGGAAGCGAGCCGCGCCACCGGCACCCCACCCGAGGCGGGCACCGATTTCATGAAGTACCTGCAGGGACGCCCGACCGGGCAGGCGCACCTCCTTGCCGACCTGCGCCGCGACGGGCAGGTGCTCAGCATCATGCAGGGCACGATGCTGCCGTCACAGGGCGGGTGGAACGAGAAGCGCCAGTTCCGGGTGTCGGCCATGACCATCGCGCTGGTCGGCGGCCGGGCGCTGTACCTCTCCGCCTTCTCGGCCTACGACAGTCCTGCCGACATCGCCTGGCTCAAGACGGTCTCCGAGCGCTGGCTCGAGGACCTGCAGCGCCTGAACAGGTAGTACCCGCTATTCG
The DNA here is from genome assembly GCA_945862265.1 of Bordetella parapertussis. Classification (GTDB taxonomy): domain Bacteria; phylum Pseudomonadota; class Gammaproteobacteria; order Burkholderiales; family SG8-39; genus SZAS-79. The sequence continues at coordinate 7,888 of CAMAXP010000020.1, forward strand.
ACCGTAATCTTCGCCTTCTTCACGATCGCGGCGTACTTCTCCACGTCCTTCCTCCAGATCGCGTCGAATTCCTCAAGCCCCATCGGCCTCGGCTCCAGCCCGCGCGACAGCATCTGCTCTGCGACCTTCGGGTCCTTGAGGGCCTTCACGAACTCCGCATTCAGGGTCCGCAGGACGTCCTTCGGCGTGGCGGCCGGGGCGAACATCCCGAACCAGGCCAGCACCTCGAATCCGGGCAGCCCGGCTTCGTTCAGCGTCGGGACCTCAGGCAGCGCGCTGGAACGCGTCATGGACGTGACCGCGATCGCCCGCAGGCGCCCCGCCTTGACGTTGGGCACGGCAGCCGAGATGTTCTCGAACAGCACCTGCACCTCGCCGCCGAGCACGGCCGCCATCGACGGCCCGCTGCCCTTGTAAGGCACGTGGAGCATGTCGATGCCCGCGGAGTCCTTGAACATCTCCCCGGAAATATGCACCGAGGTGCCGGACCCCGGCGAGGAGAAGTTCAGCTTGCCCGGGTTCGCCTTGCCGTAGGCGATCAGGTCCTTCACGTTGTTGACCGGCAGCGCGGGGTTCACCGCGATGATGTTGGCCGTCGCGCCGAGCATGGTGATGGCGGCGAAATCCTTCAGCACGTCGTAAGGCAGCTTCTTGAAGAGGCTGGGCTGGATGCCGTGCGTCGAGCTCGGCCCGAGCACCAGCGTATAGCCGTCGGGCGCGGCCTTGGCCACCTGGTCGGAGCCGATCTGGCCGTTGGCGCCGGGCTTGGTCTCGATCACTATCCTCCAGCTCGGGTTGTTGTCCATCATCTTTTGCGCAACCACGCGACCGACGAAGTCGGAGCTGCCGCCCGGCGCAAACGGGCTGATGATCGTAATGACCTTGCTGGGGTACTGCGCCTGCGCCGCCGTGCCTGCGACGGCCAGCAGCAGTGCGGCAAGCTTGCTGGATACCTTCATGGTGTCTCCCTCTTTTGCAGAACGAATCCGCGGTTGATTCAATGGTGGCGTGTCGCCTATTATCGGTCAAGCAAGGCATTTACCAGCCGCCATTAATTTGCGTTTCACAACCTTCCGGCACCCCCAGCCCCCCCGATGAGCCCCCACTCCCACTGAAAGGAACTGCCATGGCAACGTACTCCACGGTCACACTCGAACGCGAAGGCATCCTCGCGATCCTCACCCTCAACCGCCCAGAAAAGATGAACTCGCTGTCCGACCAGCTGCTGGCCGACGTGCGCGGCGCGATGGACGAACTCGAGCGCGACGAGTCGGTGCGCGCGCTGATCATCACCGGCAACGGCAAGGCCTTCAGCGCCGGCTTCGACATCACCCCGCGAGAAAAGCCGCGCACCACCGTGCAGGACTGGCGCGAGCACGCCAAGGACGGCAACGAGACCTGGCTGAGGATCTGGAAGTCGCGCCTGCCCGTGGTGGCGGCGATCAACGGCTACTGCCTGGGCGGCGGCTGCGACCTGTCGATGACCTGCGACTACACCGTCTCGGCCGACACGGCCACGTTCGGTGAGCCCGAGATCGAATTCTGCTCCGCCCCGCCCTTCCTGATCATGCCGTGGGTTCTCGGCATGAAGCACACCAAGGAACTGCTGCTGCTCGGCGAGCGCGTCAGCGCCGCGGAAGCCTATCGCATGGGCCTCGTGAACAAGGTCGTGCCCGCCGCCGACCTGATGGCGGAAGCGAAAAAAGTCGCGCTGCGCATGGGCCGCCTGCCGGCGATCGCGATGAAGCAGAACAAGGAGGCCCTGAACCGCGCCTACGACATGCGCGGCTTCATTGCCAACCTGGAGTACGGCCAGGAGATGTTCTGTCTCACCTCCATGGCCCCGTCGCCCGAAGGCGCGGAATTCCGCAATGTCGCCCGCGAGCAGGGCCTCAAGGCGGCGATCAAGTGGCGCGACGAGAAGTTCAAGTGAGAGGCTAAAATACCCCCTTGCACGAATAGCAAAGGACTGCCATGCCCTCGTTCGACATCGTCTCCGAACCGAACACGCAGGAAGTGAAGAACGCCATCGAGCAGGCCAACAAGGAAGTTTTGACGCGCTTCGACTTCAAGGGTACCGACGCGCGCTTCGAACTGAAGGAGTTCGAGATCACGGCCTACGCGGACAGCGAGGCCAGGCTCGACCAGGTGCTCGAGGTCATGCGCGTCAAGCTCGCCAAGCGCGGCGTGGACATCCGCTACCTGGAGATGAACGACCCGGAAAAGATCGGCGGCGAGCGGGTAAAGCGGGTGATCACGGTCAAGAACGGTGTGCCGGTGGAGAAATCCAAGGCCATCGCCAAGCTCATCAAGGAAGCGAAGATCAAGGTCACGACCAGCATCCAGGGCGATGCGCTGCGCGTGCAGGGCTCCAAGAGGGACGACCTGCAGGCGGCCATCCAGCTGGTGCGCGCGAAGGTCGAGGACATCCCCCTGCAATTCAACAATTTCAGGGATTAGTTTGTAAACTCCGCGCCAGGAGCGGGTAAAAAGGATATTTTGTACTGTTACTGGTACATTCAACCCTTGGCCAGCCCCGTAATCCAGCGGTCGTACAACCGGTCCGCGACGTGGTTCAGGTTGGTCAGCCGGACTTCCATGTCGACTTCCATCTGCTCCGGAGCCTGCACGCCGGGGCTGTCCGACTCATCGATCTCCTGGCGGCCGCCGGTATACCAGGAGCGGATGAGCTCGGCGGTCATCTCCACGTGGCACTGCAGGCCGAGGTGCTTGCCGACCACGAACCCCTGGTTGGCGCAGTAGGCCGACGCCGCGATGCGCGTCCCGCCCGGGGGGATGGTGAAGGTTTCCCCGTGCCAGTGGAACGAAGTGAACGGCTCGATGCCGCCAAACCACGCGCGCGCCAGCGCGTTGTCGGAGATTCGCACCTCGCCCCAGCCGATCTCCTTCACCGGGTTCGCGCTGACGATGCCACCCAGCGCCTTCGACATCAGCTGCCCGCCCAGGCAATGACCGATCACCGGCACGTCCTTGCGGACCGCCTCGCGGACCAATTCGAGCAGCGGCGGGATCCACGGCAGCGGATCGTTCGCGCTCATCGGCCCGCCCATGAAAGCGATGCCGGAAAAGTCACGCACGTTCTTCGGCACCGGCTCGCCGGTGTCCATCGCGATCAGCGTCCAGGGCAGCGCCTTGCGCTCCAGGTATGTGGCAAAATAACCCGGGCCTTCGCTGCGGGCGTGTCTGAAGATGGCAATCGGTTTCATGCGGGGTCTGGGTCGGATCAGGTCATTGGATTGTATGTGGCTGGCCGCCGCTTTGCTCGCCCTGCCTGCCGCCGCCCCGGCCGCCGATGTCAGCGTGATCGGCGTCTTCCCCGGCAAGGGTGCGGTCCTCGTCATCGACGGGGGCGCGCCCCAGAGCCTGCGCCTGGGGCAGAAATCCGGCGGCCTCATCCTCGTTTCGGTGGACAAGTCCGGCGCGGTGCTCGACGACGCCGGCCAACGCCGGACCGTGGCCCTGGGCCAGCACGTGACCAGTGGCGCGGCGCCTACCGGCCGCGCGCCCCGGGCCATGGTGATGGCCGACGGCCAGGGGCAGTTCACGGCGGACGCAACGGTCAACGGGAACTCGATCCGGTTCCTCGTCGATACGGGCGCTTCACAAGTCGTGCTGCCGAGCGCGGATGCGCGCCGGCTGGGCGTGGATTTTTCCAAGGCGGCGAAGAGCGTCGCCCAGACCGCCAACGGCTCCGCGCCGGTCTACCTGGTCAAGCTGGACACCGTGAAGGTCGGGGAGATCGAGCTCCACAACGTGGATGCGATCATCGTCGACAGCTCGCGGCTGAGCCAGGCACTGCTGGGAATGAGCTTCCTGAACCGGGTGGAAATGCGCCGCGAGGGCGACTCAATGCTGCTGGTACGGCGGTTCTAGGCGCGCTTATCTTTTTCAATCAACGCGTAGGCCGAGTGGTTGTGGATGGACTCGAAGTTCTCCGACTCCACCACGTAGGCATCGATCCGGTCGTCCAGGTTCAGCACCGCAGCGACGTCCCGCACCATGTCCTCGACGAACTTGGGATTGTCGTAGGCCCGCTCGGTGACGAACTTCTCGTCGGGGCGCTTCAGGAGCCCGTACAGCTCGCACGAAGCCTGTTTCTCGACGAAGGCGACGATTTCCTCGATCCAGACGAATTCGTTGGTCGTGGCGGTGACCGTCACGTGGGAACGCTGGTTGTGCGCGCCGTAATCGGAGATTTCCTTCGAGCAGGGGCACAGGCTCGTCACCGGCACGAGCACCTTCATCGAAAACAGGGGCTTGCCGCCGCGGATCTCGCCTGAGAAGGTGACCTCGTAGTCCATCAGGCTGCGCACGCCCGACACCGGGGCCGCCTTGTCGATGAAGTACGGGAAGGTCATCTCGATGCGGCCGTCCTGCGCCTCGAGCTTGTCGACCATCTCCTTCAGCATCACCTGGAAGGACTTGACCGTGATCTCCCGCTCGTGGGCGTTGAGGATCGCGACAAACCGGGACATGTGCGTGCCCTTGAAGTGCTGCGGCAGCCGCACATACATGTTGAACATGGCAATGGTGTGCTGCACGCCGCCACCCTGCTCCTGGATCTTGACCGGGTGGCGGATCGCCTTGATCCCGACCTTGTCGATGGCGAGGCGCCGGGTGTCGGCCGAGCTCTGGACGTCGGCAATGGCGTCAGTGGGCATGCGAGGGTCTCTGGTGTTCATGGGTGCAAGTATAACATCCGACTAGATTACTCGGATATTACCCCTTTGATCGATTTCACTATTCCAGCGCCGTCCAGCCCCAGCGAGGCCAGCAGACGGGCCGGGTCGCCATGGTCGATGAACCGATCCGGCAGGCCAAGAAGCACTATCCGGTTGACGAGTTTAAGGGAAGCGAGCACTTCACACACAGCGCTTCCAGCCCCTCCGATCAGGGCATGTTCCTCAACCGTGACCAGGATTTCGTGGGTTTCGGCCAGCTCGCGGATCAGCGCCTCGTCCAGCGGCTTCACGAATCGCATGTTCGCCACGGTCGCGTCCAGGACTTCGCCGGCTTCAAGGGCAGGGGCCAGCATGGCCCCAAACGCAAGAATGGCCACCCGCTTACCTTTGCGCCGGACTTCGCCTTTGCCCACGGGAAGGCCCGCCAGCGGCTTGTCCAGGGCCGCGCCGGGCCCGGCGCCGCGCGGGTAACGCACGGCCGAGGGCCCAGGAAGGGCGAGGCCGGTGCTGAGCATCTGCCGGCACTCGTCCTCGTCGGAGGGCGCCATCACGGTCATGTTCGGGATGCAGCGCAGGAACGCGTAGTCGAACACGCCGTTGTGGGTGGCACCGTCGCCGCCCACCACGCCACCGCGGTCCAGCGCGAACACCACCGGCAGGTTCTGGATGGCCACGTCGTGGATCAGCTGGTCGTAGCCGCGCTGCAGGAAGGTCGAGTAGATCGCCACCACGGGGCGCAACCCCTCGCAGGCGAGGCCCGCCGCGAACGTGACTGCATGCTGCTCGGCAATGCCCACATCGAAATAGCGCTCGGGAAACCGCTCCGAGAACTTCACCATCCCCGAGCCTTCGCGCATCGCCGGGGTGATCGCGACCATGCGCTTGTCGGCCGCCGCGACCTCGCACAGCCAGTCGCCGAAGACCTGGCTGTAGGTGGGCTTCGCGCCGGTGGCTTTCCTGATGCCCTCGGCCGGGTTGAACTTGCCCGGGCCGTGGTAGAGCACCGGGTCGTCCTCCGCCAGCTTGTAGCCCTGCCCCTTGCGGGTGATCACGTGCAGGAACTGCGGGCCCTTCAGCTTCTTGATGTTGGCCAGCGTGGGCAGCAGGGCGTCGAGGTCGTGCCCGTCGATCGGCCCGATGTAGTTGAAGCCGAACTCCTCGAACAGCGTGCTCGGCGTGACCATGCCCTTGACGTGCTCTTCGGCCCGCTTGGCGAGTTCCCACATCGCGGGCAGGCGCTTCAGCACGTGCTCGCTGTAGCGCTTGGCGGTGTCGTACATGCGGCCCGACATCAGGCGCGCGAAATAGTTGGTGAGCGCGCCGACCGGGGGCGAGATCGACATTTCGTTGTCGTTCAGCACCACCAGCAGGTCCACGTCCATGGTGCCCGCGTTGTTCATCGCCTCGAAGGCCATGCCGGCCGACATCGCGCCGTCGCCGATCACGGCGATGGCGTGGCGCTTCTCGCCTTTGAGCTTGGCGCCGGCGGCCATGCCGAGCGCCGCGGAAATGGACGTCGAGGAATGCGCGGTGCCGAACGCGTCGTACACCGACTCGTCGCGCTTCGGGAAGCCTGACAGGCCGTCGGCCTGGCGCAGGGTGGGCATGCGCTCGCGCCGGCCGGTCAGGATCTTGTGCGGGTAGGTCTGGTGCCCCACATCCCAGACGATGCGGTCCTCGGGCGTGTTGAACACGTAGTGCAACGCCACCGAGAGTTCGACCGTGCCGAGGTTCGACGAGAGGTGGCCGCCGGTCTTGGAGACCGAGTCAAGCACGTAGGCGCGCAGTTCGTCGGCCAGCTGCCCGAGCGCCTTGCGGTCGAGCTTGCGCAGGTCCGCCGGGTCGTTGATGGTCTTCAGCAGCTCGTACATTGACGGATTGTAGTCCCTCGCCGCTGCAGCCCCTGCAGCGCGGGCGTCGCCTTGCGGCCCCGCAGCCATGTCTCCCGGGAGGCCGGTGACCGCCGCCATCTCAGAATTTCCTGAGGACGATGAAGTCGGCCAGTTGCGCGAGCCGCGTCGCGCGATCGCCAAACCCGGCCAGCGCGGCATGGGCCTGCATGCGCAACTCCTCGGCGAACTCCTTGGCGCGGGCAATGCCCATGGCGGAAACGTAGGTCGCCTTGCCCTGCATGGCGTCCTTGCCGGCCGTCTTGCCCAGGGTGGCGGTGCTCGCGTCGCAGTCGAGCACATCATCCACCACCTGGAAGGCGAGGCCGACGCATTTTGCATAGCGGTCGAGGCTCTCCGTGCCGGCCGCATCCAGCGGCACGCCGCAGTTGGCGCCGAGCGCGACGGCCGCGCGGATCAGCGCGCCGGTCTTGTGGATATGCATGAACTCGAGTTCGGGAAGCGTGAGGGGCTTGCCGGTGGAGGCGAGGTCGATCGCCTGCCCGCCCGCCATGCCTCGCGAACCCGAGGCCACGGCCAGCGCCCTGAGCATTTCGAGCTGGGCTGCGGGCGAATCCGCCAGGCGCGAATCCGACAGCAACTGGAAAGCGAGCGACTGCAGCGCGTCCCCCGCCAGCAACGCCGTCGCCTGGTCGTACTCGACGTGCACGGTGGGCTTGCCGCGGCGCAGGATGTCATCGTCCATGCAGGGCATGTCGTCATGCACGAGCGAGTAGGCATGGATCATCTCGACCGCCGCTGCGGCGACTTCGAGGCGCGCCGCGGACGCGCCGGTCAGCTCGCCTGCGGCAAAACACAGGAGCGGGCGCACGCGCTTGCCACCTTCGAGCACCGCGTAGCGCATGGACTCGTGCAGACGCGCGGGCACGGCCTGCGCCGGCGGCAGCAGCCGCTCCAGCGCGGACTCCATGCGCGCCTGGACTTCACCCATCCAGGCCGCAAAGTCGGGCGCTTCAGTCGTCACCGGGCTCCGGCGAGTGCGCGGACGAAAGGGATTTCAGGACTTCGCCCTCCAGCACCTTGACCTGCTGCTGCGCGGACTCAAGCCTTTCCTGGCAAAAGCGCGCGAGCTCGAGGCCGCGCTTGTGCGAGGCGAGCGACTGCTCGAGGGACAGATCCCCACCTTCCATCCGGCCCACGAGCTGCTCGAGTTCATCGAGCGCTTTCTCGAAGGTGAGTCCGTCGGGAATGAGAGTTGATCCGTCAGTGGATGTCTGACGCGGGGTGCGAACCATAGGATCGAACCTTAGCCGAGGGCCTCTCCCCGGTCAATGAGCCGATGGGCTAAAATCCCGGGTTCAGCAAGTCCTGCGACGCACCAGCATCGTCCTTCGAATCAGGGGGAACAGCATCATGTCCGACATCGCGAGCCTCGGCCGCCTCAAGCCATCGAGCGCGCAACTGCCGGTCTCCTGGTACCTCGACCCGGAAATCTTCGCCCTCGAGAAGAAGCTCCTCTTCGACGCCGGCCCGAACTATGTCGGGCACGAGCTCATGGTGCCGAACGCCGGCGACTACCGCAGCCTCGAGTGGATGGACCACGCGAAGGTGCTGGTGCGAAACAATTCCGGAGTGGAACTGCTCTCGAACGTTTGCCGCCACCGCCAGGCCATCATGCTCGAGGGCAGCGGCAACACGGAGAACATCGTGTGCCCGCTGCACCGCTGGACCTACGACATGAAGGGCGGCCTGCTCGGCGCGCCGCATTTCCCCGAAAACCCGTGCGTGCGACTGCATTCGACCCCGCTCACGAACTGGAAAGGGATGCTCTTCGCCGGCCCGCGCAACCCCGTCAAGGATCTCGAGAAGCTCTCTCTGGCAAAGGATTTCGATTTCTCGGGCTACGTGCTCGACCGCGTGCGGATCGACGACTACCCGATCAACTGGAAGACCTTCATCGAGGTGTACCTCGAGGTCTACCACGTCGACCCGTTCCACCCGGGCCTGGGCAACTTCACCGACTGCAACAATTTCCGGCTCGAGGCGGGCGAGAACTTCTCGCTGCAGGTCGTCGCCGCCAAAGCAGGGCTGGGCCGCGCCGGCACGCCCGTGTACCAACGCTGGCACGACGCCTGCCTCAAGTACCTCGACGGCAAGGAACCGAAGTACGGCGCTCTGTGGCTCACCTACTTCCCCGGCTTCATGCTCGAGTGGTATCCCAACGTGCTGGTCGTCTCGCAGGTGATCCCGCGCTCGCCCACGCTCACGACGAACATCGTCGAGTTCTACTTTCCCGAGGACATTGCCCTCTTCGAACGGGAGTTCGTCGAAGCCGAGCAGGCCGCCTATGTGGAGACCGCAATCGAGGACGGCGAGATCTGCACGCGCATGGACCGCGGCCGCAAGGCGCTGCATGCACAGGGCATCAGCGAGGCGGGCCCCTACCAGTCGCCCATGGAAGACGCGCTGGTGCACTTCCACGAGTACCTGCGGCGCGAGTTGAAGCGACCTGCCTAGTGCTTCCGCGGTAAAATGCGGGATGGCCTACCGCACACTCATCGACACAGCAACGCTCGCCGGCAACCTCGGCGATCCCGAATGGCGCATCTTCGACGTGCGCCACGACCTCATGAACCCGGACCTCGGTCGCGAGCAGTACACCGAGGGCCACCTTCCGGGCGCGAGCTTCGTCCCGATGGACGTGGAACTCTCCGGCGAGAAAATCGGTAAAACCGGTCGCCACCCCCTGCCCGACGCCAACGATTTCATGGCGACGCTCGGCGAATGGGGCATCCGTCCCGGCCAGCAGATCGTCGTTTATGACGGCTCCGGCGGCATGTATGCAGGGCGCCTGTGGTGGATGCTGCGCTGGATGGGCCACTACAGCGTTGCCGTGCTCGACGGCGGCATCACCAAGTGGGAAAAGGAAGGCCGACCGCTCACCGCGGAAGTGCCGCACTTCGCGCCCGCGACGTACAAGGGCGCGCCCCGCACGATGCACGTAGACGCGGACTTCGTGCAGGCCAACCTCGGCAAGTCCGAGGTCACCGTGATCGACGCGCGCGCAGCCGGGCGCTACGCCGGCATGGGCGAGATCATCGACCCGGTCGGCGGCCACATCCCGGGCGCGTTGAACCGCCCCTTCAGCGAGAACCTCGCCAAGGACGGCACCTACAAGGCGCCCGAGGTGCTCGCCAAGGAGTTCGCTGCGTTGCTCGGCAACCGTTCTCCCAAGCAGATCGTCCACCAGTGCGGCTCGGGTGTGTCGGCCTGCCACAACATCCTCGCGATGGAGATCGCCGGGCTTGCAGGCTCACGCCTGTACCCGGGCTCGTGGAGCGAGTGGTGCCAGGACCCGGCCAGGCCGGTGGCCACGGGAAGCGAGCCCTGAGCCAAGGGTAGAGCTTCGCGAAGACGTCTTCGCGAATTTCCTGCTTCGACAGCACCAGGTCGTGCAGCCCGCCGGGGAACTGCACCACTGTTACGTCACGCCCCAGCCCCGGTTTGTCCGGCTCCCACTGGACAGCCTTCATGTTCATTCGTGTCGCCCCAAAGCCCAAGCCACGTGCTCGCGCACAAGACTGGATGCGTCGTCCGCACGGGCACGCAATGCGACGACAATCGTTTCGCTCTTCGCGGCATTGCCCAGTCCCACTGCCAGATTCCTCAACCACCGTTCGTACCCGATCCTGCGAATCGCCGAGCCCGCCATGCGCGAATCGAACTCGTCTGCAGTCCACGCAAACAACTCGACCAGCGTCGCCGCATCCAGCCCGTTCCTCACCGCAAAGTCCGCCTCGCCCGTCGCCTGCGCAAAGCTGTTCCACGGGCAGGCCAACTGGCAATCATCGCAGCCGTAGACTCGATTGCCGATCAGCGGCCGCAGTTCCACCGGGATCGAGCCCTTCAATTCAATCGTCAGATACGAAATGCAGCGTCGCGCATCGAGGCTGTAGGGTCCGCGGATCGCCTGCGTTGGACACAGCTCGATGCACTTGGTGCAGGTGCCGCAATGGTTGTCGGCAGGCGCATCCACCGGCAACGGCAGGTCGGTATAGATCTCGCCGAGGAAGAAATACGACCCCGCCTCGCGTGACAGCAGCAGCGTGTGCTTGCCGCGCCAGCCCAGCCCCGCCTTGGAAGCAAGCTCCACCTCCATCACCGGGGCCGAATCGGTGAACACGCGATGCCCGAACTCCCCCACCTCACCGGCGATCCGGTCGGCCAGTTTCTGCAGCCGGGTGCGCATCACCTTGTGGTAATCGCGACCTCGCGCATACCTCGCGATGTAGGCACGGCCATCGTTGGAGATTTCCGGCCAGCCCTCGCCCACTTCGGCAACATAGTTCATCCGGCACGCAATCACCCGAAGCGTACCCGGCACCAACTCCCCCGGCCGCGAACGGCGTTCGCCATGCCGTGCCATATAATCCATTTCGCCGTGCCATCCGCGCTCGAGCCATGAGGCGAGGTGGGCTTCGGCGGCCGACAGGTCCGTATCCGCGACCCCCACGGCCTGGAACCCGAGCTCGCGCCCCCAGGCCTTGATGGACAGCGCAAGGCTCGCATAGTCGTAACCGGATTCCAGCATCGCCCCAGTTTAGCAACAGGACACGCAATGAACGATTCGGCAGGAAAACTTCCCGTGCTGGTCGCCGGCGGCGGCATCGGCGGCCTCGCCGCAGCCCTCGCCCTGACGCGCCAGGGCTTCGAGGTGACGGTGCTTGAGCAGGCGCCCGAGATCGGCGAGATCGGCGCCGGCATCCAGCTCGGCCCCAACGCGTTCCACGCCTTCGACGCGCTGGGCGTCGGCGACAAGACCCGGGCCCGCGCCGTCTACACCGACTACATGGTGATGCACGACGCGATCGACGAAACCCAGGTCGGGAAGATCCCCACGGGCGAAGCCTTCCTCAAGCGCTTCGGCAACCCGTATGCGGTGATCCATCGCGTGGACGTACACATGTCACTGCTCGAGGGCGCGCAGGAAACCGGCAAGGTCGAGATCCTCACCTCCACCCGCGCAGCGCGAATCGAACAGGATGCGAACGGCGCCACGATCATCGACCAGAACGGCAGGGCCCACCGCGGCCTCGCGGTGATCGGCGCCGACGGCGTGAAGTCAGTGGTGCGCGCGCAATACGTCAACGATCCAGCCCGCATCACCGGCCACGTGGTGTATCGCGCCGTCGTCGACAAAAAGGACTTCCCCGCCGACCTGCAGTGGAACGCCGCGAGCATCTGGGTCGGTCCCAACTGCCACCTCGTGCACTACCCGCTGCGCGGCGGCGAGCAGTACAACGTCGTGGTGACCTTCCACAGCAGGAAGCAGGAAAAGTGGGGCGTCACCGAAGGCAGCAAGGAGGAAGTACAGAGCTACTTCCAGGACATCTGCCCGAAAGCGCGCCAATTGATCGACCTGCCCAAGTCATGGAAGCGCTGGGCCACCGCCGACCGCGAGCCGATCGGCCGCTGGTCATTCGACCGCGTTACGCTGCTCGGCGACGCCGCACACCCGACCACGCAGTACATGGCGCAGGGCGCGTGCATGGCGCTCGAGGATGCGGTGACCCTTGGCGAGGCGCTGCGCAAGCACGACAACGATTTCGGCAAGGCCTTCGACCTCTACCAGCGCGCTCGCGTCGCCCGCACGGCGCGCATCGTGCTGTCCGGCCGCGAGATGGGCCGCATTTACCACGCCAAGGGTGTGGAACGCCTGGTGCGCAACGACCTGTGGCGCGGCCGCACGCCGGAGCGCTACTACGACGCGATGGAATGGCTCTACGGATGGAACGTCGGCAACTGCCTGTCCGCCGCAGAAAACTTTCCCGCCCGATGACACAACCCGCGCCGCGCCTGCCCCTCGCTTCCGAAGAGGCCACCCTTGCCCTGGGGGCGGCGCTCGCCAAGGGCGCCCTGCCCGGACGGGTCCTGTTCCTCTCGGGCGACCTCGGGGCGGGCAAAACCACGCTGGTCCGCGGCCTCCTGCGGGCCCTCGGCTGGACGGGGCGGGTCAAAAGCCCGACCTACGCGCTGGTTGAACTTTATGCACTTTCTCGGTTAAACTTGTATCACTTTGATTTTTATCGGTTCAAGGACCGCGAGGAATGGGTGAGCTCGGGTTTCCGGGATCACTTCAACCCGGAGTCTTTATGCATTGTCGAGTGGCCGGAGATGGCCGAAGGCCTGCTGTCTCCGCCCGACCTGCACGTCACGCTCGAAATCGCCGAACCTGGGCGCCGAGCGGGCTTTGTTGCGCACTCCGCCGCTGGGCGGGAATGGCGCTCCACGGCCTTGGCCTCGTTGCTGCGCTTCTAACAGCACTCGTCACTGCGGCACCGGCCTTCGCGGCCGACCAGATCGTCGCCACGCGAATCTGGCCCGCGCCCGACTACACCCGCGTCACGCTCGAATCGAAGAACGAGATCAAGTACTCGCTGTTCTCGCTGAACAACCCCGAGCGGCTGGTGCTCGACCTCGAAGGCATCGAGATGAGCGCGGTGCTCTCCGACCTCAATAACAAGGTCACACCTGACGACCCGTACATCGCAAAGCTGCGCGTAGCGGTCAACCGGCCCGGCGTCACGCGTGTCGTCCTCGACCTCAAGGCCGTGGTGAAGGCGCAGGCTTTCGCAATCAAGCCCGTTGCCGACTATGGCCACCGGCTGGTGCTGGACATCTACCCGGCGGTGCCCGTCGACCCCCTGCTCGCGCTGCTGCAGGACGAGGCGGCGAAGAAAGCCGCCCCTGTGGCGATTCCTCCCCCGACGGCAGAGAGTTCGCCCGCTCAGGCCGCGCCGCCGGCGCTGCCCGGCAAGGACAAGGTCGCACGCCTCGCCACCATCGTGCTCGACCCCGGCCACGGCGGCGAGGACCCGGGCGCGCGGGGGCGCGGCGGCAGCCACGAGAAGGACGTCACGCTGATCATCGCCAAGCGCCTCAAGGCGCTGATCGAGCAGGAACCGGGCCTGCGCGTGGTGATGACACGCGATTCCGACTTCTACCTCCCGCTGGCCGCGCGCGTAGAGAAGGCGCGCAAGGTGAAGGCGGACCTCTTCGTGTCGATCCATGCGGACGCCTTCGTGAAACCGCATGCGCGAGGCTCGTCCGTGTTCGCACTGTCCGAACGGCGCGCCACCTCGGAGGCTGCGCGCTGGCTGGCGAAGAAGGAAAACGACGCCGACCTGATCGGCGGCGTGAACCTCGACGTGAAGGACAAGTATCTTGCGCAGACGCTGCTCGACCTGTCGCAGACCGCGACGATCAGCGACAGCCTGAAGCTCGGCCGCCACGTGCTGTCCGAACTCGGCGCAATCAACACCTTGCACAAGCCGCATGTGGAGCAGGCGAGCTTCGCCGTGCTGAAATCCCCGGATGTCCCCTCGATCCTCGTGGAGACGGCGTTCATCAGCAACCCGGAGGAAGAGCGGCGCCTGAACGACGAGGCTTACCAGGACAAGCTCGCGCGCGCGATCCTGAACGGCATCAAGCGCTACTTGGCGAAGAACCCGCCGCGCCCGCAGTCCCCGCTGACTGCCGCACCCGCCGAACGCACGCAGCAGGCGAAGAACTAGGCTCCCCTTAGGGTTTGCCTTCGCTGTCGGCCCAGTTGGGCATCAGCGCGTTGGCCGGGCGGCTCGGGTCCAGCACCTTCTTCGCGCTCTCGACGCCCGCCACCGGCAGGCCGGACGGGTCGAGCAGCCCGACCTGCACCAGCACCGAGGCCTGGTCCCAGTAGATGTGCTCGTGGCAGAGCTTGCCGCCGCGGAAGGTGATGATTCCCACCAACGCCACCTCCACATATTTCCCCGTCGGCTTCACGCCGGGCAGCATCCAGTCGATCTCGGTGTCGTGCGTGAAGCACAGCACGCCTTCGTTCACGACCCGGTCCACGCCGACCGTGCGCGAGATCGGGATGCTGCGCGAGTCCTTCGGGTTCTTCGGGATGAAGTGATGCTTGTAGAAGCGGTGCAGGTCCGCCTGCCCGTAGCCGCCCGTCAGGGTCGGCACGTGGTTGACATAGGGCGCATCGACCATGGTCTTCATCGTCGCATCGGCATCGCGGGTGATGAACTCACAGGCCCGATGCGCCTCCCACAAGGCGGAAAGGTCGTAGATCGGCCCCATCACCTTGCGCAAAAGCCCCAGCGTGCGCGTGTAGGCCATGTCGGCGGGGGACTGGTTGTAGTCGCCGGCGCCAGGCACCGCGAAACCCGGACCCGCGCCGGGATAGGCGTAGGTCTCGATGTGGCCGAGCGCGGCGAAGTCGGCGGCCTGACTGTCCACGCCGGGAAAATGCAGCACGAGCGGCGCCTTCGAGCCGCGCGCAACGTCGATCACGCCTGACGGATCGGGGCCGCAATACGCAATCGCGCAATCGACGATCCCCTGCACCGCCGCGTGCACCGATAGGAGCGCCCCCGCACCGAAACCGAGCGCGGCCATGCGGCCCTTGCAGTTGGGCTGGGCGCGCAGGAATGCGATCGCCGCCTCGATGGAGGGGCCATCCGGCTCGAGCAGCAGGACAACGTAACCATCTTCGCCGATCCGCTCTGCAAGGGCGCGCAGCGATTCGCCGCCGTCGCCGCGCATCACCACCCCCGGGCCGCTGCCCTGCAGCGGTGCGGAAATCCACGCCTTTGCGTGACCGCCCCCCGGCGCCGGGATCCTGACTTCACTTCCCCTCATGGGCCTTCTCCCGCAGAACAGAACAGTCGTTGACGAGGATGGAACTTACTGAGTAATGTGATGATCGCATTTTCCCGCCACCAATGATTGCATTGTCCAAGGAGTTCGCAATGCCCGCCGTCCGTCCTCTTGCACGACTGCTCATCGCCCTCGCGCTCGCCACCCCCTTCGCCGCGCAGGCCCAGGAAAAAATTCGCGTCGGGCTGCTGCCGTTCTCCGAATCGCTCGGCGCGGTGCTCGCGGACAAGCAGGGCTTCTTCAAGGCCGAGGGCCTGGAGATCGAAGTCACCAAGATCAACAGCGGCGCAGTCGGCGTCCCCGTGCTGCAGGCCGGCAAGCTCGACATCATCTTCAGCAACACCGTCTCCACGCTGCAGGCGATCGAGCAGGGCCTGGATGCGGTGATCCTCGCGCCAGGCGCGGCCGTGCGCGCCAGCGGCGCCGATACGACCATCGGGCTGATGGTGCGCAAAGGTTCTTTCAAGAACGTGAAGGAACTCGAGGGCAAGCGCGTCGCGGTCAACGTCATCAACAGCACCGCCTGGCTGCACGCGATCGCCCACCTCGACGCCAAGGGGGTGGACCGCAGCAAGGTGCGGTTCCTGGAAGTGCCGTTCCCGCAGATGAACGACCCGCTGCTGAACGAGCAGGTCGACGCGATCTACCAGGTGGAGCCTTTCCGCTCGGTGCTGATGGCCACCGGCAAGGCCGAGGTGCTCGGCTACCCGTACGTGGAGACGCTGCCCAATTCGGACATCACGCAATACATCGCGCTCACCCCCTGGGTCGAGAAGCACCGCGCCACCGCGATCAAGTTTGCCCGCGCGATCATCAAGGGCGCGCAATTCGCCAACGCAAACGAAGCCGCCACGCGCGACGCCAACCTGCAGTTCACCGGACTCAACCCCGCGCTCAAGGACACGGTGATGCTGCCGCGCTTCGGCACCTCGGTCAGCGCCGCGGAGATTGCCCGCACGCAGGACATGATGATCAAGTACGGCATGATGAAGACCAAGGTCGACCTCTCGAAGCGCATCCTTGCCCTCCCCTGACCGGGCGCCACGGATGGCCGAGTCCGGCGACCCGTTCCTGCGCATCCGGGGCGTGCACAAGTCCTACCCCGCGCCCGGGGGCAGGACTGACGCCCTGAACGGTGTCGACCTCGACATCGCACGCGGCGACTTCCTGTCCATCGTCGGCCCCTCGGGGTGCGGCAAGTCCACCCTGCTGCAGATCGTCGCCGGGCTCGTTCCCGCCACCGAAGGCACGGTGCACCTCGAAGGCCGTCCGGTCACCGAACCGCCGGCCGAAATGATCTACGTGTTCCAGCAATACACGCGGTCGCTCTTCCCGTGGAAATCGGTGCGCGCGAACGTGGCCTTCGGCCTGAAGAACCGGGAATCGATCTCCCGCGACGCAGTGGATACACGCACCGAGGAAATCATTGCGCTCGTGGGGCTCGCCGGCTTTGAAAACCATTTCCCGTGGCAGCTTTCGGGCGGGATGCAGCAGCGCGTGGCCATCGCGCGGGCGCTGGCCTGCCGGCCCGCCGTGCTGCTGATGGACGAACCCTTCAGCGCAGTGGACGCCCTCACCCGCGTGGGCCTGCAGGAACTGCTGCTCGGCCTGTGGCGCGAGCTCGGCCTGACGGTGATCTTCGTCACGCACGACTCCGACGAGGCGATCTACCTCTCGACGCGGGTCGTGGCGTTGAGCCGTGCGCCGGGCACGATCGGCCTCGACTTCGCGATCGACCTGCCGGGCAAGCGCGACCAGATCACCACCCGCGCGCTCCCCGCGTACCTCGATTACCGCGCCCGAATCCTGCAACAATTGTTCGCCGCCGAGGGGCTGTCCGCCCGGGAGGCCGCATGAAGTTCTCAATGCTCTGGCGCACCCGCCTGATCGGCGTGCTGTTCATCGTGCTGCTGCTGGTGCTGTGGGAGGTCGTCGCCGTCGCCAAGCTCCTGCCGGCGATGAGCTTCCCGCGCATGAGCCTGATCCTCGAAACGCTGTGGGGGCTCATTGCTTCCGGCGAGCTCTTCGCGGAACTCAAGCCCAGCATGATCCGGATGTTCGCCGGCTACCTCGCGGGCAGCGCGCTCGGCGTGCTGGTGGGCCTGATGATGGGCAACTTCCGGTTCTTCTACAACCTGCTCGAGCCGATCACCGAATTCCTGCGGCCGATCCCGAGCCCGGCCTACATCCCGATCGTGATCCTGTTCCTCGGCATCGACGACGAGATGAAGGTCTTCATGATCGCGTTCGCGTCCTTCTTCCCGGTGCTGCTGAACACCTACAGCGGCGTGCGCAGCGTCGACCCGGTGCAACTGCAGACCGCGCGCACCTTCGGGGTCAGCGGCGGGCAGCTGCTCTGGCAGGTCGTGCTGCCGGCCTCGGCGCCCTACATCTTCACCGGCCTGCGCGTGAGCCTGGCGGTCGGCCTGATCGTCATGGTGATCAGCGAGATGGTCGCGGCGAGCAACGGCATCGGCTACTTCATCCTCGGCGCGCAACGCTCGTTCAAGATCCGCGAGATGTTCGCCGGTGTCATCACGCTGGCCGTCGTCGGCTATGCGCTCAACCGGGTGTTCCTCTACGTCGAGTCACGCGTGCTCGCGTGGCACTACGGATACACGGAGCAGCAGCGGCACTAGCCCTTGGGGTATTCGGCGACCTGGACGAGGTTGCCGTCCGGTTGCGGCCATGGTTATAGGTCCAGCACCAGCACTTCGGAGTTGCAGCGCGCGCAGCAGGGCATGAGATCGGTCTCCTGCTCCTTGGGCGTCAGCACGAAGTCGTTGTGCTCGGGCTCACCTTCGAGCCAAGGGGTGCGGCAGGTGCCGCAGATGCCTTCCTCGCACGAAGTCGGCAGGTCGATACCGGCATCCTGCAGCACATGGGTGATGGGGCGGTCGGCCGGGATGTCGAATTCCCGGCCGCTCTTGGCCAGGCGCACGCGGAACGGCTTCATGCCTCGCCCCGCTGCACTGGATGGATGGGACCGGCCATTGCGCGGATCCTCTTCTCGGTATGGGGCCCTAGGCTAACGAGTAAGGGCCCTGCCCCGCAACACCAAACAGCGCGGGAGGTTCTCCAGTTTTGCAAAACCGGCGTGGTCATTTCCGCAACATTTCCCAGAGCGCCAGCTTGCGGTCGAGCGAGAGGGCCGCATGGGCCGGACTCGTCGACGGCAGCCTGAGCGCCGGCAAGGCGCCCGCTGCTGCCGGCAGCCCCTTGAGCACATGGCGCCGATAGGCCGACTCGGCCTTGGCGCCATTGAAGAACACCGCACCGATGCGCGGGTGCGCGTCGAAGAACCCGGCAAAGTCGTTGACTGCAATCGAGCCCTCCTCGATGTCGGCGTCGAGGCTGCCCGGGCGGACGCAGGATTCGAGCACGTCCCACACCGCGATCCCGCAGGACTTCAGGCGGCGGACGCGCTTTGCGTAAGGCAGTTCCGGCCCAGCGCCGAACAGGCGGCCCATGATCGGCCAGAAGTGGTTCCTCGGATGCGCGTAGTACTGGTCGGCCGCAAGCGACGCTGCGCCAGGCATGCTGCCCAAGATCAGGACCCGCGCGTGGCGGTCCTCAAGGGGCGGAAAGCTGCGAACGCGCCGCACGCTTCGCCCTCACATACTCCACGACCATCGGCAGGAGCGACAGCCCGATGATCCCGAAGATCACCAGCGTCAGGTTCTTCTTCACGAAGGGCAAGTTGCCGAAGAAGTACCCTAGCAGCGTGAGCGAAATGACCCACAGCAGCGCCCCGCCGATGCAGAAAGCCAGGTAGCGCAGGTAAGGCATGTGCCCGATGCCTGCGACGAACGGGGCGAAGGTGCGCACGAAGGGCATGAAGCGCGCCATGACGATCGTCTTGCCGCCATGCTTCTCGTAGAAGGTTCGAGTGTGATCCAGGTGCTTGCGGCTGAAGAAGAACGAGTCCTCCCAGCGGAACACCCGGGGGCCCAGCCAGCGCCCGGCCCAGTAGTTGGTGTTGTCCCCGAGGAGGGCGGCCGACACCAGCAACACGATCACCAGTTCGATGGACAAGCCGCCGGTCGCGCACAACGCACCGACAACGAAGAGCAACGAGTCGCCCGGCAGGAAGGGCGTCACCACGAACCCCGTCTCGCAGAAGACGATCATGAAAAGCAGCACATACACCCACGTGCCGTATTGCGCCAGGAAAGCCGCGAGGTGCTTGTCGAGGTGGATGAGAAAGTCCCACGCAAAGGCGATGAGTTCCATGGAAGGATTGTAACTGGGGGGACGCTATACTTCCCGCATGAGCGCGATCCAAGTCCTGCCCGACCTCCTGATCAGCCAGATCGCGGCCGGCGAGGTCGTCGAACGACCAGCTTCCGTGCTGAAGGAACTCCTTGAAAACAGCCTCGACTCGGGCGCCACCGAGGTCCAGGTGCTCCTCGACGCCGGCGGCATCGCGCGCATCCAGGTGGAGGACAACGGCGGCGGCATCGCGAGCGACGAGTTCACGCTGGCGCTGGCGCGCCACGCCACCAGCAAGATCCGTTCGCTCGAGGACCTCGAGGCCGTGGGGTCGTTGGGGTTCCGGGGCGAGGCGCTCGCGTCCATCGCCTCGGTGGCCCGGGTCACGCTGACTTCGCGGACCGGCGCCTCCCCGCATGCACACATGCTGAACTCCGAAGGTCCGGTCACAGGCTCGGTGGAGCCCGCTGCGCGGCAGCCCGGCACTACGGTGACGGTGGCCGACCTGTACTTCAACACCCCCGCGCGGCGCAAGTTCCTGCGCACCGAGGCCACCGAGTTCGGGCATTGCGAGGGCGTGTTCCAACGCATCGCGCTGGCGCGTCCCGACGTGGCCTTCCTGCTGAAGCACAACGGCCGCGTGAGCGCGCATTACCAGATCCAGATGGTGGGCGATCGCGTCGCAGCAATCCTCGGCAAGGAGTTTTCCGCCGCGAGCCTGCCCGTCGAGGCCGAGGCCGGGACGCTGTCCCTGCGCGGGTTCGCCGGCGCGCCGCAGGCCGCGCGCAGCCGCGCCGACCAGCAGTACTTCTTTGTCAACGGCCGCTACGTACGCGACAGGCTGCTGTCGCACGCGGTGCGCGAAGCCTATTCGGACGTGCTGCATGGCGACCGGCAGCCCGCCTACGCCCTCTTCCTCGAACTCGACCCGCGCGGGGTGGACGTGAATGTGCACCCCGCCAAGACCGAGGTCCGCTTCCGCGATTCGCGCTCGATCCACCAGTTCATCTTCCATGCGGTAAAGCGGGCGCTGTCCCCAGCCGCAGGCCAGGCCCCGGTCGCGTACGCACAGGTGGATGCGCCTCTCAACCGTGCTATTGCACCGCGTCCCGCCTACGCGCCCTACCAGCACGGGCTCGGCGTCGAGCAGCCGGTGGCCGCCTACCAATCCATGTTTGCCCAGACTGCGGCAACGCCCTTCAGGGCCCCCATGCCGGCGCCAGGCGCCGCTGCAGCGATCGCGCCCCTGCCGCTCCCCCTGCCTTCGCGTCCCGACGCGCCGCCGCTCGGCTACGCGCTCGCGCAGCTGCACGGCGTCTACATCCTCGCCCAGAACGAGGCCGGGCTCGTGCTCGTCGACATGCATGCTGCACACGAGCGGATCGTCTACGAAAGGATGCGCCGCTCGCTCGACGCGGGCGCGCTGCAACGCCAGTCTCTGCTGGTGCCGGCCATGTTCCAGGCCGACTCGGTGGAGGTCGCCACCGCCGAGGAACAGCAGGATGCGCTCGACAAGCTCGGCTTTGAGGTCGGGGTCGCCTCGCCAACGACGCTCGCTGTCCGGGCGGTGCCGGCCGCGCTGGCCGGCGGCGACCTGCCTGCGCTTGCGCGCAGCGTGCTCGCCGACCTGCGCGAATTCGGCGCCACCGAGGCGCTGGCCACGCGCCGCGACGAACTGCTCTCCACGATGGCCTGCCACGCCGCCGTGCGCGCCAACCGGATCCTGTCCGTGCCGGAAATGAACGCACTGCTGCGCGAAATGGAAGAAACGGAACGCTCGGGCAGCTGCAACCACGGCCGGCCCACGTGGTACCAGATGTCGATGCCCGACCTCGACCGCCTCTTCCTCCGTGGAAGGTAGCAGGGCAGTGAATCGTGCCGTCTGCCTGCTGGGCCCGACGGCCAGCGGCAAGTCGCGCCTCGCGATGCAGCTTGCGGAGCGGCATCCGGTGGAAATCGTCAGCGTCGATTCCGGCCAGGTCTACCGGGGCATGGTTGTCGGCACCGCAAAGCCTTCGGCTGCGGAGAGGGCGGCCGTTCCCCACCACCTGATCGACCTCGTCGACCCCGACGCAAGCTATTCGGCGGGGCGGTTCCGCGCCGATGCGACAGCGGCCACCCTCGACATCCTTGCGCGCGGCAAGGTGCCCCTGCTCGTCGGCGGAACAATGCTGTATTACCGCTCACTCGTGCAGGGCATGGATGACTTGCCCACGGCCGACCCTGTGATCCGCGCGGCGCTGGATGCCGAGGCCGCCGCCGAGGGATGGCCGGCCCTGCACGCCGAACTGGCCAAGGTCGACCCGAAGACCGCCGCACGCCTCGCGCCGAACGACGCCCAGCGCATCCAGCGGGCGCTGGAGGTCTATCGCGCCACGGGCAGCCCGCTGTCTTCGCTGCATACATCGCCCCGCGCGGAACTCCCCTTTGAACTGACTGCCTTTGCGCTCGTGCCCCCGGATCGCGCAGTCCTGCACCGGCGGATCGCGGAACGTTTCGACGCCATGCTGGCCGCAGGCCTCGTCGAGGAAGTCGCGGCCCTGCGCACGCGCTACACGCTGGACGCGGGCATGCCTTCGATGCGCTGCGTGGGCTACCGGCAGGCGTGGGAGCACCTCGAAGGCGCCATCGACCGCAAGGCGCTGCGCGAGAAGGGCGTCATCGCGACACGCCAGCTCGCCAAGCGCCAGCTCACCTGGCTGAGGAGCCTCCCTGGCGTGACCGCCCTCGACCCCGGGTCGCCGGACACCATGAGCACCATCGCATCCGCTTTTTGAACAAGCGCACGCGATACCCCCCCTGCGGTTCCAGTAGACTGCGCGCCATGACGCCGCTCGTATCGATCCGCAACCTCTCCAAGACCTACGCCACCGGTTTCAAGGCCCTCGCTGCCGTGGATCTTGAGATCCGCCGCGGCGAGATCCTCGCGCTGCTCGGCCCCAACGGTGCGGGCAAGACCACGCTGATCAGCATCATCTGCGGCATCGTCACGCCCAGCACCGGGACGGTCACGGTCGACGGCCACGACATCATCCAGGACTACCGGGTGACGCGCTCGATGATCGGCCTCGTCCCCCAGGAACTGACCACCGACGCCTTCGAGACGGTATGGGACACGGTGTCGTTCAGCCGCGGGCTCTTCGGCCACGCGCCGAACCCGGCGCACATCGAGAAAGTCCTCAGGGACCTTTCGCTGTGGGACAAGAAGGGCGCGCGCATCAAGGAACTGTCCGGCGGGATGAAGCGCCGCGTGATGATCGCCAAGGCGCTCTCGCACGAGCCCACCGTACTCTTCCTCGACGAACCCACCGCCGGCGTGGACGTGGGGCTGCGCAAGGACATGTGGGCGCTGGTCAACGCGCTGCGTGCGTCCGGCGTGACCATCATCCTCACCACGCATTACATCGAGGAAGCAGAGGCGATCGCCGATCGCATCGGCGTCATCAACAAGGGCCGCATCGTGCTGGTGGAGGACAAGGCCGCACTGATGCTGAAACTCGGCAAGAAGCAGCTGATCCTCGACCTGCAGCAACCCCTCGCTTGCGTGCCCGCCGCGCTCGCCGCCTACCGTCTCGACCTCGCCGGGGGAGGAGCGCGGCTTGTTTACACCTACGATGCGAGCATGGAGGACACCGGCATCACCGCCCTGCTGCGGGACCTGGTCACCGCCGGGATCCCCTTCAAGGACCTGAAGACCGAGCAGAGTTCGCTCGAGGACATCTTCGTCACGCTCGTCAAGGAGCCGGCATGAACTTCCATGCCGTGAAGGCCATCTACCGCTTCGAGATGGCGCGCACCTGGCGCACCCTGTTCCAGAGCGTCGTGTCGCCCGTGATCTCGACTTCGCTCTACTTCGTGGTGTTCGGCTCGGCCATCGGTTCGCGCATTCCGCAGATCGAAGGGGTGGCCTACGGCTCGTTCATCGTGCCGGGCCTGATCATGCTGTCGATCCTCACGCAGAGCGTGTCGAACGCCTCGTTCGGAATTTTCTTCCCCAAGTTCACCGGCACGATCTACGAGCTGCTGTCGGCGCCGCTGTCGTTCGTCGAGATTACGCTCGGCTACGTGGGCGCCGCGGCGACGAAATCGATCGTCCTCAGCCTGATCATCCTCGCCACTGCGGGTCTCTTCGTGCCGCTGCACATCGCGCACCCTTTCTGGATGCTGACAGTCCTGGTGCTGACCGCCATCACCTTCAGCCTGTTCGGCTTCATCATCGGTGTGTGGGCGGACAACTTCGAGAAGCTGCAGGTCATCCCGCTGCTGGTGATCACACCGCTGGTGTTCCTCGGCGGCAGCTTCTACTCGGTAAACATGCTGCCTCCGTTCTGGCAGGCCGTATCGCTTGCCAACCCGGTGCTGTACCTGGTGAGCGGGTTCCGCTGGAGCTTCTACGAACTGGCCGATGTCAGCATCGGCACGAGCGCGGCCATGATCGCCGTGTTCCTCTGCACCTGCCTCGCGACCGTCTGGTGGATCTTCAAGACCGGGTACCACGTCAAGAATTGAGGCCCGCGCCCCGTGACGGGTACTAGTCGACCTTGACTCTCGCTTCGCGGATCACGATGCGCAGCGCCTTGTCCGGCGCAGGCTGCGCGAAGGCCGCTTCTGTGGCGGACTTATGACTATTAAAGTCAAAGAGTAACGATGACTCAAGCCTCGTACCCGTAGATCCAAGCGCCCTGCCGCCAAGGGCCGGGAACTACCGGGAGAACTGCTGCAGCAGGTAGCGCTTGTCGCGCGCGAAGACCTGCGGATCCAGGGCATCGAGCTTGACGCGCCAGCGCCGCGCCGCGAATTCGTCGCCGAAGAGGTAGCCCATCACGGGGTGCTTCATGAAGTAGCGCTCGGCGGCGAAATCCACCATCGGCAACGCGATGCGCGACGACCACGCGTGGAAGAACGCGAGCGAAGGGGTGGTGTTGTCGGTGACGTCGATTTCCTCGGTGAGGCGAAAGCCGTTCTTCTCCACCGCATCGCGGAACGCCTGCATCGGGTGCCCCGACCGGTTGTAGGCCGGAATGCGCGTGCGGTAGTAGTCGATGATGACCCACTTGCCGCCGGGCTTGAGGACCTCGCGCACGTTGCGCACGCCCACTTCGAGCGGCACGTTGTGGAACGACTCGGAACAGATCACCACGTCGAACGCGCCGCGGTACTTGTCGAGGTCGAGCGACTCGAAGCCGCTCACAATGACGGAAACGCCGGGCTGCGACTTGCGGATGTGCTCCGCATGCCCCGGGTTGGGGGTGAGGCCGGTGGGCTCGGTGCCCGCGGCCTTCAGCATCGCAAGCAGGCCCCCGGTGCCGCAACCGAGGTCCAGCACCTTCTGCCCCGGCGTGACTCGCGCGACGAGAAGCTCGGCATAGGCCTTCATCGCCGCCTTCAGCGAATGGAAGCTGACTTTCTCGGGGTCGTCGGGGATCGGGTCGAAGTACCCCGCGTGGAGGAAATCGTTGCGGAAGATCTCGGTGTAGAGATCGAGCTCGGGGTCGACGCTGCCGTCGACCCGGGCCTGTTTGACTTGCGCGACGTGGTCCAGCAGCGCCGGTACGTTGAGAAGGCGTTTTACAACTGTCCAGGCGATGCTGCTCACTCGATTCAATGCCTCTGTTATTCGGGCTGGATGCCGGATTCGCGCAGGATCCGCTTGTAGTCCTCGAACTGCTCTTTGGTGAACACCCCGAGCTCCTCGGGTGTCGACGGGCTCAGGATGAAGGCCTGCTTGTCCATTGCTGCCAGCACGTCGGGTCGCTTCATGGCCGCGACAAACTCCCGGTTCAGCCGCTCGACAATGTCCCTGGGCATCTTCGCAGGGCCATACAATGCGGCCCAGGAAAGGATCGAAAACTTCGGCATGCCGGCCTCGCTGATCGTGGGAACGTCGGGCAGGATCGGCGAGCGTTGCTTCAGCGACGTGACGACCGCACGGAGCTTGCCGTCCTTGACGTGGGCCAGGCCCGTGGTCGGCGTGGCGAAGATCAGGTGCACGCGACCTGCCAGGAGGTCGGTGATCGCGGCCGGCTCGCCCTTGTAGGGCACGTGCAGCATCTGCGTGCCCGCCAGCGAATTGAATTGCGCGAACGAAACGATTCCCGTGGTGTTGCCGGTGGCATAGGCGAGCTTGCCGGGATTGGCCTTTGCGTACGCGATGATCTCGGCGAGCGACTTCTGCGGCAGGCTTGCGGTCGCGAAAAGGAAGAACGTATACCGGCCGACATCGGAAATCGGCGTGAAGTCGGCGACCGGGTCGTACGGCGGGACCTTCTTCATCGCGGGCGCCACGGCCATGGGGCTGTTGGTCGCGAGGAGCAGCGTGTAGCCGTCCGGCGCAGCCTTGGCCACTTCTGCACCGGCGATTGCGCCATCGGCGCCCGCCTTGTTCTCGACCACCACCGCCTGGCCGACCGCCGTCGATACGGACTGGCTGAGGATACGCGCCACCGTGTCGGTCGCCGACCCTGCCGGGAAGGGGACGATGATCTTGATCGACTTGTTGGGATACTGCGCGGCCGCAGAAGCAGCCACTGCGGCAAGCGAGAGGGCCGCCAGAATGCGTGGGATTCTCATGAAGTCTCCTCCTTTTAGGTGTGCGCGGATTATAGAATGGGTTTCCCTCTGGAGGCTGCATGGAACTCGGAATCGTAGGACTGGGCCGCATGGGCTCGAACATGGCCCGCCGGCTGGCCCGCGGTGGCGCCCGCGTGGTCGTCTGGGACCGTGACAAGGCACAGTGCGCCGCACTGGCAGGCGAACCTCGCGTCGAATGCGCGGACGGCCTCGCCGACCTCGCGCTGCTCCTGACCGGCGAACGCGTGATCCTCATGATGCTCCCCTCCGGCGAACCGACGCGGAGCGCGATCGAGCAGCTGCTGCCCATGCTCTCCAACAGCGACACTTTGGTGGACGGCGGAAACTCGTACTACAAGGATTCGATGAGCCGTGCGCTGGAACTGTCGCAACGCGGGTTCCGCTTCGTGGATGCGGGCGTCTCGGGCGGCATCCACGGCCTCGCCAACGGCTATTGCCTGATGCTGGGCGGAACACCAAAGGCGATCGAGCAGTTCGAGCCGTTCGCGAAGATCCTCGCCCCCGGCCCGGAAACCGGCTGGCTGCACTGCGGCCCGAGCGGTGCCGGGCACTTCGCCAAGATGGTCCACAACGGCATCGAGTACGGGATGATGCAGGCCTTCGGCGAAGGGTTTGCGCTGCTCGCGGGACGCAAGGAGTTCGACATCGACCTCGCGCGCCTCGCAGAAACGTGGCGGCACGGCAGCGTGGTGCGCTCCTGGTTGCTCGACCTCACCAGCGAGGTCCTCACCGAGGACGAAAACCTCGCGGCAATCGCGCCCGTGGTGGCGGATTCCGGCGAAGGTCGCTGGACCGCGCTCGAGTCGATCGAGCAGGGCACGCCGGCGCCGGTCATCACGATGGCGCTGATGAGCCGCTTTTCGAGCCAGGGGAAGTCGGACTACTCGAGCAAGCTGCTTGCGATGATGCGCGCGAAATTCGGCGGCCACGCGGTGACCCGCAGGAAATGATCGTAGTGGTGATGGGCGTCTCCGGGGCCGGCAAGACGACGGTCGGGAGCGCGCTGGCGGACCACCTCGGCTGGGTGTTCCTGGATGCCGACGCGTTCCATCCCGCGGAAAACGTCGCCAAGATGGCTGCAGGCACGCCGCTCACTGACACGGACCGCTGGCCGTGGCTCGATCGCCTGAACCGGGAACTGCGCCTGCGGCACGAGAACGGCGCCGACGCGGTGCTCGCGTGCTCGGCCCTGAAGGAAGCCTATCGAGCCAGGCTGATGGCGGGCCTGCGAACGGCGCGGCTGGTCTTTCTTCGCGGCGACTTCGAATCCATCCGGGCGCGGGTGCAGTCCCGCCAGCACAAATACATGCCCGCCTCCCTGCTGCAGAGCCAGTTCGATACGCTCGAGCCACCGGCCAACGCACTGGAGATCGACGCGACGCTCGACCTGCCCTCCGCCGTGCAGCGGATTGCCGCAGACCTCGCTACGCGAGGTCCAGCGCGTACGCCTTGAGCGCTTCGAGCGACACGAACTCGAGTGTCTTGGCATGGGTGCCGGCGAGCTTTACCGGTGGCGCCATGCCGTCGGCGAGCGCCTCCTTCCAGCGCTCGGCGCACAGGCACCAGCAGTCGCCCGGCTGCAACCCGGAAAACCCATAGGCCGGCATCGGCGTGGAGAGGTCGTTGCCGCGCGAGCGGGAATACTCGAGGAACTCCGCGGTCACCCGCACGCACACGGTGTGCACGCCCGGGTCGTCCGGCCCGGTGTCGCAACAGCCGCTGCGGTAGAAGCCGGTCACCGGCCGGCTGCTGCACTCCTCGATCGGCTCGCCAAAAACGTTCAGCTGGCTGGGCATGGTCTAGCTCCTGTAGGTCGTGTGTTCATTCGCCGCGCGCGACGCCTTCGCGCCGCGGGTCGGCGCCACCGCGCCATCCGCCGGCAATCCGCTCGATGCCGTGCAGGCCGCTGGTCTGCGTCGAAAAGTTGATAATGTGGCCGCGCTGCTCGAGGGCATCCGCCAGATCCTCGTACACGCTGCCACGCTCGATGAAGGTCGGGCCGTAGGCGGCGCCGAAGTTCGGCAATGACACCGCGGCCTGCACATCCATCCCCCAGTCGAGGATGCCGACCAGCGCCTTGGCCACATAGTTGATGATAGCTGCCCCGCCCGGCGAGCCCAACACCATCTGCAGCCGACCCTCGCGGTCGAAGACAAACGTCGGCGCCATCGAACTGCGCGGGCGCTTGCCGCCTTCCACGCAGTTCGCCGCGGCGCGCCCTTCGAACTCGGGCGACAGCGCGAAGTCGGTCATCTGGTTGTTGAGCAGGAACCCGCGCACCATGATCCGGCTGCCGAACTGGGCTTCGATCGTCGTGGTCATCCCGGCCGCGTTGCCCTCGGCATCGACGATCGACACGTGGCTGGTGCCTGCGAGTTCGGTGTCCGGCGCATCGGCGAGCGCAAGCGCCCCTTGCGGCCGGCCGGCGCGCGCGGCGCCCATGGCGCGTTCGCCGATCAGTTTCGCGCGCGAATCCAGGTACGCCGGATCGAGCAACCCCTCGACGGGCTGCGCAACAAAACCCGGATCAGCGATGTAGCGCAGGCGGTCCGCGTAGGCGAGCCGCCCGGCCTCGGCGAAGAGGTGCAACGCTCGCTCCGATCCCGGGGCCGCGCGATCAAACCCCGCGCGCTCGAGCAACCCCAGCATCTCCAGCACCGTGACGCCCCCCGAACTGGGCGGGGCCATGCCACAGACCCTGCGGCCGCGATAGGGGCCGCAAACCGGCTCTCGTTCCACCGCTGCGTACCCTGCGAGGTCGTGCTCGGTCAGGTCGCCGGGCCGCGCATGGCGGCGCACGGCGGCGACGATGTCGGCCGCAATCGGTCCGCGGTAGAACCCATCGGCGCCCGAGGCTGCGATATGCAGCAACGTTTGCGCATAGATGGGATTCACGATCCGGGCGCCGGCGGGGTAAGGCACGCCGTCGGGGGCGTAGTAGAGGGCACGGGCGGCCGGGTCGTCGCGCAGGAAACGCTCGCGTGCAAGCAACAGGTTCAGCCTGCGCGGCATCGCGAACCCGTCGCGGGCAAGCTTGATTGCCGGCTCGAACAGACGCGCCCATGCCAGCTTGCCGTGGCGGCGATGTGCAAGTTCGAGCGCACGCAAGGCGCCGGGTGCCCCGACCGAGAGTCCGCTCACGATCGCATCGTAGCGGTCCATCGGACGGCCAAAGGTATCGACGAACCGTTGCGGCTTTGCCGCCGCAGGCGCGGTCTCGCGACCGTCATAGCTTCTTACCGCGCGTTGCTTCTCGTCCCAGTGGAGCAGGAACAGCCCGCCGCCAATCCCCGAGGATTGCGGCTCCACCAGGCCAAGTACGAGTTGCACCGCGATCGCCGCGTCCACTGCGGTACCGCCGGCACGCAGCATTTCGACGCCCGCCTCTACAGCAAGCGGGTTCGCGGCGACCACCATGAAACGCGATGCAACCGCAGCCTGCTTCGGCTCGTAGCCGGTGTCGCCTTCCGGCTGCAGCAGTCCCTGTGCGAATGCGTAGCAGGGCACCAGCGCGAACCATACACAAAGCAGCTTCTTCATCGCACCATTATCCACAATGCGATCCCGCCTGCGGCCAATCCCAGCGCCGCGCCTCTCGCAGAGTAAGGGTCGTGATCGCCACGAACGCGAACCCGAGCAGCAAGGTCCCGCCGAACGCGGCCGCCCCGAACATCGGCCAGAACCATCCCGAGGCAAATCCGCCGCCCAGCAGGTCGCGCGCGATCACCGGCAGGAAAGTGCCCGGGATGATGTAGCCGAAACCGTATAAGCCGTAGGCGACTATCAGTGTCCAGGCGGCCCGGCCCCAGCCCGGACGGGAGTCTGCGCGTTCCGGGCGAATTGCGGGCGCCGCTATTTCCGGCGCCGGTCCGAACGCATTCCAGCACCACGCGCACGCCACAAGTGATGCAATGCCGAAAGCGATCCAGATCGCGGCAGAGCCGAAGCCGGCGGCCGACAAGGCGAGGCACACAATGCCCGTGACTGTAATGCCTGCAGCGACGCCGCCGAGGAAGCGCAGCACCCACCATACGGCGAACCCCTGCGCCAGGCCCATCGCGGCTGTCAGGAGCCCCGTCGCTGCCAGCCCGGCCTTGACCATGCGGTGCGGCGCATTCCGCATCCACACCGTTGCGAGGGCGCCCACCAGGTAGCCCAGGTAATTGGCGAAGGCGAGCCAGCTGCCTTCGGTAAGCGTGACACCGGCATCGGCCTGCATGAGGGGCAACAGCGGCGTGAAAGCGAACCGCCCAACGCCCATGGCCACCGCAAGTGCGGCCATCCCCGAAAGCGCAAGGCGATACGGGCCAACCGTCACCCCCAACCGCCCATGCCTTGGCTCATCGCGCTCCGCTCTTTGCGTTTTATTTCAGCAGGGTCATGCCGGTTTTCGCGGCTGGCCGGTCAGCCCGTGGCACGAGGCTGCGCGGCAAGGAACCTGTAGTCTGAGGGATTCAGCGCAGCGGTCAGCCGCCAGTAATCGACCAACCGCCACGGCGAAACGGCCGTTACCCGGCCGTCCTTGTTCTTGTACCAGTTCTTCACGCCTCGATGCGTCCATACCATCCGGCTGTGCGCCTCGTCGACACGACGATTGAATTCTTCATAGACCGGGAGGCGGCAGTCCATCGCCGCATGACCGCCCTCGATCAGTTCGCGGATGCATTGCATCGCGTACCTGACCTGGCACTCGGTGTGGAAGAACATGCTGCCGCCATGAGACAGTATGGTGTTGGGTCCCTGCATCAGGAACATGTTCGGAAAGCCCGGCACGGTGATCCCGAGATGGGCGCGCGGGTTGTCTTCGCCCCACAGCTCGCGCAAATTGACTCCGCCGCGACCGGTGATTTCGATGTCGGCCAGCATGCGCGTCGCCTGAAAGCCGGTGGCAAACACGATCAGGTCGATTTCGTGCCGCACACCGTCACCATCGACGATACCGCCCGGCTCCACTCGCGCCACGCCGCGATCCGAGAGCGTGACATTGGGACGCTTCAGCATCTTGTACCAGCCGTTGTCCCGCAGCATGCGCTTGCCGTAGGGCGGATAGCCGGGCATTGCCTTGGCCAGCAGGTCGGGCCGGTCGCCCAACTCCTGGCGCATGTGGGCGAGAAGGCGCTCGCGGAACGCATGGCTTTCCGCGTTCAGCGAAAGCTCGGGCGAACCCCAGCCCGGATCAACCTGCAGCATGGAGTACAACCCGTCGCCCGAGGCCCAGAACAACTGGAAGCGATACCACTGGCCGAAATACGGGATGTTGGCGCAGGCCCACTGCATGCCGGGGCTGACTTCGGCATGGTACAGCGGGTGCGGCAGGCACCAGTGGCGTCCACGCTGGAATACCGTGAGCCTGTCGACCACCGGGGCGATTGTCGGGCCGGCCTGCATCGCGCTGGCCCCGGTCCCTATCATGGCTACACGCTTGCCGCGGAGGTCCACGCCATGGTCCCAGCGTGCGGTATGGAATGCGGGGCCGCCGAAATCCGCCAGGCCGGGAATGTCCGGAATCGCCGGCCGATTCAGCTGCCCTACGCCGGGGACGAAGGCGCGCCCCTGCAGTACCTCCTCCCGGCCCGCAGCGTCGCGCACCGTGACATGCCAGAGCGCACCCGCTTCGTCATAGCGTGCCGAGACCAACTCCGTGCGAAAGCGGATGTTCGGGCGTATGCCGTACTTGTCCGCGCAATGCTCAAGGTATTTCCAGAGCTCGCCGCGGCGGGCGAAATGGCGCGTCCAGTCGGACTTGGGCTCGAAAGAGAACGAATAGAAATGGTTCGGGATGTCGACCGCGCACCCGGGGTAGTCGTTTTCGTACCAGGTCCCACCGACCGCATCGTTCTTCTCGATGATGGTGAACGGGATGCCGGCCTCCCGCAGCTTGATGCCCATGCACAACCCCGACATCCCCGCCCCGACAATCAGCACGTGAAACGCATTGCGAGAGGACTCGGGTACCGGGCGGCGCCAATTGACGCTGCGCGAGTCGCGCTTTTCGGCGCCCACCTCCTCCAGCATCATCGACACATAGTCGTCCGGCACGAGAGCCCCGACCCCCGTGCCCATCACGCAGCTGAACATGGCGGGAGACAGGTCATCGTGGTCGGCCGCAGCCCCCGGGGCCGGGCCCGCCGCGCGCGCCTTGAGAGTCCGCACCAGGCGCTCGCGAATTTCGGCCGCCAGGGCCGCCGGGATATCCTGCATGTAACTCCAGCCACCGGTGACATGCGGCCGCGCCCGATCGAGCAAGTCGGTGTCGCCGGACAACTGCGCCTGGACCATCAGCTGCGGCACGATGTCGGCCTCTGCGAGGGCCGCGCGCAGCGCGGGCTCATCAACCACGGCCTGCCGGAACGCGGCACTACCTGCCCTCGCGTGCATGGACTGGCGCGTCGGATCGTTCGGTTTCATCCCCACTCTCCCGTCGGCACGAACCGGCTAGCGGCCGGCATCGTTTTCTTCTGCAAGCACCTTTTCAGCCCAGCGCGTGTTGATTCCGCCCGAAACATAAGCCGGCGTCTGGATCAGGCGGCCGAGGAACGGCAACGTGGTCTGGACACCCTCCACGGCGAATCCTGCAATCGCGTCGCGCAGCGCAGCGACAGCCTGAGCACGATCCGCACCATGCACGATCAACTTGCCCAGCATGGAGTCATAGTAGGGCGACACCATGTACCCTTGGCTGCAGTGCGTGTCGATCCGCAGGCCCGGCCCCTTCGGCTCATGCCATCGCGTGATGCGTCCGGGCGAGGGGCGGAAGCCCTGCTCGGGGGATTCGGCGTTGATGCGCACTTCTATGGCGTGCCCGGTGATCTCCACATCCTTCTGTTCCCGCCCCAGAGGCGCCCCGGAGGCAATGCCGATCTGCTCGCAAACGATGTCCAGCCCGGTCACCATTTCAGTCACAGGGTGTTCGACCTGGATGCGCGTGTTCATTTCGAGGAAATAGAACCTCCCCGTATCCTGGTCGAAAATGTATTCCACGGTGCCGGCATTGCGATACCCTGCGGCCGAAGCGAGCATGACCGCGCTGGCGCAGATTTCGGCGCGCAGCGAAATCGGCAAAAGCGCGGCCGGCGCCTCCTCGATGATCTTCTGGAAACGACGCTGCACTGAACAGTCACGCTCGCCAAGGTGCAGCACCTTGCCGTAGTGGTCCGCGATCACCTGCACCTCGATATGGCGCGCGTTGGCGATGTAGTGCTCCATGTAGAGCGTCGGGTCGCCGAACGCGGCCTGGGCCTCGGCAGAACCCGTCTGAAACGCAGCCTTGAGCCCGGCCTGGTCGTGGGCGATTTTCATGCCGCGTCCGCCGCCGCCTGCCGCGGCCTTCAGCAGCACGGGGAAACCCACATCCCCGGCAAGAGCGGCGGCGTGCTCCTCGGACTCGACCCGCGTCGAGCCCGGCAATACGGGTACGCCGCACTCACTGGCGAACTGGCGCGCGGCCAGCTTGTTGCCCATCAAACGGATCGATGCGGCCTGCGGGCCGATGAACACAATGCCGTTCTTCTCGCAGGCCTCGGATAATTCGGCTCGCTCGGAGAGGAACCCATAACCTGGATGCAATGCGTCACAGCCGGAAGCCATGGCAACATGCACGATCTTGTCCACGCTGAGGTAGCTGTCCTTGGCTGCAGGCGGCCCGATGCAGATGGCACGATCCGCCTGGCGCGCGGCCAGGCTGTCACGGTCGGCTTCGGAGACAACCACATAGGCTTCGATACCGAGCTTGCGACAGGCGCGGACGATGCGGACGGCGATTTCGCCGCGGTTGGCGACCAATATTCGGCGCAGGGGACTCATGGCTTTCGCTTCACGCAGGCTGCATTGCGCGGGTTGCACGATGCAGTACTTAGATCACCAGATGGAACTGCTTTACATCCTTGCGAGCCGCAACCTGGCGGACGAGATCGACGATCGAGCCGACCGGGGCTGAATCCTGCATTTGCATCGGCCCCGCTGCGCGCAGTGATTGGAGATGCTCCGGCATGAAGAGGTACTCCAGCAGCAATTCCTCGTCCGATGCGAACGGGCCTTTCTCGCGACGGAAGCGCCCGAGTACCGGCTCCACCGTGAGGCCGGGACGCTCCGTCACCGGACGCAGGCCGGTTCGCCGGCTGACCTCGTCCAGCAGATTGGCGCTTACCGGCGCAGGAGTAGCGCCGTAGTACCCCAGCACAAGCTGCTCGACCTCCTTCAGCGTGACCTTGTAGCGACCGTAGAGCACGTTCAGCATCGCCTGCGTGCCGATCAGCTGGGAGAAAGGCGTCACCATCAGCGCCCAGCCCAGATCCTCGCGCACCGCGGGGATCTCGTCGAAGACCTCCTGCAAACGGTGCCCGAGGCCGAGTTGCTCAAGCTGGGCGCGAAAGTTCGACACCATCCCGCCCGGCATTTGGTGCTTGTAAACGGACGGGTCGTATTCAGCAGGCATGCCAACGGGCTTGCCGTGCCGTGCAGCCACCTCGTAGAAATGCTTTTCGATAGCTTGTGTCGCCGCCACGTCCACCCCCGTGTCGTAACCAGCGCCCGCAAGATGGTGAATCATGGAGCTTGTCGCCGGCAGAGAAGCGCCGTTGGCCAGCGCACGGGTGGCCGTCCAGATACCGTCCGCACCACATTCGACCGCCTCGAGGTTGGTCGCGGGGCCGAGCCCGGTGATGCAATGCGAGTGGCAGTAGAACGGCCTGCCTGGCGCCGCAGCCTTCATCGCCGGCAGGAGCGTGCGCACGCGCTCCGGCGTGAGCACGCCGTTGGGGTCCTTGAGCACCAGGATGTCGGCGCCCAGCGCGTGGAGCTCGCGCGCCTTCTGCACGAAATGCTCGTCCGTGTGGGCCGGGCTGATCGAATACACCACCGCCCCCAGCACCTTTCCGCCACCCTTGTGTACCGAGCGAATCGGCACCTCGAAGTTGCGGATATCGTTGAGGCCATCCATCAGGAAGAACCGGTCGATCCCGCCCGCGCAGCAGCGCAACAGGAAAAGCTCCAGCATGTCATCGGGCATCAGGGCCTTGCCGACACTGAACCCCAGGCAGATGCTGATCATCTGCAGCGGGGTGCGCGGCATACCGGCCTTCAACAGGCGCAGGCGCTCCCACGGGTCCTCCTTGAGGTAGCGCACGCAGGAATCCATGATCGCGGTGCCCATGCACTCGATAGCGTCATGCCCGGCCCGATCCAGCACAGGCAGCATCGGCATCATCATGGCGGTCGTCATGCGCGTGGCCCACATCGACTGCTGGCCGTCGCGCAGGGTGGTTTCCGTAACCGCTACCTTCCTAGCCATCTCGCCCTCCTCGCCCGGTCTCAAGCCGGGTCGACATACATCAGGATTTGGCCATGCCCGACGAGGGTCGCATCCTCGACCAGGATCTCGGCAATCCGTCCGGCGATGGGCGCAGTCACCCCGGCGAACATCTTCATGACCTCGATCAGGCAAAGCGTCCCACCGGAGGCGACTTGCGCGCCCACTTCGACGAAGGGCGGCTGGTGCGGCGCAGGGCAGCGGTAGAAGGTACCGACGGAGGGCGCAGTCACGGCCACCAGGCCTTCACGGGCCGCCGCTGGCGCGGGCACGGGCGCCTCGCCCGGGGCAGGCGCTGCCATCGTGGCAACGACGGCGGGTCGGGATGCGGGGCGGGGCGCCGCTGTCGCCGCGAATGGCTGTGCAGCCATGCCAACGCCCTTGCTAACCGCGAGCCGCACGGATCCGACTTCGAGCCTGAGATCCTGCAGGTCGGAATCAAGGAAAACCTTGAGGATTTCCTGAATGTCCTTGATGGATGGTTCCATGCCGCCTCCGAAAAGTCCGGCCGATTGTGGTCTTCGCATCACGGAACGGTCAAGTCAGCATGCAAACTGTGCATGGCCGTTTCACAGAAAACCCGGCCACGCCACAGCGCAACGGCTATGCTTGACGAAGAAGATAAGAAGCGGCTTGCGGGCTGTGAATGTCCGCAATCCCCGCCCATCAGACATCCGGCCCCAACCATGCTGGTACAGAGAGGAGAGAATAAATGAAAGCGATTGCCACATTGGCGCTTGTTACCGCCGCCATCCTTGCAATACCCACGAGCTTTGCGCAGCAGGACATCCGCGTCGGTAACGCCACCGCGAGCGACACCCAGGCCGCAGCGAACGACAAACTCGCTGAACTCATCACCAAGTACTCCAATGGCAAGCTCACTGCCAAAGCGAGCCACGGCGAATCTCTGGGCAACAACCAGCAGATGATTCGCGCGCTGCAGGCGGGCTCGCTGCACGGCATGGTTTTCCCCGCCGGGTTCCTTTCGCCCGTGGTCCCCGAACTGGCCATGTTCGACATGCCGTTCCTGCTGCCCGGCGCCCCGGCCTCCATCACTGCCTTCGCCGCGCAGAGCAAGGCCGCCAGCACCATGAAGGGCTTGGCCCAGCAGAAGGGCGTTCACATCCTGGGGTTTCACGGGATCGGGCCGCAAAGCTTCCTGACCAACTTCCCGGTCACCAAGCTGTCTGATATCCAGGGCAAGAAGTTCCGCATCATTCCCTCGGCGCCGCGCGTCGGCGCTTACAAGGACTGGAGCGCCGTGGCCCGCCCGATGGAGCTGGGCGAGGTCTACACAGCGCTGCAGCAGGGCACCCTCGACGGCATGGAGAACCCGCCTGACGTGATCTTCAAGATGAAACTGCACGAAGCGGCCAAGAACTACACGATCACCGAGCACTTCGCCTTCGTATCAAACGTGATCGTAAGCAAGAAGTGGTATGACGGCCTTTCGGCGGACCTGAAGGATGCGGTGGACCGGGCGGGCGCCGACACGATCAAGTTCGCCGATGTCGCCTACACCAAGTCGCAGAGTGAAAGCCTGGAGGCCATGCGCAAGGTCATCAAGGTGACCGACATGCCGGCGTCCGAGATCCAGAAGATGAAGGACCTGGCCAGCAAAGGCGTCTGGGAAGCGATGAAAGCCGATCCGCAACGCGGCCCGATCGTCAAGATGCTGGCAGAGGACGTGGCACGCTTCAACAAGAAGTAAGCGCCACGCAAGGGAGAGCGTGAAGATGGATTCCGAACCCAAGCCAGGCCGATTCCAGCACTTCGACCGGGCCGTAAAGCGCCTGTCCTCCCTGTCGGACCACCTGTCAGCGCTCATCTGCGCCTTCCTGATCGTTGCCACCACGGTGGCGATGCTCGTGTATCAAGCGGGGATCGCCATTGCGTGGCTGGACGACCTGCTGCGCATGCTGTTGCTCTGGCTCGTCTACCTTGGCACCGTATCGCTGTGCCTGCACAACGACCACATCACCATGGATGCGGTCTACCTGCGGATGCCACCCCGAATGCGCAGTAGCGTCGATTTGGCAGTCGCGCTGCTTGGCATAGGGCTGTGCGGCTTCATCGCCCTGAAGGGGTACGACAGCTTCCGCCAGGCACTGGAGTTCGGCGAACGCCTCGGCAGCGGCGACCTGCCCTCCTGGCCACAGGACCTGGTCATCCCTGCCTGCTTCGGGATGATGTCGCTTGCCTATGTCAGTCACCTCATCTCGGTGCTTCGCGGGCGCAGCGTACGGGCTCCGAGCGAAGCCGAGCGCGCAGCGCAACTCTAGGCGGACACACAGCGATGATGACGACAATAGCCATCGGGGCTTTCCTGCTTCTGTTCCTCGGCATTCCGATGTGGATGATCTTCCTTGTCCTTGCGGTCGCCGGCATGGCCTGGAAAGGCGTATCCATGGAGGTCGTCGTTCAGGGCCTGACCGGCTCCATCAACAAACTGGTGCTGCTCTCCGTGCCCGGATTCATCTTCGCCGGCGGCGTCATGGGCCAGGGCGGCATGTCCAAGCGCCTGATCGACTGGATCTCCGCCCTCCTCGGCCGCGTGCCGGGAGGCCTTCCCCTCACCACGATCACCGCGGCAGAGATGTTCGGCGCCATTTCCGGCTCAAGCTCTGCCACCGTCGCCGCGCTGGGAAAAATCCTCTATCCGGCGCTATTGAAGGCCGGCTACGGGGAAAGGTTCTCGCTCGGACTGATCACTTCGTCGGGCGCGATCGCCATCATCATCCCGCCCAGCATCACGATGATCCTGTTTTCGGTGATGACCAACGCCTCGATCGGCAGCCTGTTCCTGGCCGGGTTCCTGCCAGGCATCGTGGTCGGCCTATGCGCTGCGGTCTACTGCGTCT
Source organism: Bordetella parapertussis (assembly GCA_945862265.1). GTDB lineage: Bacteria > Pseudomonadota > Gammaproteobacteria > Burkholderiales > SG8-39 > SZAS-79. The sequence continues at coordinate 46,118 of CAMAXP010000020.1, forward strand.
GGTATGCGATCCGCAACAAGATGTCCGAGGGGCGCGAATGGAGCGCTGCGGAAATCCTCTCGACTTCCCGGTCCGTCATATGGACCCTCGGGGCTCCCGCGCTCATCTTCGGCGGCATCTACGGGGGTTTCATGACGCCCACCGAAGCCTCGATGGCAGTCTCGGTCTACGCCGTGATCGTCAGCGTGTTCATCTACAAGGAATTGCGCTGGGGCGAGGTCTGGGACATCACCCGTGAAACAGCCCTGCTGTCGGCCAAGGTGTTCATCATCGTGGCCGCGTCTGGCGCGTTTTCATGGCTGCTGACGGCCGAGCAGGTACCGCAGCAGATGGTGGCACTGATTACCGAAAACAACCTGTCCCCGGTGATGATCCTGCTCCTCATCAACCTGATCCTGCTGGTCGTCGGCATGTTCCTCGACCCCAATTCGGCGGTGATCCTCTTTACTCCGCTCCTGTGGCCGATCGCGCAACACGCCGGGGTCGACCTGATCCATTTCGGCATCATATTCACAGTCAACCTGGCGATCGGAATGTTCTCGCCGCCCTTCGGCCTCAACATCTTCGTAAGCTCCAGCATCTTCGGGGTGCCTTCCTCACGCGTGGTGGCGGGCCTCGCGCCCTTCTTCGTCGTCTACCTGATCGCGCTGATGATCATCACCTATGTCCCGGAGCTGTCGCTGATCCTGCCTCGCCTGCTGCTGAACTGAGCCGCGACCATGCGACGGTTGCGGCGTACGGGCTGAACCTGCCACCGCCGCAAATGAAAAAGGGCGACTCACGTCGCCCTTTTTTCGTCCTGCGCGGTGCGCTTAGAGCAGCGGCACCAGCAGCAGCGCGACGATGTTGATGATCTTGATCAGCGGGTTGATCGCGGGGCCGGCGGTGTCCTTGTAGGGATCGCCCACCGTGTCGCCGGTCACCGCGGCCTTGTGCGCCTCGGAACCCTTGCCGCCAAAGTTGCCTTCCTCGATGTACTTCTTGGCGTTGTCCCACGCGCCGCCGCCGGTACACATCGAGATCGCCACGAAGAGGCCGGTAACGATGGTGCCCATCAGCATGCCGCCGATCGCCATGCGCGCCGCTTCGGCGCCCATCAGGAACCGCATCACCAGCGCGAGCACCACCGGCGTGAGCACCGGCAGCAGCGACGGGATCATCATTTCCTTGATCGCGGCCTTGGTCAGCATGTCGACCGCCGTGCCGTACTCGGGCTTGGCCGTGCCGGCCATGATGCCCGGGATCTCCTTGAACTGGCGGCGCACTTCCACCACCACCGAGCCCGCCGCGCGGCCCACCGCTTCCATCGCCATCGCGCCGAAGAGGAAGGGAATCATGCCGCCGATAAAGAGACCAATGATCACGGCCGGTTCGGACAGGCTGAACGCCGTGGTCTTGCCCGCATGGTCGAGCGCATGGGTGAAATCGGCGAACAGCACCAGCGCCGCAAGGCCGGCGGAACCGATTGCGTAGCCCTTGGTCACGGCCTTGGTCGTGTTGCCGACCGCATCCAGCGGGTCCGTCACTGCACGCACGGACTCGGGCAGCTTCGCCATCTCGGCGATGCCGCCGGCGTTGTCGGTGATCGGGCCGTAGGCGTCGAGCGCCACGATGATGCCGGCCATAGACAGCATCGAGGTTGCGGCCACCGCGATCCCGTAGAGGCCGCCGAGCGTGTAGGACGCGTAGATCGCCATGCAGACGAACAGCACCGGCCAGGCGGTGGAGCGCATCGACACGGCGATGCCGGCAATGATGTTGGTGCCGTGGCCGGTAGTCGAGGCCTGCGCGACATAGCGGACCGGGTGGTATTCCGTGCCGGTGTAGTACTCGGTGATCCAGACCAGCGCGCCGGTGAGCACGAGGCCGACGACGGCGGAGAGGTACAGCTTCATCACGCCGCCCTGCGCGGCGTAGTCCGTGCCGCCGAACACCCACATCGTGAGCGGGTAGAAGCAGATCAGCGCGAGTGCGCCTGCCACGATCAGGCCGCGATACAGCGCGTTCATGATCTTGGAGCCTTCCTTGTGCTTGACCATGTAGCAGCCGACGATCGAGGCGATGATCGAGAACCCGCCAAGGACCATCGGGTACAGCACGGCCTGCAACTCGGCACCCTTCACCATCAGCGCGCCCAGCAGCATTGTGGCGATCAACGTGACCGCATAGGTCTCGAAGAGGTCCGCCGCCATGCCGGCGCAGTCGCCGACGTTGTCGCCGACGTTGTCGGCGATCACCGCCGGGTTGCGGGGGTCATCTTCGGGGATGCCGACTTCGACCTTGCCCACCAGGTCGGCGCCGACGTCGGCGCCCTTGGTGAAGATGCCGCCGCCGAGACGCGCGAAGATCGAGATCAGCGAGGAGCCGAACGCGAGGCCGATGAGCGGCTGGAGCACGGCGTGCAGGTCGACCGTCTTCCCGAGGCCGTGCGGCGCCGAGGCCATGAGCACCCAGAAAAAGCCCGCGACGCCAAGGAGGCCGAGGCCGACCACCAGCATGCCGGTGATCGCGCCGCCGCGGAACGCGACGTTCAGCGCGGCGTCAATGCCCTGGGTGGCCGCCTGCGCGGTACGCACGTTGGCGCGCACCGAGACGTTCATGCCGATGTAGCCTGCGGCGCCCGAGAGGATCGCGCCCAGCGCGAAGCCCACGGCGGTCGACCAGCCCAGGCCCGGCACGAAGCCGATGACGAGGAACAGCACCACGCCCGCCACCGAGATGGTCAGGTACTGGCGGTTCAGGTAGGCCTGCGCGCCCTGCTGGATGGCCGCCGCGATCTCCTGCATGCGCGCATTGCCCGCAGGGAGCGACACGATCCACTTCGCGGAGATTGCGCCATACCCGATGGCAATTGCCGCGCACACCAGCGCGAAAATGATCTGTGTTTCCATTGCTCACTCCCCTTTTTTACTGACCGCTGAATTGCTGATCGATTTGCGGGCTGGGAAGCCCGCAAGAAAGCCGCGAATTCTAGCAGAAAATCATTGACATGCACGACCCCGGACGACCTTCCCCGAGGGCGCGGCGGGTCCTGCGGACTACCCCAGTGCCGTGAAGGCCCGGGCCTTGATATCGTCGACGGCGCCGACGCCGGAGATCCTCCGGTACTGCGGGGCCTGGGCCGCCCCGCTCTTCGCCCAGGTCGTGTAGTACTCGACGAGGGCCTTGGTCTGCGAGTGGTACACGTCGAGGCGCTTCTTGACCGTCGCCTCCTCGTCGTCGGCACGCAGGATCAGCGGCTCGCCCGTGACGTCGTCCTTGCCTTCGAGCTTGGGCGGGTTGAATTTCACGTGGTAGGTGCGCCCCGAGGCGAGGTGCACGCGCCGGCCGCTCATGCGCAGCACGATATCCTCGTCGGGAACGTCGATCTCCAGCACGTAGTCGAGCGCCACACCCGCTGCCTTCATTGCGTCGGCCTGCGGGATCGTGCGCGGAAACCCGTCGAAGAGGTAACCCTTGGCGCAGTCCGGTTCCTTCAGGCGCTCCTTCACGAGGCCGATGATGATGTCGTCGGAGACCAGCGCGCCGGAGTCCATGACCTTCTTGGCGGCAATGCCCAGCGGCGTCCCGGCCTTGACCGCGGCGCGCAGCATGTCGCCCGTGGAAATCTGCGGGATGCCGAATTTTTCCTTGATGAAAGTGGCCTGGGTGCCCTTGCCGGCGCCCGGCGGGCCGAGCAATATGAGTTTCATCCGATCCTCCCTGAGGTGCTGACTCGTTGTTGTTTTGTCTGGTGCTTCGTTATTGCGGGACAGGCCCGAGTTTACGCACTTTCTCGAGGTCTTCGGGGGTATCGACCCCCGGCGGCGCGGCGGTTTCGCTGACCGCGACCACGATTCGGTACCCGTGCCAGAGCACGCGCAATTGCTCGAGGGCCTCGAACGCCTCCAGCGGGCTGGGAGCGAGGCTCGAGTAGGTCTTCAGGAACCCGGCGCGATACCCGTAGATGCCGATGTGCCGGTAACAGGGCAGGCCGGCGGGCGTGTCCCGTACACCGGATACGCCGGCCCAGGCGTCCCGCGCATAGGGGACCGGCGCACGGCTGAAATACAGCGCATGGCCGCGCGAATCGAGGACCACCTTGACCACATTGGGGCTGGCGATTTCGCCTGCATCCGAGATCGGGTGGCAGGCGGTCGAGACGACCGCCTCGTCGGCATCCGCAAGGGTCGCGGCGACCTGTGCGATCAGTCCGGGCGCGATGAGCGGCTCATCGCCCTGGACGTTCACCACGATCGCATCGTCGGGCAGGGCGAGTTTCTGCGCGGCCTCCGCGAGGCGATCGGTCCCGGTGGCATGTGCGGCACTGGTGGTGATCGACTGGATGCCGTACCTGCGCACGGCCGACTCGATCCGTTCGTCGTCCGTCGCCACGTAGACCGCGCTCGCACCGCTCAGCGCGGCGCGCTCGGCCACATGCACCACCATCGGCTTGCCGCCGATCTCGGCAAGCGCCTTGCCCGGGAAGCGGGTCGACGCATAGCGCGCCGGGACCACTACGACGAACGGGGTCACGCAACCTCTTCGAGGGGGTCGAGCTTGCGCGCGTCTTCCTCGAGCATGACGGGAATGCCGTCCTTCACCGGGAAGGCGAGGCGGTCGGCCTTGCAGATGAGTTCGGCAGCTTCGCGGCGATGCACGAGCGGGCCCTTGCAGATCGGGCAGACGAGGATTTCAAGCAGCTTTGGGTCCACCTAGTTTCCTTGTAAGCAACGCGCCGAACGCAGGGTCAATCTCCGCGGCCACCGGCAGCATCCAGAAATGCGGCTGCGCGAAGGCTTTGCATTTTACCGCGTCCTTTTCAGTCATCACGACGGGCAGGTCATCGCCAAACGCCAGGTCGGATGCGGAGTAAGGATGGTGGTCGGGGAACGGGTGCGGGATCACTTCGAGCCCCAGGGCTTCGAGGTGGCGGAAGAAACGCCACGGATCCCCGATGCCGGCCACCGCGTGCACCCGGCCCGCCCCCAGGGCGGCGGCCTGCACCGCCCGCCCGGTGTCGGTGAGCCGCACGAACTCGCGGCCGTCCAGGCGCATCCGGTAACCCGCAACGCCGCCCTCCCCGTTGCAGATCACCGCATCGACCGAAGCCAGGCGCGTTACGGGTTCGCGCAGCGGCCCCGCAGGAAAGAGCCGGCCGTTGCCAAACCCGCGGGCATCCACGATGGCAACCTCGACATCCCGTCCGAGCCGATAGTGTTGCAGGCCGTCGTCGAGGACCAGCACATCGCATTCCGGATGCTGAGTGCGCAATGCGCGACACGCCGCCACGCGGTCCGCCCCAACCCACACAGGGCACCCCGAGCGCCTCGACAGGAGCAGGGGTTCGTCGCCCACCAGCTTTGGATCGGAAACGGGCGTGACTGCGACCGGGGCCTCGCGCAGTGCGGCCACTCGCCCGCCATAACCGCGACTCACAATGCCGGGCCGCCAGCCCTGCGACGCCAGGTACTTTGCGATCCACAGCACCGCAGGCGTCTTGCCGCTCCCTCCGGCGGTGATGTTGCCCACCACGATCACCGGGATGCCGATACGCTCCGTCGAAAGGATCCGGGCCCGGAACAGCAGGCGGCGAATTGCGACCACCACTCCGAAGATGAACGACAGGGGCGCGAGCGCGCGGGTGAGCGCGCTGACGCGGTACCAGTGTCCGGCGAGTCCGGCGAGCATGTCCTGGGAGGCGATGGCCGCTGGTTCCCGGGCGGGCCTTGCAGCCGGCTACTTCCCGGCGGCCTGCGTGGTGAAGGTGATCTGCGCGTATCCCGCGACGCGCGCCGCTTCCATGACGCGCACCACCGACTGGTGCGACGAGAGGGCGTCTGCACTGATCACGATGACCGGGTCCTTGCGCTCGCCGCCGGCGCGGCGCAGGTCGCCCGCAAGCGCGGCGATGGTCGAGTACGTGACCGGCGCCTTGTCGATCACGTACTGCCCCGTCGAGTTCACCAGGACAGCGATTTCGTTGGGACGTTCAAGCTGCTTCTCCGCATCGGCGGTGGGCAGGTTGATCTGCAGTTCGGTGTACTTGGAATAGGTCGTGGTGATCATCAGGAAGATCAGGATCACCATCATCACGTCGATCAGGGGAACCAGGTTGATCTCCGGCTCCTCCCTGACGCGGCCAGGGCGGAATTTCATTTCCCGGGTTTGCCCTGGAAGTCGCCGCGCTCACCGTGCACGATGTCCACCAGCTTTGCGGCCGAGCGCTCCATCTCGACGACGAAGCCGTCCACCTTGGCGCGGAAATGCCGGTAGAAGATGATCGATGGCACTGCAATGCCGATGCCGAACGCGGTGTTGTAGAGCGCAATCGAGATGCCCTGCGCAAGCTGCTGGGGGTTGGTGCCCGAGGGCCCTTGCGAACCGAAGATCTCGATCATCCCGATCACGGTGCCGAACAGCCCGAGCAGCGGCGCCGCGGAGGCAATCGTGCCGAGCGTGGTGAGGAACCGCTCAAGGTCGTGCGCGACGCTGCCGCCGGCTTCCTCGATGGCTTCCTTCATCACTTCGCGCGGGCTCTTCACATTGCGCAATCCCGCCGACAGGACCTGGCCCAGGGGGGAATCCTTCGCCAGCTTGTCCAGCACGTCCTGGGTCACGCCCTGGCGCTGGTAGACGGTGACGACCTGCTCCAGCAGGGTTGGCGGCACGATCTTCACGCCACGCAGGGTCACCGACCGCTCTATGATCAGCGCGACCGCGACAATCGAAGCCAGGAGGAGCGGGTAAATCGGCCAGCCGGCGGCCTGGATCATGGCAAACAAATCGATTCTCCTTGTTGCAGCGCATTACGCGCACCCCGGGAGTGTCGCAGATTGCCTGTCCGCAGTGCACATTATCGGGAACGCGGAACCCGCAAAAGACGGGCCAGCGCGGTTATCCACAAAAGCTGTGGATAAGTTTGTGGATTGTCCTTGGGCAGTTTTGATTTCGCCTGCCAAACGCGCGCTCCGAGTTGGTTTGATTAAAATTTCATCAGTCTTTTAATTCATATAAACAATATCTTGCGAAAAATAATCGGGCTCCGCAGGGAATCCTGGCGCCACCCCTGGCCGCGCCGGGCGGAATGTGGATTAGTGTAGACTCGCGCCGCCTGAAAAGCCTCTGAAAACGGCCCCTTAGCGACTCCTTGGTGCCCCGTTACTTCCCACGTAGAACACCCCTTTCCCCCATGCGCGCCACTCCCGAAAAAGGCCTGTTCGACGCCCCGGTGATCAGCGTTTCGGAATTGAACCGGAGCGTGCGCGACCTGCTGGAACGGCGCTTCCCCCTGGGCTGGATCGCAGGCGAAATTTCGAACTTCAAGCGTTACGACTCGGGACACTGTTACTTCACGCTGAAGGACGCCGGCGCGCAGGTGCGCTGCGTCATGTTCCGTGGGCGCGCGCAGTACCTCGACTGGCAACCGAAGGAAGGCATGCAGGTCGAAGTGCGCGCCCTCGTCACGCTCTACGAGCCGCGTGGTGACTTCCAGCTGAATGTCGAAACCATGCGCCGCGCGGGGCTCGGCCCGCTGTTCGAGCAGTTCCTGCGCGTGAAGGAGAAACTGGAACGCGAAGGCCTTTTCGACGTCGCTGCCAAGCGCGACATCCCCGCCTTCCCGAGAACCATCGGCGTAGTGACTTCGCTGGCCGCCGCCGCATTGCGCGACATCCTGACGACACTGAACCGCCGCAACCCGTCGATCCATGTGATCGTCTACCCGGTCCCCGTGCAGGGAAACGGCGCGGCGGACAAGATCGCGGCGATGCTCGCCACGGCGAGCCGGCGCAACGAGTGCGACGTGCTGCTCCTCGCGCGCGGCGGCGGATCGATCGAAGACCTGTGGCAGTTCAACGAGGAAGTGGTGGCGCGCGCCATCCGCGCCTGCGCGATCCCGGTGGTCTCGGGGATCGGCCATGAGACCGATTTCACCATTGCTGATTTTGCCGCCGACCTGCGTGCACCGACGCCGACCGCAGCAGCCGAGACCGTCAGCCCTTCGCGGGATGCGCTGTTCGATCGCCTTGCCGAACTCGTCGAGCGGGCGACGCGCGGCACGCTGCGCCGACTCGACACCGAGATCCAGCGCGTCGACGGCCTTGCGCGACGGCTCGTGCATCCGCGCGCGCGACTCGCGGCGAGCGGTCGACTGCTCGGGCAGGTGGTGGCGCGCCTGCACGCGGCACGCCCGGACATCGCGAGGCTGGAGCGCGAGCGCAGCGAACTGGAACGCCGCCTGGCATTCGCCATGCGCCAGGCCCTGCTGCACTCCGGGCAGACGCTTGGGCGACTCCGCGCGAGCCTCGCCAGCCTCGACCCCACCGCGGTGCTGGGCCGTGGCTACAGCCTTACCCGCAACGCTAAAGGCGAAGTGGTGCGCAACGCGGCGCAATTGGCCGAAGGCGAGGCCATCACGAACACGTTCTCACAGGGTTCGGCAGTGAGCGTGGTCAGAACCCGCACCGACTGAAGGGTCGGTCGGGGCGGTTCGAACCGCTATAATTTCTGCCCTGCCCGACCGGGCGCCAGGAGTTCCCGCCCATGGGCCACCGCCTCACCAAGATCTACACTCGCACCGGCGACGCCGGCGAGACCGGCCTCGGCGACGGCACGCGGGTCCCCAAGGAAAGCGCGCGCATCCAGGCACTGGGCGACATCGATGAGCTGAATTCGGCTGTAGGCCTGCTGCTCGCCGAAGACCTCCCGCCCGCGATCTGCGACGCCCTTGAGGGCGTTCAGCACGACCTCTTCGACCTCGGCGGCGAAGTTTCCATTCCAGGCCGCACCGCGATCAGCGACCTGCACGTGGTGCGACTCGAAGGTCTCCTCGACGCACTCAACGCAGACCTGCCGCCCCTGAAGGACTTCATCCTGCCGGGCGGTTCGCGCGCCGCCGCGTGCGCCCACCTTGTGCGCACTGTATGCAGGCGCGCCGAACGCAGCCTGGTCGCGCTCGCGCGAATCGAACGCGTGAGCGAGCGCTCGCGCCAGTACCTCAACCGCTTGTCCGACCTCGCGTTCGTGATCGGCCGGCAGGCCAATCGCTACGCCGGCCGCGGCGACGTCCTCTGGCAGCCCGGCCGCAGCACGAAATAGCCGTGCCTGCCGGACAAGCCTCCGGGCCGTGAAGGCGCGGTCGCTGAACCACCAGGCGCTGCACGCCCTCCTCCACGTACAATAAGGGCTGGCTTCGGGCAGAAGGCTTACCTCCAGATGCGCGGCAAATTTTCCACGGTAAAGGCGCTCGTTTTCGACGTGTTCGGAACGGTCGTCGACTGGCGCGGTTCCATCGTGCGCGAAGCGCGCGCGCTGGCACGTGCAAGGAAGCTCGACCTGAACCCGGAAGCCTTCGCCGATGCATGGCGTGCCGGATACAAACCGGCCATGGCCAGGGTGCGCTCCGGCGAACTCGGCTGGACGAAGATCGACGCCCTGCACCGCATCATCCTCGACGACCTGCTCGAGCGATTCGCGGTGCGCGGCCTGAAGGAATCCGAGATTGAAAACCTCAACCGCGTATGGCACCGGCTGCGGCCCTGGCCGGACTCGCGCTCGGGACTGAAGGCCCTCAAGAAGCACCGGATCATCGGCACTCTCTCCAACGGCAACGTCTCGCTGCTCACCAACATGGCGAAGGCCGGCGGCCTGCCATGGGACTGCATCTTCTCCGGCGAGAACTTCCACCATTACAAGCCCGACCCCGAAACCTACCTCGGCGCGTGCGAACTGCTGTCGCTCGAACCGGCCCAGGTAATGATGGTGGCTGCGCACAAGGACGACCTGTTCGCCGCAAAAGCCTGCGGCCTGGCAACGGCCTTCGTGCGACGCCCGCTCGAACGCGGGCCCGGGGTCAAAGTCGACCTGAAGGCGGAGCGCGCCTTTGAGATCAACGCGGACGACTTCCTCGACCTCGCCAGGCACCTCGGCCCATGAGCAGCATCGACCAGCCGCCGCACCACCGCCTGCTGATCGTCGACGACGAGGAGTCGACGCGACTGCTGCTGGCGCGCATCCTCACCGGCGGCATGGAGGTCGAGGTCACGCTTGCCGGCACCTGCGAGCAGGCCCTCAGGCTGGGAGGAAACTTTGCCTACGACTCCATCCTCCTCGACCTGATGATGCCGGGCATCGGCGGGTTCGGGGTGCTCAAGGCGCTGCGCGCGAATTCGCCCAATGTGGCCACCCCGATCATTGTCGTATCGATGCTGTCTGAACCGGACACGGTCGCACGCTGCATGGAGGCCGGCGCCACGGCCTACGTGGTCAAACCGGTGGAACGCAATTCGCTAATTTCGACGGTCCAGGCGCAGATTGCGGCCCGCGGCCAGCCCCGATCCTGACCCTTTTCCCGACGGGAAGTACCCGCCGAATACGCTGCTGATCGTCGACAGGCTGGTGCAGGAGCAGTGCGTGGTCGAAGTCCAGACCATCGCCGCGCTCTGAAGTCAGTCCGGCTTGGCGCCGGACACCTTGACCAGCCTCGCGTAAAGCGCCTTCTCCGACTCCACAAAGGCTGAAAACGCCTCAGGGGTGCGCACTGCAGGGGTCTCGGACCCCATTGCCTTCAGGCGCTCCTTGGTATCGGGCATGTCGAGCGCCTTCTGGATCTCCGCCGACAGGCGGGACACCACCTCCGGCGGGGTCTTCGCCGGCGCCATGATCCCCCACCAGGTGGTCATGTCGAACCCCTTCAGGCCGGACTCGTCGAGTGTGGGCAGCTCAGGCAGGAAGTCGGAGCGCCGCCTGGTTGTCACCGCCAGCGCCCTCACCTTGCCCGCCTTGATGTTCGGCAGCGAACTGGCCAGGTTGTCGAACATCAGGTGCAACCGCCCGGACAACAGGTCGAGGACCGCCGGCGCCGAGCTCCTGTAGGGGATGTGCACCATGAAGGTACCGCTCATCTGCTTGAACAACTCGCCCGCAAGATGCCCGGTTGAGCCGGTCGACCCGGAACCGAAATCCAGGCGCCCTGGCTTCGACTTGGCGAGCGCGACCAGTTCGGCCACGCTCCGGACAGGGAGGTCGTTGTTGACGATCAGCACGTTGGGCACCTGCACGACCAGCGCGATGTGCCGGAAATCCCGGATCGCGTCGTAGGGCAGGTTCGGCATCAGCGAAGGGTTGATCGCATGGGTGGCGATCGCGCCCATCAGGAGGGTGTAGCCGTCGGGGGCAGCCTTTGCAACGGCCTCCGCCGCAATCACCCCGCCTGCGCCTGGGCGCAGTTCCACAACCACGGGCTGCCCAAGGGCCTCCTGGAGTTTCTGCGCGACCACCCGTGAAGAGAGGTCAACCGGCCCGCCCGGATAGGGGCAGATGATGCGGACCGTCTTGGTGGGCCAGCCCTGGGCCGATGCAAAAGCGCAGTACAGCACTGCCGCAGCAAGCAGGGTCAATCGCTTCATGGTTTGCCTCCCCAAAAACAAAAGGCGCGCCAAAGCGCGCCTTTTGCGGTGTAAAACCCCGGTCAATCCTCGACGAACGCTTCTTCCCGCTTCTTCCGGATGTTCGGCAGCAGCAGGATGACCAGCAGCAGGATCGACGCGATGAGGAAGGCCCCGCTGATCGGCTTGGTGAAGAACACGATCGGGTCGCCGCGCGACAGCAGCATCGCGCGCCGCAGGTTCTCCTCCATCAGGGGCCCGAGGATGAAACCCAGCAGCAAAGGCGCCGGCTCGCACTCGAGCTTGACGAAGATGTAGCCCAACAGGCCGAAGAGCATCATCAGCAGCACGTCGAACGGGTTGTTCGAAAGGCTGTACACGCCGATCGCCATGAACACGAGGATCGACGGGAAGAGGATGCGGTACGGCACCGTCAGCAGCTTGATCCACATGCCGATCATCGGCAGGTTCAGCACGACGAGCATGAGGTTGCCGACCCACATCGAGGCAATCATGCCCCAGAAGAGCTGCGGCTTCTCGGTCATGACCTGCGGACCCGGGGCGATGCCCTGGATCATCATCGCGCCGATCATCAGCGCCATCACCGCGTTGGACGGGATGCCGAGCGTGAGCAGCGGAATGAACGAGGTCTGGGCGCCGGCGTTGTTGGCGGCCTCGGGAGCGGCCACGCCCTCGATCGCGCCCTTGCCGAACTCGTGCCCGTACTTGGAAACCTTCTTTTCCAGCGTGTAGGCGCCGAACGACGCCAGCAGCGCGCCCCCACCCGGCAGGATGCCCAGCGCCGAACCGAGGAACGTGCCGCGCAGGATGGGCTTCCACATGCGCTTCCAGTCCTCCTTGGTCGGGAACATGTTGGTCACCTTGTTGGTGAACACCTCACGCTCGTCCTTGAGTTCGAGGTTGGTGATGATCTCGGCCGTGCCGAAGAGGCCCATCGCCACCGTCACGAAACCAATGCCATCCGCGAGTTCCGAGATGCCGAACGCGAAGCGCAGCACGCCGGAGTTCACGTCGGTGCCCACCAGGCCGAGCAGCAGGCCGAGGATCACCATCGCCACCGCCTTGATCACCGAACCGTGCGCAAGCACGACCGCAGCAACGAGGCCGAGGACCATCAGCGAGAAGTACTCGGACGGGCCGAACTTCAGCGCGATCTCGGCCAGCGGCGGCGCGAACATCGCAACGATCAGCGTTGCCACGCAGCCGGCGAAGAACGAGGCCATGGCTGCCGTTGCAAGCGCAACCCCTGCACGCCCTTGCCGCGCCATCTGGTACCCGTCAAGACAGGTCACCACCGACGAGGACTCGCCGGGCAGGTTCACGAGGATCGCGGAAGTGGAACCGCCGTACTGCGCGCCGTAGTAAATGCCGGCGAGCATGATCAGCGCGGTGATCGGCGACAGGCTGAACGTCACCGGCAGGAGCATCGCGATCGTCGCGACGGGGCCGATGCCCGGCAGCACGCCGATCAGGGTCCCGAGGATCACGCCGACCAGGCAGTACATCAGGTTGATCGGCGTGAGGGCCACGCCGAAGCCTAGCGCGAGGTTACTGAAGAGAGTCATGTCCATGGTGATCCCCTTAGCTCAGGAACGCCGGCCAGAGCGGGAAGGGCAGCGTCAGCCCCTTCACGAACACCAGCACGGCGAAGATGATCAGAACAACAGTGAGGATGCCCACTTCCTTCGCCTTGAACTCATGGCCGCCGAAGGCGCTGACGAAGACCATGAGTACCAACGCAAGGATGAAACCGAGCGGCTTGAGCAGGTAGCCGAACAGGATGAGCGCCAGCGAGATGAAGAAGATCGGCTTGAACGACATCTTGGGAAACGGCTTCCCCTTAACGACGAGCGACTGGAACAGGACAAAACCTCCGAGCACCGCCATGATCCCGCCGAGCACTGTCGGGAAGTAAGCAGGCCCCATGCGCACGGCACTACCCATCTGGTAGTTGCGCGCCACAACCATGAAGAACAAACCGAACCCGATAAACATCAGGCCCGCCCAGAAATCCTTGGGACTCTTGATTTTCATGCCTCTCCTCCTAGTTCAGAATGCCACGGCCGGCTTATGCTTGAAGGCCGGACTCCGGCGAAAAACGCGTCGAAGTGTATCACGGCCTTTTTACAGTGGAACCCGAAATGCGTGAACGGAATATATGCCTAAAACGCACGGCACTGGTGCGTGGACGCGCCTCATTTGTGCGCGGCAAGATCGACCGATCGTAGCGCCGGAACACCCTCAATCCACCCGCGCACCAGAGGCCTTGACCACCTTGGACATGCGCTCGAAGTCCGCCCGCAGCAGCCGGTTGAACTCGTCGCTCGTCATGGCCTGCGGCTCGATGCCCTGCTTCGCGAGGCGGTCGAGGATCACCGGGTCCTTCAGCAATCGGGCCATCGCCGCATTGACCTGGTCGACCACCGGCTTCGGCGTGCCCGCAGGCCCGAGCAGCCCGAACCACGAATCGAACGCATAGCCCGGCAGGCCGCTCTCGGCGATGGCCGGGATCTCGGGCAGGAATTTTGAACGCTTGGCAGACGTCACCCCGATCAGCCTCACCCTTGCATCCTTCACATAGGGAATCGCACCGATATTTGCGGCGATCACCGCCTGGGCTCGCCCGACCAGGACCTCGTTCACCGCCTCCCCGGTGGCCTTGAACGGGACGTGCACCAGGTCGATGCCCGCGAGTCCGTTGAAGTAGGCCATCGACAGGTGCGTGGCGCTTCCGTTGCCTGCGGTGGCGTAATTCATCTTCCCCGGATTCGATTTCGCATGGCGAATGAACTCGGCCACGTTCTTCGCCGGGACTTCCCCGTTGATGATGAGCACATAGCTCGCGTTGCCTATGTGAGCCATGCCGGTGAAGTCCTTGATCGGGTCGTAGGGCAGCTTGGCGTAGAGCGACCCGTTGATCGTGTGGCTCGCAGCGGAAAGCACCAGCGTGGTGCCGTCGGCCGCAGCCTTGGCCACCAGTGACGTGCCGATGGTGCCGCCGGCGCCAGGCCGGTTCTCGACGATGACGCTGGATCCCAAGGCCTGCCCGAGTTCGTTGGTGATCGCGCGCGCGAGGATGTCCTGCACCCCGCCAGCTGCGAACGGGACGATGATGTGCACGACCTTGCCCGCGCCGATCTGCGCATGCGCTGTCAGGGCGCCCAGCGCGATCGCCAGACACGCGAGGCGGCCGAGCCAGGGTCGGATGAATTCAGCAAGTGCCATGTGCAGGCTCCGGAGGATGGTTGCGATTGGCAATCATATACGGAGGACGTTCAGTAGGGTCGCCCCGGAAAGCGCGACTCGCGAAGGCGCGCGAGGTCCTCCGGCCGGTCCACGTCCCAGAGCATGCGCAGCTCCCGCCAACGCCAGCCCAGCCGCGCGAAGCGCGCTCGAGTCTGCCCCATTACCGCCGCCGTGCTCCATGCCACTCCTTCGAATGGCACGGCGGACGCGTGCTTCAGGCCGATGAGCGGGTAGCCCCCATCCTCTGCAGGGGCAATCACCGCGTCGCAACCGTGCAGCCAGCGGGCGGCAGTGCGCAGGTCTGCCGGAGTGAACGCAGGGCAATCGCTGCCGACCAGCACCATCCGGGCGTGCCTGCGCAGGCCCCGCACGAAAGCGGCGTGCATGCGCGCCCCAACGTCGCCGCCAGACTGCGCAACCAGTGGCACCCCATAGCGACGGGAAAGCCGACGCAGAAAGGCGTGGCGCGCGGGCGTGCCGTGCAACTCCACCGAACCGCAACCGGCCGCCACCGCCGTGGCAATGGTGCGCTCGAGTAACCGCGCATGCAGCCTTGCGGCCCCCTCTGCGCCGAGCACGCCTGCAAGGCGCGTCTTGACCCGCCCCGCCTGCGGCGCCTTGGCCATCACCACGATCAACGTTGCACGGTCGACCATCCCTTCAGCGCCCCCCTTCGTAGTAACGTGCGAGCCGTTGCGGATCGGCGCCGAGGAAATACAGGAGCCGCAATCGCCACATCAGCATCACGGTGGCAATGATTCCCCCACGCTCCCAGCGCCGGCCCGAGGTGAATGCCCGCTCACGCAGGCAGGCCGGCGGCCCGATCTTCCGGAGCCTGGACGAAAGCGCGATGTCTTCCATCAATGCAAGGGCAGGAAACCCGCCCACCTCGGCAAAAGTCGTTCGCCTGACGAATATCGCCTGGTCGCCGGTGGCGATCCCGGTCCAGCGGGAGCGCAGGTTCATCATGAACCCGACCACCGCCAGCGCCGGATGGCCCGAATCGATGCGCACATCGAAACGGCCCCAAACATGCTGCCCAAGCGCGCCGGCAACCAGTGCATCAGCCTCCTCAGGGAGGCGGGTATCGGCATGCAGGAACAGCAGTGCGTCGCTCCGCGCCTCGTTGGCACCGGCGTTCATCTGCGCGGCTCGCCCCTTGGGTGCGGTGACCACCCGGTCGGCCAGCGGTTGGGCGATCGCAACGGTTGCATCCTTGCTGCCCCCGTCCACAACGATCACTTCGTGACCCCGCTCGCGCGCCGGCTGCAACGCGCCCAGCGCGGCGGCCAGGCCGCCTGCTTCGTCCAGCACCGGAACGATGATCGAGATGCGCACCCCTACCTTGCGTCGTTCAGGACCCAGTCGTAATCGAGGAAGACCACGGGCGCCTTGCCTTCGACCACGGCCTGCCGGTCGCCCGGCGCGTCCGCCAGTTCCGCGGCGAACCGCGCGAAGAATTTTCCGCGAGCCCCGAAATCCTCCTTGAACCAGTCGAAGATCTTCGACACCTCGAGCCGGCCGTTCGCGTAGCGATTGCGCGACCGGTCCGAAAGGAAACGCCTTGCCTGCTCCTCGAGCTGGCGATCGAGTCGGCCCGCGACGTACGCCTCCTCCCGCAACATCGGGCAGCCGATGGAAGCGCAATTCACCGCAAAATGCACCCGCGCATCGTCGTAGGCCCCGGGCTTGCGCAGCATCTCGTGCTCGATGCCGTCGAGCGTTTCCTCCCGCCCGAGAAGCCGGAAGAAGCGGTCCTTCCAGGGGTTGCCGAACACGGTGCCGAAATCACGGATCGACTTCAGGTCGGGAAAGCGCGTGAGGACCTTCTCGACGGTGAACGCGTTGTAGGCGTTGATCAGGAAAGCCATGCGCTGTTCGCGGGACCAGGCGCTGAATTCGGCCTCGCCGACACCGGACAGGGTATCGAGATATCCCTTGAGCGCCGCGCGATCCCGGGCGAACTGCGCATACCGGACCTGCGAAGCCTTGCCAGCCTGGAGGACCACCACATGCTTCCTGAGCAATGCCTCCCAGGCCGGATGCGCATGATCGAATCCCTGCGCCACGGCTGCACCCGGCGCCAGCAAGGCGATGATCGCAACCAGTGCGAAGACCAGCCGGGCCATGCTCATCCCCGCATCCAGGCGTGGAACTTCTCCACTCGGGCGAGCAGGGCATGCGGCGCATGCGCCTTCTTCCAGACCCCGGCTGCGTACTTGTTGGCCTCGGCCATCGTCGGGTAGATGTGGATGGTGCCGAGGATCTTGTTGAGGCCGAGCCCGTGACGCATGGCGGTGACGAACTCGGCGATCAGGTCGCCGGCATGTTCGCCCACGATCGTCACGCCGAGGATCCGGTCCTTGCCCGGCACCGTCAGCACCTTGACGAACCCGTGCGCCTCCTCGTCGGCAATCGCTCGGTCGAGGTCGTCGATGCCGTACACCGATACCTCGAAGGCAACGCCCTTTTCCTTCGCCTCGGTTTCATTCAGGCCGACGCGAGCCACCTCTGGATCGGTGAATGTGGCCCAGGGAATCACCGAGTAGTCGGCGCGGAATTTGCGGAACATGCCGAAGAGCGAATTCACCGAGGCATACCAGGCCTGGTGCGATGCGGTGTGAGTGAACTGGTATGGGCCGGCCACGTCCCCGCAGGCGTAGATGTTGGGGTAGATCGTCTGCAGGAACTCGTTGGTTTCCACCGTGCGTGTCTTGGTGAGCGGGATGCCGAGTTCTTCCAGCCCGTAGCCTTTCGTGCGCGGCACCCGCCCGACCGCGACGAGGACCTCGTCGAATTCGATGCGCAGGTCGGCCCCCGCATGCTCGCAAACCAGGACCTTCCTGCCTTCCTCCAGCAGGAACGCCTTGGCCTTGTGCTCCGTCAGCACGTCGATACCCTCAGCGCGGAATTTCTTCTCCACAAGCGCCGAGACTTCCGGATCTTCCCGGATCATGAGCCGCGGCAGCATCTCCACCTGAGTGACCTTGCTGCCGAAGCGCGCGAAGGCTTGGGCGAGTTCGCACCCGATCGGCCCGCCGCCGAGCACGACGAGCCGCCGAGGCAACTTCCGCAGCCCCCACAGGGTGTCGGAAGTGAGGTATCCGACCTGGTCGAGCCCGGCAATCGGTGGCACGAAAGGCGCAGCCCCCGCAGCAATCACGATGGAGCGCGTCGTGAGCCTTTGCGTGGCCCCGTCGGCCCTGCGGATCTCGACCTCCCAGGGCGACACCATCCGCGCCTCGCCCATCACGCATTCGACGCCGAGCTGCGTGAAGCGCTCGACGGAATCGTGAGGCTCGATCGTCTTCACCACGCGCTGCACCCTCTCCATGACTTCGCCGAAATCGAACTCCGCGACGGCACTCTGCAGCCCGTACTCCTTGGCGCGCTTCATCTGGGCGAGCACCCTCGCGGTCTTGATCAGCGCCTTGGAAGGCACGCAGCCTGTGTTCAGGCAGTCCCCGCCCATCTCGTGCTTCTCGACGAGGGTCACTTTCGCCTTGACCACCGCCGCGATCAGCGCGGCCACCAGCCCGCCCGACCCGGCCCCGATGACCACCATGTTGCGGTCGAAGCGCGCCGGCTTCGTCCAGCGCGCATAGACTTTGCGAGCGCGTGCAAGGCCCAGCAGCCTGGCTGCGATGAAAGGGAACAGGCCCAGCAGAACGAACGCGCCCACCAGGCCGGGCGACAGGATGCCCGAGAGCGACTGCAACTGCGCAAGCTGCGTTCCGGCGTTCACGTAGACGAGGGTGCCGACGAGCATGCCCGCCTGGCTCACCCAGTAGAAGGTCCAGGTCCGCAGCGGCGTGAGTCCCATCGCCAGGTTGATCACGAAGAACGGCACCGCAGGGATGAGGCGCAAGGTGAACAGGTACTGCGCGCCGTCCTTTGCGACGCCTGCATTGATCGCGGCGAGCTGCCGGCCAACCCTGTTCTGCACCCAGTCGCGTAGCAGGAAGCGCGAGGCCATGAATGCCAGCGTCGCGCCGATCGAAGAGGCAAACGAAACGATCACCGTGCCCCAGGCGAGCCCGAAGATGGCGCCCGCGGCGAGCGTCATGATGACCGCGCCGGGCAGCGAGAGCCCGGTGACGGCCACGTAAAGTGCAAAGAAGACAAACACCGTCGCCACCGGGCTGGAGGCGTACCAGGCGTCGATTGCGGCCTGCTGGGACTTGACGTGTTCGAACGTGAGATAGCGCTGGCCGCCGAGCGCGAAGAACACGACGACGGCAACGACGATACCGGCCAGAACCAGGACCCTGCTGTTCTTCATTGCTCGCTTCCCCAGCGTACCTGGCCGCTCCTCAGCCATCCAGGGCGCCGCCGCAGGACGACCCCTGTCCTGCAGTGCAGCCGTAGCAGTGGTCACGCACCGCAATCGGATTGCCTTCGAAGTCGCGACCGATGAGATCGGAGAGTTGCGGGCGGCGCTTGCCCTCCACCACCAGCGGCAGGTCGAGCATCTGGTTGAAATCGCAGTCGTAGACCCCGCCCTGCCAGTCGACCGACACGAGCGAGCGGCACATCACCCCATCGAGGTTCTCTTCGCGATGGGCGCCTTTCAGCAGGGCCATGTACTCGTTGAACTGCCCTTTGGAAACCAGCGTGCTGCCGAATCGCTGGATCGGCATGTTCGCGAGCGTGTAAAGGCGATTGAATACGATGCCGTACTTGCCGCCCAGCTCGCGTTTGTAGTCGGCCTCGAGACCCGCCTGGCCGGGAGGCAACGACGGCCCCTGTGGGTTGTAGACGAGGTTGAGGACAAGTCCGCTGCCCTCGCGCCCGTAGCCGAGCGCGTTCAATTCTTGCAGGCCGGCGATGCTCCGCTCATACACGCCCTTGCCGCGCTGCCGGTCCACGAGTTCCTCGGTGTAACAGGGCAGCGAAGCGGTGATTTCGACCTGATGGTCGGCGAGGAACTGCGCGAGGCCCTCCTGCCCGGGCTCCCCGAGGATGGTCAGGTTGCAGCGGTCAATGACGTGTGTGCCGAGTTCGCGCGCGCGCACGACCAGCTCGCGAAAATGCGGGTTCAGCTCGGGCGCGCCGCCGGTGACGTCGAGCGTCTTGATGCCGGCCACCCCTATGAACGTCAGCACATCGAGGATGGTCTCGCGCGACATCAGTTCGGTGCGCGTGGGGCCCGCGTTGACGTGGCAGTGCAGGCAGCTCTGGTTGCATTTGTAGCCCAGGTTCACCTGCAGGGCTTCGAGACGCCCGCGGCGCAAGGCCGGGAATCCGTACTGCTGTATCAGTGGCAATGTCGCGTGCACTCTGGGTCCCCGTATGGCGTGGCGTTCACGCTTGGTCGTGAAGCGGAAGGTAATCCTTACAACTGGCCTGAAGCTGACGCATCAGGGCGGCGGCCAGACCGTCCCATGTTGCTTGCGTTCGTCCAGCACCTCCACCAATCGCGTGCTGGTCGCACGCAGGCGCTGGGACAGCATCAGCACGAACTCCATCAGGATCTTCGCGCCGAGCATCGGCTGCTCGACGATGATGCGCGCAAGGTTTTCCCGGTCCAGGACCGCGATCATGGTCGGCTGGTCCGCGATGCAGGTGGCGAACCGCGCTTCGCCGTCGATCATCGACATCTCGCCCAGCGTCTTGCCGGCGTCGACGACCGCGATCAGCTCCTGGGTGTTCCAGCGGTTCCGCTTCATCACCTCGACGCGCCCCTCGATGACCATCACCATGAAGTCGCCGCCCTCGCCCTCGCGAATGATCTCCACGCCCTGGGGACACATGTAAACGTCCATGAAATGCGAGAGCAGGCGCACTTCGGCGGGAGAAAAATTCTCAAGCAGGTTGCACTTGGGGATCAGCGAATGGATCTGGCCGGAAAACTTCGCCGCGTCGCCGAGGTAGTCGAGATGTGCGAGCTGCTGTGGACGGTCGGCCATGAGTCGGGTTGTCGGTTCTGATGCGGTTCCCGGGCCATTCTAGCCGATCAGGAGCACCACGGCCGCCAGCCAGCCAGCCGCGGACGCCAGCAACCACGGGTCGCCGATCAGCTCGCTGGAAGGGTCTGCGCCCCCACCCTGGTGGCGCAGGCGGTAAAGGTAGCGAAAAGTGCCGAAGATCACGAACGGCACCGTCAGCACCAGGTCCGTCCCGTGCTGCGCGACGGTGTCCGGGGACACGCTGTAGAACCCGTAGCAGACCAGCATGAGGGCTGCGCAAGCGAGGACCACGGCATCCAGGAAGGACTCGCTGTAGGCATCCAGCACCGGACGGTGCGTCCCGGCGCCGGCCGCCAGCCGCCCGAGCTCGGCGCGCCGTTTTGCAAACCCCAGGAACAGCGTCACCATGAACCCGCACAGCAGCAGCCAGCGGGAAGGCTCGATGCCGACCCCCAGCGTCCCTGCGAGGATCCTCAGCATGAATCCCGCCGCAATAATGGCTACGTCAACGACCGGGATACGCTTCAGCCCGAGCGAATAGCCCAGGTTCAGCAGCAGGTAGGCGGCAAGCAGTGCTGCGACCAATGATCCCGCCCAGGCGCCGAGCGCAAGGCCGGCGGCGGCCAGCAGCGAACCAAAGGCGGCCGCAGCGCGCACCGTAATCCGGCCGCTCGCGATGGGGCGCAAGCGCTTTTCCGGATGGGCGCGATCCCGGTCCCGGTCGAACGAATCGTTCATCGCGTAGACCGCACTTGAGACCAGGCAGAAAGCCGCCGTCGCCGCAATGGCCGCCCACACGAGGTCCGGGTCGCCCAACGCATGCCCGAAGAGGAGCCCGGTCAGCACGAAGCCATTCTTGACCCACTGCCGCGGCCGTGCCAGCTCTACATAGGCCGCGATGCTCACCGTCCGCCCGCCTCGAGCGGAAAGTACTTTTCGCGGAAGTAGCACGCCCCGACCGGCAACGCGCCCGGGATCCGGTACCAGCGATCGCGCACCATCTTGAGCACGCCTTCGCGGTAAGCGGCGTAATTGAAGCCGCGCCCGAGCACGACATGGAGGGTCGTGCCCGAGACCTCGAAGGAGCGGAACTCCACCGTGCGGAAATAGGGCCGGTAATCCTGCCCGGGCGGCGGGTCGCGCCGCACCACGAGGATGTCCTTGCCGTCGAATGCGCGGACGTCGGTGACGATGTCGTCGTGGCGCGCGTGCGATGTGCCGGCGCCGAACACGAAAAAATACCGGCCCGAGTAGTAGGACAGGATGGAAGAGAGCGTGTAGTTGTCAGTCGCCGGCTCGAAGCCCTTGAACTCTGCGAGCTTCTCGACAACCTCGGCCGTGCGGAACTGCAGCACCAGCCGCGAGTACAGCCGGTTCGATTGCCAGGCCTCGAGCGGCACAGCCCAGAGCGCCGCAGCCGCGACGCCATGGAGCACCGCGAATGCCGCAAAGAAGCGCGCACAGCGCAGGAGCTTTTCCGCAGGCAGCGCAATCGCCAGGGTCAGGATCAACGGCGGCACGAACGACAACAGCCAGTGCAATCCGATTTTCTTCAATGGAGAAAGCAGCGCGAAGACCGCGAGCGGCACCACCCATGCGTACACAAGCGCCCGGCCGCCCGGCGTGGCGGCAAGGGTTGCCCGGACTGCCGTCCTGTCCCGCCACGCGTACCACAGCAATGGCGCGGCCAGGTAAGCCATCGCAGCGACGAACAACGCAGGGTTGGTCCAGCCGAACCCCGACCCTTCGTGGCGATTGATCGCGTTGAACATCACGTTCGACCAGCACGCCTCATGGTTCCAGTACAGGTTCAGCAGCCCCGAGGGCAGCGCAGCCGCGACCACCAGGCCCACACCCCGCCATCCGCCCCTCTTTCCGGTGGCGGCGCAGGCGATCATGCCCAGCCCCAGCAACACCGCAAAATACTTCGACAGGAAGGCGAACCCCAGGCAGAGCCCCGCAAGCAGGTACACCGCGGTCGAATTCCGGTCGGCGGCGCGCGCGAAGAGCACGATCGCACCGAATGAAAACAGGATGAGCGGCGTGTCAGTGGTGATCAGGACGTTCCAGACATTCATCGGCACCAGCAGCACCAGGACCGCGGCGAGGTCGGCCTCGGCGGGCCCGCGACCGAACCACCGCGAGAGGATGAAGCGCGTCCCGAATGCGAGCGCCACAGGCAGGAGCAGCGCCGGCAGGCGCAGCACCCACTCGGCCGTCGATAACGGCGCGAGCAGCGCCAGGAGCCAGCCCACCATCGGCGGGTGGTCGTAGTAGCCGATATCCGGCTGCTGGCCCCACACGAGGAAATAGGCCTCGTCGCCCGTGAACGGCACCACGACCGAGAGCCATGCGCGAAACGCGAGCGTGGCGACTAGCGTGCCGGTGAGCCAGCGGCGGGCCAGGGCGTCCTGCGCGCTCATGTGCTGCCCCGGACAAGCAACGAAGCACCCGCCACGACGAGCACCGCATAAACGAGGCTCACCATGCGGGCAGCCGGGATCACCGCATGCAGGCGATTGCCGAGGTAGAACCCGGCGAGCATCGCCGGCACCAGCAACGCAGCGCAGGCGAGCAGGTTGTCCTGGGTGAGCAGGCCGGATGCGCCGAACAGCCCGACACGGATCAGCGCCGAGAACATGATCATCGACGCGTTGGTCGCCCGCAGCTCATCCTTGTCGTGGATCCGGCCGGTGAAATACATCGCAAAGAGCACCCCGCCCGTGCCGAACATCGCGGAGAGGGCGCCACCGCTGAAGCCTATGGGAATGCTCCAGGCCCGGGCCATCTTCACCGGCACCCCCTTGCGGGTAAAGCCGTAGATCGCATACGCCAGCACGAATGCCCCCAACCCGAGCAGCAGCGCGGACTCGGCGACCTTGAGCAGCAAGGCAAGGCCGGCCAGCATGCCCACGACTATGCAGGGCACGATCCAGGTCAGCTCGTCGAAGCGGATGCCCTTGCGCAGGCGCGAGCCGAGCACCAGCGTCGCGGCGAGGTCGAGCAGCATCATCATCGGCACGGCGAACTTGAGCGGCAGCACCAGCGCCAGCAACGGAACGGCCATGACCGTCGACCCGAACCCGGTCAGGCCGAAGATCACGTAGGCACATGCGACGATCAACGCCGCAATGGCGAAAGTCTCGAGGGGCAGGCTCATGCTGCCCGCGAGGCTACCAGCTTCAGGCCTGGCCCCTCTTGCGGCGTGCCTGCACCGCCCCGGCGAGCACGTCGAGCATCCGCGTGGTGTCGTCCCAGCCCAGGCAGGCATCGGTCACGCTCTGGCCGTAGGTCAGCGGCTTGCCGGGCACGAGGTCCTGGCGCCCCTCGACGAGGTTCGACTCGGCCATCACGCCGACGATGCGTTTTTCGCCCGCGGCAATCTGCCCGCCGATATCGTTGGCGACGTTCATCTGGCGCTTGTAGTCCTTGGAACTGTTGGCGTGCGAGAAGTCGACCATCAGCCGCTCCGGGAGCTTTGCCTTGGCCAGCTCCTGGCAGGCGGCCTGCACGCTGGCTGCGTCGTAATTCGGCGCCTTCCCGCCGCGCAGGATGATGTGGCAGTCCTCGTTGCCCCGCGTCTCCACGATCGCGACCTGGCCGCTCTTGTGGACCGACAGGAAATGATGCTTTTGCCGGGCGGCCTGGATCGCATCGACCGCGATCTTCACGTTGCCGTCAGTGCCGTTCTTGAAGCCGACCGCCGCCGACAGTCCCGAGGCCAGTTCGCGGTGCACCTGCGATTCGGTGGTGCGCGCGCCGATGGCGCCCCAGGACACGAGATCACCGATGTACTGCGGCGAAATCACGTCGAGGAACTCGCAGCCGGCCGGCACGCCGGCCTGGTTGATCCGCACGAGCAGGTCACGCGCAATGCGCAGGCCTTCGTTGATCCGGAAGCTGCCGTTCATGTGCGGGTCGTTGATGAGCCCCTTCCAGCCGACCGTGGTCCTCGGCTTCTCGAAGTAGACGCGCATCAGCACTTCGAGGTCGGGCGCGTGCTTCTCCCTTTCTGCGCGCAGCTGCCCTGCGTAAGCCACCGCGGCGTCCGGGTCGTGGATCGAGCACGGCCCGACGATCACGATCAGGCGGTCGGACCGGCCTGCAAGGATCTCCCGCACGTGGCGGCGCGTATTCGAAATGAGCGTTTCGACCGGCGTGTCCTGGATCGGGAAGAACCGGATCAGGTGCTCGGGCGGCGGCAGCGGCACCACGTTCTCAATGCGCTCGTCATCGGTGAGCGAAGTCTTGTCGACGGGGACGGTGCCGAGGTAGCTGTCTACGGATTTGGTCATTTCAGGGCCTTAAAAAAACAAAAACCGCCAGGCATCTCTGCGTTGGCGGTTCGTGGGGGAAAAATTCCGGGTGAGCTTAGCCGGTCCCCTCCGCCGCCGGGCGGGAGAAAAAGAAGAAGTAAGCATAAAACCGGGGGCTCATGGGCATGGATTCAAGCACGAACCCACCGGTTTTGGCAAATCCAGTCCGGGAAGCAGGATTCAGCCCGGTGCACGCTTTCCCATCTGGGCGCCGATCACGCCGGCGATCACCAGGGCTCCGCCAAGGAGCTGCGCGGGCGCAAGGCCCTGACCGAGGATCAGCCAGCTCGCCGAGATTGCGACCACAGGTTCGACGTTCATGATGAGCGATGTGCGCAGCGGGCCGATGCGCGTGGCCGAGGTGAACAACGCCACCAGGCCGATGGCATAGAGCCCGCACACCGCGACCACCGCCCACCATCCCGTCGCACTGCGAGGCCAGGCCGCAGCTTCGCCCGCAACCGCAACGCAAAGCAGCACCATCGAGGTGCTTGCCATCATCCAGAACGTGCGTCCCTTGGCATCGACGTGCGCGACAAGTCGCGTCGACGCCACGAGGATTACCGCGATCAGCACCGCAGCCAGCAGGGCGTATCCCACGCCCGTGAGATCCAGCGCCTCGGGCGACGCCCCCGTGGCGAGCGCGAGGCCCGCGAACGAGACCAGTCCGAACACGAGCGTGCGGCGGTTGAAGCGCTCGAGGCCGGCGAGCGCGCTGAAGATCCCGGACAGCAGCGGATAGACGTAGAACAGCAGGATCGCGAGCGGCACGCGCAAAAGCTCGATCGACTTGTAGAAGGAAAACACGTTCAGGGCGAAGAGCAGCCCCAGGCCCAGCAGCAGCGCACGCTCACGCGGCGGTGTTGGCGCGGTGCCGCCAATGCGCAGCGCCACTCCGATTGCGAGCGCCGCGAAGAGGCACCGGACCGTGACCACGCTGAGCGCGTTGCTGCCGTCCTCGAACGCCACGCGCGCGAGGACTACGCCGATGCCGTAGCACAGGGCACAGATCGCGACGGGACGATAGGCGGCGGCGCGCAGGGCCGCGCCCCCAGTCAGTCCGACGGTCAGACCTTCTGCTCGACCCAGCCCTTGACGGCGGCCAGCGCGGCCGGGAGCCCGGCCGGATCGGTGCCGCCGGCCTGCGCCATGTCGGGACGCCCGCCGCCCTTGCCCCCCACCTGCTGGGCGACGAAGTTCACGAGCTCACCCGCCTTCACCTTGCCGGTCAGGTCGGGCGTGACGCCGGCGATCAACGCGACCTTCCCGTCAGACACCGCGGCGAGGACTATCGCCGCCGACTTGAGGGTGCCCTTCAGCTTGTCCATGGTCTCGCGCAGGGACTTCGCGTCCGCGCCTTCGAGCACGGCGGCAAGGACCTTGGCGCCCTTCACGTCCACCGCCTGGGAAAGCAGGTCATCGCCTTGCGACGAGGCGATCTTCGATTTGAGGCGGGCCAGCTCCTTTTCGAGGGCCTTCCTTTCCTCGAGCAGGCCGAGCAGCGCCTTCTCGACCATCCCTGCGCCGGGCTGCGCGCGCAGGTGCTTTGCCACCTCGCGGAATTCCCCCAGCTGGCTGTCAGTCATCGTCTGGGCATTGAAGCCGGTGGCGGCCTCGATGCGGCGCACGCCAGCGGCCACGCCGGTTTCGGCGTAGATCCGGAAGGCGCCGATATCCCCGGTCCGGGCCACATGGGTGCCGCCGCAGAACTCGCGCGAGGAGCCGATATCCAGCACTCGCACTTCATCCCCATACTTCTCGCCGAACAGCATCATCGCGCCCGAAGTTTGCGCCTCCTCCATCGGCATCACGCGCGCACGCGTAGCGGTGTTCCGCAGGATCTCGCCGTTCACGATCAGCTCGACCTTGTGGATTTCCTCGTCCGTCAGCGGCTTGTTGTGCGCGAAGTCGAAGCGGGTCTTGTCCCAGTCGACCAGCGAACCTTTCTGCTGCACGTGAGGGCCGAGCACTTCGCGCAGCGCCTTGTGCATGAGGTGGGTCGCCGAGTGGTTGCGCATCGAGCTTTCGCGCAGCGTCGTATCCACGCGCGCCTCGAGCTCGTCGCCTACATGGAGCGCGCCGGCCTTGATCTTGCCGTGATGCCCGAACACTTCGGGCTGGATCTTCTGCGTGTCCTCCACCAGGAACGTGCCGGCCGCGCCCGCCAGTTCGCCATGGTCGCCGACCTGGCCGCCGGACTCCGCATAGAAGGGCGTCTTGTCGAGCACCACCACGCCGGCGTCGCCGGCATTGAGCGTATCGACCTGCGTCCCCTCGCGATACAGCGCGACCACCTTGCCGCTGAGCGCCAGGGTGTCATAGCCGCGGAATTCAGTCTTGGCGCCGGCGTACTCGAGCCCTGCACTCATCGAAAATTTCGACGCCGAGCGGGCGCGTTCACGTTGCGCCTGCATCGCGGCCTCGAAGCCCGCGAAGTCGATCTGGATGCCGCGCTCGCGGCAGATGTCCGCGGTGAGGTCCACCGGAAAGCCGAAGGTGTCATAGAGCTTGAACGCGGTCTCCCCGTCGAGCATCGGCGACTCCCCGGCCAGCGCCCCTTCTAGCACGCCCATGCCGTGTTCCAAAGTCTCGGCAAAGCGCTCCTCTTCGGTCTTGAGGACTTCCGCAACCCGGTCCTTGGCCGCCGTGAGTTCCGGATAGGCCGCACCCATGGCCAGCACGAGGTCCGCCACCAGCTTGTGGAAGAAAGGCTGCTTCTGCCCGAGTTTGTAACCGTGGCGGATCGCGCGCCGGATGATCCGGCGCAGCACGTACCCGCGACCCTCGCTACCGGGAATCACCCCGTCCACGATGAGGAACGAGCAGGCGCGGATGTGGTCCGCGATCACGTTGAGCGAGGGATCCTTCAGTGCCGTGGCCCCGGTTTCGCGAGCGGCTGCGCGAATCAGGTCCTGGAACAGGTCGATTTCGTAGTTCGAATGCACGCCCTGCAGCACCGCGGCGACCCGCTCAAGACCCATGCCCGTGTCCACCGAAGGTTTGGGCAGGGGATGCATCACGCCCTTCTCGTCCCGGTTGAACTGCATGAACACCAGGTTCCAGATCTCGATGTAGCGATCGCCGTCGGCGTCGGGCGAGCCGGGCGGCCCGCCTGCGACTTCGGGACCGTGGTCGTAGAAGATCTCGCTGCACGGGCCGCAGGGGCCGGTATCTGCCATCTGCCAGAAGTTGTCCGACTGGAATTTCTGCCCGCCGGGCTTGTCCCCGATGCGCACGATGCGGTCCTCCGGCACGCCGATGTCCTTGGCCCAGATGTCGTAGGCCTCGTCGTCCGTGTGATAGACCGTGACCCAGAGCTTGTCCTTGGGCAGCTTGTAGACCCCGGTCAGGAGGTTCCACGCGAAGGGGATCGCCTCCTTCTTGAAGTAGTCGCCGAAGGAGAAATTGCCCAGCATCTCGAAGAACGTGTGATGGCGGGCCGTGTAGCCGACGTTTTCGAGGTCGTTGTGCTTGCCGCCGGCGCGCACGCTGCGCTGTGACGTGGTGGCGCGGCTGTAGACGCGCTTGTCCTTGCCGAGGAACACGTCCTTGAACTGCACCATGCCCGAATTGACGAACAGCAGCGTCGGGTCGTTGCCCGGCACCAGCGAACTGGACGCCACGATGGTGTGGCCCTTCGACTTGAAATACTCGAGGAAGCTCGAGCGGATCTCTGCGCTTTTCATGGGGGATGCGACCAAAATACCGAGGAGTCCCCGATTGTAAAGGAAAGCCCGTGCGGGTCGTCACCCGCACGGCAAAGGAGCCCCGCGCCCTGCCGCGGAACCCGGGCCGGCCTACGCCACCAGCCGGCCGTACTTGAGGAGCCGCGAACGGACCCCGTGCTGGGTGCGCTGGTGCTCCAGCGCCAGTTCCGCGATCGCGCGGCCCGCGTCGAAGCCCGCGAGCAGCGTGCGGTCCTCGTCCTCGGTCCACGGCGCGCCGGTCTTGGCCGGCAGCGTTTCGCGCCGCCGCTCGGCCCGCTCGCGCTGCTCGAGCGCCTGCGCGGCGACGAACAACGCGCGCACGGTCTGCGGGCGCTGGTACGGGCTTTCGGCCGCGAAGACTTCGCCGGTATCGGGGTCGACCCCGTTGGCGAGCGACCTTACGACTTCGAGTGCCTGTGTCTGGTTCATCCCTCGTTCACCTCCTCTCGTGTGTGGAAGGAGAACAACGCCCATGGGGCGCTGCCGGATGACTTCAGTCGAAGGATTCTTCGCCGGAATCGTCTTTGCCGGATCGGGCAAGGACTTTGCGGATGGTGTCGGATGAAAACCCGCGCGCCGCGAGGAAGCGCATGCGCTTGGCGCGATCCTGGGGAGAGCCCGCAGGCTCGCGGAACTTGCGGTTGAAGATGGCGATGGCACGCTCGAGCTCGGTGGTGCGGGCCTCGGCGGCCACACGCTCGATCGTCTCCTCGGCCACGCCCTTGGAATGCAGGTCGTATCGGACACGCGACGCGCCGTACTTGCGCGAGAGCACATGGGCCCGGGCTTCGGCCATGCGGTCTTCGGAAAGGAATTTCTTCTGGACGAGTTCGTCGAGCAACGACTCGACCGCATCGACGGACTCGGCGTGGGGCGCGAGCTTCTTCGCCAACTCGGCGCGGCTGTGCTCGCGCCGCATCAGGAGGCGCAACGCGCGCGCCTTGAGCTCCTTGGGGGAATCCGGCCCGGGCGCTTCTTCAGCGCCGTCAGGCGCTCCGGGCCGGCGCACCGATTACCCGCGCTTGCGGCTTGATACCGAGACGACAACGTCGTCGTCAGGGGGCGCTTCTTCCTCGTTGGCGGCAACCGGGGCCGGGGCCTCGATCCGGCCCGCGGCGATGCCGGCCGCGTTGCGGATCTTGGCCTCGATTTCCTTCGCGATCTCGGGCTTTTCCTTGAGGTATTCGCGGGCGTTGTCCTTGCCCTGTCCGAGACGGTCGCCGTTGTAGCCGTACCAGGCGCCGGTCTTCTCGACGATCTTGTGCAGCACGCCGAGTTCGAGGATCTCGCCTTCGCGCGAGATGCCTTCGCCGTAGAGGATGTCGAACTCGGCCTGGCGGAACGGCGGCGCGACCTTGTTCTTGACGACCTTGACGCGGGTCTCGGAGCCGATCACCTCGTCGCCCTTCTTGATCGCGCCGATGCGGCGGATGTCGAGGCTGCAGGAGGCGTAGAACTTGAGCGCGTTGCCGCCGGTGGTGGTCTCGGGGTTGCCGAACATCACCCCGATCTTCATGCGGATCTGGTTGATGAAGATGACGATGGTGTTCGAGCGCTTGATGTTGCCGGTGAGTTTGCGCAGCGCCTGGGACATCAGGCGGGCCTGCAAGCCCATGTGCGAATCGCCCATTTCACCTTCGATTTCGGCCTTCGGGGTCAGCGCGGCGACGGAGTCGACGACGATCACATCCACCGCGCCGGAGCGCACGAGCATGTCAGTGATCTCGAGGGCCTGTTCGCCCGTGTCCGGCTGGGAGACCAGCAGGTCCGTGATGTTGACGCCCAGCTTTTCGGCATACGTCGGGTCGAGCGCGTGCTCGGCATCGACAAACGCGGCTGTACCGCCCGACTTCTGGCA
>CAMAXP010000021.1 GCA_945862265.1 Bordetella parapertussis
TGCTCGCACTGCACCTCGGTTCCGTACTCATTCAGAAATCCCGGCATCGACAACCCAGATTGAAATTGAATTCGATTCATCGCCATTTCGTGTCCCTCCCGTTGTATGGTGAAGGTCACTTTATGCGCAACCAGGCTCACCAGATGAGCTTGGCTGACGTTCATTGCTAATCAAGTAAAGCTATGATGCACACACTCAGGCTAGCCGAGAGCCAGACCATGCAATGGATTGCCCCCACCCAGCATTTCCACCGTTGCCAGGCCCGGAAAAACGACCTATATTCGCTATTCGCGAATAGCGAATAACATCCAAAAATGGCCCGCTCAAAGTCCAACCCGCAACTCGTGCTGCGCCCCCAGGACCTGGTGGTCCTGCTGCGCCTGGCGCTGGAGCGCGGCCCGGCGCCGACCTACGCGGCGCTGGCGGACGACCTCGGCATGCCTGCGTCGGAGGTGCACGCCGCGGTCGAACGGGCTGTATCAGCGCACCTCGCGCGCAAGGACGAAGCGGGCAAGGCGCTCGTTGTGCGCGAGGCGCTGCGGCTATTCCTCCAGCACGGCGCGCGGTACTGCTTCCCCGCCACCAGAGGCGGCATTTCGCGCGGCATGCCGACCGGATACGCCGCAGCCCCCCTCAAGAAACGGATCGTGCAGGGCAACGACCCGGTCCCGGTCTGGCCTCACAAGAACGGCGAGGCGCGGGGAATCGCCTTCCACCCGCTCTACCCGAGCGTCCCGGAAGCGGCCGGGCGCAATGCGGAGCTTTACGAACTGCTCGTGCTGTTCGACGCGGTTCGCGGCGGCAGCGCGCGCGAACGCGCGCTGGCGATCGACGAACTGGACAAGCGCCTGCAGTCATGAATCCAAACGACCCCAATGTCGCCATGTTGGAGGTCGTTGCGGAAGCCTTGGGCAACGAGTTGCGCGAGGAGACGGTGTTTGTCGGCGGTGCGGCAGCCGGGCTTTTAATCACGGATCCGGCCATGCCCGCGATCCGCCCCACCGAGGATGTCGACCTGATCTTCGAGGCGGTCGAACTTGTCGAATACCACCGCTTCGAAAAGCGTCTGCGCATGCGTGGTTTCTTGCAGGATCACGCCGCCGGCGCGCCGATCTGCCGCTGGCGGGTCGGCGGGGTGACGGTCGACGTCATGCCGACTATCGATGACATCCTCGGCTTCTCCAACCGCTGGTATCCGCTCGCCATCGAGACAGCCACCTTGGTCAGCTTACCCAGCGGAAACACGATCCGGCTGATCACGGCCCCGGCGTTCATCGCAACCAAGCTGGAGGCCTTCGACGGACGCGGAAGCCGCGACTACCTGTTCAGCCACGACCTCGGTGACCTGCTGGCGGTGGTCGACGGCCGCGACTCCCTGCTGGACGAGTGCCGGCAAGGCCCGACGGCGCTCCGCGCATACTTGAGAGAAAGGTTCACTGAATTCCTTGCAAGGCCGGCGTTCGTCGAGGCGCTGGCAGGCCACCTTCCCGGAGACGCGGCCAGCCAGGAACGCCTGCCGGACCTCGAAGCCCGCCTTCGCGCGATCGCCGGACTCGATCGACCATGACCGCCCACGCCTGCACCGAGCACCAGCTCGTCGAACAGCCCGCCATCGGACTATTCGCCGCGCTGTTCTGGAGCAACGCGCTGCTCGACTTGGTGGGGAACTTCACTCTGTTCTCGGAGCACAAAGCGGGCTTGGTGAAGATCCTCGGCCAGACCCTCTGGTGCAGGAGCGGGACTGCCTGGAGCCCGATCTCGCGGAGGCCATCGAAATCCGGCCCGAACAGGTGATCGCCTACACGCGCGAGGCGATCCTCGCGAAGATCTAAGGCTTGCCCGCGAGCGCCAGCGCCCCGTCCACCAGCGCCTGGTACTCCGTGGACTTCGACCCGAGGTAGGTCATCGCCCGGATCCGCACCGGGTCGCCGGCGTAGAAGCGCTCGTACTGCAGCTGGCGCGAGCCGAACGAATCCCCGGCGAGGTCCCAGGCCAGCTTGAAGAGCCGGGTGCGGTCCTCGGACGCGAGGCCATCGGCGCCCTGGTAGTACTTCGCAACATCCGCCGCGATTTCAGGCGAGGTGAAGTCCGCCGCGGTCGGCGACATCAGCAGGCCGCCCGCGCCGATCATCTGCAGCACCTCGATGACCCTGGGGTAGAACGTGGGCAGCAGGCTGCGCAGCGCCTGCAACGGCGCGAGCGTGGTGCGCACGCTGCCCGACGGCAGCTTGTCGTGCTCGACCTCGGCCCGCACGATGGCGCTCTCGATCAGCTCGACGTAACTCATGCATTCGCCCAGCTTTTCCTGCACGTGCAGGAACTGGTCGGCCTTGATGGCGCGGGCCACGGCCTGCGCGAGCCCGACCGCGAAGCGCATCTTCACCAGCGCGCGGACGTTGGTCTGGTGCCCGGTGTGGTTGCGCAGCGCCGTGTCCGGGTACAACGCGTTGGCCAGCGCCACGTTGTTGTAGATGAAGACGCGATCCCACGGGATCAGCACATCGTTGAAGATCAGGATCGAATCGCATTCCTCGAAATTCGCCGCGAGCGGATGGTCGAAATCGGCCCGATCCCCCCAGTTGTAGGGCTCGCGGCAGATCTGGCGCAGGCCCGGCGCGTCGATGGGCACCGCGAACGCGCACGCGTGCGGCTCGTCGCCCGGGCGCATCCCTGGCAGGTTGTAGATCAGCATCTCGTCGCAGATCGGCCCCATCGTCGCAAGCATGCGCGCGCCACGGATCACGATGCCCTCGGGCGTCTCTTTCACCACGCCCATGTGCAGGTGCGGGTCGGCCTGCTCGGACGAACTCTTGGAGCGGTCGTTCTGCGGCGAGATCAGCGCATGGCTGAGGAAGAGGTCGTTCTCGCGGATGTACTCGTAGTAGCGCACGAGGTTGTCGGCGTACTTCTGACCGTCGCGCGCGAAGACGTCCTTGGCTTCGGCAAAGGCCAGCAGCACCGTGTTCATGAAGTCCGGCGAGCGCCCCATCAGGCCGAAGGTCGCCTCCGACACCAGCTGGAAGGCCTTGCGGCGCTTGACGAGGTCCTCGTAGCTGCGCGGGGCCATAAAGGCGGTGGCCACCGGGTCGCCGGTGGAGGGCGAAGGGTAGGTAAGCACCTCCCGGTGGGCCGGGTCGTGCTGCAGGTCGTACAGCGCCGCGAGCCGCTCGATGGGCCGCTTGAAGGCCGGGTGCGTGGTGACGTCGTGCACACGCTCGCCGCGCAACCAGACCTCGCGCGGGCGCTTGCGGAGGTCCTCGATGAACTGCTTACCTGAACGGACGGGCATGATTCCTCACTTGTCTTTTGAAGCGGCATGCATGACACCCATGCCTACGATCCATTCCGGGATCGCCCGGTAGTACTCAACGGTAGATGAATAATTCCCCGCCGTCGCCAGCGCGGCAAAAGCGGCCTGCCAGGCACGGACCTCGGGACCGCCCGAACCGCCATCGCGACGCACTTCGTCATCCTTCATGCGGTCGAACGCGGCCATATCGCCCTTGGACAGCAGGTCAAGGACCTGTGCGTCCCACACAGGATTGAGCGGCTGGCACGGCCCTTCTCCGCGTGCGGAAGCACGGCCGGCATCGATGATGCGTTGCTGGCGGGTCGCCATCGCCTCGGGCGAGGGATTGCGCCCGGCGATCAGGAATTCGCGCCGCGCGGCATCGGCCGTGGCGAGTTGCGGCAGGGGCGGGTCATGCGACAGGCCGCCCGACCCGACGAACAGGACGCGCTTGCCGAGGCCCTGCGCGTACCGGCCGATCGCTTCGCCCAGCGCGCGCACGCGCGAGAACTTCGGCAGCGGCGCGGCGGCGCAATTGATGAAGATCGGCACGATCGGGTAGCGCACGGCGGAGCCCACCGTGACCTGCCAGAACTGGGTGAACCCGTGGTCCACCACCATGCGGTATGAGAGCGCCGGGTCGATGTCCGCCTCGGCAAGGGCGGCATACGCGCCCATCGCGAGGTCTTCGGGCACGTTCAGCGGGCCGGAATGGGTCCCGTAGTCGCCCATGGCCGAGGCCTTCACACCCACGCAGAACGGCGGCATCAGGTCGTAGAAGAACCCGTTGTAGTGGTCGGGTGAAAATTGGAACACGACCTCTGGGTCGAACGCCTCGATGCGCCGGCCGAGCCGCTGCAGTGCCGCGTGCACGTCCTCGCCCACGCCGTCCGCGAGCTGCGTGAACGGCATCAACGGGGTGTGCGAAGCGCAGGCCGCCTGGAACAATGCGCTCATGGCCGGGATCAGCGCGGGTTGAACCGCGTGGTGAAGGCCGCCGCCGGCACATCGTCGAGGAACCCGCCGCCCATCACTTCGTTGGCCATCTTCGCGAACGTGGACAGCGACTTGATCGTCGCGTCATTCCAGGTCGTCGCGTAGTCGGCGAGCACGCGGTCGCGCAGGATCTTGGTGCCGGCTGCGTCGAGACCCAGCGCCTTGGCGGTCGGCTCGAAGACTTCCGGGTGGGTCCGCACGTAGGCCACGGATTCGATCCAGGCGCGCACGAACCCGGACAGCGCCGCGGGCTGCTGCGCGATGTAGTCGTCGTTCGTGGCCACGCCGATCCAGAGGAAGTCGTCGCCGACTTTTTCCTTGTAGACGTCGGCAAGGTTCACCACCGAACGGAAGGGGCCCGAAGCGATCGCCTTGGCCGCCAGCGGATCGAACAGCAGTGCAGCCGCAATCTCGTTCTTCTCCACGAGGCTGGGCAAGAGGCCCGGGCCGGCGTACTGCAGGTCATTGGTCTTGGCCGGGTCGTAGCCGTAGTAGCGCGAGGTCAGCACCCGGAAGAGAACGGTGGCGGTGCCCGCCGCACCCGCATACGAGCCGACCTTCTTGCCTTTGAGGTCGGCGAGCGACTTGAAGGTGGATCCCTTGGGCGCAATGATGTCGAGCGACACGCCGCGGCCCACCGGATAGAACATCGTCACCGGGAAGCCCTTGCTGCGGAACTGCGCGAACGCGGTCCAGCCGCCAAAGCCCACGTCCACCTGCTTGCCGCGGATCGCGGT
This sequence comes from Bordetella parapertussis, assembly GCA_945862265.1. GTDB lineage: Bacteria > Pseudomonadota > Gammaproteobacteria > Burkholderiales > SG8-39 > SZAS-79. The sequence continues at coordinate 5,023 of CAMAXP010000021.1, forward strand.
GAACAGGCCGTCGAGCGTCGGGTAGGTGGAGTACTCGACCGCGATGCCGTGCTTCTTGTCGAAGCCCTGCTGGATCATCACGTTCGAGGCGATCGAGTTGAGCGCCTGCGCGAGGTCGCCGAGTCTCACCTTCACCGGCTCGGCCGCCCGGGCCGCCCCTGCGGTGATCGTCAATGCGGTCAATGCGCACAGCGCCAGCACTTGCCTGATGCCTGGGGACTTCTTCATGGCTTGCCTCCGGGTGGGTTCAACGCGGAATCGGTTTCGGGAACGGCGGGCTCCGCCACATCGGCGGCCGCAAGGAAGCGGCGCACGACGTCGCGGTTGACATCGAAAACTGCGGGATCGTCGTAGTCGCGCGGACGCGGCACGGTGACCTTGATCTGGTCACGGATGCGGCCGCGCGCCATCACCACCACGCGGTCGGCGAGGTACGCGGCCTCATAGGCGTTGTGCGTGACGAACACGATGGTCTTGCGGCTCTCACGCCAAATGCGCAGGAGATCGATCCGCAGGCGGCGCGCGGTGAGCTCGTCCAGCCCGCCGAACGGTTCGTCCATCAGCAGGATGCCGGGCTCGACGCAGAGCGCGCGCACGAGCGATACACGCTGGCGCATGCCGCCGGATAATTCATGCGGGTAGAACCCGCGAAAAGCCGACAACCCGACGAGGTCGAAGTAATGGTCCTTGAGCTCCGCGCGCCGGGACTGCGGCACGGCGCAGCTGTCGAGGGCGAAGTCGACGTTCTTCTCGGCGGTGAGCCACGCCAGCAGGCGCGGCTCCTGGAAAAGGTAGCCCACGCGCGTCGCGCCGAGTTGCACGGTGCCGGTGTAGCCGCCTTCGAGCCCGGAAATGATATTGAGCAGCGTCGACTTGCCGCTGCCCGAGGGGCCGAGGATGCAGACGAACTCGCGATCCGCAATCGTGAGATCGAGGTCGCGCAACACGCTCAGCTGGCCAAACCTCTTGTTGAGGCCGGCGATCGCAATGGCTGCGGGTTCCACGGCTGCGTTCACAGGCCCACCCGCGGACGCCAGCCGAAGAGGCGATGCTCGATCTGCTTGAGGATGCCGAGCTCGATCACCAGCATCACCAGCGTGAAGAGGAGCGTCCAGGCCAGCACCTGCGCCATGTCCGCCAGCTGGTACCAGTAGAAGAGCTTGAACCCGACGCCATTGGGTCGCCCGATCAGCTCGACCAGCACCGCGATCTTCCAGACGATGCCCAGGCCCATGCGCACCGAAGCCATGATGTAGGGCATCACCTGCGGCAGCAGCACGCGGGCGAGGATGCGCGTGCGCCCGGCCTCGAAGATGCGCGCCATCTCGACCAGCTTGAAGTCGATGGTCTTCACGCCCTCCCAAAGATTGATGGCGATCGACGGCGCGGCGGTCAGCCCGATCGCGACAATCGTGGCGGCCTCGTTGAGGCCGATCAGGATGAAGCAGATGATCGCGTAGCACAGGCTGGGCACGGTCAGGCCGACCATGACCCAGATGTCGAGCACTTTCTCCGCGCGGTGGTTGATCCCCATCAGGATGCCGAGCGGCACGCCGATCGCCATCGCGAGCGCCAGCCCGCCGGTGACGCGCAGCAAAGTGATTGCAAGGTGGGGCAGGACGTCGCCCTGCGCGAAGTCCTTCGCGAGGGTCACCGAGGCGACCCATGGCCCCGGAAGAAGGTTTGCCGGCATGGCCAGCGACAGCAGCCACCAGATCAAGAAGGCGCCGGCGAGGGACGCGAGCCTCAGCCCCATGGCATCGCGCTCAATGCGGTACGCACTGCGACGAGAAATTGGTTGTAATTGGCAATCGTTCCATGGCTGTCGGATCCTACGGGCTGGCGCGGATCAGGACAAGCCCTGTTCTGCTGCGCGGTCGTGCACCCTGCAGGCCCTATGCATTCTTTGCATCCGCCCGGTGTGCGTGCAACCCCATCCATCGCTGTTGCAGAAAACGAAACAACAGCAAGGTCACCGGGATCATCAGCCAGAGCGTCATCGCGAACCACACCGGCGCTTCGGGCCTCTGCGTGGTGTCGAGGATCCACCCGGCCAGGGGCGGGATCACGGACAGCCCGATGAAGTACATCGTCGAGGACACCCCGAATCCGGCGTTGCGACTGCCGGGCCGCAGCACCTCGGAGGGCAGCGCCATGATGCCGCCCGTGCAACCGCCGCGCAGCAGCCCGAAGAGCAGGATCCACGGCAGCACGACCGTGACCTGGGGCAGCATGAAACAGCACGCGGCCGCCCCCAGCGCGCCGAGCGTGATGAAGACGTTGGGTTTGCGTGTGCGGTCGGTCAGCAGCCCGCCCAGCGGCACGGAGGCCAGCGCCACGATGGCCGACAGGCTGACGAGGAACCCGGCCTGCGCCACGCCGGTGCCACGCGCGATGAGGAGCACCGGCGCAAAGCTCATGAAGAGCAAGTAGCCCGAGGCGAACAGCATGCGCATGATCGCCGCGAGCAGCGCGAGCACAAACTCCGGAAAACTGATCTGCAGGCGGAGGCCGGGTTGGGCTGCCCGACTCGCGTCCGCAGCCCCTTCCGGGTCGCGATAGACCGCCAGCACCATGGCCAGCGCCACGCCGACCAGCGCGGCGCTGGCCCACATCGCCGCCTGCCACGAACTGTAGGCGGCGATGCCCGAGAGCAGCCCCGTCGACACGCCGACGCCAAGGCCGAAGCTCGCTGCGTTGATCGCCATGGCGGTGGAGATCTCGCGGCCCGCGAACCAGTCGGTCACCACCTTCAGCCCCTGCGTGGTCAGGACTGCGGAGCCCGCGCCCCCGGCCACACGCGCCACAATCATCACTGCGTACGACTGGGTCATCGCCATCGCCACGCCAGAGCCCAGCATCAGGGTCAGCGCGATCGCCATGGCACGCCGGTCGCCGAGCCGTCCTGCCAGCATGCCCCCGGGCAGCGCGAGGAACACCCCCGGCAACATGAACACCCCGGTCAGCACACCGATCTCGGCGTAGCTCAGGCCCACCTGCGCGACGAGGAGCGGCGCAAGCGACTGGACGCTCTGCAGTTGCATGGCCGCAGCCAGGCCGAACAGGAACATCAGGGCCAGCGCGGACCAGCGACTGCCGGAGTCGCCCATGGCAGGGGGACGGCCTAGGACTGCGCCTGCAAGCGCTCGTCGGGAGGGGCGATCTGGGTCACGAGGTCGCGGATCAGCGCCTTGTTGGGCAGCGGCTCGACAAGCATGTCGCGCGCCTCGAGCCGTGCGGTGCAGGAATAGACGGTCTTGCCGTCAACGGCCACCATGCACTCCTTGCAGGTATTCGCGGTGGTGCACGAGTAGCGGATGGCGAGGGTCGGGTCGGTATGCGCGCGGATCCAGCGCAGCGCGTCGAGCACGGACTGGCCGGGCTCGAACGGGACTTCATGCACTTCGTAACGCGTTGCACCGCCCGCGACACCACGCAGGATCTTCAGCCTTGTGACGGAACTCATCGGATCACCTGGTTCTTCTGCCATGCCGGGTCCATGCCGGGGTAGTCCTCCCGCTGGTGCGCGCCACGGCTTTCGGTGCGCTGCAGGGCGGAGTGTGTCACGCCTTCGGCCACGGCAAGCATGGTGCGCAGATCCAGCCAGTCGACCAGCGCGGTGTCGTAGGCCGTGCCGCCCGGCGGTTTCGCTGCAGGCAGGCTCGCGCGCATGGCGCGGATCCGGGAGAGCGCGCGCTCGAGGCCAGGCCCGGCCCGGAACGGCCCCACATCCTTTTGCATGAGCGCCTGCAGCTCTTCAATCATCGCCGCGGGGTTGGGGCCGGACCCCGGGGTGCCGTCCATGAGGAAGTCGACTGCGCCCGCGAACGCCGGGGCACTTGCCGCAGGCGAAGTCCGCGCCAGCGCGCGTGCCGCCGCGCTCTTGCCCGCCGTGCGCCCGAACACAAGCGCTTCGGTAATCGCGTTGCCGGAAAGCCGGTTCGCGCCGTTCGCCCCGCCGACCGCTTCGCCCGCCACAAAAAGGCCGGGCACACGCGTGGCCATCGAGACGTCCGCCTTCACCCCGCCCATATGGTAGTGGGCGATCGGCGCAACTTCGATGGCCTGCTTTGTGAGGTCGATCCCGTTTTTCGCGAGGCGGTCGATCACCGGCCCGGCGGCCGCCCGCAGCTCGGCCTCGGTGCAATGCTCGAACGACAGCCAGGCCCCGCCGTGAGGAGAGCCGCGCCCGGCTTCGACTTCCTTCACGATCGCGTAGGTGGCGAGGTCGCGCGTCACGACGTACTTGCCCTCGTCCGTGGCGCCGTAGTTGTGCACGAACTCCTCGCGCGCGCCGTTGAGGAGCCGGCCGCCGAGCTTATAGCGGAAGGGGTCCCACATGATCGGATCCATGCCGATCAGCCGCGGGGCCAGGTGCCCGATGGGGAAGAACTGCACGAACTCCATGTCGATGAGTTCCGCCCCCGCGGCATGGCAGAGCGCGTAGCCGTCCCCGCCCATATTGGCCGAGGCGCTGTTGCGTTGGTAAAGGCGCGTGAGGCCGCCGGTGGCTACGATCACGGATGCAGCCGCGATCGTGATGGCGTCGCCGGTGGGCAGGTGAAGCGCCACCGCGCCGACACACTCGCCTTCGCGCACCAAGAGATCGGTCACCAGCAGGTCGCCGACACGACGGATGTCCGGCGTACGGATGAGCCGTGTGCGCAGCGTCTTCGATACCGCCGGTCCCGTATTGAGGAAATCCACGTATACGCAGCGCGGGCGGTCGTGTCCGGGCGCATGGGCTTGCTTCATGTGGCCGTCTTCGCGGGCCCAGCCCACGCCCCAGCCGTCCATCTCGCGGATCACTTCCGGGCCCTCTTCACAGAGCAGTCGCGCGAGGGCCGGGTCGCACAGGCCGCGCCCGGACGCGAGGGTGTCCGCGAGGTGGTGCTCCCAGTGGTCGGGTTCCTGCTCGCCCGCCGCCACCGCCACGGTCATCTGCGCCATGATGGTTGCGCCCCCCCGGCCGATGAGGCTGCGGTCGGCAAGAATAACCTTCGCGCCGGTGCGGGCGGCCTCGAGGGCCGCGTACATACCGGCGCCGCCGGCGCCGATCACCAGCACGTCCGTAGATAGATGCATAGGTTCGAGGATTTACTTGTAAGCACACTATTCTAAGGCAACGTTCACGCCCTTCGCGAAGAAATTTCCGCTCCGCATCATCCGCGCGCCTTCCAAATTGCTTGCAAACGCACATAACCCGGCGTAGCTTTCCCGCATGCCGACATTCGACCTCGAAGGCCACAGCTTCTTCTGGATGACGCAGGTCATGGCCTGCCGCGACCGGCAGCTGGCCCAGGAACTCAAGGGCGAAGGCCTGCGCGTGCCGGAATGGCGCGCCCTTGCTTCTCTGCACGCAAAGAAGAGCCTGTCGATGAGCGAACTGTCGGACCTCGCCTCGATCGACCGCTCGACCCTCACGCGCACCATGGACCGCATGCAGAAGTCGGGCTGGGTGACACGACTCTCGGATTCCGACGACATGCGCGTCACGCGCCTCGCGCTCACCGCCTCAGGGCAGCGCCTCTTCGCCCGCGTGTGGCCCATCGTCAAACGATTGAACATCGCGGCCTGCGCCGGCCTGCCCGAGTCCGCGCTAGGCATGCTGCGCTGGACGCTCGAACACATGCGCCAAAACCTCGACGCGGGACTGGCCAACCAGGACAGCCGCGCCGCCTGACCGGATTTCAGAAGGAGAACCTGATGCTTCGCGAAAACATCCCCGCCATATCCAAGCTGGTCGAACCCGACCGAGTGCACAAGGCCGTCTATACCGACGAGCAGTTGTTCGAGCTCGAGATGGAACGCATCCACGAGAAGGTGTGGGTCTACTGCGGCCACGAGACGCAGGTCAAGAATCCCGGCGACTTCTACACCGTACAGATCGGCCGGCAGCCGATGGTCATGGTGCGCGGAGCGGACGGGAAGGTAAACGTGCTTTACAACCGCTGCCCGCACCGCGGCGTGATGCTCTGCGGCGACCGGCACGGCAACACGGGCGACGCCTTCCGCTGCTCGTACCACGCGTGGACCTTCCAGCTCGATGGCAAGCTGAAGAACATCCCGATGATGGAGTCGGGCTACAAGGGCACGCGCTGGAACCGCGACAACCCCGACATCAACATGAAGCCGGCCGCCCGGGTCGAGAACTACCGCGGCTTCGTGTTCGCCAGCCTCGCCGAAGAGGGCCCCTCGCTGGTCGAGTTCCTCGGGCCCGCGAAGATCGCGTTCGATGACATCTGCGACCGCGCGCCCGAAGGAGAGGTCGAGGTCGTGCCTACGTGTTTCCGCGTGATCCAGAACTCCAACTGGAAGATCTTCCTCGAGAACCAGCTCGACGCACTGCACCCGTCGGTGACCCACCAGTCCACCGGCCGCGCCGCGCGCGATGTCGAAGTCGCGCTCGAAAAGAAGACCGGCCACGCGCCGCTCGCCTACCACATGCTTTCGGCCTTCTCGACGGTGACGATCGACAAGTGGGACAACTTCCAGACGATCAACTACCCGTACGGGCACTGCATCCTCACCGGCTACATGGGCCTGCGCCCGCAGGACCCGGACACCCTGGCCTACGAGAAAACGCTGGTGAAGGCCTACGGCGAAAAGAGGAAGGAAGAGATCCTCACCACCAACATCCACCACGTGCTGCTCTACCCCGGCCTGTCGGTGCAATCGCCGCTGCAGCAGCTGCGCGCGGTGCGTCCGCTGGGTGTGAACAAGACGCTGACCGAGATCTGGCACTTCCGCCTCAAGGGCGCGCCGGAGCCGATCTACCGTCGAGCGCTGGCGTACTACAACCTCGTCAACTCCCCCGCCACGCTGATCAACGCGGACGACCTCGAGAACTTCTGGAAGGCGCAGACCGGCCTCGCCTCGGATGGCGGCGACTGGGTGAGCTTCGCGCGCCACTACGGCCGCGACATCACGAAGAAAGGCGTGGTCGAAACCGCAGAAGGCATGGGGACGTCTGAGGCGCCGATGCGCAACCAGATGAAGGCGTGGGCCGAATTCATGGCGAAGGGATAGGAACCGACATGGCAAAGAAACTCATCAGGAAGGCCGCGAAGAAGCCGGTCAAGCGCGCTGCGGCACCGAAGGCCGGCTCACTGGCCACGCAGCATGCGGTCGAGCAGTTCCTCTATCGCCAGGCCGAGATCCTCGACGCCAAGCGCTGGCAGGACTACATCGACCTGTTCACCGCCGATGCGGTGTACTGGATGCCGGCCGACCCGGCCGACAAGCACTGGGACGGCATCCCTTCGATCTTCGCCGAGGACAAGAACCTCATGACGGTGCGGATGAAGCGCGTGCTGCACCCGGACGCCTGGTCGCAGCGCCCACTGTGGGGCACCAACCATGTGGTCGGCAACGTGATTGTCGAGCGCGAGTCGCCCAACGGCGACGTGGTGGTGCGCTCGCGCTTCCACATGATGGAATTGCGGCGCGACAACGTGCGCCACTTCGCGGGCAGCTACCGGCACGAACTGAAGAAGACCGCGACGGGCTACCGGATCAAGGCGCAGCGGGTGGACATGACGAACGCACAGGCGGCGTTCGAGTACGTGCTGCAAGTCTGGGTATAGCTATTTCTTCCCTGTAAGCGCCTGGTCCTTCGGCAATGCGGCGGCGTCCCAGCCGCCGCCGAGGGCCTTCACCAGCAATACGGTGGCCGTGACGCGACGGGCCAGCAGGTCCGCCGCGGTCCGTTGGCTGGCCAATGTCGTGGCCTGCGCGGTCACCACCTGCAGGTAGGTCGAGATCCCGGCCTTGTACTGGTTGAGCGAGTACTCCAGCGCCTGCTGGGATGCCTTCACCGCCTCGCCCTGCACCACGGCCTCTTCCTCCAGGATGCGCAACGCCGCCAGGTTGTCTTCCACCTCCTGGAACGCCGTCAGCACCACCTGGCGGTAATTGGCCACGCTCGCGTCATACGCGGCGGCGACCTGGTCGTTGACCGCCTGGCGCTTGCCGCCATCGAAGATCGTTTCCGCGAGGGCCGGGCCGATCGACCAGAACCGGCTGGGCAACGTGAACCACTGCGCTGCGGTCGCGGTCTGGAAACCATACGATGCGTTGAGCGTCGCGCTCGGGAACCACGCAGCCTTCGCCACGCCGATCTGTGCATTGGCAGCGGCCACGCGGCGCTCTGCGGCCGCGATATCGGGGCGGCGCTCCAGCAAGTCCGCAGGCAGCCCCGCGGGCACGGGCGGCGGCACGGCGGCAAGCGGCTTGGCTTCCAACGAGAAATTCCCCGCGGCCTTGCCCAGCAGCACGGCAATCGCGTGCTCGAGCTGGGCGCGCTGCACGCCGAGGTCGAGCAACTGCGCCTGCGTGGACTTGAGCTGGGTCTGCGCCTGCGCCACATCCACGCGCGCCACCACCCCCATCTTGTAACGGTTGTTGGTGAGCTCCAGCGACTTGGCATAGGCCCCGACCGTATCGGCCAGCAACTTCTTCTGCGCATCGACCGCGCGCAACTGGAAGTAGTTCTGGGCCAGCTGCGACTGGATCGACAGGCGCGCATTCTCGAGGTCGGCCGCGCTTGCCTGTGCCGAGGCCTCGCCCGCCTCGACCGAGCGCCGCACCCTGCCCCAGACATCCGCTTCCCACGAGGCGTTCAGCGGCATGGACCAGATCGTGCGCTTGGTCGTGGCCACCCCGACCACCGGCCCGGTGGTGCCTGAGGGCCGCGAGCGAGTCTCGGACAGCCCCGCGGTCACGGTCGGGTACCACGCGGCGCGCGCAGTGTCGGCCAGCGCCACCGACTGGCGGAACTGCGCCTCGGCGGCGGCCAGCGTCTGGTTGGAGACCTGGACCTGTTCGAGCAGGGCGTCCAGCTGCGGGTCCGCGAACCCCGCCCACCAATTGCCGCGGCTCACGTGGTCGCGGGGCTGGGCGGGCTGCCAGGCGAAGCCTTCCTTGTAGGCCGCCGGCACTTCGGTTGCAGGGCGTACATAGTCGGGCCCGACGGTGCAGCCCGAAGCTGCCAGTGCCACGACAACAAACGCGAGATCGGTTTTCTTCATGTTGCCTGTCCTCCGAGCGCCGCACGGCGCGCGCTCCACGGCCAGCGCCGTCCCGCCCACAGGCGGAACCGGTCGAGGTATAGGTAGACCACCGGCGTGGTGTAGAGCGTCAGCAGCTGGCTGAACACCAGCCCGCCGACAATCGCGATGCCCAGCGGGCGGCGCAATTCCGCGCCTTCCCCCAGCCCTACCGCGAGCGGGATCGCGCCGAGCAGCGCCGCCATGGTGGTCATCATGATCGGGCGGAAGCGCAGGACACACGCCTTGTAGATCGCGGCCTCCGGGGTCAATCCCTCGTTGCGCTCAGCGTCGATCGCAAAGTCGATCATCATGATCGCGTTCTTCTTCACGATGCCGATCAGCAGGATCACGCCGATGAACGCGATGATGCTGAGCTCCGTCCCGAATGCCAGCAGCGCGAGCAGCGCCCCCACGCCAGCGGAGGGCAGCGTCGAGAGGATCGTGATGGGATGGACTACGCTCTCGTAGAGGATGCCGAGCACGATGTAGAGCGTGACTAGCGCGGCGAGGATCAACCAGGGCTGGTTCTGCAGCGAGGCCTGGAACGCGCGGGCCGTGCCCTGGAAGGTGCCATGCACGCTGGTCGGCACGCCGATCTCGTCGAGCGCCTGGCGCACGGAGGCAGTGGCGTCGGAAAGCGACACGCCTTCCGGCAGGTTGAACGAGATGGTGGACGCCGCGAACTGCCCCTGGTGGTTCACGCCCAGCGGGGTGCTCGTCGGCCCGTAGCTGCTGAACGCGGAGAGCGGCACCTGCACGCCGCCCGTGCCGCTCACATGCACGTACTTGAGCACCTCCGGGCTCTGCCAGAACTCCGGCGCGGCCTCCATGACGACGCGGTACTGGTTGAGCGGGTTGTAGATGGTCGAGACGATGCGCTGGCCGAAGGCGTCGTTCAGCGTCGCGTCGATCATCCGCGTGGTGACGCCGAGGCGCGCCGCCGTGTCCCGGTCGATCACGAGCGAGGTCTGCTGGCCCTTATCCTCCTGGTCGGTGTTCACGTCGACGAGTTCAGGCAGCTGGGAAAGCGCGCGACGCACGCGCGGCTCCCACAGCCGCAACTCCTCCAGGTCGTCCGCCTGCAGCGTGAACTGGTACGCCGCATTCGCCTGCCGTCCGCCCACGCGGATGTCCTGCACCGGCACGAGAAAAAGGCTCGCGCCAGGCTCGCGGGCGAGCCGCCCGCGCATCCGGCCCACCACCTGGTCGGCGGAGATGCCGCGCTCGCTGAGCGGTTTCAGGGTCACGAACATGAACCCGCGGTTGCGCTGGAAGCCGCCCGTGAAGGCGACCACGGTCTCGACGGCAGGATCCTCGCGCACGATCTCGACGAACCGCGCCACCTTGATGCGCATGGCCTGAAAGGAGATGCCCTGGTCGGCCTGGATGCTCCCCACGAGCCGGCCGGTGTCCTGCTGCGGGAAGAACCCCTTGGGCACGACGGTGTAGAGGTAGAAGTTAAGCCCGACCGCCCCGGCGAGCAGCACGAGCATGAACCGGCTGTGGCGCAGGGCCCAGGAGAGCGTGACTTCGTACACCCGCAGCATCTTCGCGAAGAACCACTCGCCGGCGCGGTAGAACCGCCCGTGGACCTGCCCGGCTTCCGGCCGCAGCAGCCGGGCGCACATCATCGGCGTGGTCGTCAGCGACACCAGCAGGCTGATCAGGATCGCCACGGAGAGCACCACCGCGAACTCACGGAACAGCCGCCCGACGATGCCGCCCATCAGCAGGATGGGGATGAACACTGCGATCAGCGACAGGCTCATCGACAGCACGGTGAACCCGACCTCGCGCGAGCCCTGCAGCGCCGCCTTCATGGGCGGCACGCCTTCCTCGATCCGCCGCGAGATGTTCTCCAGCACCACGATCGCGTCGTCCACCACGAACCCGGTGGCGATGGTCAGCGCCATCAGCGACAGGTTGTTCAGGCTGAAACCGCACAGGTGCATGACGGCGAACGTGCCGATCAACGAAACGGGAACCGCCACCGCGGGGATCAGCGTCGCGCGCCAATTGCGCAGGAACAGGAACACCACGAGGATCACGAGGCCCATGGAGATCACCAGCGAACGCTCGACCTCCAGCAGGCTGGCGCGGATGGTCGGCGTCCGGTCGAGCGCCACTTCCAGGTCGATGGCGCTCGGGATCGAAGCGCGCAGCACCGGCAGGATTGCGCGCACGCGATCCACCGTTTCGATGATGTTGGCGTTGGGTTGGCGGTTGAGGATCAGCAGCACCGAGGGCTTGCCGTTGGCCGACCCCGCGTTGCGCAGGTCCTGCACCGAATCCACCACCTCGGCCACATCGGACAACCGGACTGCGCCCCCGTTGCGGTAAGCGACGACCAGCGGCATGTACTCGGCCGCCTTGCGGGCCTGGTCGTTGGCGAGGATCTGCCAGTGCCGCTCGCCGTCCTCGACCGTGCCCTTGGGGCGGTTGGCGTTGGTCGCCACGATCGCCGTGCGCACGTCCTCCAGCCCGATGCCGTACTTGTAGAGCGTCGCCGGGTTGAGTTCGACGCGCACCGCGGGCAGCGAGGATCCGCCCACCGTCACCTGCCCGATGCCTTTCAACTGCGAGAGCTTCTGCGCGAGGATCGTCGAGGCCGCGTCGTACATCTGCCCCTGCGTAAGGGACTCGGAAGTCAGCGACAGGATCATGATCGGCGCGTCGGCCGGGTTCACCTTGCGATAGGTCGGGTTGTTCGGCAGGCCCGTCGGCAGCAGGGTGCGCGCCGCGTTGATGGCGGCCTGCACGTCGTTGGCCGCGCCGTCGATGTCGCGGCTGAGGTCGAACTGCAGCGTGATGCGCGTGGACCCGAGCGTGCTCGTGGAAGTGATCTCGGTGATCCCGGCGATCCGGCCCAGCGATCGCTCGAGGGGCGTGGCAACGGACGAGGCCATGGTCTCTGGGCTCGCGCCGGGCAGCTGGGCGGTCACCGAGATGGTCGGGAAATCCACCTGCGGCAGCGGCGACACCGGCAGCAGCCGGAACGCGAGGATGCCCGCCAGCGCGATGCCCAGCGTCAGGAGCGTCGTCGCGACCGGGCGCTCGATGAAGGGCTGCGACAGGTTCACTTGCCGACGCCTCCCTCAACGATGGCGGGCTTGCGCCGCGCGAACCGGTCGAACCAGAGGTAGATCACCGGCGTGGTGAAGAGCGTGAGCACCTGGCTCACCAGCAGCCCGCCCACCATGGTGATGCCGAGCGGCTGGCGAAGCTCGGAGCCCACGCCGCTGCCCAGCATCAGCGGCAGCGCGGCCAGCAGCGCCGCCATCGTGGTCATGACGATCGGGCGGAAGCGCAAGAGGCACGCCTGCCGGATCGCCTCGCGCGGCGCCTTGCCCTCCTTCCTCTCGGCGTCGAGCGCGAAGTCGATCATCATGATCGCGTTCTTCTTGACGATGCCGATCAAGAGGATGATGCCGATGATCGCGATGATGCCTAGGTCGTTGCGCGTCAGGATCAACGCGAGCAATGCACCGACGCCGGCCGACGGCAGCGTGGAGAGGATCGTCACCGGGTGGATGTAGCTCTCATAGAGTACGCCCAGCACGATGTACATGGTGACAATCGCCGCCAGGATCAGCAGCAGCGTATTGTCGAGCGAGGCCTGGAAGGCCAGCGCCGCGCCCTGGAAGCGCGTCTGCACCGACAGCGGCATCGCAATGTCCTTTTCCGCGGCGCGGATCGCATCGACCGCCTCGCCAAGCGAAGCCCCGGGTGCGAGGTTGAACGAGATCGTTGCGGAAGGAAACTGCCCCAGGTGGCTGATCAGCAGCTGGGTGGGCTTCTCGATCACCTTGGCCACGGCCGAAAGCTTCACCTGCTTTCCAGTGGAGGACCCGATGTAGATGTCCTCCAACGCCGCCGGCCCCATCCGGAACTCAGGCTTCACTTCGAGGACGACCCGGTACTGGCTGGTCTGCGTGAAGATGGTCGAGATGAGGCGCTGGCCGAACGCGTTGTAGAGCGCGTTGTCGATGGCGGCCGGCGTCACGCCGAGGCGCCCGGCGGTCGCGCGGTCGATCTCCACGTACGCCTGCAGGCCATCGTCCTGCACGTCGCTCACTACGTCTGCGAGTTGCGGCAGCGTGCGGAGCCGCTCAACCAGCCTCGGCACCCACAACGCGAGTTCGGCTGGATCGGCATCCTCGACGCTGAACTGGTACTGGGTGCGGCTGATGCGGTCCTCGATGGTGAGGTCCTGCACCGGCTGCATGTAGAGCGTGATGCCCTCCACCTTCGCGAGGCGCTGCTGCAGGCGGCGGATTACTTCCACCGCGTGGACGCGCCTTTCCTCGAGGGGTTTCAGGTTGATCAGCACGCGCCCGCTGTTCAGCGTGGTGTTCACCCCGTCGACGCCGATGAACGAGGACAGGCTCGCCACCGCGGGATCCTCGAGCACGACCTTGGCCAGGGCCTGCTGGCGCTCGGCCATCGCGGCGAACGAGATCGACTGGCGCGCCTCGGACACGCCCTGGATTAAGCCGGTGTCCTGCAGCGGGAAGAATCCCTTGGGCACGAACACGTAGAGCACGACCGTAAGCACCAGCGTGCCCGCCGCCACCAGCAGCGTCGCCGCCTGCCGGTCGAGGACCCAGTCGAGCATGCGCGCGTAGCGTGCAATTACCGCGTCGAAGAACTGGCCGCTCCTGCGATAGAACCAGCCCTGCTCGGCTTCCGGCGTGTGGCGCAGCAGCCGCGCGCACATCATCGGGGTCAGCGTCAGGGACACCACGGCTGAGATCAGGATCGCGACCGCCAGGGTGATCGCGAACTCGCGAAAGAGCCGTCCCACCACGTCGCCCATGAAGAGCAGCGGGATCAGCACCGCGATCAGCGACACGGTCAGCGAAATGATGGTGAAGCCGATCTGCTCGGAGCCTTTGAGTGCGGCTTCCATCGGTGACATCGGAGGCGTGTCTTCGGTGCCTTCGATGTAGCGCGACACGTTTTCGATCATGACGATGGCGTCGTCGACAACGAAGCCGGTGGCAATGGTCAGCGCCATCAGCGTGAGGTTGTTGATGCTGAACCCGCAGAGGTACATCACGCCGAAAGTCCCCACCAGCGAGACCGGCACCGCCACGCTCGGGATCACCGTCGCCGAGGCGCTGCGCAGGAACAGGAAGATCACCATCACCACGAGCGCGACGGCCAGCGCCAGCTCGATCTTCACGTCGCGCACCGAGGCGCGGATCGTCGTCGTCCGGTCGGTGAGGAGCGCGATGTCGACCGACCCCGGCATCGTCGCCTGCAGCTGCGGCAACAGCTTCTTGATGCTGTCGACCACCTCGATCACGTTGGCGCCGGGCTGCCGCTGGACGTTCACCAGCACGGCGGCGGTCTCGTTCGACCAAGCCCCGAGCCGTGAATTTTCCGCGTCATCGAGGGTGTCGGCCACGTCCGACAGCCGGATCGGACGGCCGTTCTGGTAGGACACCACGAGGTTGCGGTACTCCTCGGCGGATTTGAGCTGGTCGTTGGCGTCGATCGTGGACGCGCGCGCCGGCCCGTCGAAGCTGCCCTTGGCCTGGTTCACGTTGGCGCTCGCGATCGCGATGCGCAGGTCCTCGAGCGACAGGCCGTAGGCCGCCAGCGCCTTCGGGTTGGCCTGGATGCGCACCGCGGGACGTTGGCCGCCGCCGATGCTGACCAGACCCACGCCGGGCAATTGCGAAATCTTCTGCGCAATACGCGTGTCGACGAGGTTCTGGACCTTGGGCAGCGGGACCGTTTTCGAGGTGACCGCAATCGTGATGATCGGCGCGTCCGCGGGGTTGACCTTGCTGTAGATCGGCGGTACCGGCAGGTCGGAGGGCAGCAGGTTGGCCGAGGCGTTGATCGCGGCCTGCACCTGCTGCTCGGCGACGTCGAGCTTGAGGTCGAGCCCGAACTGCAGCGTGACGACCGAGGCCCCGCCGGAACTGGTCGAGGACATCTGGTTCAGGCCGGGCATCTGGCCGAACTGCCGCTCGAGCGGCGCGGTGATCGACGAGGTGACCACGTCCGGGCTCGCGCCCGGGTAGAGGGTCACGACCTGGATCGTTGGGTAGTCGACTTCGGGCAGCGCCGAAATCGGCAGCACGCGATAGGCGACGATGCCCGCCAGCATGATGGCGACCATGAAGAGCGAGGTCGCGACCGGCCGGAGGATGAAGAGGCGTGAGGGGTTCATCGGGGGGGCCCGCTACTGCGCGTTGCCGCCGGCCGCCTCGCGTTTCTGGCGCAGTTCGCGCATGCGCTGCTTGCGCTCTTCCTCGGGGAGCTTCTTGATCTCCTCGCCGAACTCGCCGCGGTCGATGCGTGCGTTCACATCGGCCCAGCGCTTCGCCCTCTCCTCGGGGGACAGGCCCTGCCATCCGCCGCCCCCGCCACCCCCCGTTGCTGCCGACGGCGGCGGTGTCGTCCCCTGCGATGCCGCGGCCCCGGGAGCCCCCTTGGCACGCTCCCCACCCGCTGCGGGCGCCTTTCCTTCAGCCCCGGGCGGGCCCTTGCGAAACCCACCTTTACCCGATCCTGCTTCGCGGGTGCTCGCATCAACCTTGGCGCCTTCGCGCAGCTTGTCGGCGCCGTCCACCACGACCATCTCGCCCGCCGCGAGGCCCGACTCGACAGATACCGACTCGCCCTGCGCCGGACCGAGCTTCACTCTGCGCACGGATACCGTGCCTTCCGCGCCGACCACGTAGACGAACGTTCCGGGAGTGCCCCTTTGCACCGCGGCGCTCGGCACCAGCACCGCATCGCGCTTCACGTCGACCAGCATGCGCACATTGGCGAACTGGCTGGGAAAGAGGGCGTTGTCGGTGTTCGGGAACTGCGCCTTGAGCTTGACCGTCCCGGTGGCCGGGTCGATCTGGTTGTCCGCAGTCAGCAACATCCCCGAGGCAAGCTTTGCCTTGTCGGCCCGGTCGTACGCATCGACCGGGAGCTTCTCCCCCGCGCGCAGCTTGGCCATCACCGGGGGCAGGCTGTCCTCGGGAATCGTGAACACCACTGTGATCGGCTGCAGTTGCGCGATCACCACGAGCCCTGTGGCATCACCCGCGCGTACGATGTTGCCTGCGTCGACTTGGCGCAGGCCGAGGCGCCCGCCGACCGGCGCGGTGACCCTGCAATAGGTCAGCTGGAGCTTGGCCGTATCGATCGCGGCCTGGTCGATCTTGACGGTGGCCTCGTACTGCCGGACGAGCGCCTCCTGCGTGTCGTACTGCTGCTTGGCGATCGAGTCCTGCTGCAGCAATACGCGATAGCGCTCGAGGTCGATGCGCGCGTTCTTGAGCAGCGCCTGGTCGCGGGCCATCTGGCCCTCGGCCGTCGCGAGCTGGACCTGGTAGGGGCGCGGGTCGATCTCCGCGAGCAATTCGCCCGCACGCACCACCTGGCCTTCCTTGAACAGCACGCTCATGAGCTGGCCGTCTACGCGGCTGCGCACCGCAACGGTGGCAACGGGCGTGACCGAACCCAGGCCCGCGAGGTAGACGTTTACGTCGCCGGTTTTGGCCGCGGTCGCGATCACCGGCACGGGGCGGTCGCCGAATCGACCCTTGCCCTTGCCTTTGCCGGGGCCGCCCTTGGTGCCGTCCTGCGCAGCCTGTCCCGCGCCCTGCGGCGCATAGTAGAAGTAGTAGTACGCACCCGCACCGGCCGCAACAACGAGCAGCGCGAGGATCCATATCCAGCTTCGGCGCAGGAAGGAAGGTTTTGCGTTCAGGTCGGAAGTGGGCACGGTCATGGGGTTCGCTGGTGGTCAGGGCGAGGCGTGGTTACTGCTTTATAGCGGTTCGCGCCCCCTGTGGGCAAGGCTGCGTTGTAACACTTTGTAGCGGGGCGCGGGTGCGCCCACCAAGTAGAATGGACGGATGATCCGCCGCGCAACCGCCGTGTTTTCCGCCGTGCTTGCAGCCGCCCTCGGGACCGGCCTCGCCCTGCCGGGTGTCGCACAAACGTTTCCATCGAAGGCCCTGCGCCTCGTCGTCGTTTACCCGCCCGGCGGAACCAGCGACGCCGTGGCCCGCCCGCTCGCCGAGAAGCTCTCCGCGCAGCTGGGCCAGCCTGTGATCGTCGACAACAAGGGCGGCGCAGGCGGGGCAGTCGGGATGGATGCGGTGGCGAAGTCCCCTGCGGACGGGTACACGCTGGCCTTTTCGGCCATCAGCCCGCTCACCCTGCTGCCACATGTAGGCAAGGTGCCCTACGAGTCGCTGAAGGACATCGCGCCGGTGGCGAGCGTGATGTATTCGCCGGTGTACCTGCTCGCCACGCCGGCGTTTGCCGGGAAGGACTTTGGCGAGGCGATCTCCCAGGCGAAAGCAAAGCCCGGTTCGCTGCGCCTGGCGACTTCGGGAATTGCCACGGTCGGGCATGTGATGCTGGAGCAACTCAAGCTCGCCGCGGGCGTGGATATCACCCACGTGCCCTACAAGGGAGGCGGGCAGGTCATTACCGATGCGGCGGGCGGGCAGTTCGAGCTGTTCACCGCCAACCCCAGTCCGGGCGTGAATGCGCTGGTCGCCCAAGGCCGCCTGCGAGTGCTGGCCGTTGCAGCACCGCAGCGACTCGCGGCCATGCCGAACGCGCCGACCCTGGCCGAACTCGGCTATCCGGACTCGAACCTCACTTCGCAATTCGGGATATTTGCACCGGGCCGCACGCCCGAGGCCGTGGTCAGGCGCCTCAACGCAGAGGTGAACAAGGCGGTGGGCACCCCTGAGCTTTCCGAGCGGCTCGTGAAGCTGGACAACGTCCCGTCCCCAGCCAGCCCGGAGCAGTTTGCGAAGTCGATCCGCGCGGAATACGAAGCGAACGCGCGCATTGTCGCCAAGGCCCACATCCGGGCCGATTGAATCCAACCCAAGCAAGGAGTACCGAATGAGAACCGCCCTTTTCTGCCTGACCGCCCTCCTCGGCACCAGCCTCGCCGGCGCGGCGGACCTGGCCAACGACCGTGACAAGACGTTCTACGCATTGGGCGTGGCCGTCAGCCAGTCGCTGGGCGATTTCGCCCTGACCCCCGCCGAACTCGAGATCGTCAAGGAGGGCATGTCCGATGGCGTGCTGAAGCGCCAGCTCAAAGTGGACATGCAGACGTTCGGGCCGAAGATCCAGACCCTCGCAGAATCGCGCGCCTCCTCCGGTGCCGACAAGGAGAAAGCGGCCGGTGCGGCGTTCATCGCCAAGGCGGCCGCCGAGGCAGGCGCGAAGAAAACCGCGTCGGGCGCCATCGTCAAGGCGCTGAAGGAAGGCACCGGCGCAACGCCCACCGCCGCAAGCACGGTGAAGGTCCACTATCACGGCACGCTCCCTGACGGCACGGTGTTCGACAGCTCGGTCAAGCGCGGCGAACCGGCGACGTTCCCACTCTCGGGCGTGATCAAGTGCTGGACGGAAGGCGTGCAGCAGATCAAGGTGGGCGGCAAGAGCCGCCTGGTATGCCCCTCGAATATCGCCTACGGGGATCGCGGGTCGCCGCCCACCATCAAGCCCGGTGCCACGCTGGTGTTCGAGGTGGAGCTGCTGGAAATCGTCAAGTAAGGCCGGCGCGGCGTTACTTTTCAACCAGCGACGGGTCGATCTCCCCGATCGTCCGCGTGCCGCAGAGCTGCATGCTCCTGTGCAACTCGTCGGCAAGGATGGCCAGCGCGCGCAGCGCACCGGGTTCGCCGTCGGCCGAGGCGCCATACAGCGTCGGCCGGCCCGCGCAAACCGCCTGCGCGCCCAGCGCACGGGCCTTGATCATGTCCGAGCCGCGCCGCACGCCGCCATCGAGCAGGACCGGGACCTTCGCCCCTACTGCCCCGACAATTTCGGGCAACGTATCGAGCGTCGCGCGGGCGCTGTCCAGTTGCCGGCCGCCATGGTTGGACACCCAGATCCCGTCGGCGCCCAGTTCCACGATGCGTGCCGCGTCGTCGGCGCGCGCCACGCCCTTTACCAGCAGCTTGCCCTTCCAGAGGTCGCGCAGGCGCTTGAGCCCCGTGTAATCAAAAGCCGAGTCGAGGTTCTGCCCGACCGATGAGGAGATCGACTGCAGCGACTCGCTCTTCTTGTGGTCGAACCCGCGCAGGTTCTCGAGCGTAGGCAGGCCGCCGTTGGCAAGGATGCGCAGCGCCCAGTCGGGCTTGGTGAAGGCCTCGAGCACCTGGCCCAACCCCGGGCGAAACGGCTGCGTAAATCGGTTGTGCGAGTCGCGCTCGCGCTTGCCGCCGACCGGCAGGTCCACCGTGATCACCAAGGCCTCGTAGCCGGCAGCCCATGCGCGTTGCATCAGCTTGTCGGTGAAGTCGCGGTCATACAGGATGTAGAGCTGGAACCAGCGCCGCCCGCCGCCATTGGCCTCCGCCACGGCCTCGATCGTCGCGGTCGATGTCGTGGACAGCGTATAGGGAATGCCGTAGTGCGACGCCGCCCGCGCAATCGCCACGTCCGCGCCGGGCCAGCCGATGCCGATGCCGCCGGTCGGAGCCACCACCAGCGGCATCTTCGACGGGCCGCCGAGAATCTCGCAGGACATGTCGATTTTCGAAACGTCCCGCAGCACCCGTGGCTTGAGGCGCACCCGCTCCCAGGCCGCACGGTTGTCCCGCAGGGCGATCTCGTCCTCGGCGCCACCATCAAAGAAATCGAAAATCGCGCGCGGCAGGCGCTTTTTGGCGGCCAGGCGCAGGTCGCCGATGTTTACTGCACGGGAAAGGTCGGGCATGAAGGGGGTCCAGGACGGGCGGGGGGGCCGTGCAGTTTACCCTGCGCTTATAATTGGAGCTTCGCACCAAGGAGACTAATAAAACCATGAAAACAAAATTCAAAATCGCCGCTTTGGCTGCGCTTTCCGCAGCCGCCCTGGCCCCCGCCATTGCGTTCGGCCAGGCCTTCCCGACCAAGGCGATCCGCCTGATCTGCCCGTTCCCTCCGGCCGGGGCAGTGGACATCGCCTCGCGCGCCATCGCCAACGAACTGCAGAAGACCCTCGGCCAGCCGGTCGCCGTGGAAAACCGTCCCGGCGCGGGCGGCAACCTGGGCGGGGAAATGGCGGCCAAGTCCGCGGCCGACGGCTATACGCTGTTCATGACCACCAGCGGGATCCAGGCGATCAATCCCGCCCTGTATTCGAAGATGAGCTACGACCCGAACAAGGACCTTGTCCCGGTCGCACCTCTTGTGTCGCTCAACAACGTGCTCGTGCTGCACCCTTCGGTGCCGGGCAACTCGGTGCGCGACGTGATCGCGGCCGCCAAGGCGAACCCGGGCAAGATCACTTACGCCTCGTCCGGCAACGGGACTTCGATCCACATGTCGGGAGAGCTGTTCAAGTCCATGACCAAGGTGGACATCCTGCACATACCGTACAAAGGCAGCGGGCCGGCCGTGGCCGACCTGATCGGCGGGCAGGTGAACATGATGTTCGACAACATCCCGTCCTCGTTGCCGCACATCAAGGGCGGCAAGCTCAAGGCGCTGGCCACCACCGGCGCGAAACGCGACCCGGCCCTGCCTGACCTGCCCACCATCGCCGAAGCCGGCGTTCCCGGATATGAATCGGGCGTGTGGTTCGGGATTGCGGTGCCTGCAGCCACGCCGAAGGACATCATCAACAAGCTCAATGCCGAAACGATCCGTGGCGCCAAGGCGCCCGAATTCGTCAAGCGCATGACGGATCTCGGCTACCTCATCATCCCGGGCACGGCCGACCAGATGGCCGACATGATCAAGGCGGAGATCGTCCGCTGGACGCCGGTGGTGAAGGCCTCCGGCGCGAAGATCGACTGACCATGAAAACCGCCTTCATCGGGATCGGCATCATGGGCGTGCGCCAGGCGGCCAACGTGGCCGCGGGCGGGTTCCCCCTCACCGCGTATTCACGCTCCCCGGAGAAAGCCGACCCGCTGGTGGCGAAGGGCGCACGGCGCGCTACGAGCATCGCCGACGCCTGCCGGGACGCCGAGGCGATCATCACCATGGTGAGCGCCCCGGCGGATGTGGAAGAAGTCTATTTCGGCACGGGCGGCGTGCTCGCATCGGCCAAGGCGGGCGCGCTGCTGGTCGACATGACCACCTCCAGCCCGAAACTCGCCGAGCGCATCCATGCCGCCGCAAAAACCAAGGGGCTGCGCGCCATTGATGCGCCTGTCACCGGCGGCGAACAAGGCGCGGCCGAAGGCACGCTGACGATCATGGTCGGCGGCGACAAGGCGGACTTCGACGCCGCCCAGCCGCTGCTCGCCACGATGGGCAAGACCATCGTCTACTTCGGTGCGGCCGGACAGGGGCAGCGGGCCAAGCTGGTCAACCAGGTGATCGTGTCGCAGAACGTGCTGTCGGCGATCGAAGGCCTGTTCTTCTCGCGCAAGGCCGGCCTTGACGGCGAGACCATGCTCGCCACGCTGCAGACCGGCACGGCGGATTCCAAGGCATTGCGCATCCAGGCGGCAAGGGCCTTCCGCGGCGACTTCACCCCGGGCTTCTACCCGAAGCACCTGGTCAAGGACATCACGCTCGCGATCGAAGAAGCCGACTCGCTCGGCATCGACCTGCGCGGCCTGAAGAACACGCGCGCCCGCTGGCTCGAACTGCTTTACAAGCATCCCGAGGCGAAGGCCATCCAGGACCTTGCCCGGCTGTACATGTAGCCCCCGAGGAGACTCCACGTGAATAAAAAGATCGCGAATATCGCGGCGGCCGCCCTTTCGGCAATGCTGGCCCTGCCCCTGTGCGCCACGGCGCAGGACTTCCCGTCCAAGCCGATCCGGTTCATCGTGCCACTCACGCCGGGCTCGGGCGCGGACATCGCGGGTCGCATCCTCGGCAAGCACATCGGCGACGCGGTGAAGCAGACAGTCGTGATCGAGAACCGGCCCGGCGCCGGCGGCATCATCGGCACGCAGGCGGTGGCCAAGGCCGATCCCGACGGCTACACGGTGCTGGTGCAGTCTGCCTCGCATGCAGCGAACTCCGCGATCTACAAGTCGCTCCCCTATGACCCGCTGAAGGACCTCATCGACGTGGCGCTGCTGGGCGTGACGCCCTACGTGATGGTCACCGCGCTGAACGGCCCCTACAAGAACCTCAAGTCGCTGGTCGATGCCGCGAAAGCGAAGCCCGGCGACATCCCGTTCGCCTCGGCCGGCGTGGGCGCTTCGACCCACCTAGCAGCCGAATACTTTGCCCAGGTCGCGGGCGTGAGGATGCTGCACATCCCGTTCAAGGGCTCGCCGGAGGCGATCCAGGACACGATCGCCGGCCGCACCTCCTTCTACATGGCGCCGATCAACACGACCATCGGGCAGCTGAAGGAGGGCAAACTCCTCGCGCTCGGCGTGTCCACCAAGCGCCGTGCCGACGTGCTCCCCGACCTCCCGACGCTCGCCGAGCAGGGCCTGGCCGACTTCAACATTTCGCTGTGGTTCGGCATGTGGGCGCCGGCCGGCACGCCACCCGCGGCCGTGCAGAAGCTGAACGCCATGGTCAACGCGGCCCTGCAGGTGCTCGACGTGAAGGAACAATTCGCCAAGCTCGGCATCACGCCGAACCCGCTGAAGCCCGACGAGTTCGGCCGCTTCGTACGCGACGAGATCGCGACTTACCAGAAAGTCGTCAAGTCAGCCAACATCCAGCCGCAGTAATCACCGCAAAGAGCACAACCATGCCCGCACCCCAGCGCATCAACGGCGTCCTTTCGCCTGTCGTCACCCCTTTCCGCAAGGACCTCTCACCCGACACCGACCGGTTCGTGCGCCACTGCAAGTGGCTGCTCGGCCACGGCTGCTCGGGCCTTGCGGTGTTCGGCACCAACAGCGAGGCGAACTCGCTGTCGGTGGAGGAAAAGCTCGAACTCCTCGACGCCCTGGTGAAGGGCGGGGTGGACCCCGCCCAGCTGATGCCCGGCACCGGCGCCTGCGCCCTCACCGACTCGGTGAAGATGACGGCGGCGGCGGTGAAGATGGGCTGCGGCGGTGTGCTGATGCTGCCGCCGTTCTACTACAAGGGCGTGTCCGACGAGGGCCTCTACCGCAACTTTGCCGAGATCATCGAGCGCGTGGGCGACGACCGCCTGCGCCTGTACCTGTACCACATCCCCCCGGTCTCGAACGTGCCCATCACGCTCAACCTGATCGAGATGCTGCTCTCGAAGTACCCCGGCATCATTGCGGGCGCAAAGGACTCGTCCGGCGACTGGTCGAATACCAAGGCCATGCTCGATGCGTTTTCCAAGAACAATTTCGACGTGTTCGCCGGCAGCGAGGTGTTCCTGCTCGACAACCTGCGCAACGGCGGCAAGGGCTGCATCACCGCCACCGGCAACGTGAATCCGGGCGCCATCGACAACGTGTACCGCAACTGGCGCGGCGCGGACGCGGACAAGCTGCAGGCCGGCATCACCGCCACGCGCAACATCGTGCAGAAGGTGCCGATGATCCCCGCGCTCAAGGCCATCGTCGCCCACTTCGGCAACGACCCGCAGTGGAAAACCGTGCGCCCGCCGCTCACCGAACTCACCGCCGCGCACGAAGCCCAGGTCATCACCGACCTGAAGGCCGCCGGCTTCACGATGCCCGGGCTGTAGGAACGCGGGCATGCTTACCGCCCTGGTGACCGGCGCCGGGCGCGGCACTCGGCGAAGTCCATACGCTGGTCAATAACGCCGGCGTCCTCTACTGCGAGCCTTACGATGCGATTCCCGAGGCTCACAAACGGGAAATCCTGGCCGTTAACCTGGAGGCACCCGTCGCGCTGATCAGCGCGCTTTCGACGCCAATGGTTGACCGCAAAGGAGGACGCATCGTGAACGTAGGGTCAGTTGCAGCGTTTATCGGCCATCCGGACCTCTGGTACGGGATCACCAAGGCGGGCCTCCTGAACCTCACCAAGAGCTGGGCGACCCGGCTCGGGACAGCGTCGCCAGACTACCTGAACGGCACTACCATCGACTGCAACAATGGGTCATACCCTCGCTAAATCAATTACTTAAAATTGACCGCCTCGCTTTGCAGAGTTTTGCAGTTTGTCCAGCGGGAGTCGGTGACAATAGCCCCCCTCACCCGGTCATGGCCCGATGCGCCACACCACACAATTGAAGCACGCCCTCCCCGCCCTGCTTGCCCTCGCCTGCGGCCTCGCCGCCGGCCTGGGCACGGCACCTGCACGTGCGGAGGCCGAAGCGTCGAATCTCGAGATGGTGGCAATGGTGGGCGGACGCATCATTGGAGCAGCGAAGGCGTGCAACATCAACGCCGAGCGGATCCGCAAGACTTCCGGCCGCATGCTGTCGGTCGTCAACCTGAAAGCGAGCACGGACGCCGAGCGCAAGTCCGCCATCGGCTATTTCCAGTCCGCCCAGGCGGTCGGTGCTGAGCAGATTCACTCAGAGAAATCGCGCTGCAACGAGATCCATGTGGATTTCAGCGAGATCGAAGTGAAGCTCGGCCGCGCCGCGGTGGGGCCCTCATCGGAGGGGGATCGCGTGGTGGCCAAACGCGGCGTCCCGCCGCTGGGCCCTCTCTAGACCGAGCCTTCTGCGACGCAGAAGCAGTAGTCCCCGCAGCGCCGGTAGAATGCCCTTCGTACCATCGGAGAAGGGGACAAAATGAAAACACTCAGCATGCTCAGGATCGCGACCGGGTTCGCGCTCGCCTTGGGCCTCGCGCCCGCCCAGGCGCAATGGCCTGCCAAGACCGTGCGGATCGTGGTGCCTTTCTCCCCCGGAGGCATCGCCGACAACAGCGCGCGCACCGTGGCCGACAGGCTCGGGGTACGCCTCGGCCAGCCGGTGGTGGTGGAAAACCGCCCTGGCGCAGCGGGCAATATCGGCAGCGAGCAGGTGGCCAAGAGCGCACCGGACGGCTACACGCTGCTGCTCGGGTACGACGGCACCATCGTCGTCAACCCGCACGTGTACGCCAGGCTCGGGTTCGACGTGCTGCGCGACTTCGCGCCCGTCACCAAACTCGGCGATGCGGGCGTCATCGTCGTTGCCCATCCCTCGGTTCCGGCGAAAGACCTGCGTGAACTGATCGCGCTGGCGAAAGCGAAACCGGGCACGTTTACCTACGGTTCGGCCGGCACCGGCAGCAGCGCGCACCTCGCCTGCGAAATGCTGAGCCAGCTCACCGGCGCGGGCCTGGTCCATGTGCCTTACAAGGGCGGCGGCCAGGCCATCGCCGACGCGGTGGGCGGGCAGATCCCGCTGGTGTGCACCGCGGTCGCCGGCGCGCAGCAGTTCATGAAGACCGGCCGCCTCAAGGGACTGGGCCTCTCGAGCGCCACCCGCGCGGCGGGCGCGCCCGACGTGCCGACGTTCATCGAGAACGGCTTTGCCGGGTTCGTGGTGGATTCGTGGGTCGGGCTCCTCGCACCGGCCGCCACGCCGCGCGCCGTCATTGACCGGCTGCAAACGGAAACCGCTGCCGTGCTGCAGATGCCGGAGGTGAAGGAGCGCTATGCGGTGCTCGGCATCGAGCCGGTCGGCAACAAACCCGAGGAGTACGCCGCGCAGATCCGCGCGGACCTCGCGCGCTGGGCCCCTGTTGTGAAGCAAGCCAACATCCGGATCGAGTAGCCCATGAGCAACCTTCGCAGCCTCCTCGCCTCGGGCGAATTCATCGTCGCCCCCGGCGTGTACGAAATGTTCTCTGCGCGCATCGCCGATCGCATGGATTTCAATGCGCTGTACATGACCGGCTACGGCGTGTCGGTGTCGCACCTCGGCCTCGCGGACGCCGGCCTGGTCACCTACCGCGACATGGTGGAGCGCGCGCGCACAATCGCCGGCGGGATCTCCAAGCCGCTGATCGCGGACGCCGACACCGGCTTCGGCGGCCTGATCAACATCCGCGAGACAGTGCGCGGCTACGAGGCTGCCGGCGTCCAGGCCATGCAGATGGAAGACCAGGAGATGCCGAAGAAATGCGGCCACACGCCCAACCGGCGCGTGGTGCCGCTGAAGGACATGCTGAAGCGCATCGAGGTCGCGCTGGATGCCCGGCGCAGCAAGGACTTCCTGATCATTGCCCGGACCGACGCCCGTACGGCGCACGGCATCGACGAAGCCATTGCCCGCGGCAAGGCGTTCGCCCAGGCCGGCGCAGACATCGTGTTCGTCGAATCGCCGGAATCGGAAGACGAATTCCGCAAGGTGGGCGAAGCCCTGCGCGGGAAGGCGTGGCTGCTCGCGAACATGGTGCCCACGGGCCGCTCGCCGGTGGTGTCGAAGGAGAAGCTCATCGAGTACGGGTTCTCCATCGCCATCTACCCGAGCGCGGGCATGGCGGCCGCCTGCGCGGCGCTCGATGGCGCCTACCGCCACCTGCTGGCGCACGGCAGCACCGACGGCAGCCCGGTCCCGGCCTGGGACATGAACCAGATGCACGACCTCGCCGGGTTCGCCGACGTATGGTCATTCGAAAAGAAATACGCGGAGGCCTGACTTGGGAAAGACGCTGTTTGAAAAGATCTGGGACGAGCACGTAGTCGCCGACCTCGGCGGCGGCGCGAGCCTCCTGCACGTGGACCGGCATTACCTGCACGAGTTGTGCATCAGCCGGGGCTTCCCGACGCTGCACGAGCGCGGCCTGCCGGTGCGCAACCCCGACCTCACCTTTGCTACGCCGGACCACGTGATCTCGTCGGCGCCGGGCCGTACCGGCGGGGCGTTCCCGTGGTCGATCAAGGTCATGGACACCATGCGCATCGAGACCGCCAAGGCGGGCATCCGCCTCTTCGACATCGACCAGGACGGCCAGGGGATCCTGCACGTGATCGGGCCGGAGCTCGGGCTCACGCTGCCGGGCACCACGGTGATCTGCGGCGACAGCCACACCTGCACCAATGGCGCGCTGGGCGCGCTTGCGTTCGGCATCGGCATCAGCGAAGTGGTCCACATCCTCGCGACGCAGACCATCGTGCAGAGAAAGCCCAAGACCATGCGGGCCAACATCGAGGGCGTGATGGCCCGGGGCGTGTATTCCAAGGACCTGATCCTCGCGCTGATCGGCAAGGTCGGCGCCGCCGGCGGCGCGGGCTACGCGATCGAGTACGCCGGCAGCGCGGTGCGCGCCCTCGAGCTCGAAGCGCGGATGACGCTGTGCAACCTGTCGATCGAACTGGGATCGAAGACCGGCATGGTCGCCCCCGACGAGAAGACCTACGCCTACGTGAAGGGCCGCCGCTTCGCGCCCAAGGACGCGCAGTACGACGCGGCCGTGGCGCACTGGAAGACGATCACCACCGACGCGGACGCGAAATTCGACGCCGAAGTCTCGCTCGAGGTCTCGGGCCTGCCGCCGCAAATCACCTGGGGCACCAGCCCCGAGGACGTGATCGGCGTGGACGGGCGCATCCCCGAACCCCGCCACGTATCGAAGTCCGAAGCCCTCGCCTACATGGGGCTTTCGGCCGGCGACCGGATCGCGGGCACGAAGGTAGATCGCGTGTTCGTCGGGTCCTGCACCAATTCGAGAATCTCCGACCTTCGCATCGCCGCGGAAGTGGCGCGGGGCCGCAAGGTCGCCAAGCACGTCGAGGCCTGGATCGTGCCCGGCTCGGTGGGCGTCAAAAAGGAAGCCGAGGCCGAAGGCCTGCACGAGATCTTCCTCGAAGCCGGCTTCCAGTGGCGCGAACCGGGCTGCTCGATGTGCGTGGGCGTGAACGAGGAGTGGGCCGCGCCCAAGGCGCGCTGCGTCTCCACCTCCAACCGCAACTTCGTCGGCCGCCAGGGTCCCGAGGTGCGCACCCACCTCGCCAGCCCCGCGATGGCCGCTGCCGCCGCGATCGCAGGCGAGATCGCCGATGTCCGACAGTTCATGCGCTGACCATGGAAAAATTCACCACCTTCACCGCCGTCGCCGCCTACTACCCACGCGCCAACGTCGACACCGACCTCATCATCCGGGTCGAGCGCTGCGCCAAGGTCGAAAAGAACGGCCTCGGCAAATACGCCTTCGAAATGGCCCGGTTCCTCGCCGATGGCAGCGACAACCCGGAATTCCCGCTGAACAACGGCCCGTTCCGGCAGGCGCAGATCCTCGTCGGGAGCATCAACTTCGGCTGTGGCAGTTCGCGCGAGATGGCCGTGTGGGCGATCGCCGGGATGGGCATCCGCTGCGTGATCGCCCCCTCGTTCGGCGAGATCTTCTTCGGCAACTGCTTCCAGAACGGCCTGCTGCCGGTGATCCTGCCGCAGGCGACAGTGGAAAAAATCGGCGCCGCCCTGGCGGCCGACCCCGCCAAAGCGAAACTGACGGTCGACCTCAGCCGGCAGGTCGTGGTGGCACCGGACGGATCGGAGCACGCCTTTGCGATCGAACCTTTGCGGAAGAAGGCGTTGCTCGAGGGTCTCGACGAGATCGGGCTGACGCGCCTGCGCGAACCGGAGATCGTGGCCTTCCAGGCCCGGGATCGCGTGAAGCGGCCCTGGATCTACGTCTGAATTCAGGACTTTTACTTAACAAGATCGGCTCTGGGAGCCGTTCTCCGGTGAGTTAACGAACCGGTACCGGTACATCTCCGGCGGCGAGTCCGAGCCACCACCCCGGAACCCGGACGCCCGGGTCGTCGGGTTCGAAGCGCCAATCGCCGGTGCCTGCCGCATCCTCCCAGAGCAACGAGTGCGCACCAAGGCGACGCACCTCCCCTGCGCGGGACCATCGCCCGGCCACGGCGGTAAACAGGCCACGCTGCGCGAACCCCGCATCCCAGGCCACGCCAGGCGTCGCCTGCTCGATTGAGCCCCTTGCGCCCCGAATCATCAGATTGAGGTCACGCGTGGGGCCGTCGAGCAGCCTGCAGCCGGGCGCGGCGCCACCCTCGAACCGCAATGGGGGATCTTCCGCGCGGACCGCCCGCTCGCCCTCAGCAAATGTCAGAGAGACCCCGGTACCGGACAGCACCACGAACCAGCGCTCGACCCCGGGAAAAGCGGAGAACGGGCCGTCTGCGGCAATATCCGCCATGCTGATGCGCAGCACCCAGTCGGCTGCGGAGGGCCACGCAAGGAGTTCGCGCGTGGTCCCACCGCCGTTACGCCAGGGTTGCGGCGGGACGGCGCCCGCCTCGATGACGCGGATCGCCAGGAAGCTAGGCCTTGGCCTTGCGGTTGAGCTCCAGCCGGGCGTCGACCAACGCGACCACTTCGTCGAGCACGGCCGACTTCATCCCCTTCTGCGCCGCCACGGTCTTCACCAGCCGGTCGACGCGCTCGATGTTGGGCGCCCCGCCGAACAGGGCACGGGCCGCCGAGGACGGGTTCGCAAGGCCCTGCGCCGCCGCCGCGTACTTCTCGAACGGGACGAGGTCCTTCTCGTTGGCGCCGAGCGACACGCAGAGTTGCACCACCCAGTTGAACACGTCCCGCGAGGCAGCGAGGTCCGAGTGCACCGCGTCCTTGATCGGGCGCATGCCGTCCTTAGTGATGCAGCGGTAGTTGCCGGCGATCAGCATGGCCCACTTGGCCAGCGGCACGAAGACCGACTCGTGGACTTTCAACTTCACCGGCAGCTCGATCTTCTCGGTGCCGGTATCGAACCGCACGGCCTCGATGTCGGCCGCCAGCCCGCGCAGCATGGCGGTGTGCTCGTCGGACACGAAGCGCGCCGACTTGAAGTTGGTCGGCAGGCGGACCTGCAGCACGTTGACCTTGTCCTCGGGCGGGCGGAAGGCCTGCGGGTCGGGGCTGCACAGCGTCATCGTGGCGGGGTCGAAGCTGTCCCAGACCTCGGGGCCGGCGTAGCACTCGCGGCAGGCCTTGACGTCGATGCCGGGAACGCGGGCGAGGTAGGGCAGCGGCGGCATGTTCATGATCGACATGCATGGGACTCTCGACTTGGCCACCGCGTCGAGCAGCTCCCTCACGCCGGGCGAACGGTACTGCGGCTCCTGCATGGCCAGCACGACCAGGTCGTAGTCGGCGGGATTGGCCGACTGCGGGTCGCCCGCGGTCAGCTTGCCCGGCGCCTTGCGCGAATCGAGCTGCACCAGCCCTTCACGGCCCTTGATCGGCATGCGCACGATCGCGCCCTCCGAATTGAACAGTTCGGCCTCGGCCGGCAGGCAGATCAACTTCACGTTGTGCCCGGCAAGCAGGAGCTTGATGGCGAGCAGCGACCCGTAGGACGCGCCCATGATGAGGATGTTGCGTGGTGTGGCCATGTTCCTGTCTCCAGCTGTTTTAGTGGATGTGTTCCCATGCTATGCAATGCGCTTTCACGATGCAATGTGCATTCCGCATACGGGACCCCTGCTGCAGTGCAACCACGCGCGAGGTGCGCGTGTGTAAATCTCTTCCTACCGAATCCGGTAGATCGCGTCGTCGAAGTTGCCGCGCGAAACGGACAGCCAGCCGCGCTTGCCCGTGGAGAGGGAAGAAAGCATCGCACGGTCCGCGCCCTGCTCCCAGAGCACCTTGTAAACGAGGCGCGCTTCCTTGTTCTTGTTGAGGAGGGTGTCCTTCGACTCGGATACCGGCGCGCCGTAACGCTTTTTCAGGTTGGCGGCCACGACTTCAATCAGCCCGGTATCGAAGCGAACGTCGAACCCCTGCACCGAGTCGGACTTGAGGTAGACGGTCACGCGCGCTTCCACCCCGGCGAACGAGACCTTGGCATCATCGCAGCGGCGGTCGGCCGCATCGGATTTCCACTCGAGGGGCTTGCAGCGAATCCCGGGGAAAACTTTCTTTACCGCCGCCTCGTTGTCGCCGAGCTTTACGCCGTTGGCATCGAACGCCCCCAGCGCCATCGCAGGCGAAAGGAGGAGGAGCAGCAGGAGTCGTCTCATTTGCTCAGTTCCCGGTGGCGAAAGCACTGCGCCAGGTGGTCGTTCACCATCCCGGTGGCCTGCATGAATGCGTACATGATGGTCGTTCCCACGAACTTGAAGCCGCGCTTCTTCAGGTCCTTGGACAACGCGTCGGACACTTCGGTTCGCGTCGGGATGTCGCCGGAGGTCTTGCGCCTGCCCTGCACCGGCTTGCCGCCGACAAATCCCCACACGTACTTCGCGAAACTGCCGTACTCCTGCTGGACGGCGAGGAAGGCCTTTGCGTTGGTCACCGAGGCTTCGATCTTCGCGCGATTGCGGATGATGCCGGCATCGCCCATGAGGCTGGCCTTTTCCTTCTCCCCGTACCGCGCGACCTTGGTCGGGTCAAATCCGCCGAAAACCTTGCGATAGTGCTCACGCTTCTTCAGTACCGTGTCCCAGGAAAGACCGGCTTGCGCACCCTCCAGGATCAGGAACTCGAACAGGACCCGATCATCCCGGACCGGCACCCCCCATTCACGATCGTGGTAATCGATGGCAAGCGGGTTGCCCGGCCAGCTGCAGCGCTTCTTTTCAGGCGACGGCGACATTGCGTGCAAAGCCCGCGTGCAGATCGAGGATGCGCTCGCGCCAGGCGGCCAGCGGGTCGTCTGCACCGAGGAGCGCCGCCGGGCTGCCCACACGCGCCCACTGGAACACGGAGAACACGATGTAGTCGGCATAGGCGGGGGCTGCGCCGCAGACGAACGGCTGGCGCTTGATGACCGCCCGCAACGGGTCGAGTGTGCGGCCGAGGCGCTCGATCGCCTTGTCGCGGCCTGCAACGGTGTCTTCGAGCCGGCACTTGAGAAAGCCTTCCATCATGCCGCGGAAGAACTCCCTGTCGGCCGGGTCGATGCGCTCGAACACGTCGGCGACGATGATCGGCATCACTGCGGGCACCAGCGTACGGTCCGCCCAAACGTTGAAGGTGTGGCTCAGGCCCTGCCCGATGGGGCCGCCGAAGAGCGATGGCCCCTGGGGATAGGTGGCCTCGAGGTATTCGGCGATCTTCCAGGAGTCGCGGACGACGGTTTCGCCGTCCCGAACGACCGGGACGGTCTTGCCACCCGAAAAGGCGATCGCGGGCTTGTCCGACATCAGCACCGGGCATGACTCGAACGCAAGGCCCTTGTGGGCCAGCGCCATGCGGGTGCGCCAGGAGAACAGGCTGTAATACCTGGCGCCTGTGCCTTTCAGTTCGTAGAGCTTGATCATGCAGGTCTATCCTGGTTCGGTTTGCGCGAACCACGATTCTACCCGCCCGGCCTACTCCGCCCTGGCGCCCGTGACCCGTACGACGTTCTTCCAGCGCTCGAGCTCGGACCGCAGGTAGGCCGAATACTCGCCCGGCGACGATCCCACCGGCAGGACCAGCGGTACCGAGATGGTCTGGGTCACCGGCTCGAAGCGCAGAACCCGCAGGAAATTCATGATGTCTCCCCCTCACCTTTGACTTCGTGCGATGCCGGGCGCTGCGCAATCTTGCCTGCAGCCCAGTCGGCCCGGTCCTGTACGGCCAGCCGATAGGCCTGGTCGCGGCCCGAAAGGTACGGCTTGGGCCAGGCCTGGCCCATGTGCTGGTACCAGGCCGAGGCGTGCAGCGTGAAGTACGGGTCGGACAGGTGCGGCCGCGCGAGCGCCACGAGATCGGCGCGTCCCGACACGACGATCGTGTTCACCTGGTCTGCGTTGACGATGTTGCCGACGGACATCGTCGCAATGCCGACTTCGTTGCGGATCTTGTCGGAGAACGGGAGCTGGTACATGCGCCCGTACACCGGCTTCTGGTCGGCGACCACCTGTCCGGTGGACACATCGATGAGGTCGGCGCCCGCGTCCTTGAATAGCCGGGCAAGCGCGAGCAGGTCGGCCTCGGACAGACCGCCTGGGGCCCAGTCCGTGGCCGAGACTCGCACCGACATCGGCTTGTCCTCGGGCCACGCCGTGCGCATCGCTTTGAACACTTCCAGCGGGAAGCGCGCGCGGTTTTCGATCGACCCGCCGTACTCGTCCTTGCGCAGGTTGGTCAGCGGCGAAATGAAGGACGACAGCAGGTACCCGTGCGCGGCATGCATCTCGACCATGTCGAAGCCGGCTTCGTGCGCGTAACGGGTCGAGCGCACGAAATCGGCCACGATCTTGTCCATGTCCGCACGAGTGAGGGCGCGCGGTGTGTGGGAATCCGGCGAATACGGCAGCGGCGAAGGGGCGACCAGGTCCCAGTTCCCGTCGGGCAGCGGATGGTCCATGCGATCCCAGCCCAGCTGCGTGGAGCCTTTTCGACCGGCATGCCCGAGCTGCAGGCAGAGCTTCGCCTTCGATTGCGCATGGCAGAACTCCACGATCCGCTTCCACGCATCGCGTTGCGCGTCGTTCCACAGCCCGGTGCACCCGGGGGTGATCCGCGCTTCGGGGGACGGGCAAGTCATCTCCACAAATACGAGGCCCGCCCCGCCGATGGCGCGACTGCCAAGGTGCACGAGATGCCAATCGGTCGGCATGCCGTCCACGGCCATGTACTGGTCCATGGGCGAGACCACGACGCGGTTCTCGAGCGTCATCCCACGCAACCGGAAAGGCAGGAACATCGGCGGTGGCGGGTTGGCAAGGTCGACATCGAACCCCTGCGCCTTCACCTTTTGCGCGAACCAGTTCGTGACATCGCTGAGGAATTTCTCGTCGCGCAACCGCACGTTCTCGTAGGTGATCTGCTTGGAGCGAGACATCACGCCGAATGCGAACTGCAGCGGGTCCATGCCCCAGTACCGCGGCATGTTCTCGAACCATGCGAGGGAAACGTCCGCTGCGTGCTGGGTCTTCTCGACGTCCTCGCGGCGCTGCGAATCGTAGTGCGCCAGCGCGGGCTTGACCCCGCCCTGCTTGCGGAACGCCTCGAACAAGGCGATCGCATCTTCCATGGCCAGCTTGGTGCCCGAGCCGATCGAGAAGTGCGCGGTGGCCTTGGCGTCTCCCACCAGCACCACGTTGTCCATGATCCAGGTGGCATTGCGGATCGTGGGGAAGTTGCGCCACAGGGAGCGGTTGGCGATCAGCTTATGGCCGTCCAGCTCCTCGGCAAAGATGCCTTCGATAGTCGCCAGCATCGCGGCTTCGTCCATCTTGTCGAAGCCGAACTTCTCCCAGGTATCGGCATTGGTCTCGATGACCCAGGTCGAGGCGCCCTTTTCGTACTGGTAGCAGTGCGCCAGCACTATCCCGTTGGGCGTTTCGCGGAAGAAATACTTGAACGCGTCCATCGGAAGGGTCGAGCCCAGCCAGGTGAACTTGTTCGGCCGCAGGTCCACGCTGGGCCTGAAGTGGTCCTTGTGCGACTCGCGCACCCGGGAGTTGATGCCGTCGGCCGCGACGATGAGGTCCGAATCCGGGAAGTCCTCGACGCCGCCGACCTCCTTCTGGAACTGGAGCTTCACGCCGAGCTCCTGCGCGCGCTCCTGCAGGAGCCGCAGCAGCGTCATGCGGGAGCAGCCGCAGAACCCGTTGCCTGCGCAACGGATGGTCTGGCCCTTGTAGACGACATCGACGTCGCCCCAGTACGCGAAGGCGCGGCGGATCGCTTCGTAGGACGGCTCGTCGTACCCGCGGAACGTACCGAGGGTTTCGTCGGAGAAAACCACGCCGAAACCGAAGGTGTCGTCGGGACGGTTGCGCTCGCAGACCGTGATGTCCCAGGCCGGCCACTGCTTCTTGGCCAGCACCGCGAAGTACAGGCCGCCGGGGCCCCCACCGATGATCGTGACTTTCATGGTCGCCCCTTAGTCCGGTACCACGGCCTGCGCTTCGATCTCGAGGCGCGCGGCGTCTTCCACCAGCGCGCCCACCTGGACCACCGCCATCACCGGGTAGTTGCGCCCCATCAACTCGCGATAGGCCGCACCCACCTCCGGCAGCGCCGCGAGGTACTCCTGCTTGTCCACCACGTACCAGGTCAGCCGCACGATGTGCTCGGGCCCGCCCTTCGCTTCGGCAAGCACGGCGAGGATGTTCTTCAGCGTCTGGCGGAACTGGCCGCCGAAGCCTTTTTCAACGAACTCGCACTTCTCGTCCCAGCCGATCTGGCCGGCGATGAACACGAGCCGCCCGCCCCGGGTGGCGATGCCGTTGGAGTAGCCGCGCGGCCGGGCCCAACCCGGTGGTTGCAATACCTGGATCATGCTTGTGTCCTCAGTTTGAAGCGCTGCAGCTTGCCGGTCTCGGTGCGCGGCAGCGTGTCGACGAATTCGATCGCGCGCGGGTACTTGTAGGGGGCGACCATGTTCTTGACGTGGTCCTGGAGCATCTTCACGACCGCATCGGTGCGCTGGTATCCCGGTTTGAGCACGACATACGCCTTGACGATCTGGCCACGCTCCTCGTCGGGGACGCCGATGACCCCGCATTCCGCCACGGCCTCGTGGGCCAGCAATGCGCCCTCCACCTCGGGGCCTGCAATGTTGTAGCCGGCCGAGATGATCATGTCGTCGGTGCGCGCCTGGTAGAAGAAGTACCCGTCCTTGTCCATGGCGTAGGCGTCGCCGGTGACGTTCCACCCTTTCTGCACGTAGGTCTTCTGCCGTGGGTCGGCGAGGTAGCGGCACCCGGTCGGTCCCCTGACGGCGAGCTTGCCGACGACGCCCGGCGGGCAGGGCCGGCCCTTCTCGTCGACCACCCGGGCCTGGTATCCCGGGATGGCGTACCCGGTCGCACCACGCCGCACGGTTTCCGGCGTGTGGGAGATGAAGATGTGGATCATCTCAGTCGCGCCGATCCCGTCGATGATCTCGATGCCGGTGGCGTTGCGGAACAGCTGGCGCGTGGCGTCGGGCAGCGCCTCTCCGGCAGACACGCATTTCTTCAGCGTCCGGATGGAGTGGTTTTTTGCGACCTGCGCCATCTGACGGTAGAACGTGGGCGCAGTGAAGCAGATGGTCGCCTTGAATTTCTGTATTGCTTCGAGGAGCCCGTCGGGCGTGAGCCGCTCGATCAGCACCGTCGAGGCGCCGTACCGGAGCGGGAAGCACAGCAGCCCCCCGAGGCCGAAAGTGAACGCGAGCGGCGGCGTGCCGCAGAAGACGTCCCCCTTCACCGGCTTCAGGCAGGAGCGCGGGAACAGGTCGCACATTGCGATCACGTCGCGGTGGAAGTGGACCGTCCCCTTGGGCGTGCCTGTGGTGCCGGAGGTAAACGCAATCAGCGCCGGATCTTCAGCGGCGGTATCGACGTTGCCAAAGGTGCCGGGCTTGGTTGCACAACGCGCCTCCAGCGAGCCGGCATCGTCGTCGTACCAGTACTTGACCTGCTTGAGCCCGGGGCAGACCTGCATCGCCGCAATGAGTTCTGCGTCGAGCCGCTTGTCGCAGAGCGCGTGGGTGACCTGCGCCTTGGCGACGATCTCGGTGAGTTCCTTGGCGCGCAGCAGCGGCATGGTGCCCACCACGATGCCGCCGGCCTTGAATACGCCGAACCAGCAGGCGGCCATCATCGGGTTGTTGGGGCCGCGCAGCAGCACCCGGTTGCCGGGCTTGAGGCCCATGTCCTCGACCAGCACGCGGGCGATCCGGTTGGCCTGCGCGAGGAGCTCGCCGTAGGTGCACTGCCCGTCGGCGGCGCGGATGGCCACCCGATCTCGCCAACCTCGGGCCAGGGCACCGTCGAGCAACTCGACAGCGCAGTTCATGCGTGCCGGGTACTGCAGTTCCGGCAGGTCGAAGACGAGTTCCGGCCAGTCCTTGCGCGGCGGCAGGTTGTCGCGCGCAAAGGTGTCGACATGGGCTGTGTAGGTCATCCCTTACCCTCCAGTGCGCGAGCCCTTGAGCAGCTCGCGTGCGATGATCACTTTCTGCACCTCCGTGGCCCCTTCGTAGATCCGCAGGGCCCGCACCTCCCGGTAGAGTCGCTCGACGGGATGGTTCTTCTTCACCCCGAGCCCGCCGAAAATCTGCACGGCTGCGTCGATGACCTGCTGCGCCGTCTCGGTGGCATGCATCTTGGCCATCGCGGCCTCGCTCGTAATGCGACGCTTCTGCACGTCGCGCGCCCATGCGGCCCGGTACGTGAGCAAGGCACCGGCTTCGATCCCGGTGGCCATGTCGGCGAGCTTGGCCTGCGTCATCTGGAAATCGCCGAGCGTATGGCCGAACATCTTCCGGTCGCGGGAGCGTGCAAGCGCCTCGTCGAGCGCACGGCGCGCGAAGCCCAGCGCGGCGCCGGCGACGGTCGTGCGGAACACGTCCAGGTTGCGCATCGCGAGCTTGAACCCTTCGCCTTCCTTGCCAAGCAGGTTTTCCGCCGCAACGCGGCAATTCTCGAACCTCAGGGTCGCCATCGGATGAGGCGCGATGATGTCGATGCGCTCGGCCACCGAGAAGCCCGGCGTGCCGGCGTCCACGACGATCGCGGAGATCCCCTTGGTACCGGGCAAGTCGCCGGTGCGCGCAAAGACCACGTAGAAGTCTGCGATCCCGCCGTTGGAGATCCAAGTCTTTGCGCCATCGATCACCCAGTGTGCGCCGTCGCGGCGCGCGGTGGTCGTAAGCGCCCCTGCGTCGGACCCGGCATCCGGCTCCGATAACGCAAGCGCGGCTATGGCCTGCCCTGCCGCAACGCGGGGCAGGTAGCGCGCCTTCAGCGCATCGCTGCCTTCCAGCGCAATCGGGCCGCTGCCGAGGCCTTGCATCACGAACGCGAAATCAGCCAGGCCCGCGTGGTAGGCAAATGTCTCGCGCAGGAGCGCAATCGAACGCACGTCGAAGTCTGCGCCGCCCGGGGCACAGTGCTTGAGGAATCCCGCCCGGCCCAGGTCCGCGACCAGCCGGCGGCAGACCGCGTCGGCGTCTTCACCGTGCGCGTAGTCGAGGCCGCCCGCCCACGCGTCTGCCTCGCGGGCCAGCGCGGCATGGCGTGGCTCGAAGAAGGGCCACTCTAGGTGTGTGAACCGATCCATGCCGGCCCTCCTCAGTTGCCTTCGAATACGGGTTTCTTCTTCGCGACGAAGGCGTTGTAGGCCCGGTGGAAGTCCTGCGTCTGCATGCAGATGGCCTGGGCCTGGGCTTCCATCTCGATCGCCTCGTCGATGCCGACCGACCACTCCTGCTGCAGCATCTTCTTGGTCATGCCTTGGGCGAACGTCGGGCCCGCGGCGAGCGACTGCGCCGTCTCCATCGCCTTCGCGAGCACAGCCTCGGGCGCGGCGAGTGCGTTGAAGAAGCCCCACGCCATCCCCTCTTCGCCGGACATCGAGCGCCCCGAATAGAGGAGTTCGGATGCACGCCCCTGCCCGATCACGCGGGGCAGCATCGCGCACGCGCCCATGTCGCAGCCGGCGAGCCCGACGCGCGTGAACAGGAAGGCCACCTTGGCCCCGGGAGTTCCGTACCGCAGGTCGGAGAACAGCGCGATCATCGCGCCCGCCCCGGCACACACGCCATCCACGGCGCTGATCACCGGCTGGGGGCAGGCCCGTATGGCCTTGATGAGGTCGCCGGTCATGCGCGTGAAATCCATCAGCTCCGGCATTGCCATTTTGGTCAGTGGCCCGATGATCTCGTGCACGTCGCCGCCCGAACAGAAATTCCCGCCGGAACCGTTGACGACGACGGCCTTGATGTCGCGCGCGTACTGCAGCTTGCGGAAAAAATCCCGCAGCTCGGCGTAGGACGCGAATGTCAGCGGGTTCTTCTTGTCAGGCCGGTCGAGGGTGATGACGCCGACGCCCCCCTCGGCATGCCATTTGAAATGCTGCGGCTTGTGGCCCGCGAGGGCGGTGTGCGTGTTTTTCATTCGCTGGTCCCCGTTTCGACGCGCTCGGCGTCCGTCGTGATGAGTGCATGGTGCTTGACCTTCGCGAGCAGGCCAAGCAGATCCTGGTGTTCCCGCCGGGTGAGGCCGCCAAGCAGGCCGACCACCCAGGTTTCGTGCTCGCGCGCCATCTCCGCAAAGGCCTTGCTTCCAGCGCGTGTGAGCTTGACCCGGTAGGCCCTGCGGTCCGCCGGCAGCGGCCGCCGCTGCACGAGCCCCTCCTTAACGAGCTGGTCCGTGATGCCCGTGATATTTCCCCCGGTCACCATCATCCGGCGCGAGAGCTCGTTCATCTTGAGCCCTTCCGGGTGACGCTCGAGCTGGGACATGAGGTCGAAGCGCGGCAGCGTGGTGGAAAAGCGCAGCCTCAGCTGGTTGCGGACCTGCCGCTCGATCAGCTGGGTGCAGGTGAGCATGCGCAGCCACAGGCGCAGCGCGCGGTGGTCGTCCGGCCGCGCCGCCGTCTCACGGTCGGATTCGCGCCCGGGGGCGCTGGGGACGGAGGAACGGCTGCGGGGCATGCGGATACTCAAGATATAAATAGAATAGGCTTAAAGCATTCTGGCATTTCCGGCCCGGATTGTCACGCTGCGGGCGCTCTGTCCCCCGGGTGTCGCAGTGCGGTATAGTTATGCCCATGCTGAATCACACCCGCCTATTCATGTCGGCCCTGTCGGCGACTTGCCTCATCGTCTGCGGCCATGCCGAGGCCCAGCTGAAAGAACCGTCGAAATCCCAGTCAAAAGGCGGCCTGGGCAGCGGCCTCGGCGGAAAATCCACCGCCAAGCCGGCAGCCAAGCCCGCTGCCGCCCCGGCCGAAACCAAGCCCCAGACGCCTGACGAAGTGGTGCAGGAAATCGCGAACTGCGTGCTGGCCGGATTGCCGCAGGGCTGGCAAGTCGCGCGGGTCGAGGTGATCGAGATTGGCCGCGACGACCGGAAGCGCGAATTCGAAGCGAAGTACTCCTACGCCGGCAAGGACGGCAAGAATGCCGCGTTCACCCCGTGCGATCCTCGGGAGCCGGCACAGGCCGTGTACAAACTGAATGGGGTGCTCGAGGCGGATAAGCGCAACTGGATCCGCGCGACGCTGTTTCTATCGAACGAAGGCAAGTTCGAACTGCAGTACGACTACCCGAAGAAGGAAGGCGAAGCGGACGTCACGCCGGCGGCAAAACCCGACCCCAACTACGACCCGACCAAGAAATAGCCTGGTCCCCCGCGGGCTAGGCGCGGCGCAGGAAATCGAAGTCGCAGCCGTCCTCGGCCTGCAGCACGTGGTCCATGTAAAGCTTCGCATAGCCCCGCTTGGGGCTTTCCACCGGCGGCTTCCAGGCCGCGCGCCGCTGCGAAAGCTCTGCCTCATCGACCAGCAAGTCGATCCTCCGGTCCTTGATCGACAACCGGATCCGGTCCCCGTTCCTCACCAGCGCGAGCGGGCCGCCGATGGCCGCTTCGGGGGACACGTGCAGCACGATCGTGCCGAATGCCGTCCCGCTCATGCGCGCGTCCGAGATTCGCACCATGTCCTTCAGGCCCGCCCGTGCAAGCTTCTGCGGGATGGGCAGGTACCCCGACTCGGGCATTGCGTAGCCACTCTTGGGGCCGGCATTCTGGAGGACGAGGAAATCGTCGGGCTTCACGTCAAGCTCGGGCGTGTCGATCCGTGCCGCCAGGTCGTCGAGTGACGTAAACACCACGGCCCGCCCTTCGCGCTCGAAGAGCGTCGGGTCGGCCGCGGAGCGCTTCAGGATTGCCCCATTGGGCGCGAGCGAACCGAAGAGCGCCACCAGCCCCCCTTCCTTCTGGTACGGGTCGTCGAAGGTACGCACGACGGCGCGATCCACCCACCCGGGTTCGTTGGCAAGCCGCTCGCCCATCGTTTCGCCGGTGATGGTCATGCAGTCGAGGTGCAACAGCGGCTTCAGTTCGCGCAGCACGGCGCCCAGGCCGCCGGCGGAATACAGGTCCGACATGTAGTGCTGTCCCGTCGGCTTGAGGTCCACCAGCACCGGGGTCGAGTCCGACAGGACGTTGAGGCGGTTGAGGTCGATCTTCACGCCGACCCGGCCCGCAATCGCGGTCAGGTGAACGATGGCATTGGTTGATCCGCCGATCGCGAGCATCACGCGCAGCGCATTTTCGATCGACTTCTCGGTGATGATCTGCGAGGGGCGGATCGGGTGCTTCGCCAACTCCACGGCGCGGCGGCCGCTGGCCTCCGCGGCGCGCAGCCGGTCGGCGTGCACCGCCGGGATGGCCGCCGTACCCGGCAGCGCCATGCCCAGGGCTTCGGCGATCGATGCCATGGTCGAAGCCGTACCCATCACGGCGCAGGAGCCGGCAGTGGCCGCCAGGTTGCCCTCGATTTCGTCGATCCCCGCCTGGTCGACTTGCCCAGCGCGGTGCATGCCCCAGAATCGGCGGCAGTCCGTGCACGCGCCAAGGCGCTCGCCATGGAACATGTTGGGCATCATCGGCCCGACAATCTGCTGGACGGCCGGCACGTCGGCCGAAGCCGCCCCCATGAGCTGCGCGGGTATTGTCTTGTCGCAGCCGCCCACCATCACCACGGCGTCCATGGGCTGGGCCCGGATCATCTCCTCGGTGTCCATGGCCATCATGTTCCGGAACATCATCGAAGTCGGGTTGAGGAACACCTCGCCCAGCGACACCGTAGGGAACGCGAGGGGGAGGCCGCCCGCGGCGAGCACGCCCCGCTTGATGGCCTCGATCTGCTCAGGCACGTTCCGGTGGCAGTTGTTGAACCCGCTCGACGTATCGGCGATGCCGATCACGGGCCGGGCCAGCATCTCGCCGGAATAGCCCATACTCTTGGCGAACGAGCGCCGCAGGTAGAGGGAGAAGTCCGCATCACCGTAGTTGGTGAGGCCGCGGGCGAGGCCGTGCTTGGGTTTGTTATCCATGGTGTCCCATTCTACTAGCCGGGGGACGCGCCTTGCGAATCGGCAGTAGACAACCGCGGGCGGCGCGAATAATCTCCATTCACCGTATGCATGCACCCGCAAGGCACCCCTAGGTAACCCCATGATCGAGAGGCTCTCCGACCTTTACGGGCGGCTGCTCTCGGCGCTCGCCTACTGCGCCTGCGCCGTGCTGTTCGCGATGATGCTGATGATCTGCGCGGACGTCCTGCTGCGTAACGTCACGCTGATCCCCAGCGTGCGGGGCCTGCCCTGGGCCAACGAGCTCACCGAGAACATGCTTTACCTGATCACCATGTTTTCGGCGCCCTACCTTTTGCGCCAGGGCCAGCACATCCGGGTCGACATCCTGCTGCGTGCGATTCCGCGCCACCTGGCCTGGCATTTTGAGTGGGTCACCGACATCCTCGCGTTCGCCTGCTGCATGGCCCTGGCGTTCTACGGAGCGCGGGCCACCTTCGCCAGCTACGACTCGGGCGCGCTTACGATCAAGTCGCTGGTCACGCCCGAGTGGTGGTTCCTCGCCCCGCTCCCGGTCGCATTCGTGCTGCTGG
Source organism: Bordetella parapertussis (assembly GCA_945862265.1). GTDB lineage: Bacteria > Pseudomonadota > Gammaproteobacteria > Burkholderiales > SG8-39 > SZAS-79. Next base: position 47,167 of record CAMAXP010000021.1, read on the forward strand.
CGGTGGAAGTCCTCTTCCGCCTGCACCGCCTCTGGCAGGGCGAGCGCGGCCCGCGCGACGACGCGGTTTCGGCATCCTGACCGCGATGACCTGGCAGATAGCAGCCTGGATCCTGCTCGGCGGCTCGACCGTGCTGCTGTTCCTCGGGCTGCCGGTCGCGTTCACGTTCCTCGTCATCAACCTTGTCGGGGCGATGCTCTGGCTGGGCGGCGAACCCGGCCTCGTGCAGCTCGCGCGCAACAGCGTGCAGTCCGTCACCAGCTTTTCGCTGACCCCGATCCCGCTGTTCGTGCTGATGGGGGAGGTGCTCTTCCATACCGGGCTCGCCGTCAAGGTCATCGACGGCATCGAGCGCATGATCAGCCAGGTGCCCGGCCGCCTCGCCGTGGTCGCGGTCGTAGCGGGGACCGTGTTCTCGGCCATTTCCGGCTCGACCATCGCCACCACGGCCATGCTCGGGAGCCTGCTGGTGCCGGTGATGCTCTCGCGCGGCTACCACCCGACCATGGCCACCGGCCCCATCATGGCCATCGGCGCGGTCGACATGCTGATCCCGCCCTCGGCGCTGACGGTGCTGCTGGGCAGCCTGTCGGGGATTTCGATCTCCAAGCTGCTGATCGGTGGCGTCGTGCCCGGCCTGATCCTGTCGGCGATGTTCGTGATCTACATCGTCGCGCGCGTGAAGCTCGACCCGAAACTCGCCCCCCCTTCCGACCTGGTCGAGTACCACGGCTGGGAAAAGCTGCGGCCGTTCGTCCAGTACGTGCTGCCGCTGGTGTCGATCTTCGTGGTGGTCATCGCATCGATGTCCGCGGGGTGGGCCACGCCGACCGAATCGGCCGCGATCGGCGCCTTCGCCACCGTGGTGCTGGCCCTTGCGTACCGCGCCCTGACTGCGGCCAAGCTCATCGCGGCCCTGCGCGGCACGGTGGGCATCTCCGGGATGATCCTGTTCATCATCGTCGGCGCGACGACGTTTTCCCAGATCCTCAGCTTCTCGGGCGCAAGCAACGGGCTCGTCTCGCTCATCACCGGCCAGGGGCTTTCCCCGATGGTCGTCATCGCCGGCATGATGCTGGTGCTGATCTTCCTCGGCATCTTCGTCGACCAGGTCAGCATGATGCTGATCACCCTGCCGATCTTCATGCCGGTGGTACAGGCCTTTGGCGTCGACCAGGTCTGGTTCGGTGTAATGTTCCTGATCTGCATGCAGCTGGGACTGTTGCTGCCGCCGCACGGCCTGCTCCTTATGACCATGAAGAGCGTGTCGCCCCCCCAGGTCAGGATGAGCCATATCTTCCAGGCCGTGGTGCCTTACATTGCGATGAGCATCCTGGTGCTCGCGCTGGTTTTTTTCGTTCCCTCGGTGGCCGTGTGGCTGCCGAAGGTTCTCGGATGAGGGGTTAAGCGATGGAACGCTCTTTCAAAGAGGAAGTCGGCAAGCTCCAGCTCGGCGACGGTGATATCTTTCACGGCGAAGGCATCCTGGCCGTGACCAAGGCCCTGCTGCAATCCGGTGTCGCCTACGTGGGCGGCTACCAGGGGGCGCCCGTGTCCCACATGATGGACGTGCTGAACGACGCGCGCGACATCATGGACGACCTCGGCATTCATATCGAGACCAACGCCTCGGAGGCGGGCGCCGCCGCCATGCTGAGCGCCTCGATCAACTATCCCGTGCGCGGATGCGTGACGTTCAAGTCGATCGTCGGCACCAACGTTGCCTCGGACGCCCTGTCCAACCTCTCGTCCGCCGGAGTGATCGGCGGCGCCGTGATCGTGCTCGGCGAGGATTATGGCGAAGGCGCCTCGATCATCCAGGAGCGCAGCCACGCCTTCGCGATGAAATCGCAGATGTGGCTGCTCGACCCGCGCCCCAACCTGCCGAAGATCGTGGACTCCGTGGAGAAGGCCTTCCAGCTCTCCGAGGCGTCAAACACCCCGGTGCTGCTCGAACTGCGCATCCGCGCCTGCCATGTGCAGGGCACCTTCGCGACCCGTGACAATCGCGCGGCGCCTGTGTCACGCAAGCACGTGCTGGAGAACCCGGACTTCGACTACAGCCGCATCTGCCTGCCGCCAGCCACCTATGCGCAGGAAAAGCACAAGATCGACGTGCGCTGGCCGGCCGCGGTCAAGTTCATCCGCGAGCACAAGCTGAACGAAACCTTTGCGGGCGACGCGGACGACGTCGGCATCATCTGCCAGGGCGGCATGTACAACGTGACGATCCGCTCGCTGCAGCAACTGGGCCTGGCCGACGCGTTCGGCGAGTCGCGCATCCCGATCTACTGCATGAACGTCACTTACCCGATGATCCCCGAAGAGGTGTCGGACTTCTGCGCCGGCAAGCGCGCCGTGCTCGTCGTCGAAGAAGGCCAGCCGGCCTACATCGAGGACGCAGTGCATGCGATCCTGCGTCGCGCCGACAACACCGGCACGAAGATCTACGGCAAGGCAGGCGACAACAACCATGCCGGCGCCATGCAGGCGAACACCAGGGTGCTGCCCCTCGCGGGCGAATACACCGGTGAGGTCGTGCTCTCAGGCATGGCGCAGTTTGTGGCGAGGAGCGCGCCGAAAGGGGTCGACTCTGCCTCTGCGCTGGTCACCTTCGATAGGCTCACGTCGGCAAAGAAGCGCGCGCTGGAATTGCTCGGCGGCCCGATGCCCTTCCGCCCGCCCGGCTTCTGTGTCGGGTGCCCTGAGCGTCCCGTATTCTCCGCGATGAAGCTGGTCGAGCGCGAACTCGGCGCGTACCACGTGTCGGCCGACATCGGCTGCCACACTTTCTCGACGCTGCCGCCCTTCAACATCGGTCACACGGTACTAGGGTACGGCCTGGGCATGGCGTCGAACTCCGCGGTGAATACCATGTTCAGCAAGCGCACGGTGACGATCATGGGCGATGGCGGGTTCTGGCACAACGGCCTGACTTCCGGCATCGCCAACACGGTGTTCAACAAGGATGACGGCATCCTCGTCATCATGAAGAACGGCTACAGTTCCGCGACCGGCACGCAGGAACTCCCCTCGAGCCCGCAGCACAGCGACCACAAGTCCGAGGACATGGGCATCGAGCGCACGCTCACCGGCCTCGGGGTTGGCTGGATGAAGACGGTCGACAACTACAAGGTCGGCGAAGTCGCGAAGACGCTGTCGGAGGCCATGACTTCGGACTACAAGGGTCTCAAGGTGATCATCGCCGAAGGCGAATGCCAGCTCGAAAAGCAGCGCAAGCTCCGGCCCGTGAATGCGGCCAAGCTCTCCTCTGGCGGGCGCCTCGTGCGGGTGAAGTACGGGGTCGATGAAGACACCTGCACGGGCGACCATTCGTGCATCCGGATCTCCGGCTGCCCGACCCTGACGGTGAAGGACAACCCGGATCCGCTGCGTCGCGACCCGGTCGCGACGGTGATCGACGGGTGCGTGGGCTGCGGGCTGTGCGGTGAGAACGCGCACGCGGCAGTCCTGTGCCCATCGTTCTACCGGGCCGAGGTGGTCCAGAATCCCACGGGATGGGATCGCCTCATCACCAGGGTGCGTTCTGCTGTGACCGGTTTCTTCGCGCCGGCGGAGGCGGTCCGCTCATGAATGCAGAACTTCCGAAGCGCTCCTTTTCCGTGCTGATTGCCGCGCTGGGCGGCGAAGGCGGCGGCGTCATGGCCGACTGGCTGGTCGAAGCCGCCACGCAAAGCGGCCTGCCCGTGCAGGCGACCTCGATCCCCGGCGTGGCACAGCGGACCGGAGCAACGACCTACTACCTCGAGATCTTCCCGCTCAAGCGCGAAGCCCTGGGCGGCCGCGAGCCGGTGATGTCCCTGACCCCCAACCCGGGCAATGTAGACATCATGGTGTCCTCTGAATTCATGGAGGCCGGCCGCGCGATGCAGAACGGCTACGTCACGCCGGACCGCACCACCCTCATCGCCTCCACCCACCGCATCTACTCCACCAGCGAGAAAATGCAGATGGGTGACGGCCGCTTCGAAAGCGCAAAGGTCTACGAAGCGGCAAAGCACCTGGCCAAGCGCGCGGTCCTCTTCGACATGCGCGAGATCGCGCAGGCCAACGGCACGGTGATCAACGCGGTCCTTTTCGGCGCCATGATGGGCTCGGGGTCGCTGCCGCTCGAGCGTGCAGCTTGCGAAGCCGCCATCCGCAGCGGTGGCCGGGGTGCTGAAGCTTCGCTGCGGGGATTTGCCGCGGGATTCGACCTCGCGTCGGGAAATGCCGGGGCCGCGCCGGCTGTCGTCCCGAAGCCCGTGCAGGATGTCGTCGCCCTGGGCGAAGCGCGCCTGCTCGACTACCAGGGCCCGGAGTATGTGAAGCTGTACCGGGAGCGCATCCAGCCCTTCCTGGCATTGGACGCAAAGCTCGCCGAGGAGACGGCCCGGCATCTCGCCCTTTGGATGAGCTTCGAGGACATCATCCGTGTGGCGGACCTGAAGACTCGCGCCAGCCGGTTTGAGCGCGTCCGCAAGGAGGCCAAGGCGGCCGCTGGGGAGCCCCTGGTCATCGTCGACTACCTGAAACCCGGCGTGGAGGAATTCGCCTCACTGCTCCCGCCCTCGCTTGGGCGCCGCCTGACGGAATGGGCCGAGAAGAACGGCAAGATGCATGCATACAACTTCGGCATGCACGTGAAAACCACGTCGGTGCTGGGCTTTCTGATGGTTCGCTCCCTGGCCTGGTTGAAGCCCTGGCGCCCCCGTTCCTTTCGATACCACGTTGAGCAACTCCACATCGATGCGTGGCTGGCCCGCATCCGCGAGGCAGCGCAACGCGATACCGGGCTGGCGCTGGAAATCGCCGAGTGCGCAACCCTCGTCAAGGGATACAGTGACACCCACCGGCGCGGCATGGCCAACTTCCTGGCCTTGATGGATGCCCTGGTCGATAACCCGCCGACATCCGACGCACGCGAACAGGCGGTGGCCATCGCCAAGGCACGGAAGGCGGCCCTGGCCGACCCGGAAGGCAAGGCACTGTCGGGCGCCCTCGGCACCCCCCTCGTCAACGGTAAACCCGTGTTTTGGCTAGCGAAATCGCCCTGACCGCGGCCCGATTCGCCCCCTCCCGGAGTGCCGCTTTGCTAGAATCGGCTTCCAGCGCAGTGCGAGGAGGCATTCATGCAGGCAGCGGCCAGGACGGCGGCGCATCCGCCGGGGCAGGAGGACGCCCGGACAGCGTTTTATAACCGTCTCGACAAGGACAATCTCACTGCGCTGTGGGAGGTCCTGCATGCCTTGGTGCCGCCGACCCCGATCTCGGGTTGCGTGCCCGCACTCTGGAAATACAAGGACATCCGGCCATGCATCATGGAGTCCGGCCGCCTGATCACGGCGGCTGAGGCTATCCGGCGCGTCCTGATCCTGGAAAACCCCGGGTTGCGCGGACAGTCCTGCATCACTCGCAGCCTGTACTGCGGATTGCAGCTGATCCTGCCGGGCGAGGTCGCGCCCAGCCACCGCCATACGCAATCCGCGCTGCGCTTCATCGTGGAGGGCACCGGCGCCTACACTGCAGTGGATGGCGAGCGCACGATGATGCATCCGGGGGATTTCATCATCACCCCGTCATGGACGTGGCATGACCACGGCAACCCCGGCACCGAGCCCGTGGTCTGGATGGACGGTCTCGATATCCAGATCGTGCAGTTCTTCGGCGCGCAGTTCATGGAAACCTACCCGGAGGCGGAACAGCCGGTGACCAAGCCGGAAGGCAACTCCTCCGTGCGCTATGGCAACAACATGGTCCCGCTCGGACCGGTTCCGACCTCAAAGACCTCGCCGATCTTCAACTACCCCTACGAACGCAGCCGAGCAACCCTCGAATCGTTGTCGCGCAACCAGGACGTCGACGCGTGCCACGGCTGGAAGATGCAGTTCATCAACCCGCTCACCGGAGGCTTTGCGATGCCGACCATCGGCGCCTTCATCCAGTTGCTGCCCCGCGGCTTCAAGTCCGCCCCTTATCGCTCGACCGACGGCACGATCTACTCGGTGGCCGAAGGCACGGGCACGGTCAGGATCGGGGAAGAAAGCTTTGCGTTCGAGCCGCGCGACACCTTTGTGGTGCCGTCGTGGCAACCGGTGCGATTCGAGACGGATTCGGATGCGGTGTTGTTCTCCTACTCCGACCGACCGGCCCAGATAGCGCTGGGCCTGCACAGGGAAAACCGCGGCTGAGCCGCAAAGCCAGAACCGATCGACGGAAGAAAACCATGAGCGAAAGCGAGTTCTACAGCCGCGAATACAACAACCGGGCACTGTTTCCCCACGCACCGGAAGTGATGGCCCGCTGGGCGGAGAAGTCGGCTCGCACGCGCGCGTCGATGGTGTGCTACCTGGACAGGCAGTACGGCGACAGCCCGGGCGAAACGCTCGACATCTTCCCGGCCCGCAAGGGCGATGGCACCTGCATGATGTTCATTCACGGCGGGTTCTGGCGCGCGCTCGACAAGAAGGACTTTTCGTTCCTCGCGCCTGCCTGGGTCGATGCCGGCGTGTCGATCGTCTCGGTGAACTATGACCTCTGCCCGGCGGTGACGATCGAGGACATCGTGAAGCAGATGGTGCGCGCCTCGGGCTGGCTCTGGAAGCACGCCGAGGACTACGGCATGGACCAGGACCGCCTCTACGTGGCAGGGCATTCGGCCGGCGCCCATCTCGCTGCGATGATGATGGCGGCGCTGTGGCCCGTGTACGACAAGGAACTCCCGCGGGATCTCTACAAGGGAGGCCTCGCGCTCAGCGGGGTCTATGACCTGAGGCCCATCGTGCAGGTCGATTGGCTCAATCCGGACCTGAAGCTCGATGAGGCTTCGGCCCTGAAGTGCTCGCCGGCCTTCCTTCCGCCAGCTACACGCGCCCCCATCGTGACCGCGGTCGGTGGGCTGGAAAGCTCGGAATTCAAGCGCCAGAACGCACTGCTCTCCGCGCGCTGGAAATCTGCCGTGACTGCTGACATCCCGATGCCCGGCTTCGACCATTTCACCATCGTCGACGACCTCTGCAACCAGGCGAGCCCGCTCTTCACGGGAACACGCAAGATGATGAAGTTGGACCGGTGAGCCACGGCCCGGAGCACCTTGCCAGCGGCGAGTACATAGATAGCGCTCATCCCGCGGTCGTGGCCTTTGCCGCGGAGCATGCGCACGGCGAGAGCGACCGCGAGCGTGCTGTGTCGCTCTACTATGCGGTGCGCGACCGCATCCGCTATAACCCGTTCCTTGATTTCACGGTGGCTTCGGCTTTCCGGGCGAGCGACTGCATTGCCGCCGGCGAAGGATTCTGCACCGGCAAGGCTTCGCTGCTGGCCGCCGTGGCGCGGGCCGCCGGGATACCCGCACGCATCGGGTTTGCCGACGTCAAGAACCACCTCACTACGCCGCGGCTGCTCGAAGTCATGGGCCGGGACGAGTTCATCTACCACGGTTACGCTGAAATGCTCATCGAAGGCCGGTGGGTCAAGGCCACCCCGGCATTCAACCTGGCCTTGTGCGAAAAGTTCCGCGTGAAGCCACTGGAATTCGATGGCCGCAACGACTCGATCTTCCATCCGTTCGATGCGGACGATCGCAGGCACATGGAATACCTGCGGTATCGCGGCGTCCACGCCGACGTGCCGGTGGACGAAATCCGCGAAGCGTTTCGCGAGTGCTACCCGAAGCTCTACGCGCTGCGCGGTGCGGCGGCGAAGGAAACCTTTGGCTGAGTCCGCCGGCATCGATCCGCGCGCCCTGCTGCTCGAAAGCTTTCGCGCCGCGGTAGCAGCCGCAGACCCGCTTGTGATCGTCCCGTCCCACCTGCCGCCCCCGCCCCGCGGCAGGACGCTGGTGATCGGCGCGGGCAAGGCGGCAGCGTCGATGGCTGCGGCAGTCGAGCGCCACTGGCCGCGGGACGCGGCGCTCTCGGGACTGGTCATCACCCGCTATGCGCACAGCGTGCCGACCGAGCGCATCCGCGTGGTGGAGGCCGGTCATCCTGTGCCCGATGAGAGTGGCGAAGTCGCCGCCCGCGAAATCCTCGCGCAGGTCGGCACCCTCGGTGAGGACGACCTGCTCCTCGCGCTGGTCTCCGGGGGAGGCTCGAGCCTGCTGTCCCTGCCGGCCGGCAGTGTCAGCATGGCCGATCTCAAGGAAGTGACACGGCAGCTGCTGATGTGCGGCGCTGCGATCCAGGAAATCAACATCGTGAGGAAGCACTTGTCGGCGATCCAGGGTGGTCGTCTCGCCGCAGCCTGTCGCGCTCCGATCCTGGCCCTGGTGATTTCCGATGTCACCGGCGACGATCCTACGCACATTGCCTCGGGCCCCTGCGCCCCGGACCCGTCCACTTACGACGAGGCCATCGGGATTCTCAGGAAATACGCTGTGCCCCCTCCCGAAAGCGTGCGGAAGCACCTGGACAGCGGCGCACGTGGCATCGTGGCAGAAACACCCAAGCCAGGCGACCCAGTCTTTGCACGGACTGAGAACCGGGTCATTGCAACTGCGCACCGTTCGCTGGAGGCCGCGGCGGAAGTGTTCCGCGCCCGGGGCGTCACCCCGGCCATCCTCGGTGACTCCATCACAGGCGAAGCCCGGGAAGTCGGCAAGGTGATGGCAGCGCTTGCCCGGGAGGTGCGTACCCACGGGGGGCCATTCAGGCCGCCCGTCGCGTTGATTTCGGGGGGCGAATGCACAGTGACGGTTCGCGCCAAGGGACGCGGTGGGCGGTGCAGCGAATTCCTGCTTTCGTTGGGCATCGAGCTTGAAGGCGTCCATGCCGTCCATGCCATTGCTGCCGACACGGACGGGATCGATGGCTCGGAAGACAATGCCGGCGCGTTGTGGATGGCCGATTCACTTGCCCGCGGTGCTGGCCGGGGCTTGAACGCAAAGTCATTGCTGGCGGCCAATGACGCCTGGCAATTCTTTGCCGACCTTGGCGACCTGGTGGTGACCGGCCCGACGCTCACCAACGTCAACGACTACCGGGCGATCCTGCTGCTCTAGGGGGCCGGCCCCGGACTTCCGACAGGTGCGGGGCGGTCGCCCGCATAGCCCTGGAAGCCATCGAATCCGAGCGCGCCCAGCTGGTCGAGCACTTCCGGATCTTCCACGTTGCTCGCAATCAGCTTGATCTCGAGGGGACGCACGATCCGGATCATGGACTCGACCAGGAAGCGCAGGGCCCCGTCCGATGCAATGCCACGGGAATAGCTGTCCGTGAGCTTGATGTATTCCGGCAACAGGCGGTGAGCCACTCGCAGCGATGCCCCGGAAAGCTCGAATCCGTCGAGCGCGAATCGTGCCCCACCAGCGCGAACTTCCGCAGCGAACGTTTCGGTGAGTTCCAGGTTATGGACCGCGGCATAGCCTCCCACTTCGAACACTATCCTGCGGGCAATCGAAGGCGAACCGCGCAGGCGCTCCCGCAATTCGGCGCGGAACGCCTCGTCGGCAAGGCTCTGTGCGGAGATATTGACCGCGATGCTCGGTGGCAACCCGTCGCCTGTCGCAATGAGGTCCCATAGCCGGTCGAGAAGGGCGCGGTCTATCAGGGGTAGCAGGTGATGACGGCTCGCCGCAGGAACGAAGGCCGCCGCTGCAACCGCGCGACCATCGGGCTCAATCAGACGGGACATGATCTCCGCATGCAGGACCTCCCTCGCCGGCAACGAGAATACACGCTGCGCGTATAGCGTGAGGCCCTTCGAAGCCAGCGCCTCCTCGATATGCTGCCGCCAGTCCTCGGCGGAGCGCGACTCGATCGCCCGCTCGGCAACGCTGCGCACCACGCACGCGCCGTCACCGCGCTGGGTCGCTTCCGCAAGGGCCTGGCCCGCCTGCCGCTCAAGGTCAACCCACGACGGGCGCTGCGCATCGAAATGCACGAGCCCCGCAACGATGGAGACTTCCGCCGGGATCGACTGCTCTCGTATCAGTGCCGAGAACCGGCTGCACACCAACGCTCCCCATGCGTGCGCCGAGGCCAGGTCGCGGTTCGGAAGCAGAACCGCGAATGAGGCGCCCTGCCAGCGGCCCACGATCGGCGGATCGCCCTCGGAAGGCAGGCGCACCACCTCGCCCAGTTGCTGCACCAGCTCATCCCCTTTTGAAGCCCCATGGGATCGATTTACTTCGTCGAGGCCGGTCATGCCCACAAACGCAAGCGCACCGGACGAGATTTCCGTGGCTTCGGAAAGCAAGCTCTGCACCCGCTGGATCAAGCCGCGGCGGTTCAGTGCGCCGGTGAGATGGTCTTCAAACGCCTGCTGGTACATCCGATCGGCCCGCTCGGACTCCTGCGCGATCGCGTCACGCAGTTTGACGGAGAGGTCGTTCATCGCTGTACCGACACGCTGGAGTTCCCGGGTGGCGGTCTCGAGGCGCACCTCGCCAAACTCCCTGCGGCCGATCGCGAGTGCGGCCTGCTCGATGGTGTGCAGCGGGCGAAGGATTCCACGCAGGAATCGGCGCACGGCCAGCAGCGCAAGCACATAGAGTGCCGCCAGCCAAGCAAGCGTCTCGAGCGCCGTGTGCCACAACTGCCCATAAGCGAAACGCGGATGAACGACAACCACGATTCTTCCCAACTGCGTCCATCCCGAGCTCACCAAGGCTTCGCCGCTTGGCGCCTCGAAGGGGAGAAAGCGCCGGAGTGCCGCGAACCCCTCGTCCGGCACCTCACCAAGTTCCCTCGTGACCAGCGTCTTTCCATCCACCCCGAGCAGCCGGATCGAGGCAAATTGCCCGCGATCGAATACGGGATTGATGAAAGTCCCGGCGAGCGCGACGTCAGGGGACTTCATCCCCTGGCCAATGGACAACGCAAGCGAAGTGGCCGTCTCCTGCGCATGGGCCTCGAGCTGCTGCTGCAGGTAGCTTCGCGCATTCTGGACGAAGATGGATTCGATCCCGAGCACGAGCAGCGCGAAGATGATGGACAGCCCGACGAACAACTGGCGACCGAGTGTCACAGCCGCGCCTCGCTTTCGAGTTTGAGCTGGAGGTCGCGCCACGCGCGTATCTGCAGCGGGTTCGCCTTGCGTGAATCACGCACGAGGGTCACGTCGTCGTCATTGAAACTGTAGACCGGGACGAGGTCCGCACGCTCCGATGCAGGCCGCACGCGGTCGTCGAGGTTGTCCAGGATCAAAGGCTCGGCCCCGGGCGAGGCGTAGTAGGCGAGAACCATGTGCGCCTGGTTCAGGCGGACAGCCTTTACGTAGGTGATCCTCAGCCGCTCGACCGGCACTCCAAACTCCTTCAGCAGGAAATACTTCGCGATCGAATAGTCTTCGCAATCACCGCCGTAACTGGCGACCGTTTCAGCTGGAGTCGCCCAGTAATCCTCGACTCCCCAGTGCGAAGCGTCGGAAAGGAATGGTACCCGGTTGAAGTACGAGTTGACAGCCTGGAGCGCATCGCGCTCGGTACCGGCGACTTCGAGCAGGCGGGCGATGCGGGGCGATGCCTTCTGGCCGCGAGCAAACTCCACCCATGAGATGAGGCGCTCGCGCACGTCCGCGCCGAATTGGCGAACGTAAGACGTAATCAATCCGGGCGTGACTCGGGAGGTGAAACCAAGGTCGGCCGAAGATGCCGTGGCAACCCAGGCTATCGCGAGCGCCAGTGCAGCAACTGTAACGGATGCAACGCAACTACCCGGGCGGGTCAGCTGGAAATAAAAAAGGCCGGGGAGTACCCGGCCTTTCCCGCCCTCCGGCATTGGCGAGCCTACGCAGCCGCTTTTTCAGCGGACTTGGGATCGACCGGCTTTTCCTCCGGCTGGTCCATCAGCATCACAAGCGCCATCGGGGCATTGTCACCCTTGCGAAAGCCGTTCTTGAGGATGCTCAGGTACCCACCGTTGCGTTTGGCATAGCGCGGACCGAGTTCGTCGAAAAGCTTGCCGACGATCTCCCGGTCGCGCAACCGGTTGAAAGCGAGCCGGCGATTGGCCAGCGTCGGCGTCTTGCCGAGCGTGATGAGGGGCTCGACGATCCGGCGGAGTTCCTTCGCCTTAGGCAGCGTCGTGTTGATGGTTTCGTGGCGCAACATCGAAACCGCCATGTTGCGGAACATGGCGAGCCGGTGGCTCGAGGTGCGGTTGAGTTTTCTGAGTCCGTGGCCGTGGCGCATGGCTAGTTCCTTTGTTCCTTAGTTCCGGCCGTGCTCGAGACCGGCGGGCGGCCAGTTTTCGAGCTTCATGCCGAGCGTGAGGCCGCGCGAGGCCAAGACTTCCTTGATCTCGTTGAGCGACTTGCGGCCCAGGTTAGGCGTCTTCAGCAGCTCTGTTTCCGTGCGCTGGATGAGGTCGCCGATGTAGTAGATGTTTTCGGCCTTGAGGCAGTTGGCCGAACGCACCGTCAGTTCAAGGTCGTCCACCGGGCGCAGCAGGATCGGGTCGACCTGCGGGGATTTCGGCATCTCAGTAGGCATCGCGGTGCCCTCGAGCTGCGCAAAAACCGACAGTTGGTCAACGAGAATGCGCGCCGCGTAGCGGATCGACTCCTCGGGCTCGATGGAGCCGTTCGTCTCGATGTCGATCACGAGCTTGTCGAGGTCCGTGCGCTGCTCGACCCGGGCCGATTCGACAAGGTACGAAACGCGGCGAACCGGGCTGAACGAGGCATCGAGGATGACGCGCCCGATTCCCTTGGTCTCTTCCGGCAGGTAGCGCATGTTCCCAGGCACATAGCCGCGGCCCATTTCCACCTTGATCTGCATCTCGAGCTTGCCGCCTGCCGTGAGGTGGGCGACAACGTGCTCAGGGTTGATGATCTCGACGTCGTGCTGCTCCTCGATGTCGGCCGCCGTCACAACACCCTCACCGTTCTTCTTCAGGGTGAGGATGGCTTCCTGGCGGTTGTGCAGGCGAAGCACCACTCCCTTGAGGTTCAGCAGGATGTCGACGATGTCCTCGCGGACTCCGTCAAGCGTCGAATACTCGTGCACCACGCCGACGATCTGAACCTCGGTGGGTGCGTAGCCAGGCATCGAGGAAAGCAGCACGCGGCGAAGCGCGTTGCCCAGGGTGTGGCCATAGCCGCGCTCGAAAGGCTCCATCGTCACCTTGGCGTGGTACGGGGAAAGATTCTGCACATCGACGATGCGCGGCTTCAGAAATCCGGTCTGCGGCATGTTTGCGATCCTGACCTGTAGGTAAAACGCGCGCCCCGAAACCCGGAGCGCGACTGATTACGATTACTTGGAATAAAGCTCGACGACCAGACTCTCGTTGATCGAGGACGGCAGTTCCGAGCGCTGGGGCAGGTTCTTGAAAGTGCCCTTGAGTGCTTTCGCGTCGACGTCCAGCCACTCGGGAACGCCGCGGCTTTCCGTCGCTTCGGCAGCCGCCTTGATGCGCAACTGGTCCTTGGCCGGGCCGGCCACTTCCACCACGTCACCGGGTTTCACGAAATACGAGGGAATGTTCACCCGCTTGGCGTTCACCAGGATGCCGTTGTGGCGCACGATCTGGCGGGACTCGGAGCGCGACGCGCCGAAGCCCATGCGGAACACGACCGTATCGAGGCGCGACTCGAGCAGTTGCAGCAGGTTCTCGCCGGTGATCCCTTTTTTGCGATCCGCTTCGGCGTAGATCTTGCGGAACTGGCGTTCGAGGATGCCGTAAATCCGGCGCATCTTCTGCTTTTCACGCAACTGCTTGCCGTAATCGGACAGGCGCATGCCGCTCTTCTGGCCATGCTGGCCGGGCGCGTAGGCGCGGCGCTCGATGGCGCACTTGTCGGTAAAGCACTTCTCGCCCTTGAGGAAGAGCTTCTCGCCTTCCCGGCGGCACTGACGGCACTTTGCGTCGAGGTTCCTTGCCATGATTTCTCCTTGACCTTAGACGCGGCGCTTCTTGGGAGCGCGGCAGCCGTTATGGGGCACCGGCGTGACGTCCGCGATGCTGCTGATCTTAATGCCGATCGCGTTGAGCGCGCGCACAGCCGACTCGCGCCCGGGGCCGGGACCCTTGATGCGCACTTCGATATTCTTTACCCCGCACTCCTGGGCGGCACGCCCGGCACGCTCGGCCGCAATCTGCGCGGCAAAGGGCGTCGACTTGCGCGAACCCTTGAAGCCCGCGTTGCCCGAGGTTGCCCACGACAGGGTGTTGCCTTGTCGGTCGGTGATGGTAATGATGGTGTTGTTGAATGACGCGTGCACGTGGGCGATGCCCTCGGCGACGTTCTTCTTCACCTTTTTGCGCGCCCGCGCTGCGGACTGCACTTGCTGCTGGTTTGGGATCTTGGCCATGTGTTTCCTAGGAATTCGTTACCGGGCGGATCAGCCCTTGCTCGGTGCTGCCTTGCCTGCGATTGCGGCCTTGCGCGGGCCCTTGCGTGTACGTGCGTTGGTGCGCGTGCGCTGACCACGGACCGGCAGGCCCTTGCGGTGACGCAGGCCTCGGTAGCAGCCAAGGTCCATCAGGCGCTTGATGCTCATCGACACTTCGCGGCGAAGATCGCCTTCGACGGTGAACTTGGCCACCGCTTCGCGCAGGCGGTCGACCTCGGCGTCCGAAAGGTCCTTCATCTTGCGCGTGCCGATGACGCCGGCCGCCTTGCAGATGGCCTCGGCGCGAGCGTGACCGATGCCATAAATGGCAGTCAGAGCGACGTCGGCGTGCTGGTGGTTGGGAATGTTGATTCCGGCGATACGTGCCATGGCTTACTCCGCAGATCTTTTAGCGAGTTCTGAAGTCAACTTCGGCGAAAACAGAAAGCCGAAGAGTATATCCGAAAAATCCTGTTTGTTCAACGTATTACCCTTGCCGCTGCTTATGGCGCGGATCGGTGCAGATGACCCTGACCACGCGCTTGCGCCGGACAATCTTGCACTTGCGGCAGATTTTCTTTACCGAAGCCATCACTTTCATGGTGCTCTCCTGTTTCCTACTTCGCGCGGAACACGATGCGTGCCCGCGATAGGTCGTACGGGGTCAATTCCACCGTGACCTTGTCACCCGGCAGGATGCGGATGTAGTGCATCCGCATCTTCCCGGAAATGTGCCCGAGTACGATGTGACCGTTCTCCAGCTTGACCCTGAAGGTCGCATTGGGCAGGTTTTCGACGATCTCGCCCGCCATCTGGATCACGTCTTCCTTCGACATAAGCTGCTTCGCTTCTCCTTAGCGGGCCGTGAGGCCGCCCTTGAAGTTGGCCTTCTTGAGCAGGCTTTCGTACTGGTGCGTCATGACGTAGGCCTGTACCTGCGCCATGAAATCCATGGTCACCACCACGATGATCAACAGCGACGTACCGCCGAAATAGAAGGGCACGTTCCACTTCAGGATCAGGAATTCGGGCAGGAGGCAGACGACGGTCACGTAGACCGCCCCAACCAGCGTCAGCCGTACGAGTATCTTCTCGAGGTAGCGTGCGGTCTGGTCGCCGGGCCGGATGCCCGGCACGAACGCGCCGGACTTCTTCAGGTTGTCCGCCGTTTCCTTGGGATTGTACTGAAGCGCGGTGTAGAAAAAGCAGAAGAACACGATCAGCGCGGCATAGATCATTACGTAAATCGGCTGCCCGGGCGACAGCGTGGCGGCGATGTCCTTGAGCCAGTTCATGCCCTCGGCCGCTCCGAACCAGCCGAGAAGCGTGGCGGGAAACAGGATCAGGGACGAGGCGAAAATCGGGGGAATCACGCCCGCCATGTTCAGCTTGAACGGCAGGTGGGAGCTCTGGCCGCCGTAGATCTTGTTGCCCACCTGGCGCTTGGCGTAGTTGACCAGGATCTTGCGCTGGCCGCGCTCCACAAAGCACACAAACGCGGTCACGACCACAACGGATGCGACAATGAACAGCGCAGTTACCGGATGCATCGCGCCGGTACGTACCAACTCGAGCGTACCGGCAATCGCGGTCGGCAGGCCTGCGGCGATCCCGGCGAAGATGATGATCGAAATTCCGTTGCCCAGCCCGCGCTCGGTGATCTGCTCGCCGAGCCACATGAGAAACATGGTGCCGGTAACCAGCGTCGTGACCGTTGTGAGCCGGAACATCAAACCCGGATCCAGAACCAGCCCGGCCTGGGACTCCAGCGCAATCGAAATACCGGTGGCCTGGAACAAGGCCAGCACGAGGGTCCCGTAACGCGTGTACTGGGTGATCTTGCGGCGGCCCGTTTCGCCTTCCTTGCGCAGCTGTTCGAGCTGCGGGCTGACCGCGGTCATCAGCTGCATGATGATCGAGGCCGAAATGTACGGCATGATCCCCAGCGCAAAAATCGTGAAGCGGGAGAGAGCACCGCCCGAGAACATGTTGAACATGCCCAGGATCCCGCCCTGCTGGCTCTTGAAGAGGTCGGCCAGGACGTTGGGATCGATGCCCGGCACCGGGATGTGCGCGCCCACGCGGAACACAAGCAACGCCCCAAGAAGAAAGAACAGCCTCTTCTTGAGGTCGCCGTAGCGTCCAGAACGGGCTTGCGGGAGCGCAGCAGCCACTATGTTGATCCAGTCGGCGCCTTGTTAGGCGGCCGGCTGGGCCTCCACGATCTCGATCGAGCCGCCTGCGGCTTCGATCGCGGCGCGGGCGCCTTTGGTAACCTTGATGCCCTTGAGGCTCACTTTCTTGTCCAGCTTGCCCGACAGGATCACCTTCGCACCGAGCGCATCGCGGCGGATCACACCGGCGAGCTTGAGCGCAGTCAGGTCGATGTCGGTAACCGGCATCTTCTGGAGTTCGTCAAGGCGCACTTCGGCCGTCAGCCCGCGGGTGATCGACGTAAAGCCGCGCTTGGGCAGCCGGCGATGCAAAGGCATCTGGCCACCCTCGAAGCCGACCTTGTGAAAGCCGCCCGAACGCGACTTCTGGCCCTTGTGCCCGCGACCGGCAGTCTTGCCCAGGCCCGAGCCGATGCCGCGGCCGACGCGGCGGCGGTTCTTCTTGGAACCTTCAGCCGGTTTCAGATCGTTAAGGCGCATTGCTTTTCTCCGAATCAGGCCACTACCTGGACGAGGTAGTAGACCTTGTTGATCATGCCGCGCACCGACGGGGTGTCTTCGAGTTCCACCGTGTGGTGCATGCGCTTGAGCCCAAGCCCACGCACCGTGTCGCGGTGACTCTGCTTGCAGCCTGCGGTGCTCTTGACGAGCTTTACTTTGATTCTCTTGTCTGCCATGGCATCGGTCCTCAGGCCAGAAGCTCTTCGACTTTCTTGCCGCGCTTGGCGGCGATCTCGGCCGGGGTGTTCATCGCAAGCAGGCCGTTCAACGTGGCGCGCACGACGTTGTACGGGTTGGTCGAACCGAAGCACTTGGCGAGAATGTTGGTCACGCCCATCACTTCGAACACCGCGCGCATCGGGCCGCCCGCGATAATGCCGGTACCGTCGGACGCCGGCTGCATCAGCACCACAGCTGCGCCATGCCGGCCGATGACTGCGTGGTGCAGCGTGCCGTTCTTCAGGCTGATCTTGACCTGCTTGCGGCGCGCTTCGTCCATGGCCTTCTGCACGGCAACGGGCACCTCACGCGACTTGCCCTTACCCATGCCGACGCCACCGTCGCCGTCACCAACCACGGTGAGCGCGGCGAAGCCGAGGATCCGGCCGCCCTTCACCACCTTGGTGACGCGGTTGATCGCCACCATCTTTTCGCGCATACCGTCGCCGCGGTCTTCGCTCTGCATCCTGGATTGCATCTTCGCCATTTCTCTTATTCCCCTGGCTTAGAACTTGAGGCCGCCGGCGCGGGCCGCGTCGGCAAGGGCCTTGACACGGCCGTGATAACGGTAGCCGCCGCGGTCGAAAGCGACCGACTCGATGCCTGCGGCTTTCGCTTTCTCCGCAATGCGCTGGCCGACCACTTCGGCCGCCTTGACGTTTCCGCCATGCTTGAGCTGCGCGCGCACTTCCTTCTCCGCGGTGGAGGCGCTCGCAAGAACCTTGGCTCCGTCGCCCGCGGTGATTTGCGCGTAGATGTGTAAGTTGGTGCGCGTGACAGTGAGGCGGATCGCATCGATCTCGCGGATCTTTGCGCGGGTCTTGCGCGCCCGGCGCAGGCGGGCTGTATTTTTGTCGAACATGATCGGGCTCCGTTACTTCTTCTTCGTCTCTTTCAAGACGATGGTCTCGTCGGAATAGCGCACGCCCTTGCCTTTGTAAGGCTCGGGGGCGCGGTAGGCGCGGACTTCCGCGGCCACCTGGCCGACCTTCTGTTTATCAACGCCGCTGATCAGGATCTCGGTCTGCGTCGGCGTCACGACCTTCACGCCAGCGGGCATCTGGTGCACTACCGGGTGCGAAAAGCCCAGCGTCAGGTTGAGCTTGTCGCCCTGTGCCTGCGCGCGATAACCGACGCCCACCAGCTGGAGCTTTCTTTCCCAGCCCTTGGTCACGCCGACCACCATGTTGGACACCAGCGCGCGCACCGTGCCGAACATGGCCTTGGCGTGGCGTGAGTTGCCCAGCACCTTGCACTGCAAGGTCTCGCCCTCGCGCTCGATGCCGACGTTCGGGTCCAACGGGCGCGCGATCACGCCGAGCGGGCCCTTCACGGAGATCTGCCCGCCGGCCGTGGTGATTTCCACGCCCTTGGGGACGACTATCGGGTTCTTTCCAATTCGGGACATGATCTGTTCCTTAGGCCACGATGCAGAGGACTTCGCCGCCGACACCGGTGGCGCGAGCCTTGCCGTCCGTCATCACGCCACGCGAGGTCGACAGGATGGCGATTCCCAGCCCGTTCATGACCTTCGGCAGGTCGTCACGACCCTTGTAGACCCGCAGGCCCGGCTTCGAGATGCGCTCGATCTTCTCGATCACTGGACGGCCCGCGTAGTACTTGAGGCTCACCACCAGCTCGGACTTGCCATCGATGTCGCGCTGCCCGAAGTCCTCGATGTAGCCTTCGTCCTTGAGGACCTTGGCAATCGAAGACTTGAGCCGCGACGCGGGCATCTTCACTTCAAGATGGCCGACCATCTGCGCATTGCGAATGCGCGTCAGCATGTCGGCAATCGGATCACTCATGCTCATTCGGCTCTCCTTACCAGCTGGCCTTGATCACGCCCGGCACTTCGCCGGCCATGATGAAGTCACGAAGCTTGCTCCGGCCTAGGCCGAACTTGCGGTAGACGCCGCGCGGACGACCCGTAATGGAGCAGCGGTTGCGCAGGCGGACGGGGGAGGCGTCGCGCGGGAGCAACTGCAGCTTGACACGGGCTGCGTCGCGATCCTCATCGGAAGCCTTCTGGTTGTTGATCGTCTCGAGAAGCGCAGCGCGCCTCGCCTTGAACTTCTGGACGATCTCGCGGCGCTTCTTGTCGCGATTGATCAGAGAAAGTTTGGCCATGGATGGGTCCCTCAGGTCCGGAACGGGAAGCGGAACGCAGCCAGCAGGGCGCGCGCCTCTTCGTCGGATTTTGCAGTGGTGGAAATGCTGATGTTCATGCCGCGCAGCGTATCGACCTTGTCGTAATCGATCTCGGGAAAAATGATCTGCTCCTTGACCCCGAGGTTGTAATTGCCGCGGCCGTCGAACGCCCGCCCGGAGATGCCGCGGAAGTCGCGGATCCTGGGGATTGCGATAGTCACGAGACGGTCGAGGAATTCATACATCCGGGCACCACGCAGCGTGACCATGCAGCCGATCGGCACGCCGGCGCGCAACTTGAAGGCCGCGATCGACTTGCGCGATTTCGTGACCACGGGCTTCTGGCCGGCGATCTTGATCATGTCGCCCACAGCCGCGTCGAGGATCTTCTTGTCGTTCGTCGCGTCGCCCACGCCCATGTTCAGCGTGATCTTCTGCACTCGCGGCACCTGCATGATCGACTTGTAGCCGAACTTCTTCATGAGATCCGGAACGATCTTCTCAAGATAGACCACGTGCAGACGGGCGGCTTGCGCCCCTGCAGTCGATTGTTTTCCGGCCGAAGCTGCCGGGGATGCTGCTTTCGCCATATGCGCTCCTTAAGCGTCGACCTGTTCGCCGTTCGACTTGAACACCCGCACCTTGCGGCCGCCCTCGAGGCTTTTGATGCCCACGCGGTCAGCTTTCTGGGTCGCCGGGTTGAACAGCGCGACGTTGGAGATGTGGATCGGCAGGTCCTTGTCGACGATGCCGCCGGTTACGCCCTTCATGGGATTGGGGCGGGTATGCTTCTTAACGCGATTGATGCCCTCGACGACCAGGTGCTCGTCATCGATGCGGCGCAGGACTGCGCCCCGCTTGCCCTTGTCGCGGCCCGAGATGACGATCACCTCGTCGCCTTTTTTGATTCGGTTCATGGTCGGCCTCTTACAAGACTTCGGGCGCGAGCGACACTATCTTCATGAATCGCTCGGTGCGCAGTTCCCTGGTCACCGGCCCGAAGATGCGGGTGCCGATCGGCTCGAATTTCGCGGACAGGAGCACCGCGGCATTGCCGTCGAATTTGATGAGCGAACCGTCACTGCGACGCACGCCCTTGGCGGTGCGCACGACGACGGCGTGATAGATCTCGCCCTTCTTCACGCGACCGCGCGGTGCGGCATCCTTGATGCTCACCTTGATGATGTCGCCGATACCAGCGTAACGACGCTTGGAGCCGCCGAGCACCTTGATGCACATGACCGCGCGTGCGCCGGTGTTATCTGCGACGTCCAGAATGGACTGCATCTGAATCATTGGTAGTTCTCCATCCAACTTGTCTGCGACGCCCTGTTGCCGGCGGTACAGGCAGTTTTGGATCCCGTTCGGGTCGAATCCGCTTCCGGAAGAGTTTCCGGGAGCGGGAAAGCTTTAAATTATAACCTTGTAAAAACGGTTATGGCAAGACATTTCGTAATTCAGGTGCTACACCGCCTTGGATTTCTGCAGCAGCTTCGTGACTTTCCAAGCCTTGGTCTTCGAAATCGGCCGGCACTCGGAGATTTCGACGAGGTCGCCTTCCTTGAATTCGTTGGTCTCGGCGTGGGCGTGGTACTTGCTCGAGCGAGTGATGATCTTACCGATCCGCGGGTGCTTGACCTTGCGCTCGACGAGCACCGTGACGGTTTTCTGCATCTTGTCGCTCACCACGCGCCCGACGAGCGTGCGCTGGTTCTTTGCGACCGGGGTGGCTTGTTCGGTGGTCATTTGGCAGTCTTCTCTTTCAGCAGCGTACGGACGCGCGCGATGTCCCGGCGCACCTTTTTCATCTGGCTGGTGTTGGTCAGTTGCTGGGTGGCGAGCTGCATGCGCAGCCCGAATTGTGCCTTCAGCAGGTCGTGGAGCTCCTTTGAGAGGTCCTCGTTGCTCTTGGCGCGCAGTTCGTTGGTTTTCATGGCTTACCCCAACATCCGGTGGACAAAGGCGGTCTTGATGGGCAGCTTGGCCGCAGCGAGCGCGAAAGCTTCGCGCGCCAGCGGCTCGTCTACGCCGTCCATCTCGTAAAGGACCTTGCCCGGCTGGATCTCGGCCACGAAATACTCGGGGTTACCCTTGCCGTTGCCCATGCGGACTTCGGCGGGCTTGGTCGAGATCGGCTTGTCCGGGAAGATCCGGATCCAGATGCGGCCGCCGCGCTTGATGTGGCGCGTCATGGCACGACGGGCGGCCTCGATCTGCCGGGCCGTGAGGCGGCCGCGGCCGATGGCCTTCAGGCCGTACTCGCCGAAAGACACCTTGTTGCCACGGGTGGCCTTGCCGGTGTTGCGGCCCTTCTGCTGCTTGCGATACTTGGTGCGTGATGGCTGAAGCATGTCTTACTCCTTCTTGCCCTCGTCGTCCGCGACGGGGGCTGCGCCGTCCTTGGCCGCAGGTTTGCGGATGCGCTTGACCGTGGTCTTCGGCGTGTCGGCGGCAGCTGCGCCGCCCTCGCCTTCGCCCTCGGCCTTCTTGGTTGCCGGGCGGCGGGTGGCGGGCTTTTTCGCCACACCATCGCCCTCGGGCTTTGCAGCGGCGGGACGCTTGGCGCCCGGACGCGGTGCGGGCTTCTTCGCCTTCCTCGCTGCGGCCGGATCCTCGGCCCCAGGCGCCGCGGGCGCCACTGCTGACGCCGGGGCGTCTGCCTTGGCGACCATGTCGCCCTTGTAGACCCAGACCTTGATCCCGATGATCCCGTAGGTCGTCAGCGCTTCGCTGAAACCGTAGTCGATGTCGGCGCGCAGGGTGTGCAGGGGCACGCGACCTTCGCGATACCACTCGGTGCGCGAAATCTCGACGCCGTTCAGGCGCCCAGCGCTCATGATCTTGACGCCCTGGGCACCGAGGCGCATGGCATTCTGCATCGCGCGCTTCATCGCGCGGCGGAACATGATCCGCTTCTCGAGCTGTTGCGCGATGGAGTCGGAGATCAGCTGAGCGTCGGTCTCGGGCTTTCTGATTTCCTCAATGTTGACGTGCACCTGCTGCACGCCCATGAGCTTGCGCAGGTCGGCCTTCAGCGCCTCGATTTCCTCGCCCTTCTTGCCGATCACCACGCCCGGCCGCGACGAGAATATCGTGATGCGCGCGTCCTTGGCGGGGCGCTCGATCAGCACGCGGCCGACCGAAGCGTGCTTCAGCTTCTTCTTGAGGAAGGCGCGGACCTTGATGTCTTCCGCGAGCATGCTCGTGTAGTTCGCCTTGTTGGCGTACCAGCGCGAACTCCAGTTCTTGTTGACTGCGAGCCGGAAACCGATCGGATGGATTTTCTGTCCCATAAGCGCCTCTTAGTCCCCGACCGTGATGTAAATGTGGCAAGAATGCTTGAGCACGCGGTTGCCGCGGCCCTTCGCGCGCGCCTGGAAGCGCTTGAGGAAAGCGCCCCGCTCGACGTGAATCGTCTTCACTTTCAGCGCGTCGATGTCCGCGCCGTCGTTGTGCTCGGCGTTGGCAATCGCCGACTCGAGCACCTTCTTGATGAGCACAGCGCCTTTCTTCGGGCTGAACGCGAGCACGTTGAGCGCCCTGTCCACCGGCAGGCCGCGAATCTGGTCCGCAACCAGCCGGCCCTTCTGGGCCGAAAGGTGCGCCCCGCGCAGGGATGCTTTGGTTTCCATGAGAGCTCCTTACTTCTTCGGCGCCGCCGTAGGCGTGCCGGAAGTCTTCTTGTCAGCCGAATGGCCCTTGAAGGTTCGCGTGAGCGCGAACTCCCCGAGCTTGTGGCCGACCATGTTTTCCGTGACGAACACGGGGATGTGCTGCTTGCCGTTGTGCACGGCGATCGTCAAGCCCACGAAATCGGGAACGATCGTCGAACGGCGGGACCAGGTCTTGATGGGCCGCTTGTCGTTGGTGCCGCGGATTGCAT
Organism: Bordetella parapertussis; assembly: GCA_945862265.1. Classification (GTDB taxonomy): domain Bacteria; phylum Pseudomonadota; class Gammaproteobacteria; order Burkholderiales; family SG8-39; genus SZAS-79. Next base: position 70,373 of record CAMAXP010000021.1, read on the forward strand.
CTACCTTGTCGAGCAGGTGGTGGTCCACGAAGGGACCTTTCTTAATGGAACGGGCCATTTTTTTCCTCGCGCCTCGTTATGAACGGCGGCGGTCGCGGACGATCATGCCCGTGGTCCGCTTGTTGCGCCGAGTCTTGTAACCCTTGGTCTGCGTGCCCCAAGGGGAAACCGGGGGACGCCCGGAGGAAGTGCGGCCTTCGCCGCCGCCGTGCGGGTGGTCGATCGGGTTCATCGCCACACCGCGCACCGTCGGGCGGATGCCGCGCCAGCGTTTGGCGCCCGCCTTGCCGATGGAACGCAGGTTGTGCTCTTCGTTGCCGACTTCACCGATGGTGGCACGGCAATCGACGTGCACCTTGCGGATCTCGCCGGAACGCAGGCGGAGCTGCGCGTAACTGCCTTCGCGCGCGAGCAACTGGGCGCTGGCACCGGCGGAACGGGCGATCTGCGCGCCCTTGCCGGGCAGCATCTCGATACAGTGGATCGTGGTGCCGACGGGGATGTTGCGCAACGGCAGCGCATTGCCCGGCTTGATCGGCGCTTCCGCCCCTGAGACCAGCTGCGTGTCTGCGCTCACACCCTTGGGGGCGATGATGTAGCGACGCTCCCCGTCTGCGTACAGCAACAGTGCGATGTTGGCGCTGCGGTTCGGGTCGTACTCGAGCCGCTCGACCTTGGCCGTGACACCGTCCTTGCCGCGCTTGAAGTCGACAATACGGTAATGTTGCTTGTGGCCGCCACCCTGGTGGCGCATCGTGATGCGGCCATGGTTGTTGCGGCCCGCCTTCTTGCTCTGCGGAAGCAGCAGCGGGGCGTGCGGGGCACCTTTGTGCAGGTCGGGGCTGACGACCTTGACCAGCGAACGGCGCCCCGGCGATGTGGGTTTGACCTTGATGAGTGCCATGGCTTACTCCAGCGCTCCGAAGTTGATTTCCTGCCCGGGTGCGAGGCACACGTAGGCTTTTTTCCAGCTGCGACGCTTGCCCATGTGGCGGCCGAATCGCTTTTCCTTGCCCTTGACGTTCAGGACCTGGACCGACTCGACCTTCACCTTGAACAGCAGTTCCACGGCAGCCTTGATCTCGGGCTTGCTCGCCGCATCGTGAACCCGGAACACAACCTGCTCGTGCTTGTCCGCCACCAGCGTGCTCTTCTCAGAGACGATGGGGGCCAGCACCACGTTCATCAGGTGCTCCGGGCTGTACTTCTTCGGGGCGCTCATTTGAACATCTCCTCGAATTTCGCAACCGCTTTCTTGGTCAGCAGCACGTTCGGGAAGTGGACCAGCGAAACCGGGTCCGCATAGCGCGCTTCGAGAACTTCGACGTTGATGAGGTTGCGCGACGACAGGTACAGGTTCTCGTCGAACTCGTCCGTGATCACCAGCAGCTTGTCGAAGCCCATGGATTTGACCTTCTGCGCGAGCAGCTTGGTCTTCGGGGCGTCGAGCTTGAACTCGTCGACCACGCGCAGGCGATCTTCGCGCACGAGCTGCGAGATGAGCGAGGCCATGCCGGCGCGGAACATCTTGCGGTTGACCTTGTGCGAGAAATTCTCGTCGGGGCTGGAGGCGAAGATCTTGCCGCCGCCACGCCACAGCGGGCTGGACGCCATGCCGGCGCGAGCACGGCCGGTTCCTTTCTGGCGCCAGGGCTTGCGCGTCGACTTGGCGATCTCGCTGCGCTCTTTCTGCTTGCGGGTACCCATGCGCGCGTTCGCCTGGTAGGCGATCACGATCTGGTGGACGAGGTCCTGGTTGAATTCGCGGCCGAACACCTCGTCCGGCGCATTCAGGGTCGAGGACGACGCACCCTTGTCATTGATGAGTTTAAGTTCCATGGCGTCCCTTTAGGCCTTGACCGCCGGGCGAACGATCACGTCGCGCCCCTTCGATCCGGGCACCGCGCCCCTGATCATCAGCAACCCGCGCGCTTCGTCCACGCGCAGGATCACCAGGTTCTGGGTGGTGCGCTTGACGTTGCCGAGCTGGCCAGGCATGCGCTTGCCCGGGAACACGCGGCCCGGGTCCTGCGCCTGACCGGTCGAACCCGGCTTCCTGGTCGAGCGCGAATTGCCGTGCGTCTCGCGGTTGGATGAGAAATGGTGGCGCTTGATGACCCCGGCGAATCCCTTGCCCTGGGTGGTCCCCGTCACATCGACCTTCTGCCCCGGCTTGAACATGTCAAGACCCATCTTGCCGCCGACCTTGAGGTTGGCGATTTCTTCGGGCTTGGCGCGGAACTCCTTGAGGATGTGCCCTGCCTCGACGCCCGCTTTCGCGAGGTGCCCGGCGAGGGGCTTGCCGACGCGGCTGGCGCGGCGCTTGCCGAACGTGACCTGAACGGCTGAATAGCCATCCTTGTCCGGCGATTTGATCTGCGTGATCCGGTTGTCGGACACGTCGAGCACCGTCACCGGGAGCGTATCGCCCTCGTCCGTGAAGATGCGCGTCATGCCGACCTTACGGCCGACGAGTCCAATTGTCATGACTTACCTCTTGTTTGTAACCCGGAATCTCTCCGGGCGCCGGCTGCAATTGGCCGGCACTTCACCTAGTACTGCGTACGAATACCGCTAACCCAACTGCGTATTACTGAACCTTGATCTCCACATCGACCCCGGCCGGCAGGTCGAGCTTCATCAGCGCATCGACGGTCTTGTCCGTCGGGTCGATGATGTCCATCAGCCGCAGGTGCGTGCGGATCTCCAGCTGGTCGCGGGAGGTCTTGTTCACGTGCGGGCTGCGCAACAGGTCGAAACGCTGCTTGCGCGTCGGCAGCGGCACGGGGCCGCGCACGACTGCGCCGGTACGCTTCGCCGTCTCGACGATCTCGAGCGCCGACTGGTCGATCAGCCGGTAGTCGAACGCCTTGAGGCGGATGCGGATACGTTGGCTTTGCATTTTTTGTTCGCGAGGCTCTCGCCCCGCCCTTGTGTTTTTACTCGATTACTTTCGCGACGACGCCGGCGCCGACGGTCTTGCCGCCCTCACGGATGGCAAAGCGCAGGCCCTGCTCCATCGCGATCGGCGCAATCAACGTCACCACCATCTTGATGTTGTCCCCGGGCATCACCATCTCCGTGCCCTCGGGCAGCACCACCGC